>NZ_CP146350.1:661250-1322500 GCF_037055355.1 Streptomyces sp. DG1A-41 | reverse complement strand
GGGGATGACCTGTGGTTAGGGGTGAAAGGCCAATCAAACTCCGTGATAGCTGGTTCTCCCCGAAATGCATTTAGGTGCAGCGTCGTGTGTTTCTTGCCGGAGGTAGAGCACTGGATAGGCGATGGGCCCTACCGGGTTACTGACCTTAGCCAAACTCCGAATGCCGGTAAGTGAGAGCGCGGCAGTGAGACTGTGGGGGATAAGCTCCATGGTCGAGAGGGAAACAGCCCAGAGCATCGACTAAGGCCCCTAAGCGTACGCTAAGTGGGAAAGGATGTGGAGTCGCAGAGACAACCAGGAGGTTGGCTTAGAAGCAGCCACCCTTGAAAGAGTGCGTAATAGCTCACTGGTCTAGTGATTCCGCGCCGACAATGTAGCGGGGCTCAAGCGTACCGCCGAAGTCGTGTCATTCATACAACAGCCCCAACGGGTGTGTGGATGGGTAGGGGAGCGTCGTGTGCCGGGTGAAGCAGCCGCGTAAGCGAGTTGTGGACGGTTCACGAGTGAGAATGCAGGCATGAGTAGCGATTCACACGTGAGAAACGTGTGCGCCGATTGACTAAGGGTTCCTGGGTCAAGCTGATCTGCCCAGGGTAAGTCGGGACCTAAGGCGAGGCCGACAGGCGTAGTCGATGGATAACCGGTTGATATTCCGGTACCCGCTGTGAAGCGTCAAACATCGAGCCCGCTGATGCTAAGGCCGTGAAGCCGCCCTGGAGCCTTCGGGCAAAGGGGAGTGGTGGAGCCGCCGGACCAAGGTGGTAGTAGGTGAGTGATGGGGTGACGCAGGAAGGTAGTCCATCCCGGGCGGTGGTTGTCCCGGGGTAAGGGTGTAGGCCGTGCGATAGGTAAATCCGTCGCACTTGTGGCTGAGACCTGAGGCCGAGCCGATTGTGGTGAAGTGGATGATCCTATGCTGTCGAGAAAAGCCTCTAGCGAGTTTCATGGCGGCCCGTACCCTAAACCGACTCAGGTGGTCAGGTAGAGAATACCGAGGCGTTCGGGTGAACTATGGTTAAGGAACTCGGCAAAATGCCCCCGTAACTTCGGGAGAAGGGGGGCCACATCCGGTGATGAGCTTCGCGCTCTGAGCTGGGGGTGGCCGCAGAGACCAGCGAGAAGCGACTGTTTACTAAAAACACAGGTCCGTGCGAAGCCGTAAGGCGATGTATACGGACTGACGCCTGCCCGGTGCTGGAACGTTAAGGGGACCGGTTAGCTCACTTTCGGGTGGGCGAAGCTGAGAACTTAAGCGCCAGTAAACGGCGGTGGTAACTATAACCATCCTAAGGTAGCGAAATTCCTTGTCGGGTAAGTTCCGACCTGCACGAATGGCGTAACGACTTCTCGACTGTCTCAACCATAGGCCCGGTGAAATTGCACTACGAGTAAAGATGCTCGTTTCGCGCAGCAGGACGGAAAGACCCCGGGACCTTTACTACAGTTTGATATTGGTGTTCGGTTCGGCTTGTGTAGGATAGCTGGGAGACTGTGAAGCTTGGACGCCAGTTCAGGTGGAGTCGTCGTTGAAATACCAGTCTGGTCGTGCTGGATGTCTAACCTGGGTCCGTGATCCGGATCAGGGACAGTGTCTGATGGGTAGTTTAACTGGGGCGGTTGCCTCCTAAAGGGTAACGGAGGCGCCCAAAGGTTCCCTCAGCCTGGTTGGCAATCAGGTGTTGAGTGTAAGTGCACAAGGGAGCTTGACTGTGAGACCGACGGGTCGAGCAGGGACGAAAGTCGGGACTAGTGATCCGGCGGTGGCTTGTGGAAGCGCCGTCGCTCAACGGATAAAAGGTACCCCGGGGATAACAGGCTGATCTTCCCCAAGAGTCCATATCGACGGGATGGTTTGGCACCTCGATGTCGGCTCGTCGCATCCTGGGGCTGGAGTCGGTCCCAAGGGTTGGGCTGTTCGCCCATTAAAGCGGTACGCGAGCTGGGTTTAGAACGTCGTGAGACAGTTCGGTCCCTATCCGCTGTGCGCGTAGGAGTCTTGAGAAGGGCTGTCCCTAGTACGAGAGGACCGGGACGGACGAACCTCTGGTGTGCCAGTTGTTCTGCCAAGGGCATGGCTGGTTGGCTACGTTCGGGAGGGATAACCGCTGAAAGCATCTAAGCGGGAAGCCTGCTTCGAGATGAGGACTCCCACCCACTTGATGGGGTAAGGCTCCCAGTAGACGACTGGGTTGATAGGCCGGATATGGAAGCACGGTAACGTGTGGAGTTGACCGGTACTAATAGGCCGAGGGCTTGTCCTCAGTTGCTCGCGTCCACTGTGTTGGTTCTGAAACCACGAACAGCCCCATGCCATGGTCACGGTGTGGTGCGGTTGTCAGTTTCATAGTGTTTCGGTGGTTATAGCGTAGGGGAAACGCCCGGTTACATTCCGAACCCGGAAGCTAAGCCTTACAGCGCCGATGGTACTGCAGGGGGGACCCTGTGGGAGAGTAGGACGCCGCCGAACTCCTTTTAGAGCTCTGGTTCTTGGGCATACAGCCCGAGAGCCAGAGCTTTTTTGCGTTGAGGTAAGGTCAGGGAGCATCGTTGGTTCGTTTCCCACAGGAGGCCCCCGGGTGGAGGTTCAGGAGACTCGCGTCCAGACGGACCGTGTGCTCACCATCCCGAACATCCTCAGCATGGCGCGCCTCGTCGGCGTGCCCCTCTTCCTGTGGCTGATTCTGCGGCCTGAGTTCGGTGGGCCCCAGAGTGACGGCTGGGCCCTTCTGGTACTGGCCCTGAGCGGCATCAGTGACTACCTGGACGGCAAGCTCGCGCGGCGCTGGAACCAGATCAGCAGCCTCGGCCGGCTCCTCGATCCCGCGGCCGACCGACTCTACATTCTTTCGACTTTGGTCGGCCTCACCTGGCGCGAGATTCTGCCTCTCTGGTTGACCGCTGTACTTCTGGCGCGGGAGCTGGTTCTGCTGGTGATGGTGGGCATCCTCCGCCGGCACGGCTATCCGCCGCCCCAGGTGAACTTCCTGGGCAAGGCCGCCACCTTCAACTTGATGTATGCCTTCCCGCTGCTCCTGCTCAGTGACGGTAGTGGTTGGATCTCGTCACTGGCTGCTATTTTCGGATGGGCGTTCGCCGGATGGGGTACAACGCTGTACTGGTGGGCAGGAGTCCTCTACGTGGTACAAGTCCGCCGCCTGGTCCGTGCGGACGCCATGCCCGATTGAACTCGCGGATTGCTCCCACTGAAGCGGTGCGTTGGCCCGTGGTGGAAAAGTGCGGGACAATCCTCGCGGGGGAAGTCGGCTAGACCGTCGTCTCTTCGAGGAGGACGCTTCCGACATGAAGGCCGTCGTGATGGCCGGAGGCGAAGGCACGCGCCTTCGCCCCATGACCTCAAGCATGCCCAAGCCGCTCCTGCCCGTGGCCAACCGCCCGATCATGGAGCACGTGCTGCGGCTGCTCAAAAGGCATGGGCTCAACGAAACAGTCGTAACTGTCCAGTTCCTGGCCTCGCTCGTCAAGAACTACTTCGGTGACGGCGAAGAGCTCGGTATGGAGCTCACCTATGCCAATGAGGAGAAGCCACTCGGTACCGCCGGAAGCGTCAAGAATGCCGAAGAGGCGTTGAAGGACGATGCCTTCCTCGTCATCTCAGGTGATGCTCTGACGGATTTCGACCTCACCGAGCTCATCAATTTCCACAAGGAAAAGGGTGCACTGGTCACGGTCTGTCTGACGCGTGTGCCCAATCCGCTGGAGTTCGGCATCACCATTGTCGACGAGGAAGGCAAGGTGGAGCGCTTCCTCGAGAAGCCCACCTGGGGCCAGGTCTTCTCCGACACCGTGAACACCGGTATCTATGTGATGGAGCCCGAGGTCTTCGACTATGTCGAGCCCGATGTGCCCGTCGACTGGTCCGGCGATGTCTTCCCGCAGTTGATGAAGGAGGGCAAGCCGATCTACGGCTACGTCGCCGAGGGGTACTGGGAGGACGTCGGCACGCACGAGAGCTATGTGAAGGCGCAGGCCGACGTCCTGGAGGGCAAGGTCGACGTCGACATCGACGGGTTCGAGATCTCCCCCGGGGTGTGGGTCGCGGAGGGGGCAGAGGTTCATCCCGACGCCGTGATGCGCGGGCCGCTTTACATCGGTGACTACGCCAAGGTCGAGGCCGGCGCCGAAATCCGTGAGCACACCGTCGTGGGCTCCAACGTGGTCGTCAAGAGCGGCGCTTTTCTGCACAAGGCCGTCGTTCACGACAACGTCTACGTGGGGCCGCACAGCAATCTGCGTGGCTGCGTGGTCGGAAAGAACACCGACATCATGCGCGCGGCGCGGATCGAGGACGGGGCGGTCATCGGTGATGAGTGCCTGATCGGTGAAGAATCGATCGTTCAGGGCAATGTGCGGGTCTATCCGTTCAAGACCATCGAAGCCGGCGCTTTCGTCAACACCTCGGTCATCTGGGAATCCAGGGGACAGGCGCACCTCTTCGGCGCCCGTGGTGTGTCCGGGATCCTGAACGTGGAGATTACGCCGGAGCTGGCGGTACGGCTTGCCGGTGCCTATGCGACGACCCTGAAGAAGGGCTCGACCGTCACCACGGCCCGCGACCACTCGCGTGGTGCCCGCGCTTTGAAGCGAGCGGTGATCTCCGCGTTGCAGGCCAGCGCCATCGACGTACGGGACCTGGAGAACGTGCCGCTGCCGGTGGCCCGGCAGCAGACGGCGCGCGGCAGTGCCGGCGGGATCATGATCCGTACCACGCCCGGGGTGCAGGATTCCGTCGACATCATGTTCTTCGACGGGCAGGGCGCGGACTTGTCCCAGGGCAGCCAGCGGAAGCTGGACCGGGTGTTCGCGCGGCAGGAGTACCGGCGTGCGTTCCCCGGGGAGATCGGTGATCTGCACTTCCCGGCGAGCGTCTTCGACTCGTACACCGGGTCGCTGCTGCGGAACGTCGACACGACCGGGATCGCGGAGTCCGGCCTGAAGGTGGTCGTGGACGCGTCCAACGGAAGTGCGGGCCTCGTGCTGCCGAGTCTGCTGGGGAAGCTCGGTGTCGACTCGCTGACGATCAATCCCGGTCTCGACGAGTCCAGGCCGACGGAGACGGCCGACATGCGGCGGTCGGGGATGGTGCGTCTCGGGGAGATCGTCGCGTCCTCGGGGGCCGCGTTCGGGGTGCGGTTCGATCCCGTCGGTGAGCGGCTGTCCCTCGTCGACGAGAAGGGACGCATCGTCGAGGACGACCGGGCACTGCTCGTGATGCTGGACCTCATCGCCGCCGAGCGGCGAAGCGGCAGGGTCGCGCTGCCGGTGACCACGACCCGGATCGCCGAGCAGGTGGCGGCGTACCACGGGACCCAGGTCGAGTGGACGACCACGTCACCCGACGACCTCACGCGCGTGGGCGGCGAGGAAGGGACGATCTTCGGCGGCGACGGCAAGGGCGGCTTCATCGTCCCCGAGTTCAGCAGCGTGTACGACGCCACCGCGGCTTTCGTACGGCTCATCGGGCTCGTGGCGCGGACGCAGCTCACGCTCAGCCAGATCGATGCGCGGATCCCGCGTGCGCACGTCCTGAAGCGGGACCTGGCGACTCCGTGGGCCGTCAAGGGGCTCGTGATGCGCCGGGTCGTCGAGGCGGCCGGCGACCGGTTCGTGGACACCACGGACGGCGTGCGTGTGGTGGAGACGGACGGCCGTTGGGTGATGGTGCTGCCCGACCCGGCCGAGGCCGTCACCCACCTGTGGGCCGAAGGGCCGGACGACGCCTCCGCGCAGGCACTGCTGGACGAGTGGTCGGCGGTCGTGGACAGCGCCGGCCGGTAGAACGGGCTGCACGCGTGCGTGCCGGACAAGTGTCCCCAAGGGGGCCTGTCCGGCACGCCGGTGGGGCCGTTCGGAGGTAGTGGCCGCGACGTGCGACGATGTGCGGCATGCCGCAGCAACCCCCCATTCGGAGCACGCCGACGCGGCCCAGGCGCCCGGACGCATCCATGTCGTTGATCACCAACGTCATGGACCACAGCCTCGACGACGGATACGCCGAGGCCGCCGCGCGGAAGAAGGCCGCGGGCGACGGTGGCATGCCGAAGACGCTCAGGGCGAAGCTGGGACTCGCCGCCGGCCTCGTGCTCGCGGCCCTCGTCGTGACCGTGGGAGCGGCGCAGGCGCGGGTCGCCGCTCCGGTCGTCGCCAAGGAGCGCGAGGAACTGGTCGACCGGATCGACCGGGAGTCCGAGACGGCGGACAAGCTGGAGGACTCCGTCGACCGGCTGCGCGAGGACGTGAGCGCGCGACAGCGTGAGGCGCTGAAGCACAGCGGTGGCAGCGCCGAGTCCGAGATCGTCGGCATCCTGTCGGGCGCCACAGCGGTGCACGGCCCCGGCATGAAGCTCGTGGTGAACGACGCCAAGGAGGCCGGCACCGGCGGTGACGGCAACCCGCGCGAGACCACCGGGTTCTCGGATACCGGCCGGGTGCGCGACCGGGACATGCAGCGCGTGGTCAACGGGCTGTGGGAGTCGGGCGCCGAGGCCGTCTCGATCAACGGGCAGCGGCTGACGGCGCTGTCCGCGATCAGGGCCGCGGGGGACGCGATACTGGTCGACAACAAGCCGCTGGTGCCGCCGTACACGGTGCTCGCGGTCGGGGACGGGCAGCGGCTGAGCACTCGGTTCCAGAACAGCGCGGACGGGCTGTACCTGAACGCGCTCCAGGAGAGCTACGGCGTCAGGACAGCCATCTCCGTGGAGGAGGACCTCCGGCTGCCTGCCGCACCGAGTGTGATCGTACGTACAGCACAGCCGAGCACTGAGAAAAGCGAGAAGGGCACATCGTGATCGCCGTACTGGGCCTCGTCGTGGGAGTCGTGGCCGGCCTGTTGGTCCGGCCTGAGGTTCCGGCGGTGGTCGAGCCTTATCTGCCGATCGCTGTCGTGGCGGCGCTCGACGCCGTCTTCGGCGGCCTGCGGGCCATGCTCGACGGCATCTTCGACGACAAGGTCTTCGTGGTGTCGTTCCTGTCGAACGTGGTCGTGGCCGCGTTGATCGTGTTCCTGGGCGACAAGTTGGGCGTGGGTGCCCAGCTGTCCACCGGTGTGGTGGTCGTCCTCGGCATCAGGATCTTCTCCAACGCCGCGGCGATCCGTCGGCACGTGTTCCGGGCGTGAGGCCGATGAGCGAGCACGACGACAAGCGCCCGGAGGGGAACGGCGACACGCGCGCGGACCAGCGCGACGGGAGCGGCGAGTCCGGGAACAGGCTGCGCAAGGAGCTGCCGCAAGAGGTGTCCGCGCCGGTGGCCGCCGCCCAGGACACCCCGGAGCCGGAGCCGGAGCCGGAGCCGGAGCTGGAACCGGAAACCGAACCGGAGGTGGCTCCCGAGCCTGAGCCCGAGCCGCAGCTGACCGGTCGGCAGCGGCTGGTGAAGGGGCTGTGGCCGCCGCGGGTCTCACGGGCCCAACTCATCGTCGCGGTGCTGCTGTTCGGCCTCGGGTTCGGGCTGGCCGTGCAGGTGGCCTCGAACAGCGACAGTGACAGCGCGCTGCGCGGTGCGCGTCAGGAAGATCTTGTCCGCATCCTCGATGAACTGGACGACCGTACACAGCGTCTTGACGACGAGAAGCAGGGTCTCGAGAAGCAGCGGGACGAGCTGGAGAACAGCTCGGACCAGGCCGAGGAGGCCCGGAAGCAGACCATCGAGAAGGAGAGGCAACTCGGCATCCTGGCGGGCACGGTGGCCGCGCAGGGGCCCGGCATCACCATGACCATCGAGGACACGAAGGGGACGGTCGAGGCGGACATGCTGCTCGACGCGATCCAGGAGCTGCGCGCGGCGGGTGCCGAGGCGATCCAGGTGAACGGCGTACGGGTCGTCGCAGGCACGTATCTGACGGACTCGGGCAAGGGCGTGAGCGTCGATGGGAACAAGATCAACGCGCCCTATCGTTTCAAGGTCATCGGCAAGCCGCAGGACCTCGAGCCGGCGCTCAACATCCCCGGAGGCGTGGTGCAGACTCTCGAGAAGGAACAGGCCACGGTCACCATCGAGCGGTCGACCAAGATCGTCGTGGATGCCTTGCGAGCGGTGAAGCGGCCTGACTACGCTCGGTCGTCCTCCCAGTGAACCGGGGGTGCATGGGCGACGTCCGGCGAGGGCATGAGGTTGCGGGGGGTCGGCGCACCGAATGGGTGGTGCGTGGTGGAAACTGTCTGGTGCAGACGGACGTTGTCAGGATGTCCGGGTCGGTCAGAGTGTTCAGTCAGGGTTCGTCCTGCCCCACGGGCGGGTCTGTTTCGGTCAAGGGGAATCGCCCGTGAAGTTGTTTGCGAAGTTGTTCGGCAAGAGCGCGCGAGAAGGCAGCGACAATGCGACCGCTCGCCATCGCGCACAGCCTGACGCGGAGGGCCAGCGGCCGCTGTTCCGGGACCAGGTCGGTGGTCCGGGCGGTGACATTTCCGGAGGTCAGGGCGCGCCGTCGGTTGACCCTGCGCAGCCCGGCGGCATAGGTTTCGGGCAACCGTCAACCTCAGGTGCGGGTGGAGGGTTTTCCGACCCGTATGCGTCCAATGCCCCCGGCGGGCAGCCGCGGCAGGAGGATCCGATGTCGGCCCTGGTATGTACGAGGTGCGGTAACCGCAACGCGGAGAACAGCCGCTTCTGCTCCAACTGTGGCGCGCCGCTGCGGGCCGGGGCGGCGGCGGAGCGTCCGTCCGAGACGACCTCCACGATTTCCATCTCCGGTCTCGAGGCCTACGACAGCGAGACCACCGGCCAGACGCCGATGCCGACGCTGTCCCCCGAGGCGCAGGCGGCTGTCGACGCGCTGCCGCTGGGCTCCGCGCTCCTGGTGGTGCGCCGCGGGCCGAACTCGGGCAGCCGCTTCCTGCTGGATGGCGATCTGACCACGGCCGGGCGTCATCCGCAGAGCGACATCTTCCTGGACGACGTGACGGTCTCGCGGCGCCATGTGGAGTTCCGCCGAGGCCAGGACGGTTCGTTCACGGTGGCTGACGTGGGCAGCCTGAACGGCACGTACGTGAACCGCGAGCGGATCGACCAGGTCGCCCTGAACAACGGCGACGAGGTGCAGATCGGCAAGTATCGGCTGGTCTTCTACGCCAGCCAGCGGGGCTACTGACCGGATTCCGTCCGGGGAACCCCGCGAGGGTCCGTCCGTCAGGGAAGGTCCATGCATCAAACACCGAGCGGCGGTGCCGGACACGGCGCCGCCGCCACGGACAGGCTGATGAGCATCGGCACGGTGCTGAACGTGCTGCGCGACGAGTTTCCCGAAGTCACCATCTCCAAGATCCGTTTCTTGGAGGCGGAGGGGCTTATCGAGCCGCAGCGGACCCCGTCGGGGTATCGCAAGTTCAGCGCCCACGACGTCGAGCGTCTCGGCCACGTCCTGAGGATGCAGCGCGACCACTATTTGCCCCTGAAGGTGATCCGCGAGCACCTGGAGGCCATGGAGCGTGGTGAGGCCGTCCAGCTGCCGGCGGTGGGGCGTCAGCGCGACGGCGACACCGTGCTCGAGTCTCCCGAGGCGCCCACGGCGGCCAGGATCGGGCGCGAGGAGCTGCTCGCCGCCGCCGGTGTCGGAGAGGAGGAGCTCGGGGAGTGGGAGTCGTACGGGCTCGTCACCCCACTGGAGGACGGGGTGTACGACGCGGAGGCGGTCACGGTGGCCTCGCTGATCGCCGAGCTGGGGCGGTTCGGGATCGAGCCGCGGCACCTGCGGGTGATGAAGGCCGCCGCCGATCGCGAGGCCGGGCTCGTGGACCAGGTGGTGGCCCCGCTGAAGCGGCACCGGAATCCGCAGACCAGGGCTCATGCGGAGGCGCGTACCAAGGAGCTGGCGGGGCTCACGGTGAAACTGCACGCCGCGCTGGTGCAGACGGCGCTCGGAGTGCGGCTGCCCTGAGACGGAGCCGGTCGTGGAGGCCGGATCAGGCGTCCGTTCCCGGCCCGACTACCCAAACATCCCGAGCACGGCCTAGGGTTGCTGTGTGAACGAGCTCGATGTCGTAGGTGTCCGGGTGGAAATGCCCTCCAACCAACCGATCGTGCTGCTGCGTGAAGTGGGAGGCGACCGTTACCTCCCCATCTGGATCGGACCGGGGGAGGCGACGGCGATCGCCTTCGCCCAGCAGGGCATGGCTCCTGCGCGGCCGCTGACCCACGACCTGTTCAAGGACGTGCTGGAAGCCGTCGGCCAGGAGCTCACGGAAGTGCGCATCACGGACCTGCGTGAGGGCGTCTTCTACGCGGAGCTGGTCTTCGCCAGCGGCGTCGAGGTGAGCGCCCGCCCGTCCGACGCCATAGCGCTGGCCCTGCGCACCGGTACGCCGATCTACGGCAGTGACACGGTGCTCGACGACGCCGGTATCGCGATCCCGGACGAGCAGGAGGACGAGGTGGAGAAGTTCCGCGAGTTCCTCGACCAGATTTCCCCGGAGGACTTCGGTAGCAGCAGCCAGTGAGCTCCGGATTCCGCCACGAGCCGGATGGCGGGCGGTATCAGCGGTCAGTGAGCGTGTGGGCGGCCCGGGCGGACGATGTGGTCCGCGGCAGGGCCGCCCGTCGCATGTGTGGCGACCGGATTGCCCGCATGTGCCGGAGGCGAGTGAGAGCGTCACACGGCCCGCATCGGAGGCATTCGGCTAGCCTTTCCCCGCGGTGGGGCACGGGAAACCACTCTTAGGGTGATTATCACTCGGCGTGGCGAGTGTGGCGATCGTTGACGCACCCCTGGTGACTGCCTACCGTCGAGAAGGCAGGTCAAGGACGGAGGTCGGCGTGAGAAGCAGCGGCGACGGTACGGCTGGGGGCGGCCCCGAGCGCAGTCTCAGGGCGAGCGGTCCGTACCCTCCCCCGGGCTCACGGCTCCGCCCGAGCGGGGGGTGTCCCCAGCCCGGCAGGGACGGCGCGGCTGATCACGCTCCGCAGCGACCGACAGCCGTGCCGAGCAGCGGAGGGACGACGTCCATGGCGTCCGAGCAGATCGGCTATCGGGGCCCCACGGCCTGCGCGGCCGCCGGTATCACCTACCGGCAACTGGACTACTGGGCCCGTACCGGCCTCGTCGAGCCGAGCGTGCGCCCCGCCTACGGGTCGGGGACGCAGCGGCTGTACAGCTTCCGGGACGTCGTCGTCCTGAAGATCGTCAAGCGGTTCCTCGACACCGGGGTGTCGCTCCAGAACATCCGCACGGCCGTCCAGCACCTCAGAGAACGCGGTTTCCGCGACCTGGAGCGGATGACGCTGATGAGCGACGGAGCGACGGTCTACGAGTGCACCTCGCCGGATGAGGTCCACGCCCTGCTCCAAGGGGGCCAGGGCGTCTTCGGGATCGCCGTGGGCGTGGTGTGGCGGGATGTCGAGAGCGCGCTGTCCCAGCTGCACGGGGAGCGGATCGACACCGGCGAGACCCTGGTCGGGCCCAACCCGGCGGACGAGCTGGCGCGGCGGCGGAACCGGGCCGTTTGAGTCGTCCGACAATGGGATGCCCCCGTGGCCGTTGCGGGCGGGACGTTTCCGCGCCGGGCTGCTAGCGGTTTCTCCCGGGGCGTCAGGGCGGTTGCCCGGGGCGTTGTCAGTGGCGTAGGGCAGCATCGGAGATGTGAGAACCGCGCCCACGATCCTGCATCTCGACATGGATGCCTTCTTCGCCTCGGTGGAGCAGGCGTCCAAGCCGAGCCTGCGTGGAAAGGCCGTCGTCGTGGGCGGGCTGGGGCCGCGAGGCGTCGTGGCCACGGCGTCGTACGAGGCGAGGGTCTTCGGGGTGCATTCCGCGATGCCCATGGGACAGGCCCGGCGGCTCGCGCCCAACGCCGCGTATCTCGTCCCGCGCTTCGGGTTCTACCGGGCGATCAGCGAGCGGGTGATGGAGCTGCTGCGGGCGCTGTCGCCGCTGGTGGAGCCGCTGAGCCTGGACGAGGCGTTCGTGGACCTGGAGGCCGGGGGAGCGGCCTGGGACGAGCAGTCGGCGCGGCTCGTCGGGGCGCGGTTGCGCGCGGACATACGGGCCGTCACCGGACTCACGGGGTCGGTCGGGCTCGCCGCCTCCAAGATGCTCGCGAAGATCGCCTCGGAGCAGGCCAAGCCCGACGGGCTCGTGGTGATCGAGCCGGGGACGGAGCGGGCGATGCTCGGGCCGATGTCGGTGCGGACCCTGCCGGGGGTCGGGCCGGCGACGGGCGACCATCTGAGGCGGGCCGGGATCACCACGGTCGAGGAGATCGCCGAGGCGGGGGAGGACGAGTTGGTCCGGCTGCTGGGGAAGGCGCACGGGCACGGGCTCTACGCCATGGCGCTGGCGCGGGACGACCGGCCTGTCGTGGCGGAGCGGGAGACGAAGTCGGTGTCGGTCGAGGACACCTACGACGTCGACATCCACGACCGGGTGCGGGTCGGACTCGAGGTGCAGCGACTCGCCGACCGGTGTGTGCGGCGGCTGCGCGAGGCCGGGCTGTCCGGGAGGACCATCGTGCTGAAGGTGCGGAGGTACGACTTCTCGACGCTCACCCGGTCCGAGACGCTGCGCGGGCCGACGGACGACCCCGGGGTGGTCCGCGAGGCGGCGGCCAGGTTGCTGGACTCGGTCGACACGACGGGCGGTGTGCGGCTGCTCGGGGTGGGCGTCAGCGGACTCGCCGACTACACGCAGGAGGATCTCTTCGCGCAGGCGGCGGGGGAGCGCGCGGAGGCGCAGGGGCCCGTCGAGGAGCCTGCCGCGGCGCCGGTCGAGGATCAGCCGGCGCTCGCCGAGCGGCGGTGGCCCGCCGGGCACGACGTACGGCACGCCGTGTTCGGGCACGGGTGGGTGCAGGGCAGCGGTCTGGGGCGGGTCACCGTGCGGTTCGAGACGCCTGGCTCGGAGCCCGGGCGGGTGCGGACCTTCCGGGTCGACGATCCGGATCTGATGTCGGCGGATCCGTTGCCGCTGGTGTTATCGAAAGCGGAATCGAGACCGGAGGAGAGCCACGGGCCGGAGGGCGGGCCCGCAGCCGTGGGACTGCGGGCCGCTGCCCCTTAGACGGCTGGACGGTCAGAGGGCCTGCCGGGCTTCAGGCCGTCTCGTCCGTGCCTGCCAGTCTGCCGAAGTCGTGGTCCCGGAGCGGGGGAGGTGCGGCGACATCGAGGCCGTAGTGGTGGTAGAGCTGGAGTTCCTGTTCCGGGGAGAGGTGACGGCCCACGCCGAAGTCGGGGGCGTCTTTGATCAGGGCGCGGTCGAAGGGCACGTGGAGAGCCCCGTCGATCAGTTCACTGGGCTCGAGGGGGACGAAAGCGTCCCTGCTGAACAGGCCGGTCCGTATGGCCGCCCACTCCGGCTCGCCGGTGGCGTCGTCGAGGTAGACCTCGTCGATCGTGCCGATCCTGGTTCCGTTGCGGTCGAACGCCTTGCGGCCGATCAGGTTGCGCGGATCGATATCGGTTCGCACGGGCCCTCCACATGGTCGCAACTCATCCGTAAGCACTACAAAACGGCACAATCGGGGAGGCGGCCACTCGAAGGTTCGTGCGTTGACCTCGCTGGTACGCTGGCAGCGGCTGCTGACCCCGTGCGGGAGAGTCCTCCAGACACCATCGGAGGCGCCGAAGGAGCAAATCCTCCCCGGAATCTCTCAGGCCCACGTACCGCACGGACGAGGTCACTCTGGAAAGCAGGGCGGGTGTCGACGGCCTCCGCTCTCACCGACGGTGAAAGCCGGAGGCCTTCGGGCGATCCGGTGAAGCTCTCAGGTCGAGATGACAGAGGGGGAGGCCGTTCGGGTACCCGTGCCGTGGTGCCCCTCGAAGGTCGTGTCAGACCAGGAGGCCTCCGCAAATGACCGCCCATCGCATTCCGCTCTCCGAGCTCGAAGAGGCAGTTCCCTTCGAGCGGCGCCACATCGGCCCCGATCACGAAGCCCGCGCGAAGATGCTCGCGCAGGTCGGCTACGGCTCGCTGGACGAGCTCACGGCAGCCGCGGTCCCGGCCGTGATCAAGAGCACCGAGACGCTGGACCTGCCGAGCGCCCGCAGCGAGGCCGAGGTGATCGCCGAGCTGCGCTCCCTGGCCGACCGCAACCAGGTCCTCGGCTCCATGATCGGGCTCGGGTACTACGGCACGTTCACGCCGCCGGTCATCATGCGCAACGTGATGCAGAACCCGGCCTGGTACACGGCCTACACGCCGTACCAGCCAGAGATCTCGCAGGGACGGCTCGAGGCGCTGCTCAACTTCCAGACCATGGTCGCCGACCTCACCGGACTGCCGACCTCCGGTGCCTCCCTGCTCGACGAGGGCACCGCGGCCGCTGAGGCCATGGCGCTGTCGCGGCGCCTCGGCAAGAACAAGAAGGGTCTGTTCCTGGTCGACGCGGACGCGCTGCCGCAGACCATCGCCGTGATCCAGACCCGGGCCGAGCCGACCGGCGTCGAGGTCGTCGTCGCCGATCTCGGCGAGGGCATCCCCGCCGAGATCGCCGGGCGCGAGATCAACGGCGTGCTGATCCAGTACCCGGGCGCCTCCGGAGCCGTACGGGACATCAAGCCGGTTATCGACCGGGCGCACGAGCTCGGGGCCCTCGTCACCGTCGCCGCCGATCTGCTCGCGCTGACGCTGCTGAAGTCGCCCGGTGAACTCGGCGCGGACATCGCCGTCGGCACGACGCAGCGCTTCGGTGTGCCGATGGGCTTCGGCGGTCCCCACGCCGGCTACATGGCGGTCAAGGAGAAGATGGCGCGCAGCCTTCCCGGGCGGCTCGTCGGCGTGTCCGTGGACGCCGACGGGAACAAGGCCTACCGGCTGGCGCTCCAGACGCGTGAGCAGCACATCCGCCGCGAGAAGGCCACCAGCAACATCTGCACCGCCCAGGTGCTGCTCGCCGTCATGGCCGGCATGTACGCCGTGTACCACGGGCCGGAGGGCCTGAAGGGCATCGCCCGGCGTACCCACCGGTACGCCACGGTTCTCGCCGCCGGGCTCGCGAACGGCGGTGTCGAAATCGTGCACGGGTCGTACTTCGACACGCTGACCGTGCGCGTCGAGGGCCGGGCCGCCGACGTCGCGGCCGCCGCGCGGGAGAACGGCGTCAACCTCCGTCTCGTCGACGCCGACCACCTCTCGATCGCCTGCGACGAGACCACCACGCGGGCCCAGCTGCGTGCCGTGTGGGCCGCCTTCGGTGTCGAGGGTGTCATCGAGGCGCTGGACGCGGCCACGGAGGACGGGCTTTCGGACGCGCTGCTGCGGACCGACGAGTACCTGACGCACCCCGTCTTCCACCAGCACCGCTCCGAGACCGCCATGCTGCGCTACCTGCGCCGGCTGGCCGACCGTGACTACGCGCTCGACCGGGGCATGATCCCGCTGGGCTCCTGCACCATGAAGCTCAACGCGACCACGGAGATGGAGCCGGTCACCTGGCCCGAGTTCGGGCAGCTGCACCCCTTCGCGCCCGCCGGACAGGCCGGGGGCTACCTCACGCTCATCCACGAGCTGGAGGACCGTCTCGCCGAGGTCACCGGGTACGACAAGGTGTCCCTCCAGCCGAATGCCGGGTCGCAGGGTGAGCTGGCCGGTCTGCTCGCCGTACGCGGATACCACCGGGCCAGCGGGGACGAGCAGCGCACCGTGTGCCTGATCCCGTCGTCCGCGCACGGGACCAACGCCGCGAGCGCGGTGATGGCGGGCATGAAGGTCGTCGTCGTGAAGACCGCCGAGGACGGCGAGATCGACGTCGAGGACCTGCGGGCCAAGATCGAGCAGTACCGCGACGAGCTGGCGGTACTGATGATCACCTACCCGTCGACACACGGCGTGTTCGAGGAGCACGTCTCCGAGATCTGCGCCCAGGTGCACGAGGCGGGCGGGCAGGTCTACGTCGACGGGGCCAACCTCAACGCGCTCGTGGGGCTCGCCAAGCCGGGGCACTTCGGCGGTGACGTCTCGCACCTGAACCTGCACAAGACCTTCTGCATCCCGCACGGCGGCGGCGGTCCCGGCGTCGGTCCGGTGGCGGTGCGTGAGCACCTCGCGCCGTACCTGCCGAACCACCCGCTCCAGCCCGAGGCGGGCCCGGAGACGGGTGTCGGGCCCATCTCCGCGGCGCCGTGGGGTTCCGCCGGCATTCTGCCGATCTCCTGGGCGTACGTCCGGCTCATGGGCGGCGAGGGGCTGAAGCGGGCCACGCAGGTCGCGGTGCTCAGCGCCAACTACATCGCCAAGCGGCTGGAGCCGCACTACCCGGTGCTCTACACCGGCCCCGGCGGGCTCGTCGCGCACGAGTGCATCATCGACCTGCGGCCGCTGACCAAGGCGACCGGTGTGAGCGTCGACGACGTCGCCAAGCGGCTGATCGACTACGGCTTCCACGCGCCGACGATGTCGTTCCCGGTGGCCGGGACGCTGATGATCGAGCCGACCGAGTCGGAGGACCTGGCCGAGCTGGACCGGTTCTGTGAGGCGATGATCGCCATCCGCGCGGAGATCGAGAAGGTCGGCTCCGGCGAGTGGCCCGCGGACGACAACCCGCTGCGGGGCGCCCCGCACACCGCCGGGACGCTCGCCGGGGAGTGGGAGCACGCCTACAGCCGTGAGGAGGCCGTCTTCCCGGCCGGTGTCTCCGTCGCCGACAAGTACTGGCCGCCGGTGCGCCGCATCGACCAGGCCTTCGGCGACCGGAACCTGGTCTGCTCCTGCCCGCCGCTGGACGCGTACGAGGACTGACCGGCCGAACGGTCGTGTGGGAGGGGCTCCGCGGTGCGGGGTCCCTCTCGTCATTCGGCGGCGAGGGACACCTCGGTCGACTTGATCAGGGCGACGACGGGGGTTCCGGCCGACAGGGCGAGGTCGTCCGCGGCGTCCCTGGTGATCGCGGCGGTCAGTTGGCCGCCCTCGACGGTGACCCGGACGGACACCATGGCGTCGCCGGTCGCGACGTCCGTGACCGTGCCGGGAAGCCGGTTGCGGATGGACAGGCCCTCGACGGGGGCGGTGGCCAGCGAGACCTCCGTCGACTTCACCAGGGCACGCACGGCGGTGCCCGGCGTGAGGCCGAGATCGTCCGCGGCCTCGCGGGTGATCGCCGCGGTGAGGGCCTGGCCGCCGGAGAGGCGAACCCTGACCGTCGCCATGGCCTCGCCCGGCGTGACGGTGGTGACGGTGCCGGGAAGCTGGTTGCGGATGCTCAGGCTCATGGGGGCACGGTAGCCCGGCGAGGTCCCTATGCCGGGTATGCGTGCGTCTGCGTCGCCTTGACCGTCGCCCAGACCGGGGCGCCGGGACGCAGGTCGAGTTCGGCCGCGGCGACCGTGGTGAGGTCGGCGGTCAGGGGGAGTTCGCCGGCGAGGTCCGCGCGGATCTGGTCGCCGTGCGTCTCCAGTCCGACGACCTCACACCGCCACAGGTTGCGGGCGCTGGAGCCGGTGGGACGTTCCCGGTACAGCGTCACGGCGCCGGGCGGGAACGCCACGAAGGCCGGGCCGGAGAGCTCTTCCGTGGTCGTGATGGCCGGGCCTGCGTCGAGCCGGACGGTGTGGCCCTCGGCCCGTCCCCGGTAGAGGTTGAGGCCGACGAGCCGGGCGATGTAGTCCGTGCGCGGGTGGCGGGCGATGTGGGAGGGCGTGCCCTCCTGGACGACGTGGCCGTCCTCGACGACGACCAGGCGGTCGGCCAGCACCATGGCGTCCAGCGGGTCGTGTGTGACGAGGACGGCCACGGCCTCGAACTCGGCGAGGTGGCGCCGGAGCTGGGCGCGCACCTCCAGACGGGTCCGGGCGTCGAGCGCGGCGAGAGGTTCGTCCAGGAGCAGCAGTCGGGGCCGGGTGGCCAGGGCCCGGGCCAGCGCCACGCGCTGGGCCTGGCCGCCGGACAGACGGCGGGGTTTGGCGCCGGCGTGGTCGGCCAGGCCCATACGGTCCAGCCACTCGGCGGCCTGGGCACGGGCCTCGGCCTTGCTCGCTCCCCGGCAGCGCGGGCCGAAGGCGACGTTGTCCAGGGCGGTCAGATGCGGGAAGAGCAGGTAGTCCTGGAAGACGACGCCGACCGGGCGGGACTCGGGCGGCATGGCGTCCAGCCGCGTGCCGTCCAGCCGTAGACGACCCGCGGTGAGGGGGGTGAGCCCTGAGAGTGCGCGCAGGGCCGTGGTCTTGCCGGCGCCGTTCGGGCCGAGGAGGGCGACGACGTCCCCGGGGGCGGCGGTGAGGGTGACGTCCAGGCGGAAGGAGCCGCGGTCGACGACGAGGTGGGCGTCGAGGCCTTCGGGGCGGACGCCGGGGGGCACTCCGTCGAGGTCGGTCGTCTCGGTCATGAGAGCCACGTCCAGGGTGTCAGGGAGCCGGTGCGGTACATCACGACGCCGTCATCCAGCGGTCACGCAGGGCCGCCAGTACGGCGATGGACACCGCCAGCAAGACCAGACTGAGGGCGATCGCCGCCGCCGGGTCGTTCTGGAGGGCCAGGTAGACCGCCAGGGGCATGGTCTGGGTGCGGCCCGGGAAGTTGCCCGCGAAGGTGATCGTCGCGCCGAACTCGCCCAGGGCCCGGGCCCAGGCCAGTACGGCACCGGCCGCGATGCCCGGCGCGATCAGCGGCAGGGTGACCCGGCGGAACGCGGTGAAGCGGGAGGCGCCCAGGGTGGTCGCCGCCTCCTCGTAGCGCGGGTCGGCGGCCCGCAGGGTGCCCTCCACGCTGATGACGAGGAACGGCATCGCCACGAACGTCTCGGCGAGGACGACACCCGTCGTGGTGAAGGGCAGGGTGATCCCGAACCAGGCGTCGAGCCATTGCCCGATGACGCCGTTGCGCCCGAAGGCGAGCAGCAGGGCCACACCGCCCACCACCGGCGGCAGCACCAACGGCAGCGTCACCAGGGCCCGTACGAAACCCCGGCCGGGGAACCGTGTGCGGGCCAGGAGCCAGGCCAGGGGCACGCCGACGACCAGGCTCAGGCCCGTCGCCGCCGTGGCGCACAGGAGTGACAGCCGGAGTGCCTCCCACACCTCGGCGCTCGTCAGCTGCTCGGGAAGGCTGCGCCAGGGCGCCCGTACGAGCAGGGCGATCAGGGGCAGGAGCAGGAACGCCAGGCCGGCCAGGGCGGGCACCAGCAGGGGAATCGGCACCGCTCGGGTCCGGCCACGGGTGCGATCGCGGCGGGGCCGGCTTTCCAGCGTGTCGGTCACGGCTTGAGGAACCCGGCCTCGGACAGCACCCGCTGCCCTTCGGGGGACCGCACCAGTGCCACGAACGCCTTCGCCGCCCCGGGGTTGCGGGCGTTCTTGAGCAGGGCGATCGGATAGTCGTTGACGGCCTTGGCCGACTCGGGGAAGTCCACGCCCTCCACCGTGTCACCCGCCGTGCGCACGTCGGTCTTGTAGACGACGGCGGCGTCGGCCTCCTTCAGCTCGACCTTCGTCAGGGCGCTCTTGACGTCCTGTTCATACGAGACGGGGGTGAGCTTCAGGCCGCCGGCGTCCAGCGCCTTCTCGGCGGCGGCACCGCACGGCACGGTCTTGTCGCACAGGACTACCTTCAGGCCGGGCTTGGTGAGGTCCTTCAGGGAGGAGATCCTGTCGGGGTTGCCCGGCAGCGTGGCTATCTCCAGCTGGTTGCGGACGAAGGTGGCCGGCGTGCCCGCCGAGTCGTCCTTGCCCGTCACGATCGCCATGGTCTTGGTGCTGGCGGCGGCGAAGACGTCGGCCGGGGCACCGCTGGTGATGCTGGCGGCGAGGGTGTCACTGCCGCCGAAGTTGAAGGTGACCTTCGTGCCCGGGTGCTCCTTCTCGAACGTCTTGCCCAGGGCCTTGAAGCTCTCCTCGAGGGAGGCGGCGGCGAAGACGGTGACGGTCCCGGAGGGTTGTGCCGAGGAGGAGCCCGCGTCCGTGCCCGTGCCGGACGAGGAGCAGGCGCTCAGAGTGAGCAGCGCGGCCGCGGACGCACCGGCGACCTGGAGGATCCGGCGTGTCCGGTGCGCGGAACGGGTCATCTCGGGGCCACTCCCTCTGTGTGCGGGCGGACGAGCCGGCAGGGCTCCTCCGATACGCTGATCATACTGACGCATCTGCGAGGCAGAAGTCTGCTGTGGCATCGCATGAGCCAGGGCGAGTGGACCGCTGGGTGTGTATGTGCGTTCCTACGGCTCAGGCCCGGTCGATGTGGACGTTCGTCGACTTCACGCGGGCCGTCGCCTCCATGCCGACCTCGAGGCCCAGTTCCTCGACGGCCTCGCGGGTGAGCAGGGAGACGAGGCGGTGCGGGCCGGCCTGGATCTCCACCTGGGCGGCGACGTCGCCCAGTTTGATCGCGGTGACGATGCCGGGAAAGGCGTTGCGGGCCGAGGTGTACGGGGTGCCCTCCTCGGCGGTCCCGGACCTGGCGAGTTCGACCGAGAACGCGGCCAGGTCCAGTCCGTTGACAAGCCGCCGCCCGGTCTCGTCCCGGTGGGTGGTGATGCGGCCCGCGTCCGCCCAGCGCCGGGCGGTGTCCGGGCTCACGCCGAGCAGTCGTGCTGCCTGGCCGATCGTGTAGGACTGCATGCCGGTCACGATAGGGGCGCGGGAGGGGAGTGGCGGATGCGGGGTTGCCCGTTGGGTATAACGCGATATAGCGTTAGTGTCGAGTGGGTGGGCCGGGTGCCGTGCCCGGCGAGGTCGGGGTGATGTGATGGCGGGGGACCTCTTGCGTACCGGTGCATCGCCCGAGGTGAGGGCCTCGCATGCGGACCGGGACCGGATCGCGGACGTGCTGCGCGTCGCCGCGGGCGACGGCCGGCTGACCTTGGCGGAGCTCGACGAGCGGCTGGAGGCCGCGCTGTCCGCCCGTACGGTGGGCGAGCTCGCCGTGCTGACAGCGGATCTGCCCGAGGGGGTGGGCGAAACGCCCGTCGAGGCCCAGGAGGTCGTCCGGATCGAGCAGGAGGGGTCCTCGACCCGGCGTGGTGAGCGCTGGGTGGTGCCGCGGCGGCTGGAGGTCCGGTCGGCGTGGGGTGAGGTGACGCTCGACTTCACCGACGCGGTGATCACGCGGGACACGCTGCACATCGACCTGGACATGCGGGCCGGCGCCCTGAAGCTGCCGACCCGGCCTGGGATCGTGGTGGACGCCGGCGCGCTGGTGACGAACTACTCCCAGATCAAGGCGCGTGGGGCACCGGCCGACGCCCCGGTCCTGCTGCGCGTACGGATCACCGGCGAGATCGACTACGGGCAGGTCGTGGTGCGTCCGGGCCGGAGGGGCTTCGGCCGACGGAGACCGCCGGCCTGACTCAGCCCACGTGCACCTTCGGCCGCCGCTTCCGGTCCGGTTCCGCCTCGCGCAGGACCTCGCGGGTCACCGGGGCGACCTCGCCCTGGCCGAACAGGAAGAAACGCAGGAGGTTGGCGAAGGGACCCCCTTCGGTCCACTCGAAGTAGATGTGCGGGGTGCTGCCGGTCATGTCGCGGACGTACAGGAGGAGGGCGGCCAGGGCGTTGGGGACGGAGGAGGACTCCAGGGTCAGGACGCGGTAGCGGCCGTGGAGCACCTCGCCGCGTACGGTCAGGCCCGCCTCGAACTCGGACGGGTCGGTGACCGTCACCTCGACGAAGGCGAAGTCCTCCTGCCCGGGCACGTCGTTGTCGTGCCGGATCTGCTCGATCTTGGCGCGGTACTCCGCGATGTCGCGCCGGTCGGGCTCGTTGGCGATGAACCGCATCCGGCGGCTGGCCATGTCCCGGATGAAGCGTTCCGCCATGGGGTCCAGCGTCACGCTGGTCACGCGGAGTTCGAAGGACCGGGCCAGCCGCGACAGCAGGGAGACCAGGATGATGCCGGCGATGAAGCAGGCGCCGATCTTCACGCCGTCCGGGCGCTCGATGACGTTCGCGACGGTCGTGTAGAGGAACACCGCGGAGATGACCGCGAAGGCGATGGTCCAGTTCCGCTGGCGGGCCTTGCGGGCGGCGATGGTCACCGCGATCGCGGCGGAGCTGATGAGGACCAGCACACCGGTGGCGTAGGCGCCGCCCTGGGCGTTGACGTCGGCGTCGAAGATCCAGGTGACCAGGAAGGCGATCAGGGTGAAGACGATGACCATGGGGCGGACGGCCCGGGCCCAGTGTGGGGCCATGCCGTAGCGGGGGAGGTAGCGCGGCATCAGATTGAGCAGGCCGGCCATCGCGGAGGCGCCGGCGAACCACAGGATGGCGATCGTCGAGACGTCGTAGACGGTGCCGAAGATGTTGCCCAGGTAGTTGTGCGCCAGGTAGGCCAGCGCGCGCCCGTTGGCCTGGCCGCCCGTCTCGAACTCCTTCTCGGGTATGAGGAGGGTGGTGATGAAGCTGGTGGTGATCAGAAAGCCGCTCATGATGAGGGCGGCCGTGGTGAGCAGCTTCTTGGTGTCGCGGATGCGGCCGGCGGGCCGTTCCTCGGTGTCGTCCGGGTCGCCCTTGACGTGCGGCATCACGGCCACGCCGGTCTCGAACCCGGAGAGGCCGAGCGCCAGCTTCGGGAAGACGAGCAGGGCCACGCCGATCATGACGAAGACGTTGCCGTGCTGGGTGGTGAGGGCGCCGGTCCAGTCGGTGACCACATGGCCCGCGGTGGCCACGTGGTAGAAGCCGACGACCACCACGACCACGTTGAGCGCGAGGTAGGCGCCCACCAGGGCGACCGCGACGCCGATCGCCTCGAGGAAGCCCTTGAGGAACACCGCGCCGAGCAGCGCCACGAGGACGAGTGTGATCAGCATCTGCTTGTCGTGCAGGACGCCGTTCAGATGCGGGTTCTCCACGAGGTGGGTGGAGGCGTCGGCGGCCGACAGTGTGATGGTGATCAGGAAGTCGGTGGCGGCGAAGCCCAGCAGGGTCAGCACGAACAGCTTGCCCTGCCAGAAGGAGAGCAGCCGCTCCAGCATCGCTATCGAGCCCTCGCCGTGCGGGCTCTCGTCGGCCACCCGGCGGTATACCGGCAGGGCGCCCGCCAGGGTGACGATCACCAGCACGATCGTCGCGACCGGCGAGAGCAGTCCGGCGGCGAGAGCCGCGATGCCCGGCTGGTAGCCGAGCGTGGAGAAGTAGTCGACGCCGGTCAGGCACATCACGCGCCACCAGGGCTGGCCCTTGTGCGGGGGCTCCGGTTCGGCGTGGGGCCCGGTGTGGCCGCCGCTCCTGCCCATGTCGGACAGGCCCTCCAGCATCCAGGCGCGCAGGCGACTGGGTGGAGCGGGCTCCGTAAGGCTCGGTGGCGAGTGCTCAGTGGTGGCCATCGACGTGCTCCCGATGTGCGGTTCAGCGTGGTTCCGGCCATCACTGGACGGCCCGATCAGCGTATGCGGAGCGTGATGCGGTGGCCTGTGGATGAGGTCACTGAGAGCGTCAAGCTTCCGTTAAGACTGGTCGAGGGGAGGGCGGCGGAGTGGAGGCGTGGTGCGTCAAAGCGTGAGCTGAGAGCCCGTTGGGCGGCAGCCGAACCGTGCATCCCCGCGCGTCGGCAACGGTCGTGCGTCGCCGGAAAGTTGAACACCCTGTGTGATCGTGGCCGCGAGGCAGCCGGGCGTCGGCCTTCTTGTGGCCGGAGTCGGTGACACCTACAGTGCACCTTCGTAACGTTCGCCAGGCCATCCGAAAGTTTCGCCTCGCTCCCTGCCCTCCGCCCTCCGCCCGGCTCTCGTTCGAAGGGACTGACGCTCATGCGGACGTTCGGCAACCCCGTGATCGGCGGCTTCCACCCCGACCCCAGCGCCTGCCGGGTGGGGGAGGACTACTACCTCGTCTGCTCCAGCTTCGAGTACGTCCCTGGCGTGCCTCTCTTCCACAGCCGCGACCTCGTGCACTGGCGGCAGATCGGCAACGTCCTCGACCGGCCGGGGCTGTTGGAGCTGCCGGACGACGTGCCGGCCTCGGCCGGGATCTACGCCCCCACCCTGCGCCACCACGACGGCCGCTTCTACCTGATCACCACCAAGGTCGGCGCCGGGGGCAACTTCCTCGTCAGCAGCGACCGGCCCGAAGGGCCCTGGTCCGATCCGGTGTGGATCGACCTGCCCGGGATCGACCCCGATCTCGCCTGGGACGAGGACGGCTCCTGCTGGTGTGCCGTCTCCGGAGTGCGGGTGGCGCGCATCGACCCGGCGACGGGCAAGGTGCTGGAGGGACCGCTGCCGGTGTGGTCGGGCGCGGGCATGCAGCATCCCGAGGCGCCGCATCTGTACCGCGTCGGCGACTGGTGGTACCTGATGCTGGCCGAGGGCGGCACCGCACACGGCCACAGCGTGTCGATCGCGCGGGCCCGTTCCCCGCGCGGGCCGTTCGAACCGGCGCCGCGCAACCCCGTCCTGTCCCACCGCAGCACCGACCTGCCGATCCAGTGCACCGGCCACGCCGACCTGGTAGAAGCGACCGACGGCACCTGGTGGATGCTGCTGCTCGGCACGCGTCCCCGGGGCTGGTTCCCGAAGTTCCACGTCCTCGGCCGGGAGACGTTCCTGACCCCCGTGGAGTGGGTGGACGGCTGGCCGCGGGTCGGTCCCGTGCTGGAACGGCACCCGGCCCCGGCGGCCTGGCATCCCTTCGAGCCCGAGCCGGTACGCGACGACTTCGACGCCGTGCGCCTCGCCCCGCACTGGATCTCCCCGCACCGCAGGCCGGAGCACTCCTGGTCGCTGACCGACCGGCCCGGCCGGCTCACTCTGACCGCGACGGGTGACAGCCTGGACAGGCCGGGCCACACCTTCGTCGGGCGGCGCCAGCAGCACCCGGACTGCCGGGTCGCGGCCCGCCTCGATCCCGGAACGGCGCGCGCCGGACTCTCGGTGCGCATCGACGAGGCCCACCACTACGACCTGGAGGTCGCCCGGGGAGAGGCGAGCGTGATCGCCCGGATCGGTCCGGTGCGGCAGTGCCTAGCCCGGCGCCCCGTGCCGCCGGGGCCGGTCACCCTGGCCGTCGAGGTCCGCACGGAGCCCGTCGTACCGCCCACCGTCACCTCCGCGGGCCAGGAGGCACCCGGCATCCGGGCCGGCGGCCCCGACACTCTCGTCTTCTCGCTCGGCGAAGGCGGCGACGGCGATCCGCTCGCCGAACTCGACGGCCGTTACCTGTCCACGGAGGTCGCCGGAGGCTTCACCGGACGGGTGATCGGCATGTACGTCACCGAGGGCAGCGCGGCCTTCGACTGGTTCGAGTACGTCCCCGCCTCCCCCTGACCGCTCCTTGCGGAAGGGGGCGGAAACTCACGGCTCGGCCGAGCGTCCCTCAAGGCCCGTGCGTCGGCGGCAGATTCACCGCGCACAAGGGGTTGCCACCGTTTGGCCGCTGTCTCTAGGGTGCGGCAGCAACGAAGCTTTCTGGATATCTTCCGAAACTTTCGATAGTGGACGGACGCGGGAGCGTCGTCCCGTACCCAAGGAGCGCATGATGGGCGACCCGGCACTGTCCCGCCGCGGCTTCCTGGCGGCCTCCGCCGCGGCCGGTCTGGGGATGACGGCACTGACCGCATGCGGCGGGGACTCGGACGGAGGGTCGTCGGGGACGACCACGATCGAATGGTGGAACATCTCCACCACCGAGCCGACCAAGGGCGTCTGGGCCGCCCTCGCCCGGAAGTTCGAGGCCCAGAACCCCAAGGTCAAGATAAAGATCGTCCAAATGGAGAACGAAGCCTACAAGTCGAAGATGACGGCCCTGACCTCCTCCGGGAAGCTGCCCGACATCTTCTTCACCTGGGGCGGCGGCGTCCTCGAACAGCAGGTGGACGCCGGGCTCGTCGAGGACCTGACGGGCAGGGCCAAGCCGTGGGGCGACGCCCTGCTCCCGGTCGCCAGGGAGCCGTACCTGATCGACGACCAGGTCTACGGCATCCCGTTCGACATCGGCATGGTCGGCTTCTGGTACAACAAGGCGCTCTTCGACCAGGCCGGCATCTCCGAGCCCCCGACCACCTGGAGCGGCTTCCTCGACGCCGTGCGCAAGCTGAAGGCGGAGACCATCACCCCCCTCGCCCTGGCCGGCAAGGAGAAGTGGCCCGGCATGTACTTCTGGGCCTACCTGGCGATGCGCACCGCCGGCGCCGAGGCGCTGGAGAAGGCCTACGGCGACAAGGACTTCACCGGCGCCCCCTTCGTCGAGGCGGGGCGGCACCTCGAGGAACTCGTCCGCCTCCAGCCGTTCCAGAAGGGCTTTCTCGGCGCCGCCTACTCCAGCCCCACCGGCCAGGCCGCCACCGTCGGCAACGGCAGGGCGGCCATGGAACTCATGGGCCAGTGGGCGCCCGTGGTGCAGGCCGACGTGGGCAAGGGCCTGGGCAAGGACCTCGGGTTCTTCCCGTTCCCGGCGGTCGAGGGCGGCAAGGGCGCCATAACCGAGGTGTTCGGCGGAGGCGGCGGGCACGCCCTGCGCCGGGGCGCCCCGCAGGAGGCCGTCGACTTCCTGAAGTTCTTCGCGTCCGAGGCCACCGACCTGGAACTGGTCAAGAAGACCGGCGTCCTGCCCGTGGTCCCGGCGGCCGAGAGGGCCATCGCCGACCCCAACATCAAGGCCGTACAAGCTCAGTTGAAGAAGGCCACCGGCTTCCAGCTCTACCTCGACCAGGCGTACGCACCCGCCGTCGGCCAGGAGATCAACGACAGCGTCGCCGCGCTCATCGCCGGGTCCAAGTCGCCCGAGCAGGTCGCCCAGTCGATCACGAAGACCGCGAAGGAAGAGCAGTAACCGGCGATGACCTCCACGTTCCTGCCGGACAAACGGACCGGTCGCGACGCCGGCCCCGCCCCCGGCCACGGACCGGGCCCGGAGCCGCGCCCGGCGACGGGCGCTGAACTGGCTGACCGCGGCCGGCTTCCAGTTGCCCGCCCTGGTGCTGTTCCTGGGGCTCGTGCTGCTGCCGATGCTGTTCGCGCTGTACGCCGCGTTCTTCCGCTGGGGCGGCTTCGGCATGCCCTCCGACTACATCGGGGGCGAGAACTTCACCCGCCTCTTCCAGGACGAGGTCTTCTTGGGCGACCTGTGGCGCTGCCTGGTCCTGGTGGTGCTGTCGCTCGTCGTCCAACTGTCGTTCGCGCTCGCCATGGCCGTCCTGCTCAACCAGCGGATGCGCGGCCGGGCGGTGTACCGGATGCTGTTCTTCGCCCCGTACGTCCTGTCCGAGGCCATCACCGGAATCCTCTTCGGCATGATCTTCGCCCCGGACGACGGCTTCGCCGACCAGGTCCTCGGCAAGGTCGGACTGGACGGGCTGGGCGGGGAGTGGTTCGCCGATCCGTCCACCGTCATGGCGACCCTGTTCCTGGTCATGACGTGGAAGTACTTCGGCTTCCACATGATGCTGTACCTGGCCGGGCTCCAGGCCGTCCCCAGGGAGCTGACCGAGGCGGCGCTCATCGACGGGGCCGGCCCCTGGCAGCGCTTCCGCAACGTGACGCTGCCGCTGCTCGCGCCCACCCTGCGCATCAGCGTCTTCCTGTCGGTCATCGGGGCCATCCAGCTCTTCGACCTGGTGTGGGTGACCACCGCGGGCGGACCGGACCACCACTCCGAGACCATGGCCGTGACCATGTTCCAGTACGGCTTCAAGCGCTACCAGGTCGGCTACGCCAGCGCGATCAGCGTGGTCATGTTCGGCATCAGCCTCGTCTTCGCCCTCGCCTACCAGCGGTTCGTGCTCCGGCGCGACCTGGAAGGGGCCACCACGACCATGCGGGGAGACGGAAAGTGACGCTCAGTCGGACATCCCGCAGGGGCAGGAGTCTGCCTCTGCACCTCGTCCTGGTCCTCGTAGGCGCGGTCATGGCCGTCCCCCTGCTCTACGCAGTTCTCTCCGGCTTCAAATCCACCGACGAGCTCTCCCGCAACCCGGTCGGTCTGCCCGAGTCATGGGTGACCTCCAACTACACCCAGATCCTCGGCTCGGGGGACTTCTGGCGGCTGATCGGCAACAGCACGCTGATCGCGGTGGGCACGACCGTCCTGGTCGTCGCGGTCTCCGCACTGTCGGCCTTCTCCTTCGCGCGATTCGCCTTCCGCGGCCGGGAGGTGCTGTTCACGCTGTTCACGATGGGGCTGATGTTCCCGTTCGCCGTGGCCGCCCTGCCGTTGTTCCTGCTGCTGCGCTCCCTTGGCCTCCTGGACAACCCGCTCGGCGTGATCCTCCCGCAGGCGGCCTTCGGGCTGCCGATGACGATCATCATCCTGCGCGGCTTCTTCCGGCAGATCCCCGGTGAGCTGGAGGAGGCGGCGACGCTCGACGGATGCAGCTCGTTCGGCTTCTTCTGGCGAGTGCTGCTGCCCATGGCGCGGCCCGCGCTCGGCACCGTCTCCGTGCTGGCCGTCGTCACCAGCTGGAACAACTTCTTCCTGCCGCTGCTGGTGTTCACCGACGCGCAGTGGTGGACGCTGCCGATCGGCGTGCAGCAGTTCCAGGGGCAGTACTCCGCGGAGTACGCCAGGGTCTTCGCGTATCTCGTGCTGGCCATGGTCCCCGCCCTCGCCTTCTACTCGGTCGCCGAGCGTCAGCTCGTCGGCGGCCTCACCGCCGGTGCGACGAAGGGTTGACGCGCACTGCGGATGTACGGCTCACCCTCTCCCAAGCTCTCGGCTTCGCTCGAGCAGGGGAGGACCCACTTTCGATCGTGAGGAGTCGCACCATGCGTAAGACCGCTCCACGGCTCAGACTCGCCGGGGCGCTCGCCGCCGCGCTGATGCTCGCAGGCATCGCCACCGGGCCGACGGCACAGGCGGACGAACGGCACGGCAAGGAGCCGACCCTCGCCGACCTCGCCCAGCGGCACGGCCGCTACTTCGGCAGCGCAACCGACAACCCCGAGCTCGTCGACGAACCGTACAAGGCCCTGCTCGGCAGCGAGTTCGACCAGATCACCCCCGGCAACGGCATGAAGTGGTACGCGACCGAGCCCCAGCAGGGCGTGTTCGATTTCTCCAAGGGCGACGAGATCGTGAACCTCGCTCGCGCCAACCGGCAGAAGGTACGAGGCCACACCCTCGTCTGGCACAGCCAGCTGCCCGGGTGGCTGACGGAGCGGGAGTGGACGGCCCCGGAGCTCAGGGCCGTGCTGAAGAAGCACATCCAGGCCGAGGTACGGCACTACCGGGGCAAGGTGTTCGCCTGGGACGTCGTCAACGAGGCGTTCAACGAGGACGGTACGTACCGCGAGTCCGTCTTCTACAAGACGCTCGGGCCCGGTTACATCGCCGACGCGCTGCGCTGGGCGCACCAGGCCGATCCGCGCGTCAAGCTGTATCTCAACGACTACAACATCGAGGGGATCGGCCCGAAGAGCGACGCGTACTACAAGCTGGCCAGGGAACTGAAGGCCAAGGGCGTCCCGCTGCACGGCATCGGCCTCCAGGCCCATCTGGCCCTCCAGTACGGCTATCCGACGACCCTGGAGGACAACCTCCGCCGCTTCTCCCGGCTCGGCCTCGACACCGCGCTCACCGAGGTCGACATTCGGATGCAGCTGCCCGCGACCGAGGAGAAGCTGGCCCAGCAGGCCGAGTGGTACGGAAACCTGATCGAGGCCTGCCTGGCGGTGCGCCGCTGCGTAGGCATCACCCTCTGGGACTACACGGACAAGTACTCGTGGATCCCGGCGTTCTTCCCGGGCGAGGGGGCGGCGCTGCCGTGGGATGAGCAACTGGCCCCGAAGCCGGCGTACTTCGCGCTCCGTGAGGCGCTCGGGGGGAGGTAGCGGGGGCGGGGCGCGACCTGCCGTACGGGGTGCTGTCCGGGGTGTGCCGGGGCGAGCCGGCCTTGGCGGGCGGTGGGTCGAGCCAGCGGGGCCGGCGCGTGGCGTTGGGCCTCTCGCCGGTGCTGGGTGCGCGCCCTCGTCGGCGCGGGGCCGGGCGGCTTCGTCGGTGTTTGGTTCGCCCCCTTGTCGGTGCTGGGCCGCGCATGGCCTTGGTGCTGCGATGTGGGGTCGCGCACCTGTTGGTGTTGGCTCGGGTGCCTCGTCTTGGCGCTGGGGGCGGGAGCCTTCCGCGGCGCCGGGCCCGCGATCTCGGGGCCTTCGCTGGCGCTGGGGCGGCGCCGCTCCTCGGAGCGGGGTCGGGCGTCTCTCGGCGCTGGATCCGCGCTCCCACCGGCACTGGCCCGTGCCCCTCGCCAGCGCTGGCCCCCGCGGTGCTCCGGTCGGCTTCCGCTCAGTCGGGTGAGGTCGTCAGCGCAGGCGCGTCACCGGAGGCGCCGTGCTTGCTCGTACCACCAGGTCCGTGCCCAGTTCCACCCGCGGTGAGTCGGGTTGTTCGTCGCGGGTGAGTTGGAGGACCGTGCGGGCGGCCAGTTTGCCCATGTCGGCCAGGGGCTGGCGGACGGTGGTCAGGGGCGGGGCCGACCAGCGGACTTCCGGAAGGTCGTCGAAACCCACCACGCTCATGTCCTGCGGCACCCGCAGCCCGCGTCGGCGCAGTGCCTCGATCGCGCCGAGTGCCATCTGGTCGCTGGCTGCGAACACGGCGGTCGGCGGCTCGGGCAGGCCGAGCAGGGTCTCGCAGGCGGTGAAGCCGGACTCGGGGCGGAAGTCGCCGGGGACGACGAGGGACTCGTCGACCGCGATGTCGGCGCCTTCCAGAGCCGCGCGGTAGCCGTCCAGCCGGGCCCGGGAGCACAGCAGCCGCGGTGGCCCGGCGATGAGGCCGATCCGGCGGTGGCCGAGGGACAGCAGGTGCTCGGTGGCCGCCATGCCGCCCGACCAGTTGGCGGCACCGATGGTGGGCGCCTCCAGGGCGGGCGAGCCCGCCGGGTCGACGACGACCAGCGGGACGCCGAGAATGCGCAGTTCCTCATGGAGCGTCGGCTCCAGGGCCGAGGTGACGAGGATGACGCCGTCGGAGGCTCGGGCCCGGAGGTTGCGCATCCACTCGCGGGCGTCGCCCGAACGCCCGTGGATGGCCGACACCACCGTGCCGACCCCGGCCGCGTGCGCGACCTCCTCGACCCCGCGGATGATCTCCACGGCCCAGGGGCTGTCGAGGTTGTTGAAGACCAGGTCAAGCAGGGCGGCACGGGTGCCCGCGGCCGCGGGACGCTTGCGGTAGCCGTACCGGCGCAGCAGGTCCTCGACGCGGGCCCGGGTCTGCGGCGACACGTCGGACCGGCCATTGACGACCCGGGACACGGTCGGTACGGACACGCCGGCCTGCCGGGCGATCTCCGTGATCGTGACCTTGCCCCCGGCCTCGGCCTCACCTGCTGCCACTTGCCCCACCTCCGTCGACGGGCGACCCCGAAACTTCCAGGAGTCTTCCGGAAAACGGGCATCCGTGGGAAGGCGTACGAGCCATGAACGGGACGTCGCGGGAGGGGACGGGGAGTGACGGCATCCGGACGCGCGTCGGGGCCGGTTCGCAGGGTGTCCTGCGGCCGGCCCCTCATGTCTGCGGGCGGTACGTCACGCCGCCCGGCGGCCTCAGGCGGCCGTCATCACGTGGCTGGACGCCAGCGGACGGTGCGGGGCGATGATCCGGCCGTCCGGCAGGAGCTCGCCGGTGTCCTCGAAGAGCACCACGCCGTTGCACAGCAGGCTCCAACCCTGCTCCGGGTGGTGCGCCACGAGACGGGCGGATTCCCGGTCGGCGGATTCGGCTGACGGGCACGGAGTCTGGTGCTGGCACATGGGTGGGATCTTTCGCTGAGTCGTGGTGGATGAGATGAGCGGGTCGGATGAGTTTGCCGAATCGGCTGAGTCGGCTGTCGTGTCTGTTCCGCGGCTGGAAGTGTCGTCCATGGCCGCCCCCCGTTGTGATAAGTCGTCGGAACCCAGTGTTGCCCTACGGACGCCGATCCGCAGGGATTTCGCGGCACCGCTTCTCACAGGTTCATGACGCATCACCCGCGCGGACGGTTCATCCCAACTGGACTGTCACTTCGGATGGTTCGTGGTGGCCGGATGGGGCTAGTCCGGTCGGGTAGGCGGTCCATTCCGGCTCGTAGGAGCTGTTGGGTGCTCGTACGAGCGAACTGTCAGGTGTCTCGCTCGAGCGAACGAGCGAAAGAACAAAGGGCGACCCCGCCGCCGAGGAATTCGGCGACGGGGCGCGGAGTGCTTCGGAGTGCTTCGGGGCGGGGCGCTTCAGGCGGGTGAGCCGAGCAGCCGCGTCGGAGTCACCCGGTGGGTCAGCACCGGGAGCAGTTCGGCGACGCGGTGCGGGCGATGGGCCGCGATGCCGGGAGGCGCGGGGGCCAGGGGGACGAGCAGGTCGGTGGCGGCGGGATGACCGGCGCCACCGTCGGCGGTGCAGTCCTCGTGCAGCCAGAGCGTCAGCATGTACAGGCCGGGCACGGACAGCAGGCGGGGCTGGTACGGCTGCGCCATCGTCTCGGCCTGGCGCAGGGCGCGCTCGGTCGAGGTGATGTACGGGCCCTCGAAGAAGCGGGAGAAGGCCCAGCCGTCGGGCGTCAGCATGGTCTCGGCCGCGGCCACCGAGCGGCCGCCGCAGCGGATCAGGAAGCGCCACCCGGCCAGCCGGGTGGCCGACAGGCCCTCGGCCGTGACCCGGTCGAGGACGTGGACGGGCAGTGGGAGATCGGGCGTGACGGGTCCTTGGGCGCGGAGCAGGGAGGGAGTTCGGGCCTCGCGGACCGCGGTGGGAGAGGAGAGCGCAGTGAGGACGGAACGGAGTGCGGGCGCGGGAGCCGGGGGAACATGCAGCGGCATGTGGGTCGCCTCTCATTCAAAAGGCACGGTGGCGCGAGGGCGGGGGCCGGGGGCGGACGGCGCTGTCAGCTCACGGGGGTCAGAGAGGCAGGGGCCGGGGTCTCAAGAACGAGAGGGGGGTGGGGTCCGCCGAACATCGCCTCGACGGCAGGACCCATCGACCGTGGGCGCCAGCCTTCTGCCTTGTTCGCCGAGTTTATACGACACGGGTTCAGACTGTGTTTCGTCTAGCCGTTTCCGGTGAGTAGAACAAGAGTACATTCGGTCGGTGATATGCGAGAATCATCCCGATTCCATGCGGGGTCTGCGGCGATGACCTCGGCGAATGCCCGCGCGGCGGTCGGCCCATTCTCGTCGGCGTTTTTCATGAGTTCGCGCTGCCCGAAACCCGGGCCTCTGCGTCATGCCGAGTGAATGTGCCACCGGTCATCCGTGACCAGCGTAGCGGTCGGCGAGTCCGGCCGGGACGTTATCGATCGCTTTCGCTGGGCATCCTCCACCTGACCGGGGCCCCGGCGGCCGGATCTTCGGCCCCGCATCATCCGAGGAGGGAGCTTCGATGGGGGAGAAGGTCGTGGCAGGCCGGTTCGACCTGTCCGATCGCCAGCGCTACCGCGACAAGCTCCGTCGGTGCCTGACGGGCTTGGAGCGACTCCTGGCGGAGAAGCGGTTCGATCGCCCCAGGAACCTCATGGGGCTGGAGATCGAGTTGAATCTCGCGGGCGCCGACGGCATGCCGAAAATGTTGAACGCGCAAGTCCTGGAACGTATCGCGAGTCGTGATTTCCAAACAGAACTCGCCATGTTCAACCTGGAAGTCAACATTCCTCCACATCGATTGGGTGGTCGGGTATTCGACCGGCTCGCGGAGGAACTCCGTACGTCGCTGGCATATGCCGACCGGAAAGCCGGCGAGGTCGACGCGGGAATCGTGATGATCGGCATTCTGCCGACCCTCGACCGGGACGACCTGGTGTCGTCGAACCTCTCCGACGTCGACCGCTACACCCTCCTCAACGACCAGATCGTGGCCGCCCGGGGCGAGGAGTTCACCCTCGACATCGACGGCGTCGAGCACCTCACCTGCACCTCGAAGTCGATCGCGCCGGAGGCCGCCTGCACCTCCGTGCAGCTGCACCTCCAGGTCACACCGGCCCGCTTCGCCGACGTGTGGAACGCGGCTCAGGCGGTCGCCGCCGCGCAGATCGCCGTCGGCGCCAACTCGCCCTTCCTCTTCGGCCGTGAGCTGTGGCGCGAGTCCCGGCCTCCGCTGTTCCAGCAGTCCACCGACACACGCCCGCCCGAACTCCAGGCCCAGGGCGTCCGGCCGCGCACCTGGTTCGGGGAGCGCTGGATCACCTCGGCGTACGACCTCTTCGAGGAGAACCTGCGCTACTACCCGGCGCTGCTGCCGATCTGCGACGACGAGGACCCGCTGGAGGTCCTCGACCAGGGCGGCGTCCCGGCCCTCGCCGAACTCGTCCTGCACAACGGCACGATCTACCGCTGGAACCGCCCGGTCTACGGCATCGCCGACGGCGTCCCCCACCTGCGCGTGGAGAACCGCGTCCTGCCCGCCGGGCCCACCGTCACCGACGTCGTCGCCAACGCGGCGTTCTACTACGGCGTGGTCCGCGCCCTCGCCGAGGAGGCCCGGCCGGTGTGGACAAGGCTGCCGTTCGAGGCCGCCGCCGCCAACTTCGACGCCGCGTGCAAGGACGGCATCGACGCCCGCTTCACCTGGCCCCGGCGCGGCCGCTACGGCGGCACCGCGCAGGTCGACGCGGTGAGCCTGGTCCGCGACGAACTGCTGCCGCTCGCCGAGGCCGGGCTGGACGCGTGGGGCGTGGAGCCGGCCGACCGCGATCTGTACCTGGGCGTGATCGAGGAGCGGTGCCGTCGCAGGGTGAACGGGGCGAGCTGGCAGGCCGCGACCTTCCACAGGGCGCTGGACGCGGGCCACCCGAGGGAGGCCGCGCTGGCGGCGACGACCCGGCGGTACCGCGAGCTGATGCACAAGGGGGAGCCGGTGCACACCTGGCCGGTGGGGTTGCCGGAGCCGGTGCCCTTGGGTTGATGGGCCGACGGGCGCGTTTCGTCTGCGGGGCGTGCCGGGTCGGTGGGTGGGCCGGAGCTGGTTTCGTCGGGCTGCCAGGCGTACCTGGCCGGTACGTCAGTCAGAGCCCGTGCCGTGGGGCTGATGCGCCGCCGGCCTCATACTGATCCGACAGGTCGGTGAAGTGGAGGCAGGTGTGCAGGCGGAGGCGAGCCCGGTGGCCGACGATTCCATTCCCCAGCAGCGGCTCTCGCGGCGGATGCTCCGCAACGAGACGCTGCTCGTGCTGGCACTCTCGCTGGGAGCGAGCGGAGTCTCCGCCCTGATCAGCTTCATCGGCTCGGTCACCAAGCCAGGCGGGCTGAAGGACCAGGCGGCCACGATGAACGCCTCGGCCGCGCCCGGCCGTCCCTGGCTGGACCTGGCCTGGCAGCTCTTCGGGATCACCACCGCGCTCGTGCCCGTCGTACTCGTCGCGCACTTCCTGCTGCGCGAGGGCGCGGGCCTGCGCACCCTCGGCTTCGACCGGACCCGGCCCTGGCCCGACCTCGGCCGCGGGGCGGCGATCGCGGCGGTCATCGGCAGCACCGGAATCGCCTTCTACCTGGCCGCCCGCGGCCTCGGCTTCAACCTCACCGTGGTGCCCGAGGCGCTGCCCGACGTGTGGTGGAAGTACCCCGTGCTGATCCTCTCGGCGATCCAGAACGCGGTGCTGGAGGAAGTGATCGTCGTCGGCTACCTGCTGCGCCGCCTCGGCCAGCTGGGCTGGACGCCGACGGCCGCGCTCGTGGGCAGCTCGGTCCTGCGCGGCTCGTACCACCTCTACCAGGGCATCGGCGGCTTCATAGGCAACATGGTCATGGGCGTGGTGTTCGTCTACCTGTACCGACGCTGGGGTCGAGTGGGCCCGCTGGTAGTGGCCCACTCGCTGCTCGACATCGGTGCCTTCGTGGGATACGCCCTGCTGGCGGGCAAGGTCGGGTGGCTGCCGACGGCGTGAGAGACCGGGGAGGGGTCGTCTCAGGCCAGCAGCTCGCCCTCGATGACGGTGACCGCCCTGCCGGTGAGCAGGGTGCGGTCGCCCCGCAGCTCCGTGCGGACGCGGCCGGAGCGGGGCGAGGCCTGGAGGCCGGTGAGCCGGGTGCTGCCGAGACGCTCGGACCAGAACGGGGCGAGCGCGGTGTGGGCGCTGCCGGTCACCTGGTCCTCGTCGATGCCGACGTTCGGGAAGAAGCAGCGCGAGACGAAGTCGTAGCCCTGGTCGGGGGCTTCCGCGCGGGCCGTGGCGATGACGCCGCGCTCGGAATGGGCGGAGGCGAGGGCCTTGAGATCGGGGCCGAGGCCGTGCACCGTCTTCTCGTCGGCGACCTCGACCAGCAGGTCGCCGATGTTCGGGCCGGTGTCGAGGACCGTGAGCGGCTCGGTGCCCAGCGCCTCGGCGAGGCCGTCCGGTGGGTCGATCCGGGTGAGCGGAGCCGTCGGGAAGTCCAGCGTGACGGAGCCGTCCTCGGCGGGCGTGGCGATGAGGACGCCGCTGCGGGTGGCGAACCGTACCGGGCCCTCGTGGGTGCCGGTGGTGTACAGGACGTGGGCGGTGGCCAGCGTCGCGTGGCCGCACATCGCGACCTCGACGGCCGGCGTGAACCAGCGCAGCGCCCAGTCGGCCTCGCCGCCGTCGGGGAGAGGATGGGCGAAGGCCGTCTCGGCGTGGTTGACCTCCAGGGCGACGTTCTGGAGCCAGGTGTCGTCCGGGAAGGCGTCCGCGTCGTTCAGAAGGACGAGCCCGGCCGGGTTGCCGGAGAAGGGGCGATCGGTGAAGGCGTCGACGATTCGAATCCGCATGCCCCGACGCTAGAGGCTCGCCGAAGCGGCGGGCCAAGGCCAATTCGCGTGAGCTGGCCCGGTTCACCCCGTGCACCTGTGGTGGTGAGCGTGGGGTACGGCTCCGGCGAGGGAGCAAGCCGGGCCAACATCCGGCTCCCGCTCCCGCTCCCACTGCCGCGCGCCGCGGTCCGGCTCACGAGCCTTGTCCCTCCGCAGGCGCTCACCAAGGCCAACGCGGCGCAGCCGCCGGTCGGTCGCCCAGACAGCCAGCGCGCATGCCGCGAATCCGGCCCCGAGGAGACTGGAGCCCGCCCAGCCGTAGGCGGTGAAGAGGACGGTGGTCGCGGCGGCGCCAAGGGCGGAGCCGAGTGAGTAGAAGACCATGTAGCCGCCGATGACGCTGCTGACGCGATCCGCAAACGCGGCGGTGAGCAGGTGTTGGTTGCTCACATGCACGGCTTGGACCGCGAAGTCGAGAACCACGATTCCGCCGATGAGGACCCACAGTGACCGCGGCAGCTGTGCGATCGCTGCCCACGAGAGGATGAGAAGGGCGAGCGCGAGACCGGTGACCGGGGCCGTCCGGCCTGTGTCCGCCCACCGTCCCGCGCGTGCCGCGCCGAGTGCGCCGGCGAGTCCGGCGACGCCGAACAGTCCGATCTGGCTCTCGCTCAGCTGCCACGGCGCGTGCGCCAGCGGGAGGGACAGTCCGCTCCACAGGGTTCCGAAGGATGCGAACGAGAAGAACGCGATGAGCCCGCGCGTCAGGAAGATGCCCTGCCCGAACAGTCTGCCGAGCGAGACGACGACCTGCCTGTACGCCGCGGGTTGGTCGAGACGCTTTTCCGACGGCAGTGCCAAGAGGACGAGCGCTGGGAGCCCGAGTGACAGCACCGCGAGCACGGCATACACGCTCCGCCAGCCCCACACCTCGGCGAGTGTGCCGGTGACGACCCGCGCGCCCAGGATGCCGACCACAACGCCCGAGGTCACGACACCGATGTTCCGTCCACGTTCGCCAGGCGGCGAGATCGACGCGGCGTAGGCAACCGTCGTCTGCACCACGACCGCGAACCCCCCAGCCGCCGCGAGCCCCAGGAACGCCACCCAGGCGGCTGACGCCGAGGCCGTGAGGATCAGGCCCATGGCGGTGATCGTCAGGTGCACGGCGATGAGCCGACGCCTGTCGACCACATCGCCGAGCGGCACCAGCAGGACCAGGCCTGCCAGATAACCGAACTGGCCGGTCGCGATGATCCATCCGGTGAGTTCTGCCGACACACCGAGATCGCGTCCCATCGGTTCCAGAACCGGCTGCGCGGCATAGATGCTCGCCACAGCGACGCCGGACACCACCGCGAGCAGTAACCGCCGCCACGCGTTCATTGCACTCCGATCCAAATCAGTAGCAAGTTGAAACTGATTTGACCGTACGGCATGATGGTTTCAATCCGCAACTCATTGAGAGGTGCCATGTCCTGGACCGACCCCGACTGCCCCGTCGCCCGCACGCTCGACCTCGTCGGCGACAAGTGGAGCCTCCTCGTCATCCGCGACGCGATGGACGGGGCGCGATCGTTCACCGACTTCCAGCGACGGACCGGCATCGCCCGCAACATCCTCACGGATCGCCTCCGCAAGCTCACCGCTCGCGGGCTCCTCGCCCAGCGCACCGCACCTTCGGGCCGCCGCCGGGAATACGTACTCACCGACGTCGGTCGCGACCTCTTTCCGGTCATCGTGACCCTGCGGCAGTGGGGAGAGCGTCATGCCTTCGCCCCTGGCGAGGCTCACTCCGTCCTGGTCGACCAGCACGGCACCCCTGTGCCGGAAATCGTGCCGACCAGGGCCGACGGCACCCTCCTCGGTGCCGACACCACCCATGTGCAGAAGATCTAGAGGCCGCTTGTCTCGCGTACGCGGTGGAGGTGGCCTGAGGATGCCGGGCCTGTCCGGTGTTTTTCCTTTGGCGTGACGCCTTGTCCTGCTTTGTGTAGTGCGATCGTGTGGTGCCGCGGGGGAGGTCGAAGTCGGGTTGCGCCTGTTTCATTCCAAGACATCCGAAGCCGTTCCGTGCTTCGACGAGGCAGAACGCGCGCCTGGGCGCACACACTTGCCGGCGGTACGTCGGGCGCCCGCCCGAGAGGCGCCGCCGCCTCGCCCGCGACTGCGAGCCCCTCACCGCCAGCTCCGAGGCCATGATCCACATCGCCTCGATCGACAACCTCGCCAGACGCATAACGGACGAGACGATGCTGAAAATCAGTCCTGAGCGGGCCCTTCTGGCCGAGCAGGTAGGAATGCTGGGGTGGTTCGCTGCCTCGGGCCGAGTGCCCTCTGTGCTGGCCGTCGACGAGGAAGCGGGCGCAATGGTGCTGGAGGAGATCGTGCCCGGAGCGCCGGCAGAGGAAATGCCTGCTGCTTCGCTTCCGGGGCGGTGGTCGGATCTGCTCGCCGCCTTGCACGGGGTCGCTCCCCCTCCGCTGCCGACGCGTGTGCTGCGCGGGCGGTGCGAGGAGGCCTTCGCCCGGGTCGGCAGGCGGCTGTCCGAGCCTGCGATCAGTGCACGGATGGACGTCACCGCGTGGGAGAGGGCCATCCAGCGGTGCGAGCGGCTGCTGGACACGGAAGCGACAACCGTGTTGCTCCACGGCGACCTGCACCTGGGCAACGTGCTTGACGGCGGCGCGGAGCGCGGTCTCATGGCCATCGATCCGAAAGCCTGTCTCGGTGATCCGTGCTTCGACGCTGTTGACTACGTCGTAGCCGGCGCTGGGCTGGAGGGCGTCGAGACCCGCTGTGCGCGCGTGGCGGCGGCGTGCGGGCTCGATGGCGACCGGCTCCACGCCTGGAGCCAGGTGATCGCGCCGTTTGCGGCCATCGCCCACCTCAGTGACGGTGGTGAGAAACCGGTGATCGATGAACTGCTCGCGTTGGCCCGGTGAGCACACCCGGTATTCCCGATCGCCTCGTCCCCCGTGCTCCGCTGGAGACGGAACACCCATCGCTCAACCTTCGATGAGACAGGGCACATGTCCCGGAGCATGAGGGTGTCCACGTTCAGATCCTCCTCGATCTCCCGCTGAAGGTCACGAAGCCGCAGGTAGCGGGCGACGAAGATGAATTCTGTGCACGGCCGACTTCCAGCATGGCCGCGTAGGTGAGGTGGAGGCGTTGCGGGTGAAACGGCGCAGGATCGCCTCGTTGGACGCGGTGCGGGTGCGGATCGGGGTGCTGTTTCTCGTCCTCGAGGAGCCGAGCACGGGCTCATCTTCGGTGTCACGAACCGAACGGTGATTCATCTCCGCTGACACAAACCGTCGGCAGCCCAGGTTCCGGTCCGTGTCTTGCCATGGCAAGAGTACCGATATATCGTTGAGGTATCGCGACAGATCAACGATGGAATGGAGAGTGTTTGTGATGCGTACTCACGGATTCGAGCATGGGCATGGCCACGGGGGACCCCGTCACGGCGGCCGGGGTGGTTTCGAGGGGCTGCGTGCGGCCTTCGGGCCCTTCGGGCCGGGCGGGCCCGGCTGGGGCGGGCCCGGTGGCCCGGGCTTCGGTCCCGGACCCTGGGGCGGACGAGGGCGTGGCGGGCCGAGGGGAAGGGCGCGGCGCGGTGACGTACGGGCCTCGATCCTGGCCCTGCTGAAGGACCGGCCCATGCACGGCTACGAGATGATCCAGGAGATCGCCGAGCGCAGCGGCGGGGCGTGGAAGCCCAGTCCCGGCTCGGTGTACCCCACCCTCCAGTTGCTGGAGGACGAGGGCCTGATCGCGAGTGAGTCCGAGGGCGGCAAGAAGCTGTTCTCGCTCACCGAGGCGGGCCGCGCCGCGGCCGAAGAGGGGCCCGAGGCGCCCTGGGAGGAGGCCTCCCGCGGGGTCGACTGGGAGGCTCTCGGCGAGGTCCGTCAGGCCGGCTTCGGTCTCATGGAGGCCTTCGGCCAGGTCTGGAAGACCGGCAGCAAGGAGCAGCGGGAGAAGGCGCTCGGCGTCATCAATGAAGCCCGCAAGAAGCTGTATCTGATCCTCGCTGACGAGGACTGACGGGACTGACGAGGACCGAGAACTCACGAGGGTCGACGAGGGCGACGGTGGCCGACGAGGGGTGAGGGGCGAGCGTCGTCGCTGAGTGTGGCGCTGAGCAGGCGCCCCGTGGAGTGGTCCACGGGGCGCCTCGGCTTGTGCCGGGAATGTGCCGGCGCCCGTGCCCGAGGTGTCAGGTCACCATGCCGTCCAGCCTGCGCAGCGACTCGTTCAGGGCGGCCGTGGCCGAGTCCTTGAGTTTGCCCGCCATCAGCGACACCGTCGCGCCCGTGAACTCGCCGTCGATGCGGACCGTCGTCGCGTCACCGACGGGCGTGAGGGTGTAGCGCGTCGCGACGGTCACGCCCATCGGGCCCTTGCCGCGGATGGCGAGCGCCTGGGCCGGTTCCAGTGCCTCGACGGTCCACTCCACCTCGGCCGGGAAGTTCATGAGCCGCAGGTTCTCCTGGAACGTCGCGCCCACTTCGAGGGGTTCGGGTCCGCCCGCCGGGAAGCTCGTGTGGGTCGCGTTCCACTCACCGTACGCCGACCAGTCCGTGAGCTTGGCCCACACCTTCTCGGCCGGCGCCCCGATGTGTGCCTCCGCGCTGACCTCGGCCATGCGTACCACCTCTTCACGTCGGGCTGGATGTCGCGGAACGTAGCCGTGATGGCTGCAATGTTCAATACTGACGATCTGTCAGCCGTTTCGGAGTCGCCGGATGAAGCAGCCTGATGTCCTCCGTAAGGAGGAGATCCCGGCCCGCGATGTCCACTTTCTGTGGGACGCGAAAATGCTCCGTTCCGAGGATGACCCGGGCCTTCGGAACTGATGGGGTAGGGGATGTGCAACCCCGTATCCCCCGCCAGTCGGCCCATGAGCACGGCATCCACCGCGCGGAGAACGATGCCAGGCTCAGTGCGGAGCTGGCATCGGTGGTCACCGGTGCCCGCCGGAGAGCGGTCAGGGACGCGGACCGGCAGATCGACACGGCCCACTTGCTCCACTCGCTGCTGGAGTCCGACCCCGAGGTGCGTGTCGTCTTCGGCGACGGGCCGCACATCGCGCGACTGCTCGGCTACCTCGTCCAGCGCAGCATCGGCTACGGCCTGCGCTGGCAGAGCGGCGTCGAGGACTCCGGCGCCGTCCCCGTCGTGACGGAGACCGCGGGCTTCTCGCCGCTGGCCGCGGCCTCGATGGAGTACGCCTGCGAACGCGCCGTGCGGCACGGTGGGCCGGCCCGCGGGATCGACCTGCTCGCGGCGATCGTCGTCGACTCGCAGGCGCGCGCGGTCGAGGTGCTCCAACGTGCCGGGATCGACCCGCACGCGGTGCTCGCCCGGATCGACGGCTGGATCGACCGGCCTCAGGAACACGTCGACCGGCCTTAGGGATACGTCGACCGGTTCCAGGGTCACGTCGACCGGCCCCGGGGACACGCCAATCGGCCTCACGGAGACGTCGACCCGCCTCAGGAGTGCGTCAGAGGCGGCGAAGGCGCTTACTGACCGGGCCTTTACCGAGCAGCTCGTCGCGTCCAGGCAGTGAGACAGGTGTCATAGGGGGTGACGCTCCTGTCATGGCCTGTCATCATGTGCCGGTGCGTACGTCTGACAGCAGCCCCAGCAGGCACGGAAAGGGCGTCGGCCTCGGCCTCGCGCTCCTGTCCGCGGTCGCCTTCGGCGGATCCGGTGTCGCGGCCAAGCCGCTGATCGAGGCGGGTCTGGACCCGCTGCACGTGGTGTGGCTGCGCGTCGCCGGGGCGGCCCTGGTGATGCTGCCGCTCGCCGTGCGCCACCGCGCGCTGCTGCGCCGCCGCCCCGGACTGCTCGCCGGGTTCGGGCTGCTGGCCGTCGCCGGTGTCCAGGCCTGCTACTTCGCCGCGCTCTCCCGTATCCCCGTCGGGGTGGCACTGCTCATCGAGTACCTGGCGCCCGCCCTCGTGCTCGGCTGGGTGCGGTTCGTACAGCGGCGGCCCGTGACGCGTGCCGCGGCGGTCGGTGTCGTCCTCGCCGTCGGCGGGCTCGCGTGCGTGGTCGAGGTGTGGTCGGGGCTGGGGTTCGACGCCCTGGGGTTGCTGCTCGCCCTCGGCGCGGCCTGCTGCCAGGTCGGCTACTTCGTCCTCTCCGACCAGGGCAGCGACGCCGGGGACGAGGCGCCCGACCCGCTCGGCGTCATCGCCTACGGCCTGCTCGTCGGCGCGGCCGTGCTGACCGTCGTCGCCCGGCCCTGGAGCATGGACTGGTCCGTGCTCCAGGGCACCGCGCGCATGGACGGCACGCCCGTCGCCGCGGTCGCCCTGCTGGCCTGGATCGTCCTCGTCGCCACGGTCGTCGCGTACGTCACCGGCGTGCTCGCCGTGCGCCGGCTCTCCCCGCAGGTCGCCGGTGTCGTGGCCTGTCTCGAAGCGGTCATCGCCACCGTCCTGGCCTGGATCCTGCTGGGCGAGCACCTGTCGGCGCCGCAGCTCGCCGGTGGCGTGATCGTGCTGGTGGGCGCGTTCATCGCACAGTCCTCGACGCCCGCGAAGGGCTCCGAACGGCCGGTGGCGAGCGGCGGTCCGGAAAGGAAGTTGTCCCGGCCCGGAAAGGCCGCATAGGCTGCCGATCATGCCTTCGAACGCACTCGTTCTTCCGCCTCCCGCCGCCTGAGGCGGGCCCTCCGGAAACCGCGCCCGGCATGTCACCGCCGGGCCGAACGGTGCTGCCCGCAGACGAAGTCCGCGGACCCCGCTGATCCGACGTGATCCGGGGCCCTTCCCGAACTTCCGCGTACCAGCCGCCGCCGTCCCGCGCGGCGCGTGGTGCGCGTCTGCGGAGAGAACACGTGTCGAAGACTGCCTCCGGCCTGCCCGTAGGGCGAGGCCTCCTCTACCTGATCGTCGCCGGTGTCGCCTGGGGCACCGCGGGCGCGGCCGCCTCACTGGTCTACCGGACCAGTGACATGGGGCCCGTCGCCCTCTCCTTCTGGCGCTGCGCCGCCGGACTCGTGCTGCTGCTCGCCGTCCGCCTCGTCCGGCCACGGGCCGGGACCGCCGTACGGGAGCCGCTGGGGCGCCGGGCGCTGCGGGCCGGGATCACCGGACTCGGGCTCGCGGTGTTCCAGACGGCCTACTTCGCGGCCGTCTCCGCCACCGGCCTCGCCGTCGCCACGGCCGTCACCCTGGGCGCCGGGCCCGTGCTCATCGCGCTCGGTGCCCGGCTGACGCTCGCCGAGCGCCTCGGCCGGGGCGGAACCGCCGCCGTCGCGGGTGCTCTCGCCGGGCTCGCGGTCCTCGTCCTCGGGGGCGGGGGCACGACCGTGCGCCCGTGGGGTGTGCTGCTCGCGCTGCTGTCCGCGGCCGGGTACAGCGCGATGACGCTGCTCACCCGCCGGTGGGGCCGCGACGGCGGGGCCGACGCCTCCCGGACGACCGTCGGGGCCTTCGCCGTCACGAGCCTGTGCCTGTTGCCGTTCGCCGTGGCCGAGGGGCTGCTGCCGCACACCGAGGAACCCGGCCGGGTCCTGGTCCTGCTGGCGTACGTCGCCGCCGTCCCCACGGCCCTCGCCTACGGCCTCTACTTCGCCGGCGCGGCCGTCGTACGGTCGGCCACCGTCTCGGTGATCATGCTGCTGGAGCCGGTGAGTGCGGCGGTGCTCGCCGTCGTCCTGCTCGGTGAGCACCTCACGGCGGCGACGCTGGCCGGCACCGTGCTGATGCTGGGCTCGGTCGTGGGGCTCGCGGTGGGGGAGGCGCGGGGTGCGAGGGTGTCCAAGGAGCCGGTGATGCTCGTGTGACTACTGGACGGGCAGCACAGCCCCGCGCCTCTTACAGCGCCCTCAAGTAGTCGGGCAGCTCGGTGCCGGGGCCCAGGTCCGGGTCGGCGATCGGAGTGCCGTAGGTCTTACGCACCGGGACCACACCCGCCCAGTGCGGCAGGCCGAGGTCCTCCGGTTCGTCGTTCACGCCGCCGGTGCGGAGCTTGGCGGAGACCTCGTCCAGGTCGAGGCGGAGCACCGCGGTGGCGGCCAGTTCCTTCTTGTTGGCCGGCCGCGAGTCGGCGGAACGGCCCGTGACGACGTGGTCGACCAGGGCGTCCAGGGCCTGCCGCTTCTCCTCGGGATCCGTCACGTCGTGGGCGACGCCGTGCACCACCACGGAGCGGTAGTTGATCGAGTGGTGGAAGGCCGAGCGGGCCAGGACCAGTCCGTCGACGTGCGTGACGGTCAGGCAGACCGGGAGTCCCGGGTCGGCCTGGCCGGCCGCCCGCAGCGGGCGCGAGCCCGTCGAGCCGTGCACATAGAGCCGCTCGCCGACCCGGGCGTACAGCGTGGGCAGCACGACCGGCGCGCCGTCGCGGACGAAGCCCAGATGACAGACGTAGGCCTCGTCGAGTATCGAGTGCACCAGTTCCCTGTCGTACGAGGCCCGGTCCGGCGCGCGGGTGGGGACGGTGCGGTCGGTGGGGGCGTAGGCGGCGGGTTGCGACGGCGTCTGCGGGGTCCCCGGCATGGCGATCTCCATTGCACTAGTGCATAATCAGCTTTGTGCTAGGAGAGTATCGGATCAGCGGACGTCGCGCAGCGGACATTTCCGCGAGCGTCGAGCGGGCGGTGGGGAGCGGTGAGCTGCGGCCGGGTCAACTGCTGCCGCCGATGCGGGAGTTGGCCGAGCAGCTGGGAGTGAATCCCAACACGGTCGCGGCCGCGTACCGGACCCTGCGCGAGCGCGGGGTCATCGAGACCGCGGGCCGGCGCGGCAGCCGGGTGCGGCCCGCGCCGGCCACGACCGGGCGGGACCACATCAGGGTCGACGTCCCCGAAGGCGTGCGCGACGTGTCCAGCGGCAACCCGGATCCGGCTCTGCTGCCGGCCCTCGCGGAGGCGTTCGCGGCGGCGGCCGCCGAGGGCGACCGTGCTCCGGTGCTGTACGGCGAGGCACCCGTGGATCCCGAGCTGGCCCGGATCACCCGGGGCGGGTTCGACGCCGACGGGGTGCCGGAAGGACCGCTCGCCGTGGTCTCCGGAGCGCTCGACGCCGTGGAGCGGGTTCTGGCGGCCCACCTCAAGCCCGGCGACACCGTCGCCGTCGAGGACCCCGGCTGGAGCAGGACACTGGACCTCGTCCCGGCGCTCGGGCTGCGGACCGTCCCCGTCGGCCTCGACGACGAGGGGCCGTGCGCCGACGACGTACGGCGGGCGCTGGCGGCCGGGGCGCGTGCCCTGATCGTCACGGACCGGGCGCAGAACCCGACCGGCGCCGCGGTGAGCGCCACGCGCGCGCGTGCCCTGCGGTCCGTGCTCCAGGAGCACCCGGAGACCCTCCTCATCGAGGACGACCACGGGCACGGCATCGTCGACGTGCCCCTCCATCCCCTGGCCGGAGCCACCCGGCACTGGGCGTTCGTGCGCTCGGCCGCCAAGGCCTACGGACCCGATCTGCGCCTCGCCCTCCTCACCGGGGACGCCGTCACCCTCGACCGGGTCCACGGCCGGCAGCGGCTCGGGCCCGGCTGGGTGAGCCGGCTGATGCAGCGGGCATTGGTGCGGCTGTGGGTCGACGGGGCGGTGGACACGCGCGCGGTGGCGGCGGCGTACGGGAGGCGCCGGGACGTGCTGATCGGTGCGCTCGACCGGCGCGGTGTCGTGGCGCACGGGCGCAGCGGCATGAACGTGTGGGTGCCCGTGCCGGACGAGACCGGCGCCGTCGCCCGGCTGCTGCACGCCGGCTGGGCCGTCGCCCCCGGCGCCCGCTTCCGGCTGAGCGCACCGCCCGGCATCCGGGTCACCGTCTCGACGCTCACCGAGGACGAGACCGAGGCGCTGGCCGACGCGATCGCCTCCGCCCTGGGGCCGGCTCCGGCGCGGAGTTACGTCTGAGAATGCCGGGCCGGGGCCGCTGATGCTTCCGAGTTGGGGCCGCTGAGACTGCCGGGCCGGGGCCGCGGTGTCGGCGAAGCCGCTGCGTCGGCCGCGTCCGCGAACCGGCTGGTTGGGCGTCGTCCGCAGCCCGCTGCTTCCGAGGTGTCGGCCGCTGCGTCCGCGGCGACCGCCGAATCCGCCGGGTCCCAGAACCCCGGTTACCAGGTACCAGGTCCGAGGCCCCGGCCAGGCCCCTACGGCCGTGCCCTGGCGGGCCTCGACGGTCCCAGGTCCGAGGCCCTGGCCGGGCCTCTTCGGCCGACCACTGGCGGACCTCGACGCCGGACTCCCCGGCCGGACTACGTCCCAGCCTTCGGCCGGACCTGCGTAAGTGCCGCGCCGATCAGGACGATGACCGCCCCGACCGGTGTCGACCACGTGAGCGACTCGCCGAGGAGGGTGACGCCCGCGGCCGTGGCGATGACCGGGATGAAGTACGTGACCATCTGGGCCGTCGTCGGCCCGACTTCGGCGACCAGGCCGTACTGGAGGAGGACCGCCAGGCCCGTGCCCAGTGCGCCCAGGGCGGCGATCGCCAGCAGCGGCCCGACGGACAGACTGGTGGGCAGGGTCGTGAACAGCGGGGTCACGACAGCCAGTTGGACCGTCGCGAGCAGCAACTGCGCGCCCGTCATCGCAAGGTGTGAGTGGCTGGTGCCGGCCAGGGTGCGGCGGACGTAGATCCAGCCGATCGGGTAGCTGAGGGAGGCCAGCAGGGCCAGCGCCGTGCCGGTGGCGTCCAGGCCGTGGAAGCCCTGCCAGGCACCCAGCACCGTGAGGACTCCGAGGAAGCCGAGGCCGAGCCCGGCGACGCGCACCCGGGTCGGGCGGTCCTCCGACAGGGCGACCAGGGACAGCGCCATGCCCCACAGCGGCGAGGTCGCGTTGCAGATGCCCGCCAGCGTGGACGGGATGGTCAGCTCGGCGTACGCGAACAGCGAGAACGGCAGGGCGTTGAGCAGGAACGCGGCGACCGTCAGATGCCCCCAGGTACCCGCCCCGCGCGGCAGCCGCTCGCGGCGCACCGCCATCGCGGCGGCCAGCACCGCCGTACCGAACACCAGCCGTCCGAGTGTGACCTGGAACGGCGCGTACCCCCCGGTGCCCACCTTGATGAGGAGGAAGCTGAAGCCCCAGATCAGGGACAGGGCGACGAAGCGGAGACGCCAGTCGAGGCGGCGACGGGGGCGGCCCCCCGAGGGGGTGGTGACCCGGCTGAGGGTGGTGACGGTGGTCATGGACGCCACGATGCCGGGCAAGAACCTCGTAGCACAAGCGAGTTCTTGCACGACGTATTGCGTAGTATTGCTTACATGTTGAACCTGGAGCGCCTGCGCACCCTCGACGCCCTCGCCCGGCACGGCTCGGTCAGCGGCGCCGCCGAGGGACTGCACATCACGACGTCCGCCGTCTCCCAGCAGATGTCCAAGCTGGAGCGGGAGGTCGGCCAGCAGCTCCTCGCCAAGAACGGCCGGGGCGTGCGGCTCACCGACGCCGGCCGGCTGCTCGCCGAGCACGCCGCGCGCATCCTGTCCCAGGTCGAACTCGCCCAGTCCGACCTGGAGGCGCAGCGTGGACAGGTCGTCGGCGAGCTGAGACTGTCGGCGTTCCCGACGGCTGCCCGCGGTCTGTTCCCGCTCGCGCTGTCCGCGCTGCGCGAGCGGCATCCCGCGCTCCGGCTGCGCTCCTGCGAGCTGGAACCGGAGGCGGGCATCGCCGGGGTGGTGCGCGGCGACGTCGACCTCGCCGTGGTGCTCGACTGGTACAATAAGCCGATGGCGCTGCCCGACGGCCTGGTCAAGGCGCCGATCCTGGACGACCCCGCCGATGTGGCCATGCCCGCGGACCACCGGCTCGCCGGGCGTGACGAGGTGGACCTCGCCGAGTTCGCCGACGACGAGTGGATCACCTGGGGCGAGGGCGAGTTCTGTCACGAGTGGCTGATGTTCACGCTCCGCTCGCAGGGCATCGAGCCGCTCGTCGGCCACCGCGCCGCCGAGACCCACACCCAGCTCGCGCTGGTCGCCGCGGGCCTCGGCGTGTGCGTCGCCCCGCTGCTCGGCCGCCGTCCCGTGCCCGCCGGGGTCGTCACCGTCCCCGTCAGGCAACGGGTCAGGCGGCACGTGTACGTGGTCTGGCGGGCGGACGCCGACCGCCGCCCGTCGATCCGGGCCGCGGTGAAGGCCCTTCGGGCGGCGGGGGAGAGCCTCGGCTGAGCCCTGGTCGCCGCTCTACTGCGCCGCCAGCTTGCGGAAGTCCCAGGAGACGATCTTCTGCGGCGTCAGGCGCAGCCAGGCGTGCCGGCCGTCGTGCGGCATCTCCTCCAGGCCGAAGTTCTTCCGGGCGAACAGCGTCTCAGGGACGTCGAGTTCGGCGTGCAGCTCGCCGGTGCGGGGGATCTCGCCCACGAACTCGACGGTGCCCGACAGCTCGACGCCGCGCAGCTCGTCGTACTCCTCGCCGGTGTCGACCACGATCGCCACCCTCGGGTCGCGCCGCAGGTCGGCCCACCGTTTGCTGCGCACGACCGAGTACAACCACATCGAGGTGCCGTCCCAGGCGAACCACAGCGTGCTCACATGCGGCGTGCCGTCGGCCGACACCGTGGCGACCCGGCAGGTGCGCTGTGTGGCGAGGAAGTCGTCCAGCTCGCCAGGCGTCATCATGATCTTCCGGCCCCGGCGCTGCTGAGTGGCGGTCATGCTCCCCCTCTTTCTTCTCTCACGTCGTGTCAGAGGAGATTTTCTGACATCACGTCAGAAAAGGATGAGCGCTCTTCCGTCCGTGCGCAATGGTGGCTACGCTCGCGCGCCCAGCCGCCGGCCCCGGGGGGAACCGTGCCCGCGTACGCAGACCTCAGCGAACTCCTCGATCCGCGGACCACCGTGCTGCTCACCGTCGAGTGCCAGGAGGGCGTCGTCGGAGCGGACAGCGCGCTGCCCGAACTCGCCGCGGAGGCACGCGCCGGCGGGGTGCTCGCCAACGTAGCCCGACTGGTGGCCGCCGCCCACGAAGGCGGCGTCCAGGTCGTCCACGCCGTCGCCGAGCGCCGTCCCGACGGCCGTGGGGCCAGCCGTAACGCCCGCCTGTTCCGGGCCGCCGAACGCCTGCCCGTCCAGCAGGTGTCCGGCACGCCGGCGGTGCGGGTCGCGGCCCCGATCGAGGTCGCCGAGGAGGACCTCGTCGTACGGCGCCTGCACGGGTTGTCGCCCCTCCACGGCACCGATGTCGACCCGCTGCTGCGCAACCTCGGCTGCCGCACGCTGATCGTCACCGGGGTCTCGGCCAACGTGGCCGTTCCCAACGCCGTGTTCGACGCCGTCAACCGCGGTTACACCGCCGTGGTCCCGGCGGACGCCATCGCGGGAGTGCCCTCGGACTACACCCCCGCGATGATCCGCCACACCCTCGCGTTGGTCGCCACGGTCGCGACCACGGACGAGGTGCTGGCGTGTCTGGAGCGCCCGCACGGGATCAGGCGAGCGTGATGGAGTCGCCTTTCACGGTCACCTGCTTCGCCTCCAGCGGCTTGACCGCGGGCCCCTTCTTCACACTGCCGTCGAGGACGGAGAACTGACTGCCGTGGCAGGTGCAGGAGATGATGTCGTCCTTGAGGTCCACCATCGGACAGTTCTGGTGGGTGCAGATCGTCGAGAAGGCCTTGAAGTCGCCCGCGGTCGGCTGGGAGACCACGACCTTCTCGTCCTTGAAGATCTTGCCGCTGCCCTCGGGGATGTCGGCGGTCTTGGCCAGCGCCGCACCACCGGCTCCCGCTCCGGCGGACGAGCCGCCTTCCTCGTTCGTCGCGCCGCCGCCGGCGGCGCCCTGTTCGGTGGACTGATCGGACGCCTCGTCCTGCGATCCGCACGCCGTCAGCGCCACGGTGAGCCCTGCCGCGCCCACCGCCGACACGACGGCACGGCGGCTCGGTCCCGACATCGGCTGAACTGATTCGCTGGTCATGCTGACGTTCCTTCCGGGGATTCGTGATCTGCCGAGAGGTACGGCCCCTGGGGACCGGCTGTTCAGGCAATGTCGAAATCCTGACTGGTGCGCGGAAGGACAGGGGTAAAGCGGAGCTGTCGGTTCGCTGTCGGGTTCCGGGCCGCCGCCGCGAGGCCGTCGCCGGTGTTCCCGTGTGCGTCAGTAACCTGGGGCGATGCTCAAGGAAGTGATCGCGACCCGTTTCATCGCGCCCCTGCGCGAGGGCGGTTCGCTGCCGGGACTCGTCGAGGCCGACGACTCCGGGACGTACGTCCTGAAGTTCACCGGCGCCGGACAGGGGCGCAAGACGCTCGTCGCCGAGGTGGTCTGCGGGGAACTCGCCCGCCGGCTGGGGCTGCGGGTGCCACGCCTGGTCACGGTCGAGCTCGACGCGGAGCTGGGCCTCGGCGAACCCGACCAGGAGGTGCAGAGCCTGCTCAGGTCCAGCGGCGGCACCAACCTCGGCATGGACTTCCTCTCCGGCGCGCTCGGCTTCGACCCGCTCGCCTTCCCGGTGGGTCCCGAGGAGGCCGGGCGGATCGTCTGGTTCGACGCGCTGGTCAACAACGTCGACCGGTCCTGGCGCAACCCCAACCTGCTGATGTGGCGGGGCGAGCTGTGGCTCGTCGACCACGGGGCGGCCATGATCTGGCACCACAACTGGCCCGGCGCGGAGGCCTCCGCTGCCCGCCCGTACGAAGCCTCCGACCACGCCCTCGCGCACTTCAGGCCCGATGTCGCCACCGCCGCTGCCGAGTTGGCGCCCCAGGTCACCGAGGAACTGCTCGCCGACGTCACCGCGCAGATCCCCGACGCCTGGCTCACGGGCGAGCCCGGCTTCGACACGCCGGACGACCTGAGGCGGGCCTACGCGCGAGCGCTGCTCGCACGGGCCGCCGTCATCCACGACCGCATCCAGGGGATCAAGTGAGCGACCGGCACATCATCAGGGGCGGGACGCGCGACCGCCAGATCTACGAGTACGCCGTCCTGCGCGTCGTCCCGCGCGTCGAGCGCGGCGAGTGCATCAACGCCGGGGTGCTCGTCTACTGCCGCGCCGAGTCCTACGTCGGCGCCCGCACCCACCTCGACGAGGCCCGCCTGCTGGCCCTCGACCCCCGGGCCGACGTGACCGGCGTCCGCGCCGCGCTCCGGGCCGTCGAGGGCATGTGCGCGGGCGGCCCCGCGGCCGGCCAGGCGGCGGACGACACCCCCGGCCGCCGCTTCCGCTGGCTGGTCGCCCCACGCTCGACGATCGTCCAGCCCGGCCCCGTCCACACCGGCCTGACCACGGACCCGGCCGCGGAGGCGGAACGGCTGCTGGACCTGCTGGTCCGATGACCGACCGCCCGCGCCGGCTTCAGTGCCCGGACGACGGCATCGCAGCGCACGGCCGTAGACCGATCGAGTGGCCGGACAGGGCCCGTCGGGCCGGGATGAGGGGCGAGCGTGTCCCGCCGCGCATCGTGGGCCGCGGGTAATGGATCACATGCCGAGCCCGGCCGTTGACACCGCGTGCCAGGGCTTCTAGCGTCACATCCACTGAAGGTACTAAGCGGTCGCTCACCTGAGGAGAAGCAGCCATGTCCACCACTGAGCAGCGGGTCGCCGTCGTCACCGGTGCCGCGCGCGGGATCGGCGCCGCCACCGCCGTACGACTGGCCGCCGAGGGCCGCGCGGTCGCCGTGCTCGACCTCGACGAGGCGGCCTGCAAGGACACCGTCGAGAAGATCACCGCCGCCGGGGGCAAGGCCATCGCGGTCGGGTGTGACGTCTCGGACGAGGCGCAGGTCGAGGCGGCCGTCGCGCGGATCGTCGAGGAGCTCGGCGCGCCGACGATCCTGGTCAACAACGCCGGCGTGCTGCGCGACAACCTGCTGTTCAAGATGAGCGTCTCCGACTGGGACACCGTCATGAACGTGCACCTGCGCGGCGCCTTCCTGATGTCCAAGGCCTGCCAGAAGCACATGGTGGACGCGGGATTCGGCCGGATCGTCAACCTGTCGTCGTCCTCGGCGCTGGGCAACCGCGGTCAGGTCAACTACTCGGCGGCCAAGGCGGGCCTCCAGGGCTTCACCAAGACCCTCGCCAAGGAGCTCGGCAAGTTCGGCGTGACCGCCAACGCCGTCGCCCCCGGCTTCATCGCCACGGAGATGACCAAGGCCACCGCCGAGCGCGTCGGCATGGGCTTCGAGGACTTCAAGGCCGCAGCCGCCACCCAGATCCCGGTGGCGCGCGTCGGTGAGCCGGAGGACATCGCCAACGCCATCGCCTTCTTCACGGGCGAGGCGGCCGGGTTTGTCTCCGGCCAGGTGTTGTACGTGGCCGGCGGACCGCTCGACTAAGGGACGGCAGTAATGACTTCCGCGGAACTCTCCGGCAAGGTCGCCCTGATCACGGGCGCCAGCCGCGGCATCGGCTACGGCGTCGCCGAGGCACTCGTCGCGCGCGGTGACCGCGTGTGCATCACCGGCCGCAACGAGGACGCCCTCAAGGAGGCCGTCGAGCAGCTCGGCTCCGACCGTGTGATCTACGTGGTGGGCAAGGCGCACGACGAGGCCCACCAGGCCGTCGCCGTCGAGCGCACGATGGAGGCCTTCGGCCGTGTCGACTTCCTGGTCAACAACGCCGGTACGAACCCGGTGTTCGGGCCGATCGCCGACCTCGACCTGAACGTCGCACGCAAGGTCTTCGAGACCAACGTGATCTCGGCGCTCGGCTTCGCCCAGAAGACCTGGCACGCCTGGCAGAAGGACAACGGCGGCGCGATCGTCAACATCGCCTCCGTCGCCGGCCTCTCGCCCTCGCCGTTCATCGGGGCGTACGGCGTCAGCAAGGCGGCGATGATCAACCTGACCGTGCAGCTCGCGCACGAGTTCGCGCCCAAGGTGCGGGTCAACGCGATCGCCCCGGCCGTCGTCAAGACCAAGTTCGCCCAGGCCCTGTACGAGGGCCGGGAGGAGGAGGCCGCCGCGGCCTACCCGCTCGGCCGGCTCGGCGTGCCCTCTGACATCGGCGGCGCGGCCGCGTTCCTCACCTCCGGGCAGTCCGACTGGGTCACCGGCCAGACGCTCGTCGTGGACGGCGGCATCTTCCTCAACGCCGGCACGGGCTGACCTCGACGCGTACGCGGCTCGGCACGGGCGCGCCTTCGCGCAGGGGGCGCCCATGCCGGGTAAAGGCGTCACAAAGGGCGATGACAACGTCGTCAAAGGTTTATCGATCAAGGAGTCATGTCCCGGGGCGGGTCAGCGGGCACGGCACTGCGGTATGGTCTGCCGACCCTTGGTATGGCAGATCGAGGAGCGTGCGCGTGTTCAACCGGAACCGATGCCTGCGGCGGGTGGCGGCCATCGCGTCCATATCGTCCCTGGTCGCCGGGTGCGGCGTCCTGTCGTCCGACACTCCGGAGGACGAAGGGCCGATCGTCGTGGGCACCACCAGTGCCCCCAGCACGCTCGACCCTGCCGCCTCCTGGGACAGCTCCTGGGAGCTGTTCCGCAACATCTACCAGACGCTCCTGAGCTATCCGACCGGCTCGAGCGAGCCCCAGCCGGACGCCGCCGAGCAGTGCGGCTTCAGCGACTCCTCGAACCAGGTGTACCGCTGCGAGCTGCGCGAGGGCCTGAAGTTCTCCAACGGCGACGCGCTCGACGCCCAGGCCGTGAAGTACTCGTTCGACCGGATCCGCAAGATCAATGTCAATGGCGGCCCCGCCGGTCTGCTCGGCAGCCTCGAACGGGTCCAGGCGCCGAACGACCGCGAGGTGATCTTCCACCTCAACAAGCCGGACGCGACCTTCCCGTTCGTGCTCGCCACTCCCGCCATGTCGATCGTCTCCCCGGACGCCTACCCGGAGAACTCCCTGCGCGAGGGCAGCGACGTCGTCGGCTCCGGGCCGTACACCCTCGACTCGTACGAGGACGGCAAGGAAGCCGTCCTCGTCCGCAACGGCGGCTACAAGGGCTACGCGGAGCGCCGGAACGACGCGGTGACCATCCGCTACTTCCAGGACTCCGGGGCCATGGTCAAGGCCCTGCGGGACGAGCAGATCGACGTGACCTACCGCGGTCTGGCCGCCGGCGACGTCGTCGACCTCCAGAGCAAGACCTCCAATGAGGAGGAGATCCAGCTCGTCGAGGGAACCGGCACCGACATCAACTACCTGGTGTTCAACCCGAAGGACTCCTGGGCGAGGAAGAAGGCCGTGCGCCAGGCCATCGCACAGGTCGTCGACCGGGCCGCGATCGCCCACAAGGTCTACAAGGACACCGTGGACCCGCTGTACTCCATGGTCCCCAAGGGCCTCACCGGACACACGACGGGCTTCTTCGACGACTACGGCGACCCGGACGTCGGCAAGGCCCGCAAGATCCTCACCGACGCGGGCATCACCCAGCGGGTCCCGCTCACCTTCTGGTACACGAGCGACCGCTACGGCTCCGAGACCGCCGCGGAGTTCAAGGAGCTGGAGCGCCAGCTCGAGGATTCCGGCCTGTTCGCGATCACCCTCAAGAGCCGCCCCTGGAAGACGTACGTCGATGGCTACCAGAAGGGCGAGTACCCGGTGTTCGGCCGTGGCTGGTTCCCCGACTTCCCGGACGCCGAGAACTTCATCGCGCCGTTCGTCGGCGAGCAGAACGCGCTCGGTACGCCCTACCCGGCGCCCGAGATCACCGGCGATCTGCTGCCCCGGTCGCGCCGCGAGAGCGACCGCGCGAACGTGGAGAAGGAGTTCGAGGAGGCCCAGCGGATCCTGGTGGACGACGCGCGGCTGCTGCCGTTGTGGCAGGGCAGGCAGTACGTGGCGGCGAGCCGGGACGTCTCGGGCGCGGAGCGGGCCATGGACCCGTCCACGATCATGATGATGTGGGAGCTGCACCGCAAGACCGCCTGGTAGGCGGGGCGGGCACCGGGCTTTCGGCGTGTTGTCAGTGGTCACCGGTAGGTTCTGTGGCCTGGAAGTGACCGCACATCGTGAGGACGTTGACGTGACCGACATCGCCATGCTGCCCGAGTCCTGGCGCGGGGTTCTGGGTGACGAGCTTCAGCAGCCCTACTTCAAGGAGCTGACGGAGTTCGTCGAGGAGGAGCGGGCGAAAGGTCCCGTCCATCCGCCGCGCGAGGAGGTCTTCGCCGCGCTGGACGCCACGCCGTACGAGGATGTGAAGGTCCTCATCCTCGGGCAGGACCCGTACCACGGCGAGGGGCAGGGGCACGGGCTGTGCTTCTCGGTCCGGCCCGGTGTGCGGATCCCGCCGTCCCTGCGGAACATCTACAAGGAGATGCACGAGGAGCTGGGCACCCCGATCCCGGACAACGGCTATCTGATGCCGTGGGCCGAGCAGGGTGTCCTGCTGCTCAACGCGGTGCTCACGGTCCGCGGCGGCGAGGCCAACTCGCACAAGGGCCGGGGCTGGGAAAGGTTCACCGACGCGGTGATCCGCGCGGTGGCCGGCCTGCCCGACCCGGCGGTGTTCGTGCTGTGGGGGAACTACGCGCAGAAGAAGCTCCCGCTGATCGACGAGTCGCGGCACGTGGTGGTCAAGGGCGCGCATCCCTCGCCGCTGTCGGCGAAGAAGTTCTTCGGCTCGCGTCCGTTCACGCAGATCAACGCGGCGGTGGCGGCGCAGGGACACGAGCCGATCGACTGGACGATTCCGAACCTGGGCTGACGGCAGCCGACGCTCCGGCGACGTACGGTGCGCCCTGAGCTGGATCCTCCCGGCCTGCGGTTAGCGTCGGGAGGAACATCGGGCCAGCGGTGCGGAGGGCGTGGTCGTGGAGCGACAGGGACAGGCGGCGCCGGATGCCGTGCCGACGCGGATCGGGCAGGTCGTCATGCTGCATCACGCCGGGGACCGGGAGGAGGCCCGGCAGCGGTTCCTGGACCTGTGGACGGAGATCGGGGAGCACGGCGACCCGCTGCACCGCTGCACCCTCGCCCACTACCTGGCCGACACGCAGGACGATCCCGCCGACGAACTGGCCTGGGACCTGCGCGCGTTGACGGCGGCGCAGGAGATCACCGACGCCGGGACCACGGCGGGGGAGGGGGCCCTCGCGGTACGCGCGTTCTACCCCTCCCTGCATCTGAACCTGGCCGCCGACTACGACAGACTCGGCCACCGCGACGCCGCCCGCGCACATCTGCGACGGGCCCGGGGAGCGGCCACCGCCCTCACCGACGACCCCTACGGCCGGGGCGTCCGGGCGGCCATCAGACGGCTGGAGTCCCGGCTGGGCGGGGACGGCGGGGGGATGTGGTCACCGCCGAGGCAGCGGCCGTAGTGTCCGGGGCGGGGATCTCTCCGGACATGATCGACCGGGCGAGGCGGGAGAGCGGGTGGCGCTGCCGGGAACACCGCCGACGACCCCGGCCAACCGCCCGCCACGCTGCCCCTGGCCTCGACGCCCAGCGCGTTCATCGCCAGGTCCGCCATGCCCGCCGTAGCGCCGGCAGCGGGGCAGGTTCCTCCGGGCCACGGCCGTAGCGGCGGAGCCGGGGCAGGGACTGGTGGGAGGACCGCCGTACGGGCAGGTCGTGTCCGGGCGTGCGCCCAGGCTGCGCCCGCCCGGACGTGGTTCAACGGCCGTAGGTGTCCCGGCAGATGGTCGCCTCCGGGCTGTCCGCCCGCCACCCCCCGTAGCGCCTGCCCAGCGCGCACACGTCCGTGTTGTTCGGGACGTTCTCGTGGACGTCCTGACGTACCGGCTCCGAGAGGTCGGGCAGGCCGGTGTGCGGGTGTCGTGGGGTGCGCGGGGCCGGTTCGGGGGGTTCCGGGCGGGCGGGGCGCCGGCGGACGTCGTGGGTGCCGGACGGCCGCTGCCGCTGCTGTGGCGCGGCCGCCGGGGGCGTGGGCAGGCTCGACGCGGACGCGGCCGGCTCCGGGCGGCGGGACTCCTCGATGAGCTGCAGGGCCTCGCGGGCCGGTGCCTGCACGATCTGCGTCTCCGTCTGCCCCTCCGGCTGCGGTGCCGACGGCCGGGACGGTGCCGCCGAGGGCCCTGGTACGGGCGGATGCTGGACCGTCGTACAGCCGGAGAGGGCCGAGACAGCCACGGTCACCAGGAGCGTCGCTGTGGTCGTCGTTCGATGCACCCGCGCCACTCTGGTGCGTCCGGCCCGCGGCGGGGCAGCGGACGGGCGGAGGATGCCCCGCACGGGTGATCTCCCGCCCCGTACGGGGGCAGTCGGTTTGTCCGGGGTGACGTCAGTCGCCGGTCGACCCGTCGATGCGCTCGCGGATCAGGTCGGCGTGGCCGTTGTGCCGCGCGTACTCCTCGATCATGTGGGTGTAGATCCACCGCAGGTTGAACCGCTCGCCGGTGCGGCGGTGCTTGCCCTCGGAGATGTCGTCCAGGCCGAAGCGGGCCGCGTTGCTCCGGGCGGTCTCGATCTCGGCCTGCCAGGCGGCGTGTGCCTCCTCGTGGGTGTCCGCCTCGGTCAGATGGAACTCGCCGTCCAGGTCCTCGTCGCTGAAGTAGATCGGCGGCGCGTCCTCGTTCGCCAGCACCCGGCGGAACCAGCTCCGCTCCACGTCCGCCATGTGCCGCACCAGCCCCAGCAGGGACAGCTCGGAGGGCTCCACGGCGCAGGACCTGAGCTGCTCGTCGCTCAGGCCCTCGCACTTCCACGCGAGGGTCTGCCGGTGGAACTCCAGCCAGCCCTCCAGCATGGTGCGTTCGTCGGCGGTCGTGGCAGGCATACGGCGTTCGGTCGTCATGCCCTCATCCTTTCCCAACGCCCCTTGCCGCACCACGGCTTTTCAGGCCCCGAGCATCCCGTCCAGCAGCTCCCGCAGTCCGGCCCGACCAGCCGCACGGGGATCGCCGTACGCGACACGGCCATGGCCGTGCTGTCGAAGGCCGGGCCCGCTCTGTTCCTGCGCGGCTTCGACGGCATCGCCGACTGGCGGCCGCCTGGGGGCACCGCCCGCTCGAGCGAAGCCGAAGTGGGGGGAAGACGTATGCTCCGAGCAGACCCCGGCAGGAAACCGCTAGAGGAGTAAACCCCGTGAAGGTCGGCTGTATCGGACTCGGCGACATCGCGCAGAAGGCCTACCTTCCGGTCCTCGCCTTCCAGCCCGGGGTGGAGCTGCACCTCCAGACCCGCACGCCCGCCACGCTCGCCCGGGTCGCTGACGGCCTCCACGTCCCGGCGGAGCGGCGGCACGCCTCCCTCGACTCCCTCCTCGCGGCAGGCCTCGACGCCGCCTTCGTGCACGCGCCCACGATCGTGCACCCGGAGATCGTGACCCGCCTGCTGGAGGCGGGCGTGCCGACGTACGTCGACAAGCCGCTCGCCTACGAACTCGACGAGTCAGCGCGGCTGGTGGCGCTCGCCGAGGAGCGGGAGGTGAGCCTCGCCGTCGGCTTCAACCGGCGTCACGCCCCCGGCTACACGCAGTGCGCCGACCATCCGCGCGAGCTGATCCTGATGCAGAAGAACCGCATCGGGCTCCCGGAGGAGCCGCGCACGATGATCCTCGACGACTTCATCCACGTCGTCGACACCCTGCGGTTCCTGGTGCCCGGCGAGATCGACGACGTCACCGTGCGCGCCCGCGTCCGGGACGGCCTGCTGCACCACGTCGTGCTCCAGCTCGCCGGGGACGGCTTCACCGCGCTCGGCGTGATGAACCGGCTCAGCGGTTCGGCCGAGGAGATCCTGGAGGTGTCCGGGCAGGACACCAAGCGGCAGGTGATCAACCTCGCCGAGGTCGTCGACCACAAGGGGCAGCCGACCGTGCGGCGGCGCGGCGACTGGGTGCCGGTGGCCCGGCAGCGCGGCATCGAGCAGGCGGTGCTGGCCTTCCTGGACGCGGTGCGGGCGGGCAAGGTGCTCAGCGCCCGGGACGCGCTGGAGACCCATGAACTGTGCGAGCGGGTCGTACGCGCGGTTCAGGAGCGGAGCGCCTGAGCCGCAGCGCCCGTGCGCCCTCGCCGGCGGCCCAGACGGCGAGGATCAGCATGGCCGCGTGCACGGTCCAGTCGCCGAGGCGGACGTACGGCGTGGTGCCGTGGGCGAGGGGAATCTCGTAGATCTGCGCGGCGGACGCGTCCGTCCCGAGCCACGAGCCGACGCGCTGCCCGCTCGGGCCGTAGACGGCGGAGACACCGGTCAGCGTCGCGTGCACCATCGGGCGGCCGGTCTCGGCGGCGCGCAGTGCGGCGAGGGAGGCGTGCTGCTCGGGCGCCCAGCTCTGCTGGAACGTGGACGTCGACGACTGGCCGATCAGTAGGTCGACGCCCTCCCGGGTGAGGTGGCGGGTCATGTCGGGGAAGGCCGTCTCGAAGCACACCATCGGGCCGACGCGCAGGTCGTCCCCCACGTTCATCACGACCGGCTGGGAGCCGCGCCTGCGGTCCTCGCCCGCGGCCTTGCCGACGGAGGTGGCCCAGCCGAGCAGGGAGCGGGCCGGGATGTACTCGCCGAAGGGGACGAGCCGCATCTTGTCGTAGCGCTCGCCGGTGAGGCCGTCGGGCCCGACCAGGACGGAGCTCTTGTAGATGCCGGGCTTGTCCGAGCGCCGGGCGTCCACGTTGACCAAAATGTCGGCGCCCGTCGCGCGGGACAGGTCCGCGAGCCGCCGGGCGAAGTCGGGCCGGTCCCCGAGGTCGAAGCCGACGCTGCTCTCGCCCCAGACGATCAGGTCGACGTCCTGTCCGGCGAGCCGGCGGGTGAGCTGTTCCTCGCGTGCGAACCGGCGGTCCCCGCTGTCCGGGCCGCCGACGACGCCCGGCTGGACCACGGCGATCCTGACCTGGCCGTCGACGGCGGGGCGGGGCGAGAGCAGCCAGGCGGCGGAGGTGGCGGCGGCCGTGGCGACGAGACCGGCCAGGGCGGGCACGCGGGCCTGACGGACCGCGACGAGGACGGCGATCGCGACGTTGACGGCCACGACCAGGAAGCTGAGCAGCCACACCCCGCCGACCGAGGCCAGCCGCAGCGCCGGCTCGACCTGCCACTGACTGGAGCCGAGCATGCCCCAGGGACCGCCGAGTCCCTGCCAGGAGCGGACCAGCTCGACGGCCAGCCAGCCGGACGGCAGGACGACGAGAGCGGCCGCGATCCGCCGCCGCGAGGGCACGCCTGCCAACAGCCGGTGCACGAGCCAGCCCCACAGGGCCCACAGGGCGCCGAGCAGCGCGGCGAGGACGAACGTGAACACGTGAAGGAAGGGCAGCAGCCAGTGGTGCATGGCCAGCATGAAGCCGAAGCCGCCGCACCAGCCGTCGTACGCCGCCCGTTTCCCCGTCGGCGCGCTGCGCACCAGCAGGATCCAGGGGACCAGGGCGACGTAGGCGCACCACCACAGGGACGGGGCGGGATAGGCGAGTACGGGAAGGGCGCCCGCGATCACGGCGGCGGCCGAGCGCCGCCATGGAGAGGCGAGCCAGTGGCCGAGCGTCTTCATGGGCCCCTCCTACCCCGCGATGCCTCCAGTGTGCGCCCTGCGGACGATCTAGGACAGAGCACGCCGGGTCAGTTGACCACAGGTGCCGCCTGCGGCTCGGGAAGGCGCCGCCACTTCTCCCGTACGACCACCTCGCTCAGCCGCCAGCCGTCGATCGTGCGCCGCAGCGCGAAGGCGTACCGGCCGCCGCACACGACGTCGGGGGCGGGCCCGGCGGTGGCCATGGGGTTGACGTAGTCGGCCTGGACCTGCGCCGTGTCGCCGGTGTCCTGTTCCCAGACACCGAAGCGCACCCGCCGGTTGACGATCAGGTGCTGTCGTATCGGGAACAGCCGCATGCTCTCGGCGAGCCACGCGGCGACCGCCGCTGCCTCCCCCTCGATGCCGCCGGCCGAGCGGTAGTCCGCCCGTCCCTGAGGGACGAACAGTCCCCGGTAGGCCTCCCAGTCACCGTCGTCGACCGCCACCGCGTAGTCGGTGATCACTTCGTCGACGGCCAGCCGGTCCCTCACGGTGGCGAGCTCCACACGCTGTGTCATCGGCTCAGTGTTGGTGATCGGAGGCGCGGAGCCAAGGGGTGTGCGCGATATTCGGTGGCCGGGGAGGGCCGCCGGGGCCCAGCCTGTCCTTCGTGAACGATCAGAACGAACCGATACAACCGAACGAACCGAGATTCCGGATACGCGCCCGCCACACCGCGTCCACGATCACCGTCTACCAGGCCTACCGGCCGGAGATCGGCGGCCCCGCCGCCCGCCACGGCCGCTTCCCGTCGTCCTGGAAGCGCGACCGCATGACATGGATCAAGCCGTCGTTCCTGTGGATGATGTACCGCTGCGGCTGGGGCACCAAGGAGGGCCAGGAGACGGTCCTGGCGATCGAGATCAGCCGTGAGGGCTTCCACTGGGCGCTGCGCAACGCTTGCCTGTCCCATCACGTCCCCGCCCTGCACGGCGACCGGGCCGACTGGAAGCGGCAGTTGAGGCAGGCGCCGGCGCGGGTGCAGTGGGATCCGGAGCGGGACCTGCGACTCGACCCGCTGCCGCACCGGTCGCTCCAGCTGGGGCTCGCGGGGGAGGCGGCGGCGCGGTACGCCGACGAGTGGATCGTGGACATCGAGGACGTCACGCCGCTCGCCACGGAGGTCCATGCGCTGGTGCGTGCGGGTGAGCTCGATTCGGCCGCCCGGCTGTTGCCCGAGGAGCGGCCGTACCCCGTCGAGGACGAGGCGCTGGCGCGTCTGCGCGCCTAGGGGGTGTGGGGCGGGGACGGGTCAGGCTGCCTTGACGACGGCGCTGCGGATCGCGGCCGCCCACTCGACGACCAGGAGCTCGTACTCCGCGCGCTCCTCGGCCGACAGGGTGCCGCCCGTGCGCCGCCAGAGCGCACGGATCTCCTCGTTGACCTCGGCGGCGGACCGCACGGAACCAGGGGTCACGAAATCGGGGGACATGCGGACAAGCCTAGGGGCAGCCACTGACAGCCCGCTACCGGACGGCTACCCCATCGCTATGCGGTTGGTCACGAGATACGGATCACAGGGTGCCGGGTCAGCCCGCCGACTCGGCCGCGTGCGGGCTCAGCACACCCATCGTCACCAGCACGATGATGACGATGCCGAGCGCGATCCGGTACCAGACGAACGGCATGAAGCTCTTGGTCGAGATGAACTTCATGAACCAGGCGATCACCGCGTAACCGACCGCGAAGGCGATGACCGTCGCGAAGATCGTCGGCCCCCACGAGACATGGCCGCCCTCGGTCGCGTCCTTGAGCTCGAACAGGCCGGAGGCGAGTACCGCGGGGATGGCGAGCAGGAAGGAGTAGCGGGCCGCGGCCTCTCGCTTGTAGCCCATGAACAGGCCGCCGCTGATGGTGGCGCCGGAGCGGGAGACGCCCGGGACGAGCGCCATGGCCTGGCAGACGCCGTAGATCAGCCCGTCCCGTACGCCCAGGTCCTCCAGGGCCTTGCGCTGCTTGGGCGCGCGGTGCCGGCCGCCGCTCTCGTCCCGTGCGGCGAGCCGGTCGGCGACGCCCAGGACGATGCCCATGCCGATCAGCATCGTCGCGGTGATCCGCAGATCGCGGAACGGCCCCTCGATCTGGTCCTTCAGCGTCACGCCGAGCACACCGATCGGGATCGAGCCGACGATGACCAGCCAGCCCATGCGCGCGTCGGGGTCGCTGCGCAGCGCCTTGTTCGTGAGCGAGCGCGTCCACGCCGAAATGATCCGCCCGATGTCCTTGCGGAAGTAGATCAGCACGGCGGCCTCCGTGCCGATCTGGGTGATCGCGGTGAAGGCCGCGCCCGGGTCCTTCCAGCCCGAGAAGGCCGCCGTCAGCCGCAGGTGCGCGCTGGAGGAGACGGGGAGGAACTCGGTCAGCCCCTGGACGAGTCCGAGGATGAGTGATTCGAACCAAGACATGAGGTAGCGGAGTCCAAGTGCCGATCGTGGAACGGACGACGGGCGCACCGGGCCGCCGGGTGCGATGACCGGGGGATCAGGTGTGCCGAGGGGGAAGCGTAGCGTCCCCGGACGGCCGCTCGGACACAGGGGTTTGGCAGATGCCCCGCGGTAGGGCGGGATCAGGCCGCCGTCGGTCCGGTCACCGTCCAGCCGGGCGCCTGGGGACGGGCCGTGAGGTCCTCGTGGCGCACCTCGTCGCCGCAGGCCCGGCAGGTGACGACCGGGGTGAGCTCCCGCCCGCAGGAGTGCTCCACGACCATCGGGCGGTCGCCGTCCGTCCGCAGGTGGCGGTCGCCCCAGGCCATGAGGGTCATCAGCACCGGCTCCAGTTCCAGCCCGGCCCGGGTGGGCCGGTACTCGAAGCGCCGCGGGCGCTCGCTGTAGGGCTGCTTGACCAGGATCCCGGCGTCGACGAGCCGGCGCAGCCGCGTGGCGAGGATGTCGCGCGGTGCGCCGATGTTCCGCACCAACTGGTCGAACCGGCCGTTGCCGAGGCACACCTCCCGCAGCACGAGCAGGGAGTGCTTCTCGCCGACGAGGGCCAGGGTGTCGGCGATGGAGCAGGGGCGCGGGTCTTTGCTGGCGGCCATGGAGCCCAGTCTAGGAGAGGGTTGGAATTTCCAACCAACAGGGCTACGGTGAGTTCGGATTTCCTACTCACCGGTAGTCGTGGAGGCCCGCACCATGCGTGACGCAGTCATCGTCGAAGCCGTACGCACCCCGATCGGCAAGGGCAAGCCGAACGGCGCCCTCGCGCACGTCCACCCGGTGGAGCTCCTCGCCCACACCCTGCGCACTCTCGTCGAACGCTCCGGCGTCGATCCGGCGCTGATCGACGACGTCATCGGCGGCACCGTCGACCAGGTCGGCGAGCAGGCCATGAACACCACCCGCTACGCCGCCCTGTCCGCGGGCTTCCCGGAGTCGGTGCCCGCGACCACCGTGGACCGCCAGTGCGGCTCCTCCCAGCAGGCCGTGCACTTCGCGGCGCAGGGCGTCCTCTCGGGCGCGTACGACGTCGTCGCGGCCTGCGGGGTCGAGTCGATGAGCCGGGTGCCGATGTGGTCGAACGTGCCGGAGGGCAAGGACCCCTTCGGACCCGGGATCGCCGAGCGCTACCCCGAGGGGCTCGTCCCGCAGGGCATCAGCGCCGAGCTCATCGCCGCCAAGTGGTCGATCGGCCGCGAGCGGATGGACGACTTCGCCGTCTCGTCGCACCGGAAGGCCGCCGCGGCCTGGGAAAGCGGGCTCTTCGACGCCGAGGTCGCGCCCCTGGAAGGCGTCGCGCGCGACGAATGCGTACGGCCCGGCAGCACCACCGAGGTCCTCGCCGGCCTCAAGCCCGCCTACCACGACCCCGGCTTCGCCGAACGCTTCCCGCAGATCGAGTGGAACGTCACGGCGGGAAACGCCAGCCCCGTCAACGACGGCGCCTCGGCGGTGCTCATCACCTCCAGCGAGACGGCGGCCCGTCTCGGCCTGCGCCCGCTCGCCCGGCTGCACAGCTTCGCCGTCACCGGCTCCGACCCGCTGCTGATGCTCACGGGCGTCGTCCCGGCGACCGAGAAGGTGCTGCGCAGGGCGTCGCTGACCCTCGACGACATCGACCTGTTCGAAGTCAACGAGGCGTTCGCGGCCGTCGTACTGGCCTGGCAGCAGGAGACCGGTGCCGACCTCGCCCGGGTCAACGTGCACGGCGGCGCCATCGCGCTCGGCCATCCGCTCGGCGCCAGCGGCACCCGGCTGACGACGACGCTGGTGCACGCGATGCGGGAACGGGGCGCCCGGTACGCGCTCCAGACCATGTGCGAGGCGGGCGGGCTCGCCAACGCCATGGTGCTGGAACGGGTGTGAGCCGGGCGGGTGTAACGGTCCGTCAGAGCCGGCGCAGGCGGTGCCGCTTGCGCCAGGCAACCACCACGCCCGCCAGCGCGGGCAGGGCGATGCAGGCCAGGGCGATCAGGAAGGCGGGGGACGTCGGGGCGGAGGCGCGGGCGCCGGCGACGACGTACGCGGCGGTGTTCGGGATCGAGCCGAGGCCCGTCGCCAGCAGGAACGGCAGCAGGCCCATGCGGGAGACCGAGGCACAGTAGTTCGCGGCCCAGAACGGCACACCGGGGAACAGCCGCACCGCCAGCATCGAGCGGAAGCCGTGCCGGCTGAGCTGGCCGTCCGCGGCCTTCAGCCAGCGCCCGCGCAGCAGCGGCCGCAGGGCGTCCTGCCCCAGCGCCCGGCCCAGGCAGAAGGCGATCCCGGCACCGAGCACCGTGCCCGCCAGCGCCACGCCGATGCCCAGCTGCGAACCGAACAGCGCCCCCGCCGCGAGGTTCAGCAGCGGCCTCGGCACGAACGCCACCGTGCACACGCCGTACGCCACCGCGAACACCACCGCCGCCATGGCTCCGCCGAGCTGCGGTGGCCACCCCTGCGTCAGCAGCCGCTGCGGCTCGAACAGCAGCACGCCGCACGCACCGGCGGCGAGCAGCGCGACGAGCAGGGACAGCCTCGACCACGGGGAGAGCAGAACTCTCGTGCAGCGAGCGGCGAAACCGGTGGACGGGACGGGCGAGGCGGTCGGTGCCGAGGGGACGGCGACGGCGAGCTCCGCGGTGCTGGCCCGGGGAGAGGCCGTGGCGGTGCCCCCAGAGCGGGTGGTGGCATCGAGCATCCGGTGACACTAACCGACAAATGTGTGTGATCGCCGTATGGTTCGTCTCACGAGCGTCACAGGTGGCCGGGCGCAACCGCCGCGCGGACCGGGCGAAAACCATTCGACGTGCGGTAAAGCGTCGGCAATGATCTGACTCATGTTCCGGCACGCCTTCACCCTCGCAGCATCCGTGGTCACGGATGCCCCGAAGGCTGCCGTCGCCGTTCTCACGGCCGTTGCCGACGGCGCCCGAAGCTGACCCTCTCCGGTTCCTCCGGCGGACCCCGCAAGGGGAGGGTCGGACAGGTCCTCGGGGTCCCACTTCATGACGAGACGCTTCGAGGTACAGCCATGTCCAAGACGGCCTACGTCCGCACGAAACCGCACCTCAACATCGGCACGATGGGTCATGTCGACCACGGAAAGACCACCCTGACCGCCGCCATCACCAAGGTCCTCGCCGAACGCGGCACCGGCACGTTCGTGCCTTTCGACCGGATCGACCGGGCGCCCGAGGAGGCGGCGCGCGGCATCACCATCAACATCGCGCACGTCGAGTACGAGACCGACACCCGGCACTACGCGCACGTCGACATGCCCGGCCACGCCGACTACGTCAAGAACATGGTCACCGGCGCCGCGCAGCTCGACGGGGCGATCCTCGTGGTCTCCGCGCTGGACGGGATCATGCCGCAGACCGCCGAGCACGTGCTGCTCGCCCGGCAGGTGGGCGTCGACCACATCGTGGTCGCCCTCAACAAGTCCGACGCGGGTGACGAGGAGCTGACCGACCTGGTCGAGCTGGAGGTGCGCGACCTGCTCACCGCGCACGGCTACGGCGGTGACTCCGTACCCGTCGTACGCGTCTCGGGACTGAAGGCGCTGGAGGGGGACCCGCGCTGGACGGCCTCGATCGAGGCGCTGCTCGACGCGGTGGACACGTATGTGCCGATGCCGGAGCGGTATCTGGACGCGCCGTTCCTGTTGTCCGTCGAAAACGTGCTGACCATCACCGGGCGGGGGACCGTGGTCACCGGTGCGGTGGAGCGGGGCACGGTGCGGGTCGGGGACAAGGCCGAGGTGCTCGGGGCCGGCGTCGAGACGGTGGTCACGGGGCTGGAGACCTTCGGCAAGCCGATGGAGGAGGCGCAGGCCGGGGACAACGTGGCGCTGCTGCTGCGGGGGGTTCCCCGGGACGCTGTCCGGCGGGGGCACGTGGTGGCTGCGCCGGGGAGTGTGGTGCCGAGTCGCCGTTTCGCGGCGCGGGTGTATGTGCTGTCCGCGCGTGAGGGGGGTCGTACGACGCCGGTGTTGACCGGGTACCGGCCGCAGTTCTATATCCGCACGGCGGATGTGGTGGGGGACGTCGACCTCGGTGAGGCGGCTGTGGCGCGGCCCGGGGACACGGTGGTCATGACTGTGGAGTTGGGGCGGGAGGTGCCGTTGGAGCCGGGACTCGGGTTTGCCATTCGTGAGGGTGGGCGGACTGTGGGGGCCGGGACCGTGACCGTGGTGGGTTGACGTCGTCGGGGGACCGCGGGGCCGTCGTGGCTGGTCGCGCCCGCGCGGCGGAGCCGCATATCGACACGGCCCGCGCCCCTGATGGGGCGCCGCACCACAGGCACAATGAGATGGTGAACGAGCCCATCCCCGTGACCCGCGACGTCGATCACGGAACCGCCAAGCTGATGCCCGACATCGACCGGGAACGGGCCTGGCTGCTGACCGTCGACGGGGCGCCGCAGTCGTATGTCGATCTGGATGAGCCGACGCATCTGGAGTTCGAGTACGCGCGGCGGCTCGGGCATGTGCTGGACGTGGTCGCGGAGCCGTTGCGTGCGCTGGAGGTGGTGCATCTCGGTGGAGGCGCGCTCACGCTGCCGCGGTACGTGGCCGTGACCCGGCCGGGGTCCCGGCAGGACGTCGTCGAGGCCGATCGGGGGCTGCTGGAGCTGGTGGCCGGGCATCTGCCGTTGCCGGAGGGGGCCCGGGTGGCGCTGCACGCGGCGGACGCCCGGAGGTGGCTGGAGAAAGCCGTCGGGGGCTCGGCCGACGTGATCGTCGCCGATGTGTTCGGCGGCTCGCGGGTTCCGGCGCATCTCACGTCCGTCGCCTATGTGCGGGAGGCCGCACGGGTCCTGCGGGGGAGTGGGATCTACCTCGCCAATCTCGCCGATGCGGCGCCCTTCGCCTTCCTGCGGTCCCAACTCGCCACCCTGGCCACCGCGTTCGAGGACCTCGTGCTGATCGCCGAGCCGGGGGTGCTGCGAGGGCGGCGGTTCGGGAACGCGGTGCTGGTTGCCGGGCACGAGCCCGTCGACGTCGCCGCCCTGTCGCGGCTCATGGCCGCCGACGCCTTTCCGGCCCGGGTCGAACACGGCGCCGCTCTGCGGGAGTTCATCGGAGACGCGCGGCCGGTGCGGGACGAGGACGCCGTGCCGTCACCCGAGCCCCCCGACGGGTCGTTCGGTATCGGCTGACGCGTGCTCCGTGCCGCCCCGGGCCACCGGTGTGGTCCGGAGCCGCAGGTTGCGCACGTCCGGTACGCACAGCGCGGCCGCCGTGACCAGGACCACCAGGCCGGCGCAGCCCCACAGCGCGGCCGTACGGCCGAACGCCTCCTCGGCGGGACCCGCCGCGGCCGTGGCGAGCGGTACCAGCGCCACCGAGCCGAACCAGTCGTACGCCGAGACGCGGGAGAGCTTGTCCTCCGGGATCTCCTGGTGCAGGGCCGTCATCCAGGACACGCCGAACACCTCGATCGTGGCGCCGGCGACGAACATCACCACGTACAGGACGCCGATCGGCACCGGGACGGCGAGTGCGGCCGAGGGCAGGGCCAGGGGGAACACGCAGAGGGTGCCGGCGAGGAGCAGGCGGCGGGGTTTCCAGCGGGTCATCAGCACGGCCCCGGCGACGGTGCCCGCCCCGAACGCGCCCAGGGCGAGGCCCCAGGGGCCCGCGCCGCCGAGGTGGTCGCGGGCGACGAGCGGGCCGTACACGGCGTCGGCGGCGGCGACGACCGCGTTGGCGATCGAGAACTGGACGACGACGGCCCACAGCCAGGCCCGGCCGGAGAACTCCCGCCAGCCCTCCCGCAGATCGGCGAGCAGACCGCCACCCGGTGCGCGCGGTGGGATGTGGCCGACGTCGAGGAAGGCCCGCAGCGCACCGGCGACGGCGAAGGCCGCCGCGTCCGCCGCGAGCACCCAGCCGGGCCCGATCGCGGCGACCATGGCACCGCCGACCGCGGCACCGCCCAGGGCCGCGCCCTGCATCGCCATCCGGAACACCGCGAACGCGCGGCCCGCCTGCTCGCCCGAGACCGAGGACATCAGCATGCCCTCGGCGGCCGGGCCGAAGAAGGCCTGGCCGGTGCCGCCGAGGGCGGCGAGCAGCATCATCTGCCACAGCCGGGGGTCCCCGGTCAGCACGAGGGCGGCGAAGGCGGCCTGGGAGAGGCAGTTCAGGGCGTTGGCCGCCACCATCACGCGGTGACGGGGCAACCGGTCCGCGACGGCGCCGCCGATCAGCAGGAACAGCACCAGGGGGAGCGTCCGCGCCGCCGCGACCAAGCCGACGTCACCGCCGTCGCCGCCCGTTTCGAGGACGGCGAACGCCGCGGCGACCAGGGCGCCCTGGCTGCCCAGGTTGGTGACGACCGCGGCGGCGGTCAGCAGGGAGTAGTTGCGCCCCGCCCAGTCGGGCCGACGGGGGCTTCGGGCGGTGGCGGTGGGAGTGGTGGGGGACGTCACCGGCCGACTATCACCGCCTGGAGCCCGTCCTGCCAAACCATTTGCGAGGGTCCCCAGGTCCCGTGGAGCCGGGCCCGCTTCCCGCCCGAGGCAGGCCCGTTCGGTTCCCGGGTCAGCCTCCGGTCGGCTCGCCGTGCAGCCGGACGGTGCTCAGGATCTTCATGATGGTCTCCTTGGGCACCTCGCCCTTGACGCCCTTGGCCCCGTAGAAGCTCCACGCGACGAAGTCGCCCGCCGAGTTCTTGAAGCCGAACGTGACCGCCTTGCCGTCGCTCGCGCACTTGCCCTTGTCGGGCGTGTTCTCCGACCACGCCCAGGCGACGCTGCCCTTGACGCCCGCGGCGGTGGTGTAGGGCACGGCCTTCTCGTCGGTCTTGACGCTCTTCTTGTCCGGCTGCGTGTAGCCGCCGTACACCCACCAGGCCACCTGGTTGACCGCGACCTCGTCGGTGTTCTTGGCGCCGTCCGCGCCCTTGGTGCCCGCTCCGGCCAGGGCCTCGCTCTCGGTCCTGCCGTCCTTGTTGTCGTCGCTCGTGCACCACTCGGACTTGTAGAACGCCGGCGCCGACATGAGGATGAGCGGCTTGCCGTCGTCGGACTTCTCGTCCTCGAAGAAGACGGACGACGTCGGAGACGCCACCTCCCAGTCCGCCGGGACGTCGAAGGCCGTGCCCCACTTGGGGTTGACGACGACCTTCCAGCCCTTGACCGTGGGCTGAGCCTCCTCGCCGCCACGGGGGTTGTCGCCCGTGGCGGGCGCGCTCGGCTCCGCGGACGGGCTCGCCGGCGCCGTGGTCTTCGTGCTGTCGCCCTTGCCGCCGTCCGCCGTGTCGTCCTTGTCGCCGCCCAGCACCAGGAAGCCGGTGACGCCGGCGGCCACGACGACCGCCGTGGCGGCGATGATCGCGACCAGCTTCGTCCGGTTGCCGCCACCGCCCTGCGGGGGCCGGGGCGCGCCGGCCGGCCCGGGGGCACCCCATTGCGGCTGCTGTCCGTAGGGGTTGGGCTGCTGCTGATAACCCGGCTGCTGGTACGGGTTCGGCTGCTGGTACCCCGGCTGCTGATACGGGTTGCTCGCTTGCGGGTTCTGCTCGCCCCCGGGCGGCTGCTGTCCTGGCCACATGGGCAGCAACCCTAGCCGCGCTCCGGACACGATTCGGTCACTGCCCGTGGACGGAGCCGTAGCAACCCGGGAACGGGGCGGCGCGGTGGGGGCGAGACCGGTGCGGCGGTCGTCACACGGGCCTGGCCAGCCCTCTCTACTCGTGAGTAACATGCGGCCATGAGCGCAGACCAGATGTCCATCGGCGAGATGCTCGCCGCCACGGTGCCCATGGCCCGGACCCTCAACCTCGAGTTTCTCGAGACGACGCCGGAGCGGGCGGTGGTGTCCCTGCCGGACCAGGGCGAGTACCACAACCACGTGGGCGGGCCGCACGCCGGGGCGATGTTCACGCTCGGCGAGTCCGCGAGCGGGGCGATCGTGCTGGCCGCGTTCGGGGAGCAGCTCTCGCGCGCCGTGCCGCTCGCCGTCAGCGCCGAGATCTCCTACAAGAAGCTGGCGATGGGGGCGGTCACCGCGACCGCGACCCTCGGTCGTCCGGCCGCCGAGGTCGTCGCGGAACTGGACGCCGGTGAGCGCCCCGAGTTCCCGGTGGCGATCGCCATCCAGCGGGCCGACGGTGCCGTGACCGGCGAGATGACCGTCGTGTGGACGCTGCGTCCCAACGGCTGACCCGGCTGTCGTGTGCGGGGCCCCGGCCGAGTGCCGGGGCTCTCGCGTGTCAGGCCGCGATGTCCCGCTGCGCGGGGCGCGCGCCGTCGAGGTCCGCGACGAACGCCTTGAGCCAGGCCACGAACTCCGGCCCCAGGTCGGGCCGGTCGCAGGCCAGCCGGACCACCGTGCGCAGGTAGTCGGCCTTGTCGCCGGTGTCGTAGCGCAGGCCCTTGAAGACGACTCCGTGCACCGTGCCGCCCGCGGCCAGTTCCTGGAGGGCGTCCGTCAGCTGGATCTCGCCGCCCCGGCCCGGCGGGGTGCGCTCGAGGATGCCGAAGACGGCAGGGTCGAGGACGTAGCGCCCGATGACGGCGTAGCGGCTCGGCGCGTCCTGCCGGGCCGGCTTCTCGACCAGGCCGGTGACGCGGACGACGTCCTCCTCGCCGGTCGGTTCCACGGCCGCGCAGCCGTAGAGGTGGATCTGCTCCGGCGGGACCTCCAGCAGGGCGACCACGTTGCCGAGCCGGCGGTCGCGGACCTCGAGCATCCGGCTGAGCAGGGTCTCGCGCGGGTCGATCAGGTCGTCGCCGAGGAGGACCGCGAAGGGCTGGTCGCCGACGTGCCGGCGGGCGCACAGCACGGCGTGGCCGAGGCCGAGCGGGTCGCCCTGCCGGATGTGGTGGATGCTCGCCAGCCGCGCCGGGTCGCGCACCGCGTCCAGCCGCACGGTGTCGCCCTTGGCCGCGAGAGTCTGCTCCAGCTCGAAGGCGTGGTCGAAGTGGTCCTCGATGGCCCGCTTGTGCCGGCCGGTGACCATCAAAACGTCGTCCAGTCCCGCCGCTGCCGCCTCCTCGACGACGTACTGGATGGCCGGCTTGTCGACGACCGGCAGCATCTCCTTGGGTGTCGCCTTCGTGGCGGGCAGGAAGCGGGTGCCGAGACCGGCGGCCGGGACGACCGCCTTGCGGACGGTGCGGACGGTGCGGCGGGCGTGGGTGACCTGGGTGGAAAGGTGGGGGGCGATCATGCGGCCCATGCTGGAGGGCGGAGATGAGAGCGCGCCGAGAACCACATGGGAGCGGGCTGTGGAGTTGGAGATTTCGTGGACCAACAGCCTTTGGGTGCACACAACTTGAGGTCCAACGCGGCGGCGTCTTCGAAAGCGGGTGCGGATACCGCCGGTAACATATCTGAATTCGCCTCGTTTTGAACCCGGGTCATCCGAACTCCTTGTTGCCTGTCAGTCGTATGTGCGAAAGTGAGCCGCCTCACAGCCGAGTCCGCAGCTGACGCGGCATAGGTATGCACCAATCACGCACTTGCTTTCCGACGGACGCGCAATTCCCATGCCGTCCTGCGGCTGGAAGGAAATGGTTCAGTGCAATCCCCCTACCCCCCACGCCCGCCGTACGCGCCACGCCCCGGAACGGGGCCCGCGGATTCCGATCGCAATCTCCTCGCCCGGGTCGGCGATCCCCATGAAGGCCCGCGCGCCGCCGCGCTGTTGCTGGCCCGGCACTGGCGCGCGGCGTACGAATACGCCGTGATCTGCCTGGCCTCCCCGCAGGATTCGGCGTCGATGGCGGCCGCCGCCGCGTTCCGCAGGGAACTCGCCCGGCCGGGCGGCGGCGCCCTGCGCCCGCGGCTGCTGGCGGCCGTACGGGACACGGTCGGGGAGTGGGCCGCCGACGACGGCATTTCGGGAGTGCTGCCGGAACTCCGCAAAACCGTCGGCGCCCGCGGTCTGCGTGCCGCGCGGTCCACGACACCGGAAAGGCGGCGGCTGGCCGAGCGCGCATTCCTGGCCCTTCCGGGGGCTTCCCAATGCCTGCTCTGGCACACGGAGGTCGAGGCCGAGCCCATATCCGTACCGGCCGGTCTCCTGGGAGTGGACGTCCGTACCGCGTCGAACGCGCTGGGGCAGGCGCGCGAGCAATTCCGGGCGGGCTGCGTCCGGGCCCACCGGGAACTCGCGCCGACGCAGGAATGCCGCTTCTACAACCGTCTGCTGGATGTTCCGATGCGCCGCGGCGGAGCCCTGCTGCCGGATGTGCAACGGCATCTGATGGTCTGCCGCTACTGCCGGCACGCCGCCGAACAACTCAGCCATTTCGAGGGCGGGTTGGAGGACCTGCTCGTCGAGACCGTGCTCGGCTGGGGTGCCCGCCGCTACCTCGAATCACGGCCGGGCCGCGACGGGGGCCGGGGCGCCCTGCCGGCGGGCCCCGCCGGTGGCCGCCACCGGCTCCGGGCCCGCCCCCTGCCGGCGGGCGGCCGGCTCGGGCCGTCGAGGAGACACACGAAGGCGCTGGCCGCCGCGGTCGGGGTGACCTCCCTCGTGCTGCTCGCGACGCTGCTGGCCGCCAGGGGCTGGACGGAGGAGGGCGGCACGGTCGCTCCCCAGGCCACCTGGGGAGCGGTCAGCGGCCACTCCGTCGACCCGGAATCCGCCGGAACCTCCTCGGCCGGCCTCCCGTCGGCCGCGTCCGCCGGGCACCCCGCCGAAGTGGCCCGCGGACGGCTGCGCAACCTCGACGCCGGCCTGTGCCTCGACGTCCGGGGCGGCCGGGCCCGGGCCGACGCCCGCGCCGTGCTGGCCTCCTGCTCCGCCGCGTCCCTCCAGTGGTCGTACCAGGACGACGGCATGCTGCGCAGCGCCGCCGACCCCACTCTCTGCCTCGGCTCCGACACCGCCGAGGGCTCGGTCGTCCTGGCCGGCTGCCTCGGGCACGCCGGAGTGGTGCGCTACGACCTCACCGTGCGCGGCGAACTCCTGCCGCGTGGCGCCAAGGGGCTGGCCGTCGCCCATGGCAAGGGCCGGAACGTGATCGTCGCCGGGCGCGACGGATCCGAGGCGCAGCGATGGGCGCTGGAACCGGAGGTCGCTGCCGGGGGCGGCGCGGGGGAGCCGGGGAAGCGGCGGGGGCAGGACGCGCCTCGGAAGAGCGGTCAGAAGGAGAGCCGCTGGGAGAAGGAGCCGTACGACGACGCCCCGCCCGGGCATCGGCCGGAGCCCCCGCGGAGCAAGTCCGGGGAACTGCCGCAGGGGCAGTACCAAACGCGGTTCGCCCAGGCGGACTGCTGCGACACGGGCGAACCGGGACGGGGCGACACCGGCGCGCCCGGCACCGACGTACTCGGTCCGGCGCCCCACACCGACGCCCTCGTTTCGGCGCCGGCCACCGTGACCAGGGCCGTGACGACGGCGGTTCACTCCGCCGCGCTGCGGTAGACCGGGCCTTCGGACCGACTCCGCCGGGTCACGCAGCCCGGGTCCCGAGGGCGGGCCCTCCAGGACTGCGCCGGGTCACGCCGCCCGGACACCGTGGGCTTGGCTCCGGCGTCTCCAGCGGGGGCATACGGACCTGTTCCGGGCGGGTCGGGTTTCCGGCTCACAGGCCGGGTCGGCCGGGGCGGTTCCGGAGGCTGTCCCGACCCCGGGTGTCACCCGCGTGGGCGGCCCGGCTTGTTCGCGGGGTCGGGTTCCCGCTGTCCCCGCCTCGGGTGCCACCCGCAGGGGCGGTCCGGCCTGTCCCCCGGTGGGGCTTTCCGGTGTCACCGGCCCGGTCGGCCGGGCCCGCTCCCGGGGCTGCCCCCCGAGGGGCTCCGGCGTCACCCCCGAGGTCGCCCGTCGTGTCACCCGGTCGGGTGGCCCGCCTCCCGGCCCCCGGCGAGTGGTTCCCCGGGGCCGTCGGTGGCGTCCGGAGATGGTGTCAGCCGTTCTGGCGCATGGGAGGAGCGGCTGATCGAGGCCGTGACGGCGGCCAACCCGCGCACCACCGTCGTCCTCAACACCTCGTCCGCCACGGCGATGCCGTGGCCGGAGCGCACCGGCGCGGTGCTCCAGATGCACTACCCGGGCCCAAAGGGCGCCGCCACCGCCGCCGTCCTGTTCGGCGACCGGGTGCCGCCTCACCCAGAGCTTCCCGGCCGGCGACGATCACCACCCCGTCGCCGGGGACCCCCGCCGCTACCCGGGCGTCGGCGGCACCGAACACAAAGGGCCTCCACGTCGGCCACCGCTGGTACGACGCCGAGAACGTACGGCCGCTGTTCCCCTTCGGCCACGGACTGTCGTACACGTCCTTCGCCTACGCGGACCCGGACGCGCGCTGGACGGCCGACGGCCACGACGTCGCCTTCACGGTCCGCAACACCGGCCCGCGCGACAGCGTGGACGTGCCGCAGGTGTAGGCGGGACCCTCCCCGGACCTCCCGCTCGACCAGCCGGTCCGCGTGCTGGCCGGGTACCGGCGGCTCACCCGGCGGGCCGGGGAGCAGCGGCGGGTCACCGTGCGCCTCGAGCCGCGGACGCTGTCTCCTGGGACCCGAAGACCCGCGACTGGGTGCTCGGCACCGGATCGCGCCCCCTGTGGTTCGGGGCGTCGTCACGGGATCTGCGGCTGCGGCTGCGGACGAGCGTACCGGTGGGCGGCTGACGCGGCGCGTCCCGCACAGCGGGTGACGCATGGCCGGGAGGCGCTCGGCATCGAACCGGAACAGACTGGTACTCCTCCTGAGGCCGTCGCAGAACCCAGGGAGTCACTCATGCCCGAGGCCCCGCGCCTGGACACCAGCACGCAACCGACCGACGAGGAACTGCGCACGCTGGACGCCCACTGGCGGGCCGCCAACTACCTGGCGGCCGGTCAGATCTACCTGCTGGCGAACCCCCTGCTGACCGAGCCGCTGCGGCCCGAGCACATCAAGCCGCGGCTGCTGGGCCACTGGGGCACCTCGCCCGGGCTCAACCTCGTCCACACGCACCTCAACCGGGTGATCAAGAACCGCGGGCTGGACGCGCTGTGCATCTGGGGCCCGGGCCACGGCGGCCCGTCGGTGCTGGCCAACTCCTGGCTGGAGGGCAGTTACAGCGAGAAGTACCCGGACGTGACACGGGACGCGCAGGGCATGGAGCTGCTGCTGCGGCAGTTCTCCTTCCCCGGCGGCGTGCCCAGCCACGTCGCCCCGGAGGTGCCCGGCTCGATCCACGAGGGCGGCGAACTCGGCTACTCCCTCGCCCACGCCTACGGCGCCGCCCTCGACCACCCCGGCCTGCTGGTCGCCTGCGTGATCGGCGACGGCGAGGCCGAGACCGGCCCGCTGGCCGGGTCCTGGCACGCCAACAAGTTCCTCGACCCCGTCCACGACGGTGCCGTCCTGCCGATCCTGCACCTCAACGGCTACAAGATCGCCAACCCGACGGTGCTGTCCCGCCTCCCGCAGTCCGAGCTCGACGCGCTCCTGCGCGGCTACGGCCACGAGCCGATCCACGTCAACGGCGACGACCCGGCCGCCGTCCACCGCGCGATGGCCCGGGCGATGGACACCGCGCTCGACCGCATCGCCGAGGCACAGCGCGCCGCCCGCGAGGAGGGCGTGACCGAGCGCCCGCACTGGCCGGTGATCGTGCTGCGCACCCCGAAGGGCTGGACCGGCCCGGCCGAGGTGGACGGCGAGCCGGTCGAAGGCACCTGGCGCTCCCACCAGGTGCCGCTGGCCGGCGTCCGTGACAACCCGGACCACCTGCGGCAACTGGAGGCCTGGCTGCGCTCCTACCGGCCCGAGGAACTGTTCGACGCCGAGGGCCGGCCGGTCGCGGACGTCCTCGCCTGCGTCCCCGAGGGCGGCAGGCGGCTCGGCGCCACCCCGTACGCCAACGGCGGGCTGCTCGTCCGCGACCTGCCGATCCCGTCCCTGGACGACTTCGCCGTCCCCGTCGACAAGCCGGGCACGACCCTGCACGAACCCACGCGCGTCCTCGGCGACCTCCTGGCCCAGGTCATGCGGGACACCGCCGACCGTCGTGACTTCCGCCTGGTCGGCCCGGACGAGACCGCCTCCAACCGGCTCCAGGCCGTCTTCGACGCCAGCGGCAAGGCCTGGCAGGCCGAGATACTCGACGTCGACGAGCACCTCGACCGGCACGGCCGGGTGATGGAGGTCCTCTCCGAACACCTCTGCCAGGGCTGGCTGGAGGGCTATCTGCTCACCGGCCGGCACGGGCTGTTCTCCTGCTACGAGGCGTTCGTGCACATCGTCGACTCGATGGTCAACCAGCACATCAAGTGGCTGCGCACCTCCCGGCGACTGCCGTGGCGCGTCCCCATCGCCTCCCTCAACTATCTGCTGACCTCGCACGTGTGGCGGCAGGACCACAACGGCTTCTCCCACCAGGATCCCGGCTTCGTCGACCACGTCCTCAACAAGAGCCCCGAGGTCGTCCGGGTCTACCTCCCGCCGGACGCCAACACCTTGCTGTCGGTGGCCGATCACGTGCTGCGCAGCCGCGACTACGTCAATGTCGTCGTGGCGGGCAAGCAGCCCTGCTTCGACTGGCTGTCGATGGACGAGGCCCGGGTCCACTGCGCCCGCGGCGCCGGCATCTGGGAGTGGGCCGGCACCGAGGACGGCTCCCGCGAACCCGACGTGGTGCTGGCCTGCGCCGGAGACGTCCCCACCCAGGAGACCCTGGCCGCCGCACACCTGCTGCGCCGGCACCTGCCCGAGCTGTCGGTCCGCGTGGTGAACGTCGTCGACCTCGCCCGGCTGCTGCCCCGCGAGGAACACCCGCACGGCATGAACGACTTCGAGTACGACGGCCTCTTCACCACCGACAAGCCGGTGATCTTCGCCTACCACGGCTACCCGTGGCTGATCCACCGCCTGGCCTACCGACGCAGCGGCCACCAGCACCTGCACGTGCGCGGCTACAAGGAGGCCGGCACCACCACCACGCCCTTCGACATGGTCGTCCGCAACGACCTCGACCGCTATCGCCTCGTCATGGACGTCATCGACCGCGTCCCGGGTCTCGCGGTGCGCGCCACGGGCGTACGCCAGCGCATGGCCGACGCCCGCACCCGGCACCACGCCTGGATCCGTGAGCACGGCACCGACCTGCCCGAGGTCGCCGAGTGGAACTGGAACGCCTGAGCCGCAGGGGACGTCTTGTCACCCGGTAGGCTTCCCGTGCTCGCAGGGAAGCACAGGGAAAGGATCCGGCGTTGCACGTCCAGGAGTGGCTCGAAACCGTACCCGCGGTCGCCGTCTACGCACTGGTGGGACTGGTCATCGGCCTGGAAAGCCTGGGCATCCCGCTGCCGGGCGAGATCATCCTGGTCTCCTCCGCGCTGCTGGCCTCCCAGAACGGCGCCATCGACCCCGTCGTCCTCGGCGCCACCGCCACGGCCGGCGCGATCATCGGCGACTCCATCGGCTATGCCATCGGCCGCAAGGGCGGCCGCCCCCTGCTGGCCTGGCTCGGAAAGAAGTTTCCCAAGCACTTCAGCGAGGGCCACATCGCCACCGCCGAGCGCTCCTTCGAGAAGTGGGGCATGTGGGCCGTCTTCTTCGGCCGCTTCGTCGCCCTCCTCCGCATCTTCGCGGGCCCGCTCGCCGGCGTCCTCCGCATGCCGTACTGGAAGTTCCTCATCGCCAACGTCCTCGGCGGCATCGTCTGGGCAGGCGGCACGACGGCGGTGATCTACTACGTCGGCATCGTCGCCGAATCCTGGCTGAAGCGCTTCTCGTGGCTGGGCCTGGTGGCGGCGGTCCTGGTCGGCCTCACGTCCATGCTGGTGCTCAAGCGCAAGGCGAAGAAGACCCAGCCCGTAACCGCCGCTGAGTGAGACGCCTTTCCGCTACGCATGCACCTCGCGGTGCGCCTTGGCCAACTCGGCGTACATCGTGCCGTTGAGGGTGATCCCCTGTCGCTCTTCCTCCGTCAACGGCCGCCTGACCTTGGCGGGCACACCGGCGACAAGCGACCCGGGCGGCACCTCCATACCCTGCGGCACCAGCGCCTGCGCGGCGACCAGAGACCCGGCCCCGATCACCGCCCCGTTCAAAACGGTCGCCCCCATCCCGATCAGACAGTCGTCCTCGACGGTCGCCCCGTGCACCACGGCGTTGTGACCGATGCTGACCCGCTCACCCACCGTCACAGGAAACCCCGGGTCGGCGTGCAGCGTGCAGTTGTCCTGGACGTTGCTGCTCGCACCGACCGAGATCGCCTCGACATCACCGCGCAGCACGGCCCCATACCAGACGCTCGTCCCCGCACCCAGCGTCACGCCCCCGATCACCGAAGCCGTCGGCGCCACGAACGCCTCCGGATCGACCTGCGGCTCCCTGCCGCCGATCCCCGTGATCATCGCCCGCTGTCCCATGCCCGCCTCCAGAACGTCGTAGACAACGCGCAAACCGTACGACACTCGGTGGGGCGAAGATCACAGGCCTCCAACGCCGCGGGGTGAGCTACCGCTGAGTACGGTGACCTCGTGCCGAAGCGCAAGAACACGTTCTCATCCTGGCGGCGCGGCCTCGCGCAGCGCGCCGTCCACGCGGGCTGGGCCTGGGTGCAGCGCACGGGTTCCGTGACGGCCGAACATCCCGGGCGCTACCGATTCGGCGCGATGGGAACAGGTACCAGGCTCGCCTTCCCGCTCGGCACGGTCTTCGGCGAACCCTGGATCCACGTGGGCGCCCACTGCATCATCGGCGAGCAGGTCACCCTCACCGCGGGGCTGATGCCCGACCTCGACCTCGGCCCGGACCCGATCCTGCGCATCGGGGACGGCGTCGTCCTGGGCCGCGGCAGCCACGTCATCGCGGACACGACGGTCACCATCGGCAGCGACTGCTACTTCGGTCCGTACGTCTACGTCACGTCCACGAACCACTCCTACGACGATCCGCACGAGCCCATCGGCAAGCAGTGGCCGCGGATGGAGCCGGTGGAGATCGGGCCCGGCTGCTGGATCGGCACGGGCGCGGTGATCCTTCCGGGTGCCCGGATCGGGCGGAACGTGGTGGTGGCAGCGGGCGCGGTCGTCCGGGGCCTGGTGCCCGATCACGCCGTGGTGGCGGGCGCTCCGGCGCGCGTCGTACGGCGCTGGACACCGGCCGACGGCTGGCAGCCGCCGCTGCGCACCCCGCCGCCGGTGCCCATACCGGAGGGCGTCACGTCCGAGCAGTTGTGCGCCCTGTCGGACCTGGACGAGGAGACGGCGGCCCGGCTCGCCGAGCTGGACGAGGAGGCGGCGGTCGGACTCGCCGAGCTGGAGCCGGGATCCTGACACACGCCGGCCGGCTCAGCCCGACGCCAGCAGAACCGTCCCCACCAGGGCCAGCCCCGCGCCCGCGGCCTGCACCGCCCGCAGCCGTTCGCGGAGCACTCCGCGCGCGGCCACGGCGGTCACCACCGGGTAGAGCGAGGCGAGCACGGCGGCGACGGTGACCGGGCCGTGCTGCGCGGCGATCGAGTAGGTGCCGTTCGCGGCGACGTCCGCGAGGCCGACGAAGGCCAGCGCCGGCACGGTGCGCCACGGGAAGCCGTCCGCCGGAAGGGCGGGCGCCCCGCGCCGCACCGACACGTACAGCGCCAGTCCGCCGGCGGCGACATTCGTCACCCGCTGCACGAACAGCGCGAGGAACAGTCCTGTGAGCGTGGTCGACGCCTCGGCGATGAGGGCCATCACCGCGCCGAAGCCGAAGGCCGCGAGGAGGGTCAGGGCGATGGCCTGGCGCTGGACGGGCGCGCCGCGGAACTGGGGACCGCCGGCCAGGCAGACACCGGCGACGGCGACCAGGATCCCGACGAACTGAAGCACGCCGGGACGCTCGCCCAGCACCAGGCCCACGCCGACCGGCACGGCCACCCCGATCGAGCCCAGCGGCGAGACCACACCCATCGGGCCCAGCGCGAGCGCCTTGTAGAAGGCGAGCATCGCCACCGGGCCGACCAGACCGGCGGCCACGGCGAACCACAGCTGAGGCCCCGCCTCGCTCCAGCCACCGGTCGCCGCCACGAGCACGCCCAGCACGACCACCGCGATCGACTGCGAGACCACGACCACCGTCAGCGCGGGCGTGCGCCGGGTCAGCAGTCCGCCACCGAAGTCGGCCAGTCCCCACAGCAGGCTGGTGGCCAGGGCGAAGAGCGCTGTCATGGGACGGATGCCTCGCAGTACAGTTCGGTGAACGACCAGGTCAATCACACCGTAGTGCAGTCGGTTGCACTATGTCATACAGAATATTGGACGGAATGTGTCGGACCTCGACCTGCTGACCCAGTCCCTGGCGCGCAGCGTCAAGCACTGGCGCGCGGTGCGCGGCTTCACGCTGGACGTGCTCGCCGCCCGGGCAGGCGTCAGCCGCGGCATGCTCATCCAGATCGAGCAGGCCCGCACCAACCCCAGCCTCGGCACCGTCGTCAAGATCGGCGACGCGCTCGGCATCAGCATCACCACCCTCCTCGACTACGAGCAGGGCCCGACGGTCCGCATCGTCCCCGCCGAGCAGGCCGTACGGCTGTGGCACACCGAGGCCGGCAGCTACAACCGGCTGCTCGCGGGCACCGAGGCGCCCGGCCCGCTGGAGATGTGGGACTGGCGGCTCATGCCCGGCGAGAGCAGCCAGTCCGACCCGCACCCCGCCGGCACGATGGAGCTGCTCCACGTCACGGCCGGGGAGCTGACGCTCACCGTCGACGGCGTGGAGCACCGCGTCCCCGCCGGCGCGAGCGTGTCCTTCGAGGCCAACCTCCCGCACACCTACGGCAACACCGGCGACGTGCCGATGGAGATGGTGATGGCCGTCTCGGTGCCGCCCGTGACCTGAGACGCCCGGGCCGAGGGCGGTCCGGTGTTGTTAGCGTGCCGCCATGCGCGCACCCATCGGACACTTCGACGACGCCCGTCCGGCCCCCGCCTGCCTCGACGAACTCACCGGCCCGGTCGCCGACGCCGTACGCCAGTGGCGCGGCAGCGTCCCCGCCGACCGGATCCTCTACGTCGACACCGACCCGCGGTGGGCCGACACCGCCACCTTCGTGGAGCACTACGGCCGTGACCTGCTGGAGCGGTCCGCGAACTGCGTGGTGGTCGCGGGCAAGCGCGGCGGCGAGACCACGCTCGCCGCGAGCGTCGTGCTGTCCACCACCCGGGTCGACGTCAACGGCGTCGTACGCCGCCGGCTCGGCGCCCGCAAGGCCTCGTTCGCCGCGATGGACACGGCGACCGGGGAGACCGGCATGGAGTACGGCGGCATCACACCGCTCGGACTGCCCGGCGGCTGGCCCGTGCTGGTGGACGCGGCCGTCGTCGACCTGCCGTACGTGCTGGTCGGCAGCGGCCGGCGGCGCGGCAAGCTGCTGGTACCGGGCAAGGCGTTCGCGGAACTGCCGGGCGCGGTGGTGCTGGAGGGGCTCGGGGTCGCCTGAGGGCAGGTCCTACGCCACCGCGTGGTGGGCGAGCGGCAGATGCGGGTCCGTCTCGCCGGGGGCCGGTTCCGGGTCGGCGTGGACCAGGGCGGCGGTGAGGCGGGGCACGGCGTGCAGCAGAGCGTGCTCGGCGTCGACGGCGACGCGATGGGCCTGGCGTACGGTCACGTCGCCGTCCACCACGACCGCGACCTCGGCGCGCAGCCGGTGACCGATCCAGCGCAGCCGCAGCTCGCCGACCCCGCGTACCCCGGCGACCTCGGTCAGTGCCCGCTCGGCCCGGTCCACCAGGGCCGGGTCGACCGCGTCCATCACCCGGCGGAACACCTCCCGCGCGGCGTCCCGCAGCACCAGCGCGATCGCCGCCGTGATCGCCAACCCGACGATCGGGTCGGCCAGTTGCCAGCCCAGGGCCGATCCGCCGGCGCCCAGCAGCACGGCCAGTGAGGTGAAACCGTCGGTGCGGGCGTGCAGTCCGTCGGCGACCAGCGCGGCCGAGCCGATCGCACGGCCGACGCGGATGCGGTAGCGGGCCACCCACTCGTTGCCCGCGAACCCGACGAGGGCGGCCACGGCGACCGCCGGGACGTGCTGGACCGGCCGCGGGTCGAGGAGACGGTCGAGCGCCGTCCATCCGGCGAAGGCCGCCGACGCGGCGATCGTCAGCACGATCACCAGGCCCGCCAGGTCCTCGGCCCGCCCGTAGCCATAGGTGAAGCGCCGGGTGGCCGCGCGCCGGCCCAGCACGAAGGCGATGCCGAGCGGCACGGCGGTCAGCGCGTCCGCGGCGTTGTGCACGGTGTCCCCGAGCAGCGCCACCGAGCCGGAGACGGCCACCACGATCGCCTGCGCCAGCGCCGTCACACCGAGCACCGCGAGTGAGACCCACAGCGCCCGCATCCCGCGAGCCGAGGACTCCAGGGCGGAGTCGACCTTGTCGGCCGTCTCGTGGGAGTGCGGGGTGAGGAGGTGGGAGAGGCGGTGGCGCAGGCCGGTGGGCGAGTGGTGGTGTGGGTGCTCGTGCGGGTCGCTCACGTGGGTCCCCTTCCGGTGCGTGCGAGTGGACGTGCCCACGCCCATGGCGCCATTATGTGCGTATGAGCGCACGCATGCACCTGTCACCTGCGCACGATGCGCATCCGCGCAGCCCCGGCGAGGAACAGTTCGCGCTCGCCGCCGAACTCCTCGCCCTGCTCGGCGACCGGACCCGCCTCGCCCTGCTGCACGCGCTGGCCGGGGGAGAGGCCGACGTCACGACCCTCACCGACGTGTGCGGGGCGGCTAGGCCCGCCGTCAGCCAGCACCTGGCGCGACTGCGTCTCGCGGGCCTGGTGACCACGCGGAAGGAAGGCCGCCGGGTGATCTACTCGCTCCGCGACGGCCATCTGCGCCGGCTCGTGGACGAGGCGCTGAACGTGGCCGACCACCGGCTCACCGACCGGCCCGTCCACGACTGAATCAGTACCGCGCGGCCGTCCCGAGGTACTGCTCGGCGAAGGCGGCGGCCGCCGCGGGCGAGGTGAACAGGCGGCGCAGCCGGGCGAGCGTGGTGCCCGCGCGGAACGGGTCGCCCGCCGCCGTGCCGTGGTACACCTCGGACAGCCACTGCGAGAACTCCTGGTAGTCCCACACCCGCCGCAGGCACGCCTGCGCGTAGCCGCCGAGGCCGCTGTCGTCCCCGCCGGTCAGGTGGGCCACCAGGGCGTCGCCGAGCAGGAAGGCGTCGTGCAGGGCGAGGTTCATGCCCTTGGCGGCGATGGGGGCGACCAGATGTGCCGCGTCACCGGCGAGGAAGAGCCGGCCGAACACCATCGGCTCGACCACGTAGTCGTGCATGTCCAGCACGCGCTTCTCAAGCAGCCGCCCCTCGGTCAGCGGCGGTGCGCCGGACGCCCCGAGCCGCTTGTGGAGCTCCGTCCAGACGCGCCCGTGCGGCCAGTTCTCCGGGTCGTCGCCCGGCGGGCACTGGAGGTAGTAGCGAGTCACCTCCGGGCTGCGGGGCATCTGCCCGGCGAACCCGTCGGCGTGGCAGCCGAACAGCACGCAGTCGGCGGACGGCGGCGCCTCCGCGAGCAGGGCCAGCCAGCCGATGCCGTAGTCGTGCCGCGCGACACGGATCCGCTCCGGCGGCAGGGAGGCCCGCGTCACGCCGCGCGCGCCGTCGCAGCCGGCCACGAAGTCGCAGTGCACGACCCGGTGTTCACCCGCCTCCGGGTCGGTGTACGACACCGACGGCAGGTCGGTGTCGATGTCGTGCACCTGTACGTCGCGGACCCCGAAGCGGATCTGCCCGCCGCGTACGTCGGCGTACTCGCGCACCAGGTCCGTCACCAGTAACGGCTGCGGATAGACGAAGTGCTGACTGCCCGTCAGCTCGCTGTAGGGGAACCGGTACCGCTCGCCGTCGAAGCGGAACTCGCACGCACGGTGCAACTCCGCGGTGTCCAGCAGATTCCGGGCGAGGCCCCGCTTCTCCAGGTTCCGCACGGCCCATTCCTCGATGACTCCGGCCCGGGGCCGCTGTTCGATGAACTCCCGGGTCTCGGTCTCCAGCACCAGGCAGTCCACCGACGCGGCCCGCAGGATGTTGCCGACGGCCAGTCCCGCGGGACCGGCGCCCACGACAACGACTGGGAGACGTTGCGGGGCGCCGGAGTCGGAAGGCGGGGAGGGCATGCGCTCATTATGGAGGCACCGGCCGCGCCTGGCCGGTGTCAGTGGACGGCCACCTCGGTGACGGCCACCTCCCCGATGCTCCGCTCGATCTCCTCCGGCCGGGACGCCGATGCCCGGGCCCAGTAGTAGATCCCCAGGGAGAAGACCGCGATGACCGCGATATCCCACCACATCCCGATGTGTCCCTGGCCGCCGAAACCGCCCTGCCAGGAGATGACGCCCATGCCCAGCAGGTAGACGGGCAGCCACTGGGCGGCCCGCCAGTCGAGCCGGGGCGCGTCGGGCAGGCCCTTGCGGGTGGCGTACCAGGCGTATCCGCCGAGCAGGACGTAACCGAGGACGATGGCCACCCCGAGGCGCCACAGCGTGTCCCAGGTCGACCAGTAGATGATGAGGTTGGCCACCACGAACGACAGCGGGGAGACGACGTTCCCGCCGGGCAGGCGGTAGGGGCGTTCGCGCTGCGGCAGCCGGTCGGCGAAGACGCCGTACGCCAGCGGGGCGCCCGCGTACATCAGCACGCTCGCCGAGGTGATGAAGCCCACCAGTTGCTGCCAGCTCGGGAACGGCAGGAAGCAGATCACGCCGGTCACGAAGGAGACGATCAGCCCGAACCACGGCACGCCGCGCGCGTCGGTGCGGGTGAAGATCTTCGGCGCGTAGCCGTTGCGGGCCAGGCCGTAGGAGACGCGGGAGGTGGCGGTGGTGTAGATCAGGCCGGTGCCGCCGGGGGAGACGACCGCGTCCAGATACAGCACCACGCTCAGCCAGCCGAGCCCCAGCAGGGTGGCCAGGCCCGCCCAAGGGCCGCTGATGCCGGGGTAGTCGAGCTTGGTCCAGCCGTGTGCGAAGGAAGCCAGCGGCAGGGCGGCGATGAAGACGATCTGGAGCAGGACGTAGATCGCGGCTCCGATGGCGACCGAGCCGAGCGTCGCGCGCGGCAGGTCACGGGCCGGGTCGCGGCTCTCGCCCGCCAGCTGGATCGCCTGCTCGAAGCCCAGCAGGGCGAAGATGATGCCGCTGGAACTGACGGCGCTCAGCACGCCGTGGGCGCCGAACGGGGCGAAGCCGTGTTCGGTGAAGTTGCCCGGGTGGAAGTTGCCGGCCGCGATGACGAAGATCGCGGCCAGCGGCACGGCCACCTTCCACCAGGTGGCGGCGCTGTTGGTGTGCGCCAGGATCCGCACCCCGAGGAAGTTGATCACGACGAACACGGCCATGAGGAGCACGGCGACGATGAACCCGCTCGTCGTCAGCGTCCCGTCCTTGGCGTGCTGGAAACCCTGCGCCCAGTGCCAGTGCCCGGCGTAGCCGATCATGGCCTCGACCTCGATCGGTGCCACGGTCGCCGCCTGGAGCCAGGAGAACCAGCCGAAGGACATGCCGGCGAGACCGCCGAACGCGTAGTGCGGATAGCGTGCCGTGCCGCCCGCGACCGGGAACATGCCGCCGAGTTCCGCGTGCACCAGGGCCAGCAGCACGATCCCGACCGCGCCGATGAGCCACGACAGGATGGCCGCCGGACCGGCCGCCACGACCGCCTTCTCGGCGCCGTACAACCAGCCGGATCCGATGATGGAACCGACCGACGCCCACATGAGCCCGATCAGTCCGACGTCCCGTCGCAGACCTCCCGTCGGGCCGTTTTTTACCATGACTTCTGGGGCCTCTCATAAAGAACTCGGGGAGTTCGGCGAGCAAGAGGCCTCAGGGTAGGAATCGATTTCCGGGTTGCGGAAGGCGGTTGTCTCAGCCTTGACCAGGGCGGGTAATTCCTGGAAAACGCATCGGGAATTCGTGACGCGGCGATGGGAAGGCCGTTGAAGTCACTGCCCGAGCCGGGGGATCTCGATCGCCGGGCAGCGGTCCATCACCATCTCCAGACCCGCGGCGCGGGTCCGGTCGTACGCCGCCTCGTCGAGGACGCCGAGCTGGAACCACACGGCCTTCGCGCCCTTCGCGACCGCCTCGTCCGCGATCGCTCCGGCGAGATCGCTGTTCACGAACACGTCCACGACGTCCACGTCGAAGGGGATGTCCGCCAGGCTCGCGTACCCCTGCTCGCCGTGCACCGTCTCCGCCTTCGGATGCACGGGCACGACGCGCTTGCCGTAGCGCTGGAGCACGGCGGCGACGCCGTACGCCGCGCGCTGCCGGTTCGACGACAGGCCCGCCACGGCCCAGGTGTCGCCGAGCTCGGTGAGGATCCTGCGGACCGTTGCCTCGTCGCCGTACACCGGCGGCCTCCTCGGACGTCACGGAAGAACTGCTGTCCGTGCAACGGCGCGAGGTGGCCGGTGATTCCCCCCGCGCCCTCCGTGATAGCTTGCCGAAGCCAGTCGAACCCATGTACGTGGGTCAGGGAATCCGGTGCGAATCCGGAACTGACGCGCAGCGGTGAGGGGGACGGGCGGGGCCTCGGCCACTGGACGGCGTGTGTGACGTCCGGGAAGGCGCTCCGCACCGGACGAACCCGAGTCCGAAGACCTGCTGGCGGCCCCCGCGGCCGTTCGCGGCGGGGGAGCACCGTACGACCGGGCTCCGCGATCGAGCCCTCGACGACTGAGGACTGGTTTCCGTGCCCCTCGCCCGACCCGCCCGTGCCGCCGTCCTGCTCACGGCCGGCTCCCTGCTCCTGACCGGCTGCGGCGACTCGAAGGCCACCACCACGAAAGCCGCCGTCACGCTCGACAACTGCGGCCACGAGGTGCGCGTCGGCGCCGCGCCGCGGCACGCCGTCTCCCTCAACCAGGGCACCACCGAGATCCTGCTCTCCCTCGGCCTCGCCGACCGCCTCGCGGGCACGGCCACCTGGACGGACCCCGTGATGAAGGGGCTGGCGAAGGCCAACGCCAAGGTGCCGCGCATCGCCGAGAACAACCCGTCCTTCGAACGGGTCCTGGACGCCGCCCCCGACTTCGTCGCCGCCTCCTTCGTCTCCACGCTCGGCAAGGGCGGCGTCGCCACCCGCGAGCAGTTCGAGAAGCTCGGCGTGCCCACGTACGTCTCCCCGTCGGACTGCGCCGGCAAGGACAACTCCGGGGGCGGTGACGGCGTGCGCGACAAGGCGCTGGGCATCGACACCGTCTACGGCGAAGTGCGCGACCTGGCCACCGTGTTCGGCGTGAAGGAACGGGGCGACGAGCTCGTGGCCTCCCTCCAGCGGCGCATGGCGAAGGCCACGCTGGGCATCGACGCCTCCGACGTCACCCTCCTGTACTGGTTCGCCAACTCCGAGTCCCCCTACGTGGCGGGCTGTTGCGGAGCGCCCGGCATCATCACGCGGGCGCTCGGCGCGAAGAACGTCTTCGACGACACGCACGAGGAGTGGCCGCAGGTCAACTGGGAGACGGTCGCCGACCGCGACCCCGACGTCCTCGTCATCGGTGACCTGACCCGCAAGTCGCAGACCGCCGAGTCGGCCGCGAAGAAGATCGCCTTCCTGGAGTCCAACCCGGTCACCAGGAACATGGACGCGGTCAAGCACAAGCGGTACGTGCTGCTCAGCGGGCAGGCCATGAACCCGACCATCCGCACGGTCGAGGGTGTGGAACAGGTCGCCGCCGGACTGCGCGAGTTCGGGCTCGTGAAGTGACCGTCCGCGGGCTCGCGCTCGGTGCCGGAGGGGCCCTGCTGCTGGCCGTCTCCCTGGCCCTGGCGATCACCATCGGCCCGGCCGACATCCGGGTCGCCGACGTCTGGTCCGTCGTCGCGGCGCACCTCTCCCTCGGCGCCTCGGACCTGACGCCGATCCGCGACGGGATCGTCTGGCAGCTGCGGCTGCCGCGCACCCTGCTCGCCGCCGTGTGCGGGGCCGGACTGGCCGTGTGCGGGGCGGTGATGCAGTCGCTGCTGCGCAACCCGCTCGCCGACCCGTTCGTGCTCGGGGTGTCCTCCGGCGCCTCCACCGGCGCGGTCGTGGTCGTCGTCCTGGGCGTGGGCGGCGGTGCCGTCTCGGTCTCCGCGGGCGCGTTCCTCGGCGCCCTGGTGTCCTTCGCGCTGGTGCTGCTGCTCAGCCACACCCTCGGCGGCACCACCGACCGGGTCGTCCTCGCAGGCGTCGCCGCCATGCAGCTCTTCTCCGCGCTCACCTCGTTCGTCGTGATGACCGCCGCCGACGCCGAGACGACCCGGGGCGTGCTGTTCTGGCTCCTCGGCTCGCTCGGCGGCGCCGGCTGGACCGATGTGTGGCTGTGCCTGGCCGTCCTGGCCGTGACGCTGGTGGTCTGCCTGTCGTACGCCCGTACCCTCGACGCCTTCGCCTTCGGGCAGGACGCGGCGGCCGCGCTCGGGGTGTCCGTGGCCCGCACCCGGCTGGTGCTGCTGTGCGTCACGGCCCTGCTCACGGCCGCGCTGGTCAGCTCTGCCGGGGCGATCGGCTTCGTCGGGCTGGTCCTGCCGCACGCGGCGCGGGCCTTGGCCGGTCCCGGGCATGTCCGGCTGCTGCCGGTCACCGCGCTCGCCGGTGCGGTGTTCCTGGTGTGGGTGGACACGCTGGCCCGTACGGTGCTGGATCCGCAGGAGGTGCCGGTGGGAGTCGTGACGTCGCTGATCGGGGTGCCGGCGTTCGTGGCGGTGCTGTACCGGACGCGGAGGGTGCGATGAGCGGGGCGGGGGCGGGGGCGGGGGTGAGCGGTGCCGGGCTGCGGGCCGAGCGGGTCGGTCGCCGTGCCGGCGGGCGCATCGTCCTCGACGGTGTCGTCCTCGCGCCGGAGACCGGCTCCACCGTCGGTGTCCTCGGCCCCAACGGCTCCGGCAAGTCCACGCTGCTGCGACTGCTGGCCGGGCTGCTCACGCCGACCGCCGGAGTCGTCACCCTCGACGGCACACCGCTGGGCGACCTGCCCCGCCGTGCCGTCGCCCGCCGGCTCGCCACGGTCGAGCAGCAGGCCGACACACAGGTCGAGTTGACGGTCGCGGACGTCGTACGGCTGGGCCGCGTTCCGCACCGCCGTGCCTGGACACCGACGTCGCCGGACGACGAGCGAGCGGTGCGCGGCGCCCTGGAGCGCACCGGCCTCGCCGACCGCGCCGACCAGCCCTGGCACACCCTCTCGGGCGGCGAGCGCCAAAGGGTGCAGATCGCCCGCGCGCTCGCCCAGGAACCCCGCGAACTCCTCCTGGACGAACCCACCAACCACCTCGACATCCACCACCAGCTCGACCTGCTCGCCCTGATCACCGGCCTGCCGGTCACCACCGTCGTCGCCCTGCACGACCTCAACCTCGCGGCGATGTACTGCGACCAGGTCGTCGTCCTGAGCGGAGGGCGGGTCGTGGCCGGTGGCGCCCCGGCCGACGTCCTGACGGAGAAACTCATCGCCGAGGTGTACGGGGTGCGGGCCGCCGTCAGCCGTGAGGGCCCCGAGCAGCGGCCTCACGTGCGGTTCCTGGGGACGCTGGGCTGAGCGGGGGCGGGGGCGGGGGCAGGGGCGGTGTGTCGGGGGCTGGACGATTCCCGCCAAGGCGGCCTGGCCCGGCCGGTGCCGTTGGCTGGGACGATTCACGCCCCGTGATGGTCCGTCCGACACGCCATTGGTGGGGGTGTTCTCGCCACGGTGGCCGGAAAATGCCGCACATGCTGCGTGTGCCCGCCCGCCCGTCCTACGCTCGCATCGTGCTGCGCATCATCGACGCCCGTACCGGCGAGCCGGTCGACGCCGCTCCGGCCCGCCGGGGCCTGACCCGTGTCGAGGTGCACGCGTCCGGCTCCGACACGACGAATCTGAGGGTGCTGCTCGTGGCGGACCTGCTCGTACGGGCGCTGGAGCTCGGCGGCACACCGGTGTGGGCCCTGCTGACCGGCGGGCGCCGCCAGGCGGAGCTGCGGGCGGACGCCGCGGCCCTTGGCATCCGCCCCTTCGAGGACAGCCCCGAGGTCAGCGCGGGGCTGGGCGAGGCCCAGGTCGTCCATGTCGCCGTCGAGGGTGGGGCGACGCCTGACGGGGTGCGGATCGCTGTCGCGCCTGTGGAGGCGACGGGGCGGGGCACGTCGGTCGGAGAGCGGCGGCAAGCCGGTACGTCTGACCGAGGGCTGTGGGAGGCCGGTACGCCGGACGGTGAGTCGTCGGAATCGGGCCCGCCAGCCGCTGACTCCGCGGAGTCGGGCACGTCGGTCCGTGAGTCGGCGGGGTCGAGGCCGCCGGTCGGTGAGTCGGCGGAGTTGGGTCGGTCAGTCGGTGAGTCGGTGAGGGCGGCCCCGCCGAGCGGTCAGCCGGTGGGTTCCGGCCCGGCGGGCGGGGCCGATCCCACCGCCCTGCGTCTCGCCCTGCTCACCCGGCACCACAACACCCCCGTCCGGCTGGATGCGGGCGTCCTCGACGAGGCACAGGCCACTCTCGCCCGCTGGCGCGGTGCGGTCGCCCGTTGGGCCCGACGGCCCTCGCGGCCCGTCCCCGACGACGTGCGCGGGCGGTTGCGCGAGGCCTGGGAGGGCGATCTGGACGTGCCCCGGGTGCTGGACGTGCTGCGGCGCGTGGAGAACGAGCCGGACCTGCCGGACGGCGCCCGTTTCGAGACGTACGCCTACGCCGACCGGCTCCTCGGCCTCGAGCTCACCCGCGACCTGGGAGCCCCGTCATGATCGAGCGTGCCGGAGCGGGCCCGCTGCGCCGCCTGGTCGTGCTGCGGCACGCCAAGTCCGCCTGGCCCCTGGACGTCGCCGACCACGAGCGTCCGCTCGCCCCGCGCGGCCGCCGCGACGCCCCCGCGGCCGGGCGGGCCCTGGCCGAGGCCGACTGCCTGCCGGACCTCGCGCTGTGCTCCACCGCCGTACGCGCCCGCCGGACCTGGGAGCTGGCCGCCGCCGAGTGGGGCACGCCCCCGCCGGTCCGCTACGACCGGCGCCTGTACGCCGCGAGCCCCGCCGGTCTGCTGGCCGTCGTGCACGAGGTGCCGGCCGAGGTGGAGACGCTGTTGCTGATCGGGCACAACCCGGGACTGGAGGAACTGGTCCTGGCGCTCGCCGATGACGGTCTCGACGACACCCTGGAGCGGGTCCGCACGAAGTTCCCGACCTCGGCCATCGCCGTACTGTCCTGGTACGGCACGACCTGGCGCGCCCTCACCCCCGGCACCGCGCTGCTCACCTCCATGACCGTGCCCCGGGGCGCGAAGAAGTAGCCCCGGGGCCGCGCATAGGCTGTCCCGATGCAGGACGAATACCGCACGGTCGCCCGCGCCGGCGTGCACGAGACCGAGGTCAACCGCTCCCGCTTCCTGTGCGCCCTCGCCCCGGCGGCCACCGAGCAGGAGGCGCAGGACTTCATCGCCACGGTCCGCAAGGAGCACGCCGCGGCCACTCACAACTGCTGGGCCTACGTCATCGGCGCCGACGCCTCCGTCCAGAAGGCCTCCGACGACGGCGAACCCGGCGGCACCGCCGGCGTTCCCATGCTCCAGATGCTGCTCCGCCGGGACATGCGGTACGTCGTCGCCGTCGTCACCCGCTACTACGGCGGGGTCAAGCTGGGCGCGGGCGGGCTCATCCGGGCGTACGGCGGAGCGGTCGGCGAGGCACTGGACACGCTCGGCACGCGCACCCGCCGCCGGTTCCGGCTGGCCACGGTCACCGTCGACCACCAGCGGGCCGGCAAGCTGGAGAACGACCTGCGGACCACCGGGCGCGAGGTGCGGGACGTGCGCTACGGGGAGGCGGTCACGATCGAGATCGCACTCCCGGACGCCGATGTGGAGGCCTTCCGGGCGTGGCTCGCCGACGCGACCGCCGGGACGGCCGGTTTCGAACCGGGCGGGGAGGCGTACGGCGACGCCTGACGCGCGGTCAGCCTCTTGCCCGGCGCCCGGGAGCCGGCCCGGCGGGCATCAGTGCCGGTGGAGCGGGAGCGGGACGGCGGCCCGCGGCGCGCCACCGAGGCCGCTGACACAGGAAGATCATGCGCCAGCCCAGGCCGGCCACGTCGAGGTCGAGCAGCAGACCGCCGCCGACGAGGCCGGCGATGACGCCCGCTCCGATGGAGGCACCGTAGGCGCCGACGGCACGGGCGCGGTCGCGTTCGTGTACGAAGACGGCCCGGATGAGCGAGAGCACCTGCGGAGTCATCACCGCGGCCGACAGGCCATGGAGCACCCGGGCCGCGATCAGGGTGGCCGGGGTGGGCGCGAGCGCGCACAGCAGGGACGTCAGGGTGAAGGTGGCCACGCCGACCCGGCCGCCCTGGACCTGCTCAGCGTGCTGCGCCGCAGCGGGCCGCCGTACACCCTGAGCACCCAGGACCTCGCCGGGCACTCCCTGGTGACCGCCGGCGCCATCTCCCAGCGGGTCGCGCGCGCCGAGCGCGACAAGTTGGTCACGCGCCGCCCCGCCCCCGGCCGCAGCCGCGCGGTGCTGGTCGAACTGACCCCGGTCGGCCACGAGTTGGTGGAGCGCACGGTGGACCGGGTGCTCACCCGCGAGACGCAGCTGCTGGAACGCCTGGGCCCGGAGCGGCGCGAAGCACTCGCCGAGCTGCTGCGCGAGCTGCTCGACGACGTGCAGGAGGAGCTGAACGTGCGGGGTGTTTCCCATGTCGGGCACGAGGGCCTCGACCACACGGGGCAGGGCTGAGCCTGCGCGCTCGACTCCCGCAGGGCGTACGTGCGGACATTTCCCCCGAATTGGCGCCCGGCGGGTGGGGCATCGCGAGGTTCGTGATGGACCAGGTGCCCGCACGGGTTAGCGTGGTGGGTGCTGACAGCGAGCTGTGCCGGCTCGTGCGGGTCGTGGAGCGGTAGCAGGGGGAGTCATGCAGGTCGGAGCGGCGTCGTGAGACTGCTGCACACGTCCGACTGGCACCTCGGCCGGTCGTTCCACCGGGTGAACATGCTCGCCGCCCAGGCCGAGTTCATCGGCCACCTCGTCACGACCGTGCGCGAGCGGGCCGTGGACGCGGTGGTCGTGTCAGGGGACGTCTACGACCGGGCCGTGCCGCCGCTCGCCGCGGTCGAGTTGTTCGACGACGCCCTGCACCGCCTCGCCGACCTCGGCGTGCCGACCGTGATGATCTCCGGGAACCACGACTCGGCCCGCCGGCTGGGCGTCGGTGCGGGCCTCATCGGGCGGGCCGGCATCGACCTGCGGACCGAGCCGTCGGCGGCCGGGATCCCGGTGGTGCTGGCCGACGCCCACGGGGACGTCGCCTTCTACGGGCTGCCCTACCTCGAACCGGCCCTGGTGAAGGACGAGTTCGGCGTGGAGAAGGCCGGGCACGAGGCCGTGCTCGCCGCCGCCATGGACCGGGTCCGCGCCGACCTCGCCACGCGCGCGCCCGGCACGCGCTCCGTCGTCCTCGCGCACGCCTTCGTCACCGGCGGCGAACCCAGCGACAGCGAAAGGGACATCACCGTCGGCGGCGTGGCCGCCGTGCCCGCCGGCGTCTTCGACGGCGTCGACTACGTGGCCCTCGGGCATCTGCACGGCTGCCAGACCCTCAGCGACCGCGTCCGTTACTCCGGCTCCCCGCTGCCCTACTCCTTCTCGGAGGCCGAACACCGCAAGAGCATGTGGCTCGTCGACCTGGCCGCCGACGGCTCCGTCGACGCCGAGCGCGTCGACTGCCCGGTGCCGCGCGCCCTGGCCCGGATCCGGGGCACGCTGGAGAACCTGCTCGCCGACCCGGAGCTGGAGCGGCACGAGGAGGCATGGGTCGAGGCGACGCTCACCGACCCGGTCCGTCCGGCCGACCCGATGGCCCGGCTCACCGAGCGCTTCCCGCACACCCTCAGCCTCGTCTTCGACCCCGACCGGGCCGAGGACGACCCCGAGGTGTCGTACGCCCGGCGCCTGGTCGGCCGCAGCGACCAGCAGATCGCGGAGGACTTCGTCGCCCACGTGCGCGGCGCCGGACCCGACGCGCACGAACAGGGCGTGCTGCGGGACGCGTTCGACGCGGTGCGGGCCGACGAGACCGTACGGGAGGTCGCCCGGTGAGGCTCCACCGGCTGACGATCACCGCCTTCGGACCCTTCGGAGGCACCCAGAGCGTCGACTTCGACGAACTGTCGGCGGCCGGGCTGTTCCTGCTGCACGGACCCACCGGCGCGGGCAAGACATCCGTCCTCGACGCCGTGTGCTACGCCCTGTACGGCTCGGTGCCGGGCGCCCGGCAGGGCAGCGGACAGGGCACGGCCCTGCGCAGCGACCACGCCGCGCCCGCGACCCGCACGGAGGTCACCCTCGAACTCACCGTCGCCGGACGCCGCCTGGAGATCACCCGCCAGCCGCCCTGGGAACGCCCCAAGAAACGCGGCACCGGCACGACGCTCGACAAGGCCCAGAGCTGGCTCCGCGAGTACGACACCACGGCCGGGGCCTGGAAGGACCTCAGCCGCTCCCACCAGGAGATCGGCGAGGAGATCACCCAGCTGCTCGGCATGAGCCGGGAGCAGTTCTGCCAGGTCGTGCTGCTGCCGCAGGGCGACTTCGCGCGGTTCCTGCGCGCCGACGCCGAGGCCCGCGGCAAGCTGCTGGGCCGCCTGTTCGACACCCGCCGCTTCGCCGACGTCGAGAAGCGCCTCGCCGAGCGCCGCCGCGCCACCGAGGCCCAGGTCCGGGACGGGGACGCCGAGCTGCTGGCCGACGCCCACCGCATGCAGCAGGCCGCGGGCGACGCCATGAGCCTGCCGGACCTGGCACCCGGCGAACCAGGACTCGCCGAGGCGGTGCTGGGCACCGCCGCCGTCGCCCGCAGCACCGCCCGCGAACAGCTCACCGTCGCCGAGTGCACGCTCGCAGCCGCCGAGTCCGCGCAGGCGGCCGCCGGCCGGGCCCTCGACGACGTACGCGAACTGGCCCGCCTCCAGCGGCGGTTCGCGCAGGCACAGGAACGGGCGGCGCTCCTGGAGGAGCGGACCGAGGCGTACCGGGAGGCGCAGAAGCGGATGGAGCGCGCCCGCAAGGCCGAGGCGGTCGCGCCCGCCCTGGACCTGCGGGAGACCGCCGAGGCCGAACACCGGCGGGCGGCCGCCGCCGAGGCACGCGCGCGTGCCCTGCTGCCCGAGACCTTCGCCGACGCGGGCGCGGCCGGGCTCGCGGCCGCCGCCCGCCGGGCCGCCGAGGAACTGGGCGGACTGGACTCGGCCCGCCGCGCCGAGCGGCGACTGGCCGAACTCCTCGACGAACGCGCCGGCCTGGACCGCCAGGAACGCGCCGACGCCGAGCTCCTCCAGGAGGCGGAGGCCTGGCTCGACGGCTGGGAGGAGACGCGCACCGCCCTCCAGGCCCGCGTCGACTCCGCCCAGCAGGCCTCCTCCCTAGCCGAACAACTCGCCGTACGGCGCGAGCCCGCGCGGCAGCGGCTGAAGGCGGCCCGGCTGCGCGACCAGCTCGCCGAGGACACCAACAAGGCCGTCGAGCAGGCCCGCACCGCACAGGAAGAGGCGCTGCGCGCCAAGCAGCACTGGCTCGACCTCAAGGAACAGCGCCTGACCGGCATCGCCGCCGAACTGGCCGCGAACCTCACCGACGGTGAGCCCTGCGCCGTCTGCGGGGCCACCGAACACCCCGCCCCCGCCCGCAAAATCGCCGGGCACGTCGACCGCGAGGCCGAGGAACACGCCCTGGCGGCCTATCAGCGCGTCGACGAACAGCGCGCCGAGGACGAGCGGAATCTCGGCGTCGTCCGGGAGGCGCTGGCCGCCGCCACCGCCGAGGCGGGTGACACTCCCACCGAGCAGCTCGCCCGCGAGCTCGCGGAGTTGGAGGAGCAGTACGCGCAGGCCCGCCGGGGCGCCGCCGAGCTGCACGCCGCGCAGGAGCGGCTGCGGCAGGCCGGGCACGAGTACGAGCGGCGCGTCGCCGCCCGGCAGGAGGCCGCCGTGCGGAGCGCCGCCCGGGTCGGCCACCGAGAGCGGCTGGAGAGCGAGCGCGCGGCCCTGGAGGAGGAGCTGGACCGGGCGAGGGGCGCCCTGGACAGCGTCGCCGCCCGGGCCGCGCAACTGGAGCGCCGGACCGCGCTGCTCACGGACGGTGCCGACGCCGCCCGCGCCGCCGAGGACACCGCCCAGCGGCTCAAGGACGCCGACGCCCGGCTCGCAGACGCCGCCTTCCGCGCCGGCTTCGACACCCCGCGGGACGCGGCCGCCGCCGTCCTCGACGACGCCGCCCACCGCGAGCTGCAACGCCGGCTGGACGCCTGGCAGACCGAGGAGGCCGCCGTACGGGCCGTCCTCGCCGAGGCCGACACCGCCACCGCCGCCCGGCAGCGGCCCGCCGACCTGACGTCGGCGCAGCTCACCGCCGACGCCGCGGCCCGCCGGCTGCGCGAGGCCGCCTCCGCACACGACGCCGCCGCCCGGCGCTGCGCCGAACTCGATCGGCTCTCCGCCCGGGCGACCGCCTCCGTCCGCCGGCTGGCGCCGCTGCGCGAGGAGTACGACCGGGTCGCCCGCATGGCCGGCCTCACCGCCGGCACCTCGGCGGACAACGAACGCCGGATGCGCCTGGAGTCCTACGTACTGGCGGCCCGCCTGGAACAGGTCGCCGCAGCCGCGACCGTACGGCTGCGGCGCATGTCGTCCGGCCGCTACACCCTCGTCCACTCCGACGACCGCACCGGACGCGGCCGCAGCGGACTCGGGCTGCACGTCGTCGACGCCTGGACCGGCCGCGAGCGGGACACGGCGACGCTGTCGGGCGGCGAGACGTTCTTCGCCTCGCTCGCCCTCGCCCTCGGCCTCGCGGACGTCGTCACGGACGAGGCCGGCGGGGTGCGGCTGGACACCCTCTTCATCGACGAGGGCTTCGGCAGCCTCGACGACCAGACCCTCGACGAGGTCCTCGACGTCCTCGACTCCCTGCGCGAACGCGACCGCAGCGTCGGCATCGTCAGCCACGTGCCCGACCTGCGACGGCGGATCCACGCCCAGCTGGAGGTCGTCAAGGGCAGGTCCGGATCGGTGCTGCGGCAGCGCGGCGTGGGCTGAGGTCAGCGGCCGAGGGGCGTGAGTCCGCGGGGACGCCGGTGCGGGTCGGGACGCTGCTGTGCGGGATGTCCGAAGCGTCAGCGGCCGAGGGGCCGCCGGGGGAGCGGCGAGGAGTACACGACGCTCGTGGTCACCGAGCCCAGCGCCCCGATCCGCCCGGACACCTCCTCCAGGTGGCGCATCGAGCGGGCCGTGACCTTGATGACGAAACAGTCGTCGCCGGTGACGTGGTGTGCCTCCAGGATCTCGGGCGTGGCGGCGACGAGGTCGTGGAAGGGCTTGTAGTTCCCGGTGGGGTACCGCAGACGTACGAACGCCAGGATCGGCAGTCCCAGCTTCTCCGGATCGACCACCGCCGTGTAGCCCTGGATGACCCCGGCCTCCTCCATGCGGCGCACCCGTTCGGTGACCGCGCTCGCGGACATGGAGACGGCACGGGCCAGCTCGGTGAAACCGGCCCGGCCCTCCCGCTGGAGGACGTCGAGGATGCGCCAGTCGGTGGCGTCCGGGGAATACGCGGTCATCCCCGAGGAATAGCAGCGAAATCCCCGGCGGATCAAGCGGAATGCCGGGGATCATCACTTCAAGGTCCGGATCAGCGGCCGTAGCTTTCTCGGCATGACCACCATCACCGTGAATCCCGTGCTGCGCGTCGCCCCCGCCGCCCCGGCCGAGGCCGCCATCCACTTCCGCGCAGGCCTCGCCTTCCACACCGACGTGTCCGACGTCGCCGCCGCACTCGCGGCCGGCGGCGACCCCGGCTTCGCACTGGTCGACTCCCGCTCCATAGAGGCCTGGGACCAGGGCCACATCCCCGGAGCCGTCCACCTGCCGACCGCGCTCGTCCGCGAGCAGGCCGCACAACTCCTCGACAGGTCGGTGCCGGTCGTGACGTACTGCTGGGGCCCCGGCTGCAACGGTGCCGCCCGTGCCGCCCTGGCCCTCGCCGAACTGGGTTACCAGGTCAAGGAGATGCTCGGGGGTTTCGAGTACTGGGCGCGCGAGGGCTTCGAGTTCGAGACCTGGCAGGGCCGCGAACGCCGTGCCCCGGATCCCCTGACGGCTCCCGCGGGTGCTGGTGACTGCGGCTGCTGACCCCCGGAAATTTGAAGGGGATTGACCCTGTAGGTTCTTGCGCCATGGTGCGATACGCGGAGCCGGGCGTCGTGGAATGGGTGGAGTCGGGCGGCGGGCCGCTGATAGCGGTGCCCGAGACGGTTCTGCCGTTCTGGGCGGGTGCCGACGGCGAGGAGACGGCGTCGGACTACGACCGGGCCTGTGAGGTGGACGGGCACGTCGGGCTTCTGCCGGTCGGCGACTGCACGGCCCTGGTTCTGGGCGACGAGCCTGCGTCGACGGCCTATCTGCCCGACCAGGGGATGTTCGTCCGGTGGTGCGCGGGTGATTCCGAGGACGAGTTGCTGGCGAGCGTGCCGTTGGCCGTCGACACGGCGGAGTGGGAGCCGGAGGTTCACTGGGAGGTGCCCGGTGCTGTGCTGCTTTTTGATGCGGCGTGGCCTGGGGCGGATCCTTCGGGGAGCGAGGGGGTTCGGGTGGTTCTGGAGCGCGGGCGCTACGCGGTTCGGGCGGCTCGGGTTCAGCCGGGTCCGGAAACGTGGCTGGGCTTGGTCCAACTGCGGCTCCTTGCGCCCAGATGACCGTGGGGCGGTCGACCGGTCGGCGTGTGCGGGCTTTGTGGCTGGTCGCGCCCACGCGACTGAGCCGCATATCGGCACAGCCCCGCGCCCCTGAGGGGCGATATTCGCGTGCGGCGCTCGTGCAGCCCGGACACGATGATCGTATGCCTCGACTTCCCCACCCCACCCCCGAAGAACTCCGCCGCGACCCCCTGCCCCTGCGCGGCCGCACAGCCCTCGTCACCGGTGCCAGCCGGCGCGGCGGCATCGGGCACGCCGTGGCCCGGCGCCTTGCCGCCTACGGGGCGAGTGTCTATCTGCATCACCACGTGCCGCACGATGCCGGCCAGCCCTGGGGCGCGGACCGTCCCGAGGACGTCGTCGCGTCCGTGCGCGGGGCGCTCGCGGACCCTGATGCCCGGGTCGTCGCCGGGCCCGGTCATCTGGGCGATCCGGACGTGCCCGGTGAACTCGTCGGCAGGGCCGCCGAGGTGCTCGGCGGGCGGCTCGACATCCTCGTCGCCAACCATGCGCAGAGCGGGTTCGACGGCTCCCTGGACGAGATCGACACGGCGATGCTCGACAGGCACTGGGCGGTCGACACCCGCTCGGTGATCCTGCTGGCCCAGGCGTACGCCCGGTTGCGAGCCGCGCTGCCGCCGCGCACTCCAGGCGGGCGCGTGATGATGATGACCTCCGGCCAGGACCTCGGAGGCGGCATGCCGGGCGAGATCGCCTACGCCCTCCAGAAGGGCGCCCTCGCCTCCATCACCCGCTCCCTGGCGACGACTTTGGCCGAACACGCCGTCACCGTGAACACGGTCAACCCCGGACCCGTGGACACGGACTACATGACCGGCGAGGACTACGAGACCATCGCGGCCCTCTTCCCGGCCGGCCGGTGGGGCATGCCCGACGACCCCGCCCGCCTCATCGCATGGCTCGCCACGGACGAGGCGGAGTGGGTCACCGGGCAGGTCATCGACTCCGAGGGCGGCTTCCGCCGCTGACCTGCGCCGCTGACGTCCCCTAGAGCTGGGACAGTTCGTCCACCAGGTCGTCCAGACCCAGGGACCCCTGCGAGAGGGCCGCCATGTGCCAGGCCTTCGGGTCGAAGCCTTCACCGCGCCGGGCGCGGGCCTTCTCGCGGCCCAGCAGCCAGGCCCGCTCGCCCAGCTTGTAGCCGATGGCCTGGCCCGGCATGGACAGATAGCGGGTCAGCTCGCTCTCCACGAAGTCCGCGGGCCGACTGCTGTGCGAACCGAAGAACTCCTGCGCCAGCTCCGGTGTCCAGCGCTCCCCCGGGTGGAAGGGGGAGTCGTCCGGGATCGTCAGCTCCAGATGCGTGCCGATGTCGATGATGACGCGCACGGCACGCATCATCTGCGCGTCCAGGTAACCGAGCCGGCGCTCCGGGTCCGTCAGGAACCCCAGCTCGTCCATCAGCCGCTCGGCGTACAGCGCCCAGCCCTCGGCGTTGGCGCTCACCATGCCGACACTCGCCTGGTAGCGGGAGAGGTTCTCCGCCACGTGCTTCCACTGGGCCAGCTGGAGGTGGTGGCCGGGCACGCCCTCGTGGTACCAGGTCGACACCAGGTCGTAGACGGGAAAGCGCGTCTCGCCCATGGTCGGCAGCCAGGTGCAGCCCGGGCGCGAGAAGTCGTCCGACGGCGGCGTGTAGTACGGGGCCGCGGCGCTGCCCGGAGGGGCGATGCGCGACTCCACCCGGCGCACCCGCTCGGCCAGGTCGAAGTGGGTGCCGTCGAGCGCGTCGATCGCCTCGTCCATCAGGGACTGCAACCAGTCGCGGACCTCGTCGACGCCTTCGATGTGCGTGCCGTGCTCGTCCAGATGCGCCAGCGCCACCCACGGCGTGGCGGCACCCGGCAGGATCTTCTCGGCCTCCGCCTTCATCTCGCCGAGGAGGCGGTGGTACTCGGACCAGCCGTACGCGTACGCCTCGTCCAGGTCGAGGTCCGTGCCGTTGTAGTAGCGCACCCAGCGTGCGTACCGTTCCCGGCCCACCACATCCGGCGCGCCCTCGATCGCCGGTGTGTACACGTCCCGCATCCAGTCGCGCAGCCGCAGAACCGCCTCGGTGGCCGAGCGGGCCGCCGTGTCCAGCTCGGACCGCAGCGCCTCGGGGCCGGCGGCCGCGAAAATCTCGAACCAGCCACGGCCCTCGCCGTCGGCGTCCGCCCACTCACCCAGCTGCTCCACGAACGTGGCCGTGGCACGCGGCCCGCCGTGCAGCTTCCGCTCCAGGCCGAGCGCCAGGGACTCCCGGTAGCCCTCCAGCGCGGCCGGGACCGCGCGCAGCCGCTCGGCGATCGCCGCCCAGTCCTCCTCCGACGCCGCCGGCGTCACGGTGAACGCCTGGCGCACCGCGTGCGGGAGGGAGCTCAGGTTGCTGACGGACCGCAGGCTCTCCTCGGCCTCGTGCACGGCGAGTTCCGCGACGAGCCGCTCACGCAGCAGCCGCCCGCAGCGGCGCTCGATGTCACTGTCCGCGCCGGGCTGCCGCTCCGCCTCGTCCAGCCGGGCGAGCGTCCGGCGCGCCAGCTCCGCGAGCGCCTCCTGGCCCGTGGGCGAGGTGTCGGGCAGCCTGCTCGAACTCTCCTTGACGCCGAGGAACGTGCCGGTGATCGGGTCGAGGGCGATGAGCTCGTCGACGTACGCGTCGGCGACCTCACGGGGCAGCGGGCTCTTGATCTCAGACATGCGGTCCATCCTGGTACGACGTGCAGCGCACGTCACGCGGATTGAGCCGAGGGCGAAGGCGGCAGCAGCGGCCCGCACTCCCACTGCTGGAAGATCAGCCGGGTCTCCACGCGCGCCACCTCCCGCCGCGAGGTGAACTCGTCCAGCACGAGCCGCTGAAGGTCGGCCATGCCGGCGACCGCGACATGGACGAGGTAGTCGTCCGGTCCGGTCAGATGGAAGACGGTCCGCGACTCCGGCAGGGCGCGGATCCGCTCCACGAACGGCCCCACCAATTCCCGCCGGTGCGGTCTGACCTGCACCGACAGCAAGGCTTCCAGCCCTCGTCCCAGTCTGGCCGGATCCAGCTCCAGCCGGTGTCCGAGGATCACGCCCGAGCGGCGCAGCCGGGTCACCCGGTCCAGACATGTCGACGGCGCCACCCCGACCTGCGCGGCGAGATCCCGGTACGTCGTCCGGGCGTCGTTCTGCAACAGCCGCAAAAGGTGGAGATCCACCGGGTCCAGTACGACAGATTCGGCCATTGGCCGAACGTAGCACGGAGTTCTCACCCTCGGGCCCGGCCGCTGTTCACCCTTCCGTCATGGACACAGCGAGCATGGACGCCCACCGCGACGTACGCACCGCACCGAGAGCACTCGCCACCGAGGCCGTCCACGCCGGGCGGGACGACCTCGCCCGGCAGGGGCTGCACGCCCCGCCGATCGACCTGTCCACCACCTACCCGTCGTACGACAGCCGTGGTGAGGCGGCCCGTATCGACGCGTTCGCCGCCACCGGCGCGGAACCGGACGGCCCGCCCGTGTACGGGCGGCTGGGCAACCCGACCGTCGCCCGTTTCGAGACCGCGCTGGCTCGCCTGGAGGGCACCGAGGCGGCGGTCGCGTTCGCCAGCGGCATGGCCGCCCTGAGCGCCGTCCTGCTCGTACGCGCCTCCATGGGGCTGCGGCACGTGGTGGCCGTACGTCCCCTCTACGGATGCAGCGACCATCTGCTGACCGCCGGGCTGCTGGGCTCGGAGGTGACCTGGACCGACCCGGCCGCAATCGCGCAGGCACTGCGTCCGGACACGGGCCTGGTGATGGTGGAGTCCCCGGCCAACCCCACGCTCGCCGAGGTCGACCTCCGGGCCGTCGCACACGCCTGCGGCTCGGTGCCGCTGCTCGTGGACAACACGTTCGCCACGCCGGTGCTCCAGCGTCCTGCCGAACAGGGCGCACGGCTCGTGCTGCACAGCGCCACCAAGTACCTCGGCGGCCACGGGGACGTGCTGGCGGGCGTGGTCGCCTGCGACGAGGAGTTCGCGGGACGGCTACGGCAGGTACGTTTCGCCACGGGCGGCGTACTGCATCCGCTCGCCGGCTGATCTGCTGCTGCGCGGGCTGTCCACCCTCCCCGTCCGGGTACGGGCCGCCTCCGCCAACGCCGCCGAGCTCGCCCACCGCCTCGCCGCCGACCCGCGAGTAGCCCGCGTGCACTACCCGCGCATCGGCGGCGCGATGGTCTCCTTCGAGGTACGCGGCGACCCCCACGAGGTCATCGCCGGCGTCCGCCTCATCACCCCGGCGGTGAGCCTGGGCAGTGTGGACACCCTCATACAGCACCCGGCCTCCATCAGCCACCGCATCGTGGACGCGGACGACCGCAGGGGGGCGGGGGTGGGTGACCGGTTGCTGCGCATGTCGGTGGGCCTGGAGGACGTGGAGGACCTCTGGTCGGATCTCGACCAGGCGCTGGAGCGCCCCCATAGGGGCGCGGGGCTGTACTGACGTGCGGCTCCGCCGCGTGGGCGCGAGAAACCACAAGGCACCCGCACCCACCGTCTGACCACGGCCCCTACGACGCTGAGGCGCTCCCCAACTCACCCGCACTCGACGCAACCGGCTCACCCAGCCGCGCAGTGATGACCAGCGTCCCCTCCTCGACCTGATAGTCGAGGGGGAGCCCCAACCCCCGCATCGCGGCGACCATCCCGGTGTTGGACGCCTGCGTCACGGCGTACACACTCCCGCAACCCCCCTCCGCGGCCATCGCGACCAGCCGGCCCAGCAACTCCCCGCCGATGCCCCGCCGCTGCCACGCGTCCTCGACGATCAGCGCGACCTCCGTCTCGTCACCGTCCCACAGCAGGTGACCGAGCCCGACGAGCCGCCCGGAGGCCGTCTGCACGGCGAGGGTACGGCCGAAGCGCGGACTGAGCAGGTGGTTGAGATAGCGGTCGGCGTCACCGACCGGCCCGTGGTAGCGCAGCTTGATCGTGCGGTCCGAGCACCGCTCGTGCATCGCCCTGGCCGCCTCCAGATCACGGTTGTCGGCCCGGCGCACCGTGATGTCGCTGCCCTCGGCCAGGGTGAGCACGTCCCGGCCGCGCGGGACGCGCGGCCCGAGCCGGGCGTCCAGTTCCACCAGGGCCCTGGCCCGGGCGAACTCGGTCGGTGTGAAGGGCAGGTGCGGCCGCTCCACGGTGATCACTCCGCCTTCCGGGGCGCGCAGGCGCATCACCGTGTCGTCCAGGGCTCCCTCCACCGGGACACCGTCGGAGACCTCGTCGCCGCCGGCCGGTGCGGGCTGGGAACGGATCGTGCACCGGCCCAGCAACTGGCGCAGCGCCAGGGGAAGTTCCGCGGCGTCCAGGGCGGTGCGGGTGGCGAGTCCCAGCACCCGGGTCGGCGCGTCCACCAGATCGTGGGCGTCGGCCCGCTCGATCCAGGTGTCGGTGCCGCCGGCCGTCCGGACAGCCGTGGTGATTCCGGAGGCCGGCAACTCGCCCGGGGCACGCAGCAGGAACTCGTCCACCGTGCCCTCGGCCAGCGGATGCGTCTGGAGGCTGAGGATGTCGACCCGGTGCTCGGCGAGGGCCGTGCACAGGGCCGCCAGTGATCCCGGTTCGTCCCTCACCGTGGTCCGCATCCGCCACAGCGTGTTCGCCCCCGGCACCGGCTCCGGTGCCGGGGACTCGGTATCGTCCGACGGCGGCGCGTGTTCGTGGCGTCGTGTTCGCCAGGTGTGGAGCGCCGCCGTGACCCGCTGCCACGGGTTGGCGGGACGGCAGTCGTTCAAGTGCGTCACATCAGTCACTTTTCGCGTCATGCACCCACTGTGACCGACCGGTGTTGCGTGATCACGAACGCATTGTGACTGGCGGGTAAAAGGGGTGGCTTGCCCTCTTTATCAACCCTTCAAACGTTGCGCACCGTACCGTACGCCCTGCCCCACGCCGCACCTCACTGGCCGACCAGACCCGGCTGGAGCACCTTCGTGAACAGCACTGTGCCGTCCTGCTCGCGCAGACGTACCGTCAGTTCGCCGCTGCCGCCGTCGATGTCGACCTCGCCGAAGAACTGGTAACCGCCGGCGGGGGAGACGTTGGCGGTGGCCGGCGCCTTCAGGAAGACACGGTCGGGACCGAAGGTGCCGTCGAGCGTGTTCGCCGGGAACGCACCGGCGTTCAGCGGGCCCGACACGAACTCCCAGAACGGCTCGAAGTCGGTGAACGCGGCCCGCGACGGCTGGTAGTGCTGCGCCGAGGTGTAGTGGACGTCGGCGGTGAGCCACACCGTGCCCGTGATCCGGCGGTGCTTGATGAAGCGCAGCAGCTCGGCGATCTGGAGCTCACGGCCCAGCGGGGCGCCGGGGTCGCCCTGGGCGACGGCCTCGATGTTCGGCTTGCCGTCGCCCGTGTCCGGGACGACCAGGCCGATCGGCATGTCGGAGGCGATCACCTTCCACACCGCGCGGGAGCGCGACAGCTCGCGCTTGAGCCACTCCAGTTGCTCGCGGCCGAGGATGCCCTGCGGATCGGTGGGCTGGTCGTCCGGCGAGTTGGCATTGCGGTAGGTGCGCATGTCCAGCACGAAGACGTCCAGCAGCGGGCCGTGGTGCTGCACACGGTAGACACGGCCGTCGGGGCGGCGCAGCGTGGAGATCGGGAAGTACTCCGAGAAGGCCCGGCGGGCGCGGGCGGCGAGCACGTCGACGTTCTTCTCGGTGTACCGGCTGTCGCCGAGGATCTCGCCCGGGTACCAGTTGTTGGTGACCTCGTGGTCGTCCCACTGGATGATGGACGGGACCTGGGCGTTGAAGGCGCGCAGGTTCTCGTCCAGCAGGTTGTAGCGGAAGTTGCCGCGGAACTCCGCCAGGGTCTCGGCGACCTTCGCCTTCTCCTCGGTGGTGATGTTCCGCCAGGTGCGCCCGTCGGGCAGGGCCACGGTCTCGGTGAGGGGCCCGTCGGCGTAGATGTTGTCGCCACTGCAGATGAAGAAGTCCGGGTCGAGGGCGGCCATCGCCTCGTAGATCCGGTAGCCACCGAGCTCCGGGTTGATGCCCCAGCCCTGACCGGCCAGGTCGCCGGACCAGACGAACCGCACACCGTCACGCCGCTTGTCGGACGCCGTGCGGAAGGTGCCGGTGACCGGCTCGCCGGTACGGCGCGGGTCGTCCGGGTCGGCGAGCAGCACCCGGTAGTGGATCTGCTCGCCGGACGGCAGGCCGCGCAGCCGCGTCGTGCCGGTGAAGTCGGTACCCGGACCCAGCAGCGGGCCGTGCCATCTGCGCGGGTTGCGGAACGACTCGGTCGCCGACGTCTCGACGATCATCCGGGCCGGCCGGTCGGACCGCACCCACACCAGCCCGGAGTCGCAGGTCACGTCGCCCGCCTGCACACCCCACCCCGCCTTCGGACGCCCCGGCCGCGCGAAGGCCGGCGCCGCGCCGAGAGCGGTGGGCAGGGTGAGGGCCGCCGACGCGGCGAGGGAGCCACGCAGGACGCTACGGCGCGCGGGGAACGGACGGTGGGACATGGATGCGCCTCCAGGGACGGGATCCGGCCAGTGTGCACAGCCACAACTACTGGCACGCCGCAGCGCACACACGAACCCCAAGTGAACAACTGACCGCGGGAGGAGGGGAACCGGCGGGGACCCGCGAGCTCCGCCGGAGTCACCCCGTGGCCGCCTCCGCCATCAGGCGTATGCCCTCGTGGATCCGGGCGGGCGGTACGTGCGCGTAGCCCAGCACGAGCTGGGTCCGCTTCGGCCCGTCGGTCTCCTCCCGCCCGGGACGCGGGTGTGCGTAGGCCGACAGGGGGCGTACCGCCACCCCGGCCGCCGTCACGCGGGTGAGGAAACGCCCTTCGGGGCCGTAGCGCTCCGGCAGGGTGGCGATCACGTGCAGACCGGCGGCGATGCCGGAGACCCGGGAGCCGGGGAAGTGCTCGTCGAGGGCGGCGGTCAGGGCGTCACGGCGCTCGCGGTAGGCGCGCTGGCAGCGACGCAACTGGCGGTCGTAGTCGCCGCGCTCGAGGAAGTGGGCGAAGAGCGCCTGGTCGAGGGACGGGTGACCGAGGTCCATGGTGCGCTTGCGTTCGACGATCTCCCGCGCCCAGGACCCGGGCACCAGCAGCCAGCCCAGCCGCAGCCCCGGGGCGAGGGACTTGCTGACCGAGCCCGTGTAGGCGACGTGGTCCGGGTCGAGGCCCTGGAGCGCGCCGACGGGAGCGCGGTCGTAGCGGAAGTCCCCGTCGTAGTCGTCCTCCAGGACGATGCCGTCCACGGACCGCGCCCAGTCCAGCAGCTCGGCGCGGCGGCGGGCCGAGTAGGCGATGCCGGTGGGGAACTGGTGGGCCGGTGTCGTCACCACGGCCCGTACACCCGACGCCCGCAGCGGCTCCAGGGCGATTCCCTCGCCGTCCACGGGCAGCGGTACGGCGCTGACCCCGGCCGAGGCGTACAGCTCTTCGTGCTGGGGGCTGCCCGGGTCCTCCACACCCACCGTGCGCACCCCGCGCGCGTGCAGCGCGAAACCCAGCAGCGTCGTCGCCTGGGTCACCCCGGAGACCACCACGATCCGCTCCGGGTCGGCCACCACACCCCGCCGCCGGGCGAGCAGTTCGGCCAGCGCGGTACGCAGCCGGGGCAGCCCGCGCGGATCGGGATACCCCAGCTCCTGGTGCGGCAGTTCCGCCAGCACACCGCGCTGAGCGGCGGCCCACGCCGAGCGTGGGAACAGCGACAGGTCCGGCGTCCCGGGCACGAAGTCCGCCCGGGCACCGGCGAAGCGGGGAGCGAGGTCGTGCGCCCGCGGCCGGGCGGCCCGCACGGCCGATCCCACCCACGTCCCGGCGCCCCGGCCGCTGCGCAGATAGCCCTCAGCCGTCAGCTGCTCGTACGCCTCCGTGATCAGCCCGCGCGACACCCCCAGGTCCGCGGCGAGATCCCGGCTCGACGGCAGCCGCGTGCCCGGCGCGAGGCGGCCCGAGCGGACCGCTTCGCGCAGCGCCGCCTGAAGGGAACGGCCACGCGTGCGTGCCGGTGCCGCAGCGGCCGGGAGCAGCAGCTCCCAGGCGGGCGACGCGGGCTCGTTGCGGTCCATGCGGTCAGTCTGCCGGATCCGTGGCCGGGCTTTCCGCCACGAGGGGTGACGGCCGTCGCCGCGTGAAGAGGGTGGAGGACCGAAGGGGGGGCACGGCCGGGCCGGGCCCCGAATCGTACGCGTAACGGTGCTCCGGAGAGCAGTTACCGGCCACCGGCGCCCGAGAGCGCGACCGTCGGGCGGCGGCGGACGCGTCCCCGGCGTGCCCTGCGCTTCCCCGATCGGGGGAGTTGCCGGGCCGCGGAACAGGGCGGCCTCCGCCCGTGATCACTGTGCTGAACGTCCGCGTGAGCTGCCCGCGGCACCGGCAGCCGTCGGCGCCCTGATCGACTCCCTCGGCACCGGGAACGACCGGCTCTGGCCGGCTGGCCACCCGTGCGCTTCGACCGGCCGCTGGCCGTCGGCGCGTCGGGCGGTCACGGTCCCGTGCGGTACGCGGTCGCTCACTACGTGCCGGGGGAGTGGGTGCGGTTCCGTTTCACCGGCCCGCGCGAATTCCGCGGTTTCCACGAGTTCAGCCTCCAGCACCCCGGCGCGGAGCGGACCGTCCTGCGCAACACCCTCGCGCTGCGGCCGCGGGGCGTGCGCTGGCTCGGCTGGCTGTTGTTCTTCCGCCCCTGCACGACGCGGCGTTCCGGCAGAGCCTGGACTGCGCCGAGCGCGCACTGACCGGAACGGTCGCGAGCCCGACCGACTGGGGCCGGTACGTACGGCTGTTGCGCGCCGCGACCGCGCGGGTGGCGCCCGAGTCGGCCGTATGACGACGACGGACCGGACCGGCGCCCGGCCCTTCAGCGGCTGCCGTCGAGGACGACCCGCGCGACCAGTGCCGGGTCGTCGTTCATCGGGACGTGGCCGCAGCCGGGCAGCCGCACCAGTCGGGCGCGGGGGATGACGCTCTTGGCCCGCACGCCCTGGCGGGGGATCAGCAGCCGGTCCCGGTTGCCCCACGCCACCGTGACCGGCGTGCCCACGATGTCGTCGGTGAACTGCACGGTCCTGCCGGAGCGGAGGGTCTCGGAAAACCCCTGCGCCCGGGCGAGCGCGAGCGTCTCGGCGATCACGGCCTCGGGCGAACGACGGCCCGGGCGGGCGTAGATGGTGCTCGTCAGCAACGTACGGCCGATCGCCGGACGGGCCAGCCGTTCGACGAGGGGCAGCGGCATCCGCTGGGCTATCTGCCGCATGGTCATCAACACCGTGAAGGCGTAGCGGCGTTCGACCTCGTTCCAGAACCCCGCGGGCGACAGGGCGGTGACGGAGCGGACGAGCTGCGCCCGGGCCAGGTCCAGCGCCAGCAGGCCGCCCAGCGAGTTGCCCGCCACGTGCGGCCGTTCGATCTCCAGCGCCGTGCACAGCGCCGCGAGGACGGCGTTCATGGTCGGCAGGTCGTGCGCCATGCCGTCCGGCAGCGCCGGTGACTCGCCGCACCCCGGCAGGTCCACGGCGATCACGTCCCGCTCGGCCGCCAGCGCGGGTATCACCGGGTCCCACACCTGGCGGTGGTGGCCGATACCGTGCAGCAGGAGCAACGGTTCTCCGCTGCCCTGACGCGTGTAGGACAGGGTCACGTTCTGCTCGCCGTGTGCGGAGGCGACGTTGAAGGAGACGGTGGCGGACATGCGGTGCTCCTCGGGATGTACTCGCTGACGGACGCCGTAGACAGCTTGTCAGCAATTACTACCGGCGGGTAGCCCCGAGTCGTCGCGACTTGCGCGGCCGCGGCGGTCCGGCAAGGGGCGATTCCGCCTGGACAGGGCCGCATCGGTGGGCTGGGATGGAGCCCGTGACCACCGAGACCGCGACCGACGTCTTCGAGGCGCACCGCCCCGTCCTGCTGGGCGTCGCCTACCGCATGCTGGGCCGCGTCGCCGACGCGGAGGACGTGGTGCAGGAGGCCTGGCTGCGCTGGTCGGGCGGCGACCGCCGCGATGTGCGCGAACCGCGCGGCTACCTCGTACGGATCACCACCCGCCTCGCCATCGACCGGCTGCGTCAGATCAAGTCCCGCGGGGAGACGTACGTGGGCCCGTGGCTGCCGGAGCCGTACGTCACCGACTTCGGCGACACCGTGCCGGACACCGCCGAGCGGGCCGTGCTCGCGGACTCCGTCTCGCTCGCCGTCCTCGTCGTGCTGGAGTCGCTGTCGCCGCTGGAGCGGGCGGTGTTCGTGCTCCGCGAGGCCTTCGGCTTCCCGTACGCCGACATCGCCGCCATGCTCGACCGCGGCGAACCGGCGGTGCGCCAGCTGTCCGGGCGGGCGCGCAAGCACGTCGAGGAGCGGCGGCCGCGCTACGAGGTCGACCCCGCCCAGCGGCGCGACCTCACCGAACGGTTCCTCGCCGCCGCGGTGGACGGCGACCTCGAAGGGCTGATGGCGTTGCTCGCCCCGGACGTCCGGCTCGTCGGCGACAGCGGCGGCAAGGCGCGGGCGCCGCTGCGGGTCCTGGAGACGGCGGACAAGGTGGGCCGCTTCCTCGTCGGCGCCGCGCAGAAGGGCGTCCCCGACTTCTCCCTGCGCTTCGTGGAGCTCAACGGCGGCCCGGCCGTGCTGTTCCTGTCCGGCGACAAGCTCGACTCCGTCTTCCAGCTCGATGTCGCCGACGGTCGTGTCCAGGCGGTCTACATCATCCGCAACCCCGACAAGCTGCGCGCGCTGGCCGCCGTCTAGACGGCGCCGCGGGAGCCCCGCCGCGGCCTCGCATGAACGGCCCGTGAACGTTCCCGGCCATTGGTCTTGACCAAGGATCAGGGCCGCCCTATGGTCGCAGAGAAGTGAAACAACCTTTAAAAAACAAGGGCGCTGAAAAGCCGCCGACCACGGCGATTGCGGAGGACAGGGTGGGGACCACGCAGCTGGATTCGGTGCCGGAACCGAAGTACTGGCATCTCAAGACCGTGCTCAGCGAAGCGCTCGACTCGGAGTTCTCCGTGGGGGAGATCCTGCCCAACGAGCGCGACCTCGCGGCCCGCTTCGGCGTCGCCCGCGCCACGCTCCGCCAGGCCCTGGAGCAGCTCGAACTGGAGGGCAGGCTCCAGCGCCGCCGCGGTGTCGGCACGACCGTCGCGCCGCCTCGCATGGGCGTCTCCCTCGGCACCGGCCCGCACACCTGGCCGGGCGGCCCCGAGGACGCCTGGCAGCCCGTCGACTGCACGGCGGCCGTGCCGCCCGCGGCTGTCGCCGACGCGCTGGAGACGGGCCGCGACGAGCCCGTGCACATCGTGCGCCGCTCCCGCGTCTCGCACGGCCGGCCCGTCGCCGCCGAGCTGCTGTACGTCCCGCAGTCCTCGGTGCCCGAGCTCTCCGGCATCGACGCGCCGTCCGGGTCGGCACGCGCGCGTGCCGTGCTGCGCGAGCTCCAGCGGCTGGAGCTGGAACGGCAGGAGAACGCGGTGGAGCTCGGCTCCGCCGGGGCCGACGACGCGAAGGAACTGGACCGGCTGCCCGGGGCACCCGTGCTGGTGGTGACGACACGGTTCGTCGCCGGGGGGCGTTCGGGTGCGCTTTCGGTGGCGACGTATCGCGCTGACACGTGTCGGTTGACCTTCGGTGATGCGGGGGGCGTGAAAATCCACGCCGGGCCGCAGCGGCAGGCGTCCTGATCGTCGCGTTTCGGGGGAGTGGCGGGCTGCGGGTGTGTCATGGCTGGTCGCGCCCGCGCGGCGGAGCCGCACCTCGACACAGCACCGCGCCTTTGAGGGCGTTGCCGTCAGCGGCGTGGTGTGGTCGGGCTCTCCACGCTGAACAGCTGCTCCTCGACGTGGTCCAGGGCGAGACGCAGGGCGCCTGTCGCCACTGCCGCGTCTCCCAGGCGGGACAAGGTCACCTGCGGGGGGCGCAGGCAGTAGCGGGCCAGTTCCTGGCGGAGGGGGTCCAGGACGCCGTCCAGGCCCGCTGCCCAGCCGCCGATCACGACCAGTTCCGGGTCGAGGGCGAGGACCAGGGCCGCCACGTCGTGGACCAGGCGCTGGAGGAAGCGGTCGACGGCCGCGCAGGCTCGCTGGTCGCCCTCGCGGGCCTGTGCGAAGACCTCGGCGACCGCCTGTTCGTCGAGCGGGTGCAGCGGTTCGTCCGTGGTGGACAGCAGCGTCTCCGGCGTCACCTCCCGGCCGAGGAGATGCAGCGCGCCGATCTCGCCGGCCGCCCCGCCGTAGCCCCGGTGCAGCCGCCCCCCGATCAGCGAACCGGCGCCCGGGCTGAGCCCCGCCAGTACGAACACCACGTCGTCCGACTCGGTGGCCGCGCCCTTCCAGTGCTCGGCGACGGCCGCCGCGTTGGCGTCGTTCTCCACCAGGACCGGGCACTTGAACGACCGGCTCAGCCGCTCGCCCAGCCGCAGCCCCGTCCACCCCGGCAGCGCGGTGCCCAGCCGTACTGTGCCGTCCGCCTCGACGATCCCGGGCGTCGCCACGCCCACGGCCCGCAGTGAGCCGCGTGCGACACCGGCCCGGCGCAGCAGCTCGGCGACGGCTCCGCGCAGCCGCTCCAGCCGCTCGTCGGCCCCGGCCGTCTCGGGCACGTCCTTGGCCTGGGAGCCGATCACCCGGCCGTCCAGGTCGGCCAGCAGCGCGGCCACCCGGTGCGCGCCGATCTCCAGCCCCAGCAGATGCCCTGCCTCAGCCCGGAACCGGAACCTCCGCGCCGGCCGCCCCTGCCGCCGGGCGGCACCCTCCTCGGCCGCCTTCTCGACGACGAGACCGGCCTCGATGAGCCCTTCGACGACGCCCTCGACGGTCGGCCGGGACAGTCCCGTCACCCGGGTGATCTCGGTGAGCGTCGCGCAGTCCGTGGCACGCAGCGCGTGCAGCACCACCGCGGAGTTGATCCTTCGCAGCAGCGAGGGATCCCCGCCGGTCAGCCGCCCCACCGTCCGTCCTCCCAGCTCGTGCGCGTGTTGGCCGGATCGTACTCGGCGCGGCGGGCCCCGGCGAGGGGCGGCCACCGGCCCCGCCGATCACCCCGGCGCCACGAACCCCGACTCGTACGCCGCGATCACCGCCTGCGTGCGGTCCCTCGCTCCGAGCTTCGCCAGTACGGCGCTCAGCAGCAACCGCATTCCGGACCGGCGGGTCGACGAGGTACTGGAGGAAACCGGCCTGGCGTCGGTGGCCCGGCGCCGTGTGCGCACGTACTCCCTGGGCATGCGCCAGCGCCTGGGCATCGCCGCCGCCCTGCTGGGCGACCCCGAGGTGGTCATGCTGGACGAGCCGTCCAACGGTCTCGACCCCGAAGGCATCGTCTGGATCCGGCAGTTGCTGCGCCGGCTCGCGGGGGAGGGCCGCACGGTCCTGGTCTCCAGCCATCTGATGAACGAGACCGCGTCCTTCGCGGACCACCTCGTCGTCCTCGGCCGGGGCCGGCTGCTGGCCGACACCCCGACGCGGGACTTCATCCACGCGCGCGTGCGGCCCAGCGTACGCATCCGTACATCCGACCCCGCCGCTCTCCGGAGCGCTCTCGCCCGGCACGGCCACGACGCCGTGGAACACGCGGACGGTCACTGGACCGTGCGACACGCACGCGTGGACGACATCGGCCGCATCGCCTCCGCCGGGGGTGTGCCGGTCCTCGAACTCGTGTCCGAGGAGGGCACGTTGGAACAGGCCTATTTCGACCTCACATCGACCGAAGCCGAGTTCACCACGCAGTTCCAGGAGGCCTGACCATGGATCTCACCCCCGTCCTCCGCTCCGAGTGGCTGAAGATCCGTACGCTCCGCTCGCTCCCGGGAGCGCTCCTGGCCCTGTTCGCCGCGACCACGGCGTTCTCCGCGATCGCCGGTGTCTCCGAGACGTCGGACCCCGGCTTCGACCCCCTGTTCACGGCCCTGTCCGGTGTCGTGCCCGGGCAGATCGCGGCGGTCTCCTTCGGGGCCATGGCCGTGTCGTCGGAGTTCCAGTCGGGCGCGCTGCGGCTCACGCTGGCCGCGGTTTCGCGGCGCGGCCGGTGGTTCGCGGCCAAGGCGGCCGTCATCGCCGTACCGGTCCTGCTGGTGGGACTGGTGACCGCCCTCGCCGCCCTCCTCGTGGCACGGGCGGGGCTCGGCCCGGCGGCCGACGGGCTCGGCACCGGCGAGCAGGTGCGCGGCGTCGTGGGCTGCGGCGTCTACCTCATGCTCATGGCCCTGTTCGCCGCCGGACTCGCCGCCCTGCTGCGCAGCGGCGTGGCCACGCTGTCCCTGCTGATCCCGTTCATCCTCGTCGTGTCGTTCGTGATCGGCGACGCGACGGGCACCGTCGCCGACTTCCTGCCCGACAAGGCGGGACAGCTGGTCCTGAGGGAGACGTACGACGGCACCCTCGGGCCGTGGTCGGGGCTCGCGGTGACCGCGCTCTGGGCAGTGGCCGCCCTGCTGGCGGGAGCGTGGAGCCTGCACCGCCGGGACGCCTGACCGGAGAACGGCGGGAACAGGGTTGACGCCCCGCCAAGTGTCAGTGGTGGCGGGTTTACTGGATCCATGAACATCGCACAGCACATCGCCCTCATCGACGAGCTGTGCTACCGCCCCTTCCCGGCGGAGCACGGCCCGTCCGACGTCGGCGTTTCCGGACCCGGTCACCACACCGCGGTGTTAGACGCCGCGGACGTCGGCGACCCGGCGCTCCGGGCGGTGACGATCGACCAGTACGAGAAGGACCGGGACGCCGTCTACGAACTGCTCGCCTCACGCTGGGGTGACACGCCCCCCTACAACCTGGAGACCGTCCTGCTGCGCACCGAGCAGGAGGAGATACCCCGGCCCTGGGCGGAGTTGAGCGAGCGCGCGAGCATCGCGTACCTGTGGGAGGTGGAGGGCACCGGCCGCTGGGTCGCCGTGGCGGTCACCGACCGCGACACCTCGCAGGGGGTCCGGCTGCTGGCCGTGGTCACGGATACGGACCCGCCGTAGGAGATCAGCTCTCGGCTGCTTCCCGCAGCCGCGCGAACTCCTCCGCCATCGTCTCGGCCGTCCAGTGCGCGTTCAGCCCGCTCGGATTGGGCAGCACCCACACCCGCGTGTCCCCGATCATCCGCGACTGCGGACCGACCCGGGCCGCCCGGTCGTCGAACGCGGCGCGGTACGCGGTCACTCCGACCACGGCCAGCCAGCGCGGCCGCAGCCGCCCCACCTTCAGCGCGAGCAGCCGCCCGCCCTCCCGGTACTCCTCGGCGCTCAGCTCCTCGGCCCGAGCGGTCGGCCGTGTCACGACATTGGTGATGCCGAGCCCGTACGACAGCAGCTCCTGCTGCTCGGACGGCTTCAGCAGCCGCGGCGTGAACCCGGAGCGGTGCAGCACGGGCCAGAAGCGGTTGCCGGGGCGGGCGAAGTGATGGCCCGTCGCGGCCGTCATCAGACCGGGATTTATGCCGCAGAACAGCACCCGCAGACCGTCCGCGACCACGTCCGGCACGACACGGTCGCGGGCGGCCTCCAGTTCCTCGGGCGTGAAACGGGGCATCGTTCGCGGCGCGTCAGAGGATCGCGCCGGGCGTGTAGCCCGCGGCCTGGGGGTGCTGCTTCACGATCTCCTCGACCCGGGCGACGACGGCGGCGACCTGGTCGCCCGCGGCACCCGTGAAGGACAGCTTGTCGGCCATCAGCGCGTCCAGCTCGGCGCGGTCGAGCGGGATGCGCGTGTCGGCGGCCAGCTTGTCGAGGAGCTCGTTGCGCTCGGCGCCCTGCTCGCGCATGGCGAGCGCGGAGGCGACGGCGTTCTCCTTGATCGCCTCGTGCGCGAGCTCGCGGCCCACGCCCGCGCGCACGGCGCCCATCAGCACCTTGGTGGTCGCGAGGAACGGCAGGTAGCGGTCCAGCTCACGCGCCACGACCGCCGGGAACGCGCCGAACTCGTCGAGCACCGTCAGGAACGTCTCCAGCAGACCGTCCAGCGCGAAGAACGCGTCCGGCAGCGCGACCCGGCGCACCACCGAGCAGGACACATCGCCCTCGTTCCACTGGTCGCCCGCCAGTTCGCCGGTCATCGAGGCGTAACCGCGCAGGATCACCATCAGGCCGTTGACGCGCTCGCAGGAGCGGGTGTTCATCTTGTGCGGCATCGCCGAGGAGCCGACCTGGCCCGGCTTGAAGCCCTCGGTGACCAGCTCGTGCCCGGCCATCAGCCGGATCGTCTTCGCCAGCGACGACGGCGCCGCCGCCAGCTGCACCAGCGCGGTGACGACCTCGTAGTCCAGCGAGCGCGGGTAGACCTGGCCGACCGACGTGAACGCCTGCGAGAAGCCCAGGTGCGTGGCGATCCGCTGCTCCAGCTCCGCGAGCTTCGCGGCGTCCCCGCCCAGCAGGTCCAGCATGTCCTGCGCGGTGCCGACCGGGCCCTTGATGCCGCGCAGCGGGTAGCGGCCCAGCAGCTCCTCGACCCGGCCGTAGGCGACGAGCAGCTCGTCGGCGGCGGTCGCGAAGCGCTTGCCGAGGGTGGTGGCCTGCGCGGCGACGTTGTGGGACCTGCCGGCCATGACCAGCTCGCCGTACTCCCCGGCCAGCTTGCCCAGACGCGCCAGCACGGCCACCGTGCGGTCGCGCATCAGCTCCAGCGAAAGCCGGATCTGCAACTGCTCGACGTTCTCGGTGAGGTCGCGGGAGGTCATGCCCTTGTGCACATGCTCGTGCCCGGCGAGGTCGTTGAACTCCTCGATGCGCGCCTTCACGTCATGCCGCGTGACCTTCTCACGCTCGGCGATGGAGGCCAGGTCGACGGTGTCGAGCACACGCTCGTAGTCGGCGAGCGCCGCGTCCGGCACCTCGATCCCGAGATCCTTCTGGGCCCGCAGCACGGCGAGCCAGAGCTGTCGCTCCAGCTTCACCTTCTGCTCGGGCGACCAGAGCGTGGCGAGCTCGGCGGAGGCGTACCGTCCGGCGAGGACGTTCGGGATGCGGGGCTTGGCGGGAGCGGAAGTCACGTGGACGGAGTGTACCCGGCCCCCAAGGCGCCCCCGAAGCGTCCGTGCAGTCCAGAGCGCGGATGGGACGCGCCCTGACCCGCTCCTCGACGGCAGGTCTGCGAGACGAATGCGAGACGGCGCCCCGCACGGCCCTCAGTTGGAAGCTGACGGCTCCTGCATCGGCCTGCCGCCCTTGCGGGCCCGCCGCTCGGCGAGTTCCGCGTCCGTCCTTGCGAGGCCGGCCCGGTCGTCGGTGCCGTGCGACCGCCTTCTGCCGGCGCCGCCCCCGCTCCCTCGCCGGAGTCGACCGCCCCACCGCCGCCGGCTGCGCCAACGGACCGCGCACCGTCGCCAAGCGCGTCGGCGTCACTCCCGCCGTGCTGTTCACGGTGAACAACTGTGACCACAACCAGCACCGAGGCGCTAGTGACACGGAAGACAGCACGCCCCATCCTTTCCTCATGCCAGAACACCAGCACATGCTCGACGGCAAGAGCCGACCTCTGACCCTCGACGACCTCAAGAAGTTCGTCGATGCCGCCAGCAAGAACGACGCGGCCGGAAAGCGACCGCTGCATGTAGAGACCGTCTCGGGTGGGAAGCTCAAGAAGATATGGGTCGACCTCTCGGGCCCTGAGAAGTAGCCAGCCGCCTGCGGGCATGCCCGAGACGGGCACCACAGACACACGATGAAGCCTCGGCCGGGGGACCCGGCCGAGGCTTCATCGTGGCCGCCTAGAGGCTGTCCAGGATCTTCGTTCGGCGGTCCCGGTACTCCTCGTCCGTGATCGCACCAGCCGCACGCAGCTGGTCCAGGGTCGACAGCCGCGCAGCGATGTCCCCGGCCGACGCGGCAGCAGGCGCGGGCTGGACCGGGGCGCTCGGGGCGCTCGGGGCGCCACCCGAGATCCGTTGCCGCAGCTGATCCGCGAGGGTCTTGCCCTGGTCCTTGGGTACCTGCTTGATCTCAGCCTTGTTGCCCGAGGCGAACACCGTCAGCGTCCCCATCAGCATGCCTCCCGACCACTGCACCGAGCTGATGCGGTTGTAGGGGAAGTCCTCGACCTTCTGTGACATCACCCCGTGGAAGTAGAAGATCAGCCGCTGGTTCGTCATCGCCAGCAGGCCGTTGCCCTTGCCGTACACCCCCGTGGCGAGCAACTCCACGGTCTCGCCCTCCCACAGCACCTCGGGCAGCCGCTGAATCTCACGCTTCGCACCCACAGTGCTGGACAGCTTCTCGGCCGCCGCGTCGATGTCCGGACGCACGCTGAACGCCACCATGACGTCCCCCCTCCTGAAACAGTGCACGAATCGTACCGAGCACAGTGAAGGGCCCGGACGGAACCGCCTAAGCACGACCCTCGTACGGCAACAGCTCGGGCCGCTTCGGTGGCAGGCCGTCGCCCGAGGAGCGGCCCGTCAGGCGGCGGCCGATCCAGGGCAGCAGGTGCTGCCGGGCGAACCGCAGGTCCGCCGCGCGGCGCATGACCCAGCCGGGCGGCAGCGTCGTCGGCAGAGGGGCACGCCACTCGGTGTCCTCGGGCTCGTGGCCGAGCGCCTGCCACACCGCCTCCGCGATCCGGCGGTGGCCTTCGCCCGTCAGGTGCAGCCGGTCCACGTCCCACATCCGCGGGTCGGCGAGCGAGGGGGCGCCGTACAGGTCGACGACGATCGCGCCGTGCCGTGCGGCTAGCTCGTCTACGCAGGCGAACAGCTCCTCCATGCGCGGCCGGAACCGCTCCAGGACAGGGCCCCGGCGGCCCGGGCTGCGCATCAGCACGAGCTGCCGGCAGGCGGGAGCCAGCTTCTCCACGGCCTCCTCCAGCAGACCGCGCACCCGACCCATGTCGCACTTGGGCCGCAGGGTGTCGTTGAGCCCGCCCACCAGGGTGATCACGTCGGCGCCCATGGCCGCCGCGACGTCCACCTGCTCGTCGACGATCTGCCGGATCAGCTTGCCGCGCACCGCGAGGTTGGCGTACCGGAAGCCGGGCGTACGGGCGGCCATCCGCGCGGCGAGCAGGTCGGCCCAGCCCCGGTAGGTGCCGTCGGGCAGCAGGTCCGACATGCCCTCGGTGAAGGAGTCGCCGAGCGCGACCAGGCTGCTGTAGGTGGGGTTCGTGTCCATGGCGGCGGAAATGATATCCCGTGCACATACCCAGCAGTCGGTCACCCGCCCGGCAGCATCGACAGCCGGTCCCTCACGCCCGCTGGCCGAACAGCTCCCGCAGTACGTCCTCCATGGTCACGAGGCCGGCCAGCTGGCCGTCCGCCCCGAGGACGGCCGCGACGTGCGTACGGCTGCCCCGCATCGCCGTGAGGACGTCGTCCAGCGGCGTGTGCTCCCGTACGCGCGCGATGGGCCGCATGTCCCGCAGCCGGAACGGCACATCGCGCCCGGCGGCGTCCAGCGCGTCCTTCACATGCAGATAGCCGACGATCCGCCGCCCCTCGTCCACCACCGGGAAACGGGAGAACCCGGACTCCGCCGACAGCCGCTCCAGCTCGTCCGGAGTGACGCCCACCCGCGCGTACACCACGCGTTGCAGCGGCAGCACGACATCGCGCACCGGACGGCGGCCCAGCTCCAGCGCGTCGTGCAGCCGCTCCTGGGCGCGGTCGTCGATGAGGCCGGCCTCGCTGGAGTCCTTCACGATCTGCGCTATCTCGGCATCCGAGTAGGACGCGGCGACCTCCTCCCGCGCCTCCACGCGCAGCAACTTCAGCAGGGTGTTGGCGAAGGCGTTCACCGTGAAGATCACCGGGCGCAGCGCCCGGGACAGCGCCACCAGGGGCGGGCCGAGCGTCAGCGCGCTGCGTACCGGCTCGGCGAGCGCGATGTTCTTCGGCACCATCTCGCCGAGCAGCATGTGCAGATACGTGGCCAGGGCCAGCGCGATCACGAAGGACACCGCGTGCCCCGCGCCCTCGGGCACGCCGATCGCGTGGAACACCGGCTCCAGCAGGTGCGCGATCGCCGGCTCGGCCACCACACCCAGCACCAGCGTGCACAGCGTGATGCCGAGCTGCGCGGCCGCCATCAGCGCGGACACGTGCTCCAGGCCCCACAGCACGCTCTTGGCGCGCCGGTCGCCCCGGTCGGCGTAGGGCTCGATCTGGCTGCGGCGGACCGAGATCAGGGCGAACTCGGCGCCGACGAAGAAGGCGTTGACGACGAGCGTCGCCAGACCGATCAGCAGCTGGACGGCGGTCACAGCGCCACTCCCCTCTCGTCGGGCTTCTCGTCGTCGAGGGGCGCTCGCAGCCGGACGCGGGCGGCTCGGCGGCCCGTGGCGTCCAGGACCTCCATCCGCCAGCCGGCGACCTCGAGGGTGTCACCCACGGCCGGTATCCGGCCGAGTACCGTCGCCACCAGCCCGGCGAGCGTCTCGTACGGCCCCTCCGGTGCGCGCAGCCCGACGGCTTCGAGCTGGTCCACGCGCGCGGAGCCGTCGGCCGAGTACAGGGCGTGGCCGGCCTCGTCCGTGCCGGCCGGCGCGAGGTCGGGCAGCTCGTGCGGGTCGTGCTCGTCGCGCACCTCGCCGACGACCTCCTCGACGATGTCCTCCAGGGTGGCCACGCCCGCCGTGCCGCCGTACTCGTCGATCACGACGGCCATCGTGCGCTTGCCGGAGAGCCGGTCCAGGAGCCGGTCGACGGTGAGCGTCTCCGGGACCAGCAGCGGCTCGCGCATCAGCTCGGAGACGAAGATCCGGGTCCGGCGCTCCGCCGGTACCGCGAGTACGTCCTTGACGTGCGCGGTTCCCACGACCGAGTCGAGCGTGCCGCGGTAGACGGGGAACCGGGACAGGCCGGTCGCCCGGGTCGCGTTCGCCACGTCCTCCAGGGTCGCCTGCACGTCCAGGGCGACGACCTGCACCCGGGGCGTCATCACGTTCTCCGCGGTCAGGTCGGCGAGGTTCAGCGTCCGTACGAACAGCTCGGCGGTGTCGGCCTCCAGGACGCCTTCCCTGGCGGAGTGCCGGGCGAGCGCCGCCAGCTCCTGCGGTCCGCGCGCCGACGCCAGTTCCTCGGCGGGCTCCACACCGATCCGGCGCACGACACGGTTCGCCGTGTTGTTGAGGTGCCTGATGAAGGGCCGGAACGCGGCGCTGAACCAGCGCTGGGCGTTGCCCACGGTCTTGGCGACCGTCAGCGGCGACGAGATCGCCCAGTTCTTCGGCACCAGCTCGCCGACGACCATCAGGAACACCGTCGACAGAGCCGTGCCCAGCACCAGCGCAAGGCTGTGCGACGCCGACCGGGAGACGCCGACGTCCTCCAGCGGCCCGGCGATCAGCGCGGCGATCGACGGCTCGGCGAGCATGCCGACGACCAGGTTCGTGACCGTGATGCCGAGCTGCGCCCCGGAGAGCTGGAACGTCAGGTTCCGTACGGCCTTCAGGGCGCCCTGCGCGCCCCGCTCGCCGCGCGCCACGGCCTGCTCCAGCTCGGCGCGCTCGACCGTGGTGAGGGAGAACTCGGCCGCCACGAAGGCGCCGCAGGCGATCGAGAGCAGGATCGCCGCCAGAAGGAGGAGCACTTCGGTCATCGGTTCACCCCCGTTCCATGGTTCTCCAGGACGGGGCGGAACGCGCGGTGTCGCGTACTGGGAGGCTCGCCCATGGGCGGACGCTCACAACCTTTCATGCAGAACCGAGTGGCCATACAAGGGTAAAGGATGGGCAAAGTCCTGCGGTCGGGGTGCTCAGAGGGTCTCAGGGAGAGTCGGCGGGGACCGGGGAGAGCCGGTAGGCGCCCTCGTGGGGGACGACGTGGCCGGCGGTGGGCGGTGGGAAGTGGGTGCCCAGGAGGAGGGTGTCCGTGCCGGCGAGCGCGCCGAGCAGCTCGCGGCGCGAAGCCTGTGACCGTCCGGGGTCGATGTCGACACAGGCACCGATGTCGGGGTGAGCGAGCTGGACGGGGTGGTGGACGCAGTCGCCGGTGATCAGTGCCGTGCGTCCGTGGCTGGTCAGTTCGACGGCTATATGGCCGGGGGTGTGCCCGGGAGTCGGGACTAGGCGCAGCCCCGGGACGACTTCGAGGCCCTCGGCGGGGACGTCGAGGAGGTTGAGCAGTCCCGCCTCCTCCACCGGGATCACGGAGTCGCGGAACACCTGCCGGCGCGCCTCGTCCATGTCGTACCCGGACCAGAACTCCCGCTCGGTGCGGGAGGTGAGGTGGCGGGCGTTCGGGAAGGTGGGCACCCACTCGCCGTTCACCTCCCGGGTGTTCCAGCCGACGTGATCGGCGTGCAGGTGGGTGAGGATCACCAAGTCGACCGAGTCCGGGGGGAATCCGGCGGCGCCAAGGCGCTGAAGGTAGTCGGTGTCGAGGTGGTGCCAGGCGGGGTTGGCCCGCTCTTTGCCGTTTCCGATGCCGGTGTCCACCAGGACGCGCAGCCCGCCGACGGTGAACGCGAAGCTGTGGCTGTCGAGACGCAGGAGGCCTTCGTCGGCGAAGTGGGGGCGCAGCCACTGCTGCCCCGTGACGACCTGCGGGGTGGCGCCGGGCAGCAGCCAGGGGCCGGTGGCGGATGGCAGGGGGATCTCGTCGACGCGGTGGACGGTGATGCCGCCCACGGTCCAGGAAGCGGGCGTGGTCAATGGTCCTCCTCGGGATGCGCTTAAAGCAATCTGTTTGCGTTAAGGCGACCGTAGGTCCTAGAGTCCACTAACGCAAACAGATAGCCTTTGTAGGGGAGTCCATGTCCCAGCCCGAACTCACGCCGCCCGAAGCGGCCCGCTGGGCCCACCGCGCCGGGCTCGTACTGCCCGCCGACCGTCACGCGGCGGTCGCGGCCACCGCCGGCCACATCCACTCCGTCGTGGCGGTCCTGAGGGAGCTGGACTTCGGGGACACCCCGCCCGCCCCCGCCTACCGCGCGGCAGCGGTGAAGGATGCCCACGACGGCGAAGGAGACGCACGATGCAGCCGTATGAACTGACGCTCGCGGCCGCCGCCGACGCGATCCGGGCACGTCAAATGTCCCCCGTCGAGCTGACCGACTCCGTACTGGAGCGCATCGAGCAGGTGGAGCCGCACCTTCGGGCCTACGTCACCGTCGACGCCGAGCAGGCGCGCCGGGCCGCGCGCCGAGCCGGGAACGACATCGCCGCCGGCCGCCACCGCGGTCCGCTGCACGGCATCCCGATGGGCCTGAAGGACCTGATCGATGTCGCCGGTACGACCACGTCGGCCGGTTCCCGGGTCCGGTCCGACCACCGCGCGCAGACCGACAGCACCGTCGCCGCACGCCTGTCGGCGGCCGGAGCGGTCCTGGTCGGCAAGACCCACACGCACGAGTTCGCCTACGGGCTGACCACCCCGCAGACCCACAACGCCTGGGACTCCGGCCGGGTCGCCGGCGGCTCCAGCGGCGGATCAGCCGTCGCCGTCGCCGCCGGCGCCGCCACCTTCGCCCTGGGCACCGACACCGGCGGATCCATCCGGGTGCCCGCCGCGCTGAACGGGGCCGTCGGCCTCAAACCGACCTACGGCCTCGTCCCGCGCCACGGCGTCACGTCCCTGTCCTGGTCGCTGGACCACGTCGGCCCGATCACCCGCACCACCGAGGACGCGGCCCTGGTCCTCGAGGCCCTGGCCGGGCACGACCCGCGCGACCCCGCATCCCTGGCCACAGCACCGGCCCACTACCGGCCGGGCCCGGACACGGATCTGACCGGGCTGCGGATCGGCGTGCCGCGCACCTACTACTTCGACCACGTCGACGCGGAGGTGGAAGCCGCCGTCCGAAGCGCGATCGGCCGGCTCCAGTCGCTCGGTGCCCGACTCGTCGAGGTCGAGATCCCCATGACCCGCTACATCCAGGCCACCCAGTGGGGCCTGATGGTGCCCGAGGCCACCGCCTATCACGAGAGCACCCTGCGCACGGTCCCCGAGCTCTACCAGGCCGACGTCCGGATCCTCCTGGAAGCCGGTGAGCTCATGCCCGCCGGGGACTACCTGCGCGCCCAGCGCTCCCGCACCCTCATGCGGCGGGAATGGGCGCGCATGCTGCGGGAGGTCGACCTGATCGCCGCCCCCACCGTGCCGACAACCGCCGTCGCGGCCGGTCAGGAGCAGGTCACCTGGGCCGACGGCACCGTCGAGGGCGTCTCCGACGCCTATGTGCGGCTCTCGGCCCCGGCCAACATCACCGGCGTGCCCTCACTGTCCGTACCGGTCGGCCACGACACGGCGGGGCTGCCGATCGGCATGCAGCTCATCGGGCCGCCCCTCGGGGAGAGCGCGTTGCTGCGGGTCGGGCACGCCTGCGAACAAACCCGGCCCGCCCGCGGTCTCGCGCCTGCGGCCCGGTCCGTACCGTGCTAGACGCAACGGGTTCGCTTTAAGGTGGGTTCTGTGAGCAGGCAGATGGTGCGCCCCGGCGGGCGCAGCGCCCGGGTCCAGGCGGCGGTGCACACCGCCGTGCGCGAACTCGCCTCGGAGGTCGGCCGGGACGCCTTGACCGTGCCGATGGTCGCCCAGCGCGCGGGCGTGACGCCGTCGACGATCTACCGCCGCTGGGGAGACATGCAGGAACTGCTGTCGGACGTGGCGGTCGAGCGGCTGCGGCCCGACGCCGAACCCGCGGACCTCGGCACCCTGGCGAACGACCTGACGGCCTGGGCCGAGCAGTTCCTCGACGAGATGTCCTCGCCCACCGGCCGCGCCTACATCCGCGACGCCCTGCTCGGCGACCCGGACGGCGGCAACGCCGGCCAGTGCTCCGCCTACGCCGCCCAGCAGGTCGACGTCATCCTCCGTCGCGCGTCCGAGCGGGGGAGCCGGCACCCGGCGTCGAGAGGGTCATCGACCAGGTCGTCGCGCCCATGATGTACCGCATCCTGTTCCGCCCGGACGGCCTCGACACCGCCTACGCCCACCGGCTCGTGGCAGGAGTCCTCAGCCCGAACAGCACGCCTGGCTGGTGAGGGGGCTTCACCGACCGGCACGCCTGGCCGGTGAGGGCTTCACTCCCATCAGAAGCCCCCTAGTCCGTAAGCGGCTTCACCCAGCGCCGCCACTTCTCCTCGGGCGCGTACCCGGCGGCCCCCCACGCGCGGTGCGCGGTCTCGTTGCGCGTGAGCACCATCGCGTCCGCGCGCCGCCCTCCGAGCCGTACGAACCGTTCCTCGGCCGCGGCGAGCAGCGCGGAGGCGATGCCCTGGCGGCGGTGGTCCGGACGCACGGCCAGCCGGTAGAGGTGGCAGCGCCAGCCGTCGAACCCCGCGATCACCGTCCCGGCCAGCTCGCCGTCCCGCTCGGCCAGGATCAAGGCCTCGGGGTCGCGCGCGACCAGTCGCTCCACGCCACTGCGGTCGTCGCTGATGCTCGTGCCCTCCGCGGCCACCTTCCAGAAGGCCAGCACGGTGTCGAGGTCCTCGGGCGTCGCGGCCCGGATGCGTAGCTCTGTCATGCCGTGATCACATCAGGCACGGCCACCCCCGGGCGCACCCTTTCAGAATCCGGACCTCAGACCCCGCGCACCCGCTCCATGACCGGCGCGAACGTCTCCATGTAGGGCTCAAGGACCGTCAGATACGTGAAGCCGTAGCGCTCGCGCCGGGCCAGGACCTGCTCCGTCAGCTCGTCCGGTGTGCCGACAAGGGAGACGGGAAGCTCCAGGACCTGATCCACCGTCATGTCCGGGACGTGTTCGAGGAACGGCTGAACCGCGGCCTCGCGGTCCTCGGTGCCGATGACCATCTGGAGGAGCAGGTTCAGCTCGGGCGGCTCCTCGCGGTGGTCCGCCGCGAACTTCAGGAACCGCGCCACGCGTTCGTCGAGTTCGTCCGCGGTGATCGGCGTCAACTGCCCGGTGGTGCTGCCCGGCACCGACCGCGCTCCGGTGAACGCCGCGATGTCGGCGTGCCCGGCGCTCAGCCGCAGCACGCGGTCGCCGTTTCCGCCGATCAGCAGCGGCACCCGGGGCCGCTGCGCCGCCTGCGGCTGGTGCTCGTCCGAGCCCAGCAGCTGCTTCAACTCCTCGACCGTGCGCCGCAGATGGTCCACCCGTTCACCCGGCGAGCCGAACGGCAGCCCGGCCGTGTCGTGCTCCGCCCGTACGTAGCCGGCGCCGAGCCCGAGCTCCAGACGGCCGCCCGTCAGCGCGTCCGTCGTGGCCACCTCACGGGCCAGCAGCGCCGGGTTCCAGAAGCCCGCGTTGAGCGTGAAGGTGCCGAGCCTCGGTCGCTCGGTCGCCTCGGCCGCCGCCACGAGCGCCGGGAAGGGCGCCGGCATGCCCAGATGGTCGGGGACGAGGATCACGTCGTATCCGAGCTCCTCGGCCCGGCGGCACTTGGCGCGCCACTCCTCGGCGGACGCGGGTGCGAGCAGGTTGACCCCGAAGCGGAACAGACGCGACACGAACTCTCCTCACACGGAAGCGACTTGAGTACCCGCCACGATTCCATCACTCGTGTGCGATGGCCGCCAGTACGTTCATGCGGGACGCACGCAACGCCGGGAGCAGGGCCGCCACGACCCCCACCACCGCCGAGCCGATCACCACCGCGACGATCGTGAACCACGGGATCGCGAGGGCCGCCATGCCCTGGAGGGCCAGCACCTCGTGTGTACACACGCCCCACACCAGCCCCAGCGCGAGGCCCAGGACGGCCCCGAACACCGCGATCACCACCGACTCCAGCCGGATCATCCGCCGCAGCTGCCGCCGCGCCAGCCCGATCGCCCGCAGCAGCCCGATCTCCCGGGTACGTTCGACGACCGACAGCGCGAGGGTGTTGACCACGCCGAGCACCGCGATGATGATCGCCAGCCCCAGCAGCGCGTACACGAGGTACAGCAGGACGGCGATCTGGTCGTGGACCAGTTGCTTGTAGTCGGCCAGGTCCCGCACCTGCACCTGCGGGTACGGGTCCAGGGTCTTCTCCAGGTTCGCGCGCAGGTCGTCGTCGCTCGTGCCGGGGGCTGCGTTGACGTACAGCGCGGAGTCCTGCCCGCCCGGCGCGTACCGCTCCAGCGTGGCGAGGCCGAAGTAGAGCCCGCCCTGTGTGCCGAACCCCTCGGCGGCGTCCTGGTCGGTGAGGGCGCCGACCGTCAGCTCGGCCCCGCGCCCGCCCGGGAACTCCACCGGGACCGTGCTGCCCACCCGGACATCGTGGTCGCGCGCGAAGTCCCGGTCCATGGCGAGGCGCCCGTCGGCGAGTGCGGCCGCCGAGTCCCCTCGTACGTACGTGATGTTGGCGACCTCGTCGAGCCGCGGATCGTAACCCGCGGCGGTCGTCTCCACCCGGTCGCCGTCCGGGAGCCGCACCCCGACCGGCGTGAACCGCCCCCGCACGAGCAGGCCCACGCCTTCGGTGCCGCGCACCTTGTCGGTGACCTCCTTCGGGAACGGCAGGAAGTTGGCGTTCTGGATCACGAAGTCGGCGCCCAGCGTCTTGTCGATCTGCTGGTCGAACGAAGCGGTCATCGACTCGCTCGCCACCGACATCCCGCCGACCAGGGCGAGGCCCACCATGAGGGCGGCCGCGGTGGCTCCGGTACGGCGGGGATTGCGCAGGGCGTTGCGCTGGCTCATCCGGCCGATCGACCCGAACAGCGCGGGGAAGGCCGCGCCGAGCACACGGATCACCGGGCGCACCAGCAGCGGACCGGCGATCACGGTCGCGATCAGGGTGAGCACGACACCGAGGCCCAGCAGGGACGCCGCCGACGACGTCCGCTCCGACACCGCGCACCCCACGAGCGCCGCCGCACCGGCCGCCCCGACGACCGCGCCCGCCACCGCACGCACCCGCAGCGGCCGGCCCACCCCGGCGACCTCGGCGTCCGAGAGCGCGGCCATCGGCGAGACCCCCGCGGCCCGCCGCGCCGGCAGATACGCGGCGACGAAGGTGACGCCGAGACCGACGACATACGCCGTCACGGGCGTCACCCAGCCGATGACCATCTCGTCGGCGTCGATGTTCATGCCGAGCAGGCCCATCAGCTCGATGAGCCCGGCCGCGAGCCCGATGCCCACGGCGAGCCCCAGCGTGGAGCCGACCAGACCGAGCAGGAGGGCCTCGGTGAGCACCGAGCGGCGGACCTGGCGCCGGTCGGCGCCGAGCGCGCGCAGCAGTCCCAGCTCGCGGGTGCGCTGGGCGATGAGCATGGCGAAGGTGTTGACGATCAGGAACACGCCCACCAGCACGGCGACCCCGGCGAAGCCGACCATCACGTACTTGATGACGTCGAGGAAACCGCCCAGTTGCTCGACGTCCGACTTCGCCTGCTCGTCGGCGGTCCTGAAATCGTAGGTATGCGCACCGAGCGCGGCGGCCACGCGCTGCTTGAGCTGCTCGTCGCTGACGCCGTCGGCGGCGTCGACCGAGATGCTGGTGGCCGCCCGCGGGCTGCCCAGCAGCTTCGTCTGCGCGGTGGGGGTGTCGAGGAAGACCAGGGCGGCGCCGGGGTTGGTGGTGGTGAACGTGGCGATGCCGACGACCCGGACCTCGAACGACCCGGGCGGCGCGATCACGGTGAGGGTGTCGCCGATGCGCACGTCCTTGCGGTCGGCGGTCTCCGAGTCGAGCAGCGCCTGCCCGTCGCCGCGCGGGGCGTGACCGGAGGTGAGTTCCACGGGGCTGCGCTCGGTCGGGTTCCAGGCGGTGCCGAGCGTGGGGGCCCCGGTGGTCGGGCCGACCGGCTCGTTCTCCTCGTCGACGACCGTGAGGCCGTCCACGTCCACCTCGGCGCGTGCCGCCGCGACCCCGTCGACCCGCCGCACGCGTTCGGCGAGCGCGTGCGACAGGGTGGCCGTCCGGCCGGAGGGCACCGCCTCGTCGAGGCCCTCCTTCGGGCTGACGGTGACGTCGGCCGCGGTGGAGGCGAACAGCCGGTCGAAGGTACGGCTGACGGTGTCCGAGAAGATCAGGCTGCCCGTGACGAACGCGACGGACAGCAGGACGGCGAGCGCCGAGAGCAGCAGCCGCCCCTTGTGCGCCAGGAAGCTCCTCAGGGTCGCCTTGAGCACGGGATCAGTTCTCCTCGGCGGACGGGGCGCCCTCGGACCCCGCGGCGGGCGGCGCGCCCTCGGGGCGGGTGCGGATCACGTCGAAACGCTTCATGCGCTCCAGGACGGTCTCCGCCGTCGGCCGCCGCATCTCGTCGACGATCCGGCCGTCCCCGAGGAAGAGCACCAGGTCGGAGTGGGCGGCGGCGCCCGGGTCGTGGGTGACCATGACGACGGTCTGCCCGAGCAGGTCCACCGCCTCGCGCAGGAAGCCGAGCATCTCCAGGCCGGCGCGCGAGTCGAGGTTGCCGGTCGGCTCGTCCGCGAAGATCAGCTCGGGCCGGGAGGCCAGCGCCCGCGCGCAGGCCACCCGCTGCTGCTGGCCGCCGGAGAGCTGGGACGGCCGGTGCCCGAGCCGGTCCCGCAGACCGAGGGTGTCGATCACCTGGTCCAGCCACTTCTCGTCGGGCTTCCTGCCCGCGATGTCCATGGGCAGGGTGATGTTCTCCAGCGCGTTCAGGGTCGGGATGAGGTTGAACGACTGGAACATGAACCCGATCCGGTCGCGGCGCAGCCGCGTCAGCTCGCGCTCCCTCAGGCCCGTGATCTCCGTGTCGCCGAGCCACACCCGGCCGGCCGAGACGGTGTCGAGCCCCGCCAGGCAGTGCATCAGCGTGGACTTCCCGGAGCCCGAAGGGCCCATCACCGCGGTGAAGCGGCCGCGGACGATGTCGACGTCCACCGCGTCGAGCGCGAGCACGGTCGTCTCGCCCGAGCCGTACGCCTTGGTCAGACCGCGGGCCCGGGCCGCGATCCCGTCGGCCGACGCGAGGCCGGGGACGTGCTCCGCAGCAGGTGTGGACAAGGCCGCCTCCTCGTGGTGGACGTCGGATGCCGTCACCTTGCCCGAGGGTAATGTGACGCAGCCCACACTCGGTATCCTCCTCGGGTCGGAGTCCCGCCCTTGCCGGTGCTAGCACCTCCGCGCTAGCTTCAAGGTATGGCGAAGACCCAGCTGAACGTGCGAGTCGACGAGGGCACCGCCCGAGCCGCTCGCGAACGCGCCCTGGCCCGCGGCATGAGTGTCAACCGCTACATCGAGGAGCTGGTCAGACAGGACACCGGCGAGGTGGGCCACACGTTCGTGGAGGCCGCCGCCGACTTCATGAAGCAGTACGAGTCCGTCTTCGCCGAGGAGTTCGGCGCAGACCGTGAGGGCACGCGCGAAGGTCGCCACTGAACCCTTGAGCAACCTCGAGATCGACCTCGCCTGGCTGCTGATGCTCGCCGAGCAGAAGACCCCGGGAGACCCCCAGGTCACCGACTGGGGAGCCCTCGTCGCCGCCGTCGCACGCCACCAGGCCGCCATATTCGACGTCCCCGTCTACGACAGCCCGCACGCCCGCGCCGCCGCGCTGCTCCAGCTCCTGATCCACGTCCCCGCGCTGGAACGCTCCAACGCCCTGTTCGCCTCCGCCGTCGCCTACGCGTACCTCGTCGCCAGCGGCGCCAAGGTCGTCACCTCGCCGGAGCAGGTTCGCGACCTCGCCCTGCTGGTCAAGAGCGGCGAGGCGTCGGTGCGGGACATCGAGCAGGAGCTGCGCCAGTGGAGCCTGTGACCCGGTGACTACGCCTCGGGCGGGCGCCACGCGGTGCCCAGCACGCAGTACGAGGTGGGCAGCGTCGGTCCCTGCTCCGGCATCAGCATCCGCCGGTAGGGGCCGAGTTCGAAACCGGCGTCCCGCAGCGCCCGCACCGGCTCCCGCGCCAGGTGGCAGCCCCCGTTCAGCACCGGCCACACCGTCCGGTCCAGCGCGCGCTGGGTGAAGGTCATCACCCGGCCGCCGCCCCGGCCGTGCTCGAAGAACCGCACCTCTCCGCCCGGCCGCAGCACCCGCCGGAGCTCCCCGAGCGCCCGGGGCACGTCCCGCACACTGCACAGCACCAGTGACACCACGGCCGCGTCGAAGCCCTCGCTCTTGACCGGCAGCGCCTCGGCCGCACCCGGCACCACGTCCACCGGCACCTCCGCGCGCAGGGCGGCCTCCACGGCCAGCTGCCGCAGTCGCCGCTCCGGCTCGATGGCCACGACCTCCGCGACGGTGCCCGGGTAGTGCGCGAAGTTCAGCCCGTTGCCCGCGCCGATCTCGATCACCCGCCCCGACAGCCCGCCGAGCAGCCTCTCGCGCACCCTGCCCATGCCCATCCGCGTCTCGGCGGTGACACTGACCCGGGCGTAATAGCGGGCGAACAGCGGATGGTGCACGGCATCCCGTTGCACCTTGCCGGAGCGGGCGGACCGGAGCGGCATGGGAGACCTCCCGGACGAGGCGGGTCTTACGGCGATTGTCCCCAGGAAGAGCCCCGGGCACCCCTGCCGACGCCAAGCCGACTCGGCGAGCCGCTCTCACGCAGACGCGCGCGAGCCGGCACGCAGGCGAGCGGTCCCGTCACCGACCGCTTGAGCACGGCGAGGCAGCCGAGGGGAGGCACGGCCGTGCCCGGCCACGGCAGGAACGTCTCCAGCAGGCTCCCGAGACGCCCGGCCCCGTTGGGCACGGCGGAGTGCAGGGCCGGCAGGCCAACGGCACCCATGGCGCCGCCGACAAGCCAGGTGTTCCACTACGGCCTGCCGTTGACGACCACGCTAGGCGAGTTCCGCCGCCAGCAGCGCGGCCGTCCTGGCCACCAGCGCGTCGTCGGCCGGTGCGTCCTGCTCGGGCTGGGTCGTCAGGACGGACAGCACGATCGGCGTGCCGTCGGGCGGCCAGGTGATGCCCACGTCGTGGGCGCCGCCGTACGCCGGCTGGCCGGTCTTGTCGGCGAGCACCCATTTTGGGGGAAGTCCCTTGCGGAACTTCTCGGTGCTGGTGGTGTTGCGCAGCAGCCAGTCCGTGAGCCGGGCCCGGTCCCGGGGCTCCAGCACGTCGCCGAGCACGAGGCGGGCGTAGGACAGGCCGATCGCGCGGGGAGAGGTCGTGTCGGTCACGCGCCACGGTTCCGCGCTGTTGAGCTCCGGCTCCCACCGGTCGAGCCGGGTGACACCGTCACCGATCGAACGGGCGAAGCGCGTGATGGCGGTCGGTCCGCCCAGCTCCTTCAGCAGCAGGTTGCCCGCGGCGTTGTCGCTGAAGCGGATGGTCGCGTCGCACAGTTCGCCGACGGTCATGCCGTTCGCGAGGTTCTCCTGGGTGACGGGGGAGTACCCCGACTGCGTGACGTAGTCCTGCGTGTAGCGGATGCGCCGGGCCAGGAACTCGCCGTCGCGGTCGAGGTCGCGCAGGACGGCCGCGGCGGCGAGCGTCTTGAACACCGAGGCCATCGCAAAGCGTTCGTCGGCCCGGAACGCCACCGTCCGGCCCGTGCGCAGATTGCGGGCGTACACGCCCAGCCGGGCGGTGTGCTCCCGCTCCAGTTCCCTCAGCCGTGCGGTGACGCCGCCCGTGCCGGGTAAGGCGTGGGCCGTGCCGCCGCCCAGCGAGAGAGCGGCTGCGGCGCCCAGCACGAGGGCCGTTCTCCGGGACGGGCGTGGGTGTGTGGTGTGCACGGTGTTCCCTTCGGAGGTGATCACGTACGTAGACCAACACGCGATCACATCGGCGCCGGTTTCACCGCGCGCCCGCCGAAGCCCTCAGGACGCCCTGGGCGCCTCCCGCAGCTGGAACGCCTCCGCGTCCCACGTGCCGTCCAGGCGCGGCGCCAGCCAGTGCGGCGCGGCCGCCCGGAAGACGGCGGGGGAGAGGGCCCCCGACCCGGCGGGGACGGAGCCCAGCAGTGGCGCTCCGGCCACGTCCGGCAGGTCCGCGAGATTGCAGCGCGAGGCGAGGTCCGGCGCGGCGGGCCAGCTCCCGATCACGATCCCCGCCAGGTCCAGCGCCCGGGAGCGGAGTTCACGCGCCGTCAGCTCCGTCATGTTCAGGGTGCCGAGCCCAGCCGGCGCCACCACCAGCACCGGGGCCGACAGCAGCCGGGCCGCGTCCGCCAGGGTGCCGCCGGTCGGGTCGAACCGTACGAGCAGTCCGCCCGCGCCCTCGATCAGCACCAGGTCGTGCTCGGTGGCCAGCTTGGCGGCGGCCTCCGCGACCTCGTGCGGGTGCACGGGGGCGCGACCGGCCCGGCGGGCGGCCGTGGCGGGCGCCAACGGCTCGGGATACCGGGCGAGTTCCGCCGTCGTCACGGCACCCGCGAGCCGCGCGACCTCGGCGGCGTCCCCCGGCTCGTCGGGCCGTACGCCCGTCTGCGCGGCCTTCAGCACGGCCACCGAACGGCCGGCGGCCAGCGCCGTCGCGGCCACCGCGGCGGTCACGACCGTTTTGCCGACCTCCGTGCCCGTGCCCGTGATCACCAGTACCGACATCTCATCCCTCCCGCGCCGCCGCGCGCACCGCCCGCGCGATGCGCGCCACGTCCGCGTCGCCCGTCACGTACGGAGGCATGGTGTAGATCAGGTCGCGGAACGGCCGCAGCCACACGCCCTCGCGTACGGCCGCCTCCGTGGCCGCCCTCATGTCCACGGCGTGATCCAGCTGCACGACCCCGATGGCGCCGAGCACCCGCACGTCCTCGACGCCCGGGAGTTCCGCGGCCGCCGCGAGCCCGTCCCGCAGGCCCGTCTCGATCCGCTTGACCTCTGTGAGCCAGTCCTGGCCGAGCAGCAAGTCGATGGAGGCGCAGGCCACGGCCGCGGCCAGCGGATTGCCCATGAAGGTCGGGCCGTGCGCCAGCACCGGCACCTCACCCTGCGAGATGCCGTGGGCCACCCGCGAGGTGCACAGCGTCGCCGCCATGGTCAGATAACCGCCGGTCAGCGCCTTGCCCACGCACATCACGTCCGGCGTCACGGCCGCGTGCTCCGCCGCGAACAGCGCGCCCGTACGGCCGAAACCGGTCGCGATCTCGTCGAACACCAGCAGCACGTCGTACGCGTCGCAGGCCTCCCGCAGCACCCGCAGATAGGCGGGGGAGTGGAACCTCATCCCGCCCGCGCCCTGCACCACCGGCTCCACGATCACCGCGGCCAACTCGTCGGCATGCCGTGCGATCGCCGTGCGCAACTGCTCGGCGTACGACTCCTCGTACGCGACCGGAGGCGGACCGACGAACACCTGACGCGGCAGCACCCCGGTCCACAACTCGTGCATCCCGCCCTCGGGATCGCACACCGACATCGGCTGCCAGGTGTCGCCGTGGTAGCCGCCGCGCCAGGTCAGCAGCCGCTGCTTGCGGGGGCGGCCCAGCGAGCGCCAGTACTGGAGGCACATCTTGACCGCGACCTCGACCGACACGGACCCGGAGTCGGCGAGGAAGACGTGCTCCAAGCCTTCGGGCGACATATCGACAAGGAGCTTCGCCAGCCGGACGGCGGGCTCGTGGGTGAGCCCGCCGAACATCACGTGGCTCATCCGCTCCAGTTGCCCGCGCGCCGCCTCGTTCAGCGCCGGGTGGTTGTAGCCGTGGATCGCCGACCACCAGGAGGACATGCCGTCGACCAGCTCTCCCGAGCCGTCGGCGAGCCGCAGCCGCACCCCGCTCGCCGATTCCACCACGTGCGGCTCCTGGCGGCCGGGCATCGGGCCGTACGGATGCCACACATGCCGCCGGTCCAGCTCGAGCAGCTCGGGGACGCTGAGGTCAGGCATTGGGCGCGAGGTCCGTTCCGGCGCCCCGGCGGCGGACGGCGACCAGGTCGGTACGGGGCTCGGCAGCCGTACGAGGCTCGGCCGCTGTGCTGGACTCCGCGGCCTCCGGGGCAGAATCGGAACCGCAGGCTCCGCCACCCTCGGAACCGCATACCCCGCCGCCGTGGCAGCCGCCGGCCGCCCGGTGCTCCGGCAGCGTCACCTGATCGGTGCCCTCCACCTCGAACCCGGCGTCCGCGATCATCTCCAGGTCGGCCTTGCCCGCCTGGCCCTCGGTGGTGAGGTAGTCGCCGAGGAAGATCGAGTTGGCCAGGTGCAGGGCGAGCGGCTGCATCGTGCGCAGATGGACCTCCCGGCCGCCCGCGATGCGCACCTCGACGTCCGGGCACACGAAGCGCACCATGGACAGGATCCTCAGGCAGCGCTGCGGGGTGAGGTTCCACTCCTTGGCGAGCGGGGTGCCCTCGACCGGGATCAGGAAGTTGACCGGAACCGAGTCAGGGTCCAGCTCGCGCAGCGAGAAGACCACGTCGACCAGGTCCTCGTCCGACTCGCCCATGCCGGCGATCAGACCGGAGCAGGCGGACAGCCCTGCCGCGTGGGCCTTCTCGACGGTGTCCACGCGGTCGGCGTACGTGTGCGTGGTCGTGATCTCCCCGTACGTGGCCTCGGACGTGTTGAGGTTGTGGTTGTAGGCGTCGGCGCCCGCCTCGCGCAGCCGTTCGGCCTGTCCGTCGGAGAGCAGCCCGAGGCAGGCGCACACCTCGACGCCCTCGTTCTTCTCCTTGATCGTCCTGATCGTCTCGGAGGCGCGGTCCACGTCCCGGTCGGTCGGACCGCGCCCGCTGGCCACCAGGCACACCCGCTTGGCGCCCCCGGCCACACCGGCCGCCGCCGCGTCGGAGGCCTGGTCCGGTTTGAGCCACGTGTACTTCAGGATGCCGGCCCGGGAGCCGAGCCGCTGCGAACAGTAGGAGCAGTCCTCGGGACACAGGCCGGACTTCAGGTTGACGAGATAGTTGAGTTTCACCCGTCGGCCGAACCAGTGCCGGCGCACCTTCCCGGCCGCGGCCACCACATCGAGCAGGTCGTCGTCGGACGTCGCGAGGACGGCCAGTGCCTCTTCTCGGGTCGGCAGCTCGCGCCGAAGCCCCTTGTCCACCAGCGTGTTCAGCAGGTCCATGGGAGCCGATCCTGTCCTACGGAGCCGCCCGCGGCCAAGGAGAGTTCGTACAACAGAGTCGCTTCGAGGTGTGGGTATTGCCACACACTGACCTGCTGGAGGTCCCGCTAGTGTCTGTGCACTGCCTACAAATCCCCCGGAGGACCACCCATGGCGTTCGGCTGGATCGACGAGCAGGCGCGGCTGCGCCGCCGTGCCGGACTCGTACGGACTCTGCGCCCCCGTCCGGCCGTTTCACCGCTCCTCGACCTGGCGAGCAACGACTACCTGGGGCTGGCCCACCATCCCGAGGTCACCGACGGGGCGGCCCGTGCCGCGCGGCTCTGGGGCGGCGGCTCGACCGGCTCCCGGCTCGTCACCGGCAGCACCGAACTGCACGCCGAACTGGAACAGGAACTGGCCGATTTCTGCGGTTCCGAGGCGGCCCTGGTCTTCTCCTCCGGCTACGCGGCCAACCTCGCTGCGGTCACCGCGCTGGCCCCGCACGGCTCCCTCATCGTCTCCGACGCGGGCAACCACGCCTCACTCATCGACGGCTGCCGGCTGGCCCGCGGCACCACACAGGTGGTGGCGCACGCCGAGCCGGAGGCCGTGCGCAAGGCGCTGCACACACACGAGGGCACGGCGATCACCGTGTCCGACACGGTCTTCTCGGTCGACGGCGACGCGGCCCCGCTCGCCGCGCTCGCCCAGGTGTGCCGGGAGCACGGCGCCGGTCTGGTGGTCGACGACGCCCACGGCCTGGGCGTCCTCGGTGACGGCGGCCGCGGCGCTCCGCACGCGGCGGGACTCGCGGGTGCCGACGACGTGGTCGTGACGGTCACGCTGTCCAAGTCGCTCGGCAGCCAGGGCGGAGCCGTCCTCGGCCCCGCCCTGGTGATCGACCACCTGGTCAACGCGGCGCGGACGTTCATCTTCGACACGGGTCTCGCCCCCGCGGCGGCGGGGGCGGCCCTGTCGGCCCTGCGGTTGCTGCGCCGCGAGCCGGAGCGCGCGGCGCGGGCCCGTGCGGTGGCGGGCGAGTTGTACGCACGCCTGACCGCCGCGGGCCTGGAAGCGGTACGTCCGGACGCCGCGGTGGTCTCGGTGCGGGCGCCCTCCCCCGAGGACGCCGTGCGCTGGGCGGCCGAGTGCCGCGCGGCGGGCCTGGCCGTGGGCTGCTTCCGTCCTCCTTCCGTACCCGACGGCATCTCACGGCTCAGGCTGACCGCCCGCGCGGACCTGACCGGGGAACAGATCGAACGCGCTGTACGACTGATCGGCGAGACGCGGCCATGAGTCGGCGTGACACGGCCGTGCGTCGCTCGACGACCAACTGATCGGAAGGGTCGGAATCCGGCCTAGATGCGGTCGGCCGCGGCCGTGAACTCCGCCCAGCTCCTCGGCGAGAAGAGCAGCGCGGGGCCGGCCGGGTCCTTGGAGTCGCGCACGGCGAGCAGCCCGGCCCAGGGCCAGGCGTCCGGACACGCGGTCTCGACGCAGTTGTTCGCGCCGGTGCTGTAGCTGCTGCGCAACCACCGCACACCGTGCAGTTCGATGCTTGAGGGGACGTGACGAGGCAGTGCACGCATGGTGCCTCCTTACGCGCCGGCGGCTGTCCCGGCGATGAAATCCAACGAGTCCTCGGGCGAAAGGGCGTGGACCTGAAGGGCGTTGAAGGCCTCCGAGTAGGCCTGGAGGTCTTCTTTCCGTTCGAGGTAGAGGCTACTCGTCAAGTGGTCGAGAACAACTACATCCAGATCAGAAGTGCGCAAAAATGAAAAGATTACGAAAGGGCCGGTGACGCCGATGTGCGCCCCGGCGGCGAAGGGCAGCACCTGGAGCCGTACTTGGGGCAGCCGCGCCGCCTCGACCAGCCGGTCCAGCTGCCGGGCCATGACCCCGGGCCCGCCCACCTCCCGCCGCAGCACCGCCTCGTCCAGGACGGCGCTCAGTTCCAGCGGCGGATCCGCGCGCAGCACGTCCTGCCGGGCCAGACGCACCTCGACCAGCGTGTCGAGCCGGTCCTCCGACAGGCCCTCCACCGCGGCCTTCGTCACCGCACGGGCGTACTCGGGCGTCTGGAGCAGTCCCGGGACGACGGTCGTCTCCAGCGTGCGCATCGCGCCGGCCTGGGATTCCAGGCTGATGAAGTCCCGGTAGGTCGGCGGCAGCACCCCGCGGTAGGCGTGCCACCAGTGGTGCCGTCCGCCACTGTCCTCGGACCCCGCCAACACCATGAGCAACTCGCGCAGTTGCGTGTCCGCCACCGCGTACGCGTCGAGAAGTAACCGCACATCGGCCGGTTTCACCCCGCTCGTGCCCGTCTCGATACGGCTGACCTTCGACTGGTGCCAGCCCACCAGCCGGGCCGCCTGACCGCTGGTGAGCCCCGCCGAGGTGCGCAGCGCGCGAAGTTCGGCGCCCAGTTTCCGGCGGCGCACCGCGGGACCGTGCTGCATGGGCTACTCCTTACTCCTTCCGAGCCGCCCGAATACGGTCTCGCGTCGTAGAGTTCACCGCTTTGAGCGACAGATATATGCATATCTTGGTGGATCGCCGCCCTTCCGGGGTGTTCTGGTGGCACTCTGGCGACGAAGCACCAGTCCGGGACCGTACTCGAACCTTCCGCTCCGTGTCGGACTGCGGTCCCGTGGGAAAGGGACGACGTCGCCATGGCAGACCATTTGGAAGCATCCGTCACTCTGCCGAGCGATCCCGCCTCGGTCTCCGCGGCGCGCGCCTACGTGGTGGGCACGCTGGCGGAGTGGGGCCTGCCGGAGGACACGGAAGTGTCCGACTCCATCCGGCTCATCATCTCCGAACTCGCCACCAACGCCGTCCAGCACACCTTCGGGCAGTCACCCACGTTCACGGTGGACGTCGCACTCGACCGCGACGAACACCTGCGCATCGGTGTCACGGACAGCCACCCACGACTCCCCAGACGCCTGCCCGCCGCCGTCCAGCAGGACAACGGCCGCGGCCTCGTCATCATCCGCTGGCTGATCGCGGAATGCGGCGGCAGGCTCAGGATCCGCCCCACCCGAGAGGGCGGCAAGACCATCTCGATCGAACTCCCGTGGACCGTCCCGGCCCAGCCCGTGCCCGCGGCGGGGCAGCAGGAACCGTGATCTCACCGCGTCTCTGACGTGTGCCGCTCGCGGCCGAACGCCCCGCGCAGCAGGGCCCGGAAGGCCTCCACGGCCGGCGCCGCCTCGTCGCCCCGGTAGGCGACCGAGATCGTACGGCGCAGCTCGCCCGCCCCGAGCGGGCGCACCCCGACCGGCGTGAGTGACGTCCGCGCCACCATCTCCGGTACGACGCCCACCCCGAGACCCGCGCTGACCAGCGCGCACACCAGCGCATACCCGGGCGTCGCCACCAGGACCGACAGGTTGGCCCCGGCCCTGGCCAGCGCCGTCTCCACACCCTGCCGGGGCGGATGCTCCGGCGCCATGCTGATCAGCGGCTGACCCGCCAGTTCCGTCAAGGCGAGCCTGGACGTGCCGTCGGCGAGGGCATGCCCCGGGGCGGTCACCAGTACCAGTTCCTCGACCAGGACCGGCTCCATGCGGACGGATGCGGGGAGCGCCCAGGCATCGGCGGGCTCGTACGTGTGGGTCAGGGCCAGGTCGATGTCCCCGGCGGCCACGGCCATGACACCGGTCGGCGGTTCGTAGTCGGCGACGGACAGCTCCACGTTGGGGTGAGCCCGGCGGAACGCGCTGAGCACCGGCGGCAGCAGATGGATGCCCGCCGTCTGGAACGTCCCGAGCCTCAGGACGCCGCCCGACAGACCGGCCAGCCCGGCCAGTTCGTGGCGGGCCCGCTCCAACTCGTCGAGCACGCGCCGGGCCCGCGCCACCAGCAGTTCGCCCGCGCCCGTCAGCCGCGCCCCGCGGTGATGCCGTACCAGCAGCGCCGAGCCCGCCTCCCGCTCCAGCTTGGCCAGTTGCTGGGAGAGCGCGGGCGGCGTGTAGCCGAGGCGCTCGGCGGCCCGGGTGATGGACCCGGCCTCCGCGACGGCGACCAGCGCCGCGAGCCGGGTCGGGTCGTACATGCCGCTGACCTCCACAGACCAAAGCGATGCTTAAGGCCTGCCCAGGATATTCGACATACCTGGTGAAGGCTCTGGCCCGGCAGGGTGGGCGCATGGACGCACAACTGATCGCCTTCACCGGGGTGGCGGCGGGCATGGTCGCCATGCCGGGCGCCGACTTCACCGTCGTCGTGCGCAACGCCCTGGTCTCCCGCCGGGCCGGCGTCGCCTGCGCGCTCGGCATCGCGGGCGGGCTCCTCCTGCACACCGCGCTGGCCGTGGCGGGGGTCGCCGCGGTCCTGGCCGCCGTACCCGCGCTGTTCCGCGCGCTCCAGCTGCTGGGCGGCGGCTATGTCCTCTACCTGGGCGTGCGGACGCTGTGGTCGCTGCGCCGGCCCCGCCCCGCGGCCGCCGAAGTTGCCGGGAACACCGGCACCACCTGGTCCGCCGCGCGGCCCTTGCGGCAGGGCTTCGTCACGAACGCCCTGAACCCGAAAGCGCCCATCACCTTCCTCAGCCTGCTGCCGCAGTTCGTGCCCGCGGGCAGTCCCGCGCTGCCCCGCACGCTGCTGCTGGCGCTGATCGTGGTGGTCCTCGCCCTGCTGTGGTTCCCGGCCGTGGCGCTGCTGGTGGACCGGCTCGGCCGGTGGCTGCGGGAGCCGCGTGCCGCGCGGGCCGTCGAGGGGGTCACCGGCGCCGCGCTGACGCTTCTCGGTGCGCTGCTCCTTCTCGAACCGCTGAGGGCTGCCTGATGGGGCCGCGCAGCGGCGGCGCGGGGATCCGGACGGTGCCGTGGGGCGCCGACTCCTCGACGGTGGCTCCCGGTCGCTCGGGGCTGCCGTGTGTCTCGTCGCGCAGCCCCGCCCGCCGCACCAGCCGGGGGAGCAGCCCCCACAGGCCGACGCAGACGAGGAACGTCGCCGCGCCCGCGGCGATACCGCCGGTCCGACTGGTCGTCACATCCACCACCAGCAGCACGGAACCGCTGAAGGCGAACACCAGCACGATCAGACCGGTGGTGGCCAGTCGTGAGGATACCTGCACGATGCGCGGCTTGGCGCCCTGCTGGAAGAGCGAGCGGTGCAGCGCTGCCGGCGCGGTGAACAGCGATGCGGCCAGGACCGCCAACAGCAGAGTGATGACGTAGGTGACGCGCTGGACCGTGTCGAGGGAGGTGAAGCGCGAGGTGAACGCGAGCGACAGCAGGAACGCGAACAGGATCTGTACGCCCGTCTGGGTGACCCGGAGCTCCTGGAGCAGCTCGACGAAGTTCCGGTCGGCGCGTTGCAGCGGGGTCTCGCCGCGTGCGGTGCAGGGACGGTGCTCGGCCATGGGGTGACGGGTAACCACTTCAGACCGTGTCACGCTCCGGTGTGCGGCGGCGCGTCAGGGACGCCGCCGCACACCGGGCGGATCACTTCACGCGCCCGTACCAGACGCTCTTGGTCCAGATCTTCTGCAACCGCACCACGTCCCCGCTCTTCGGGGCGTGCCAGAGCTTGTTCTTACCCGCGTAGATGCCCACGTGGTACACGTTGCTGCCCGAGTGGAAGAACACCAGGTCTCCCGCCTTGCGGTTCTTGGCGGAGATGTGGCGCGTCTTGTTGTACTGCTGGGCGGCCGTGCGGGGGAGCTTCTTGCCCGCCTTCTTGAACGAGTAGAGCGTGAGCCCGGAGCAGTCGAACCGGTGCGGACCGGTGGCCCCGTACCGGTAGGGCGCACCCTTCTTCGAGGCCGCGATCTGGAGTGCCTTCGTCCCATGGGTGGCTGCCGAGGCCTCCGAGGAGAAGCCGGGGGCCACGATCGAGCCGCCCACCGCGGCGATGGTGAGCGCCGAAGCCGTACCGGCCCGGACCATGAGTGACGGGACACGATTGAGCGCAGTCATGCGCAACCCTTCGTCAGCCGCCTGTGAAGGATGACCTGTCGGATTCGGGCTGGCGAAGTTGCCCGGCCGCTGACGCGGCTTCACCCCAAGGGCTGCTCGGGCCCGGTCATGGCGTGACCGTCCCGGCGACCCGTCGTGCTTGGGTCCTCCACTCCTGCCGATCCACTTCTGTCGACCGGTCATCCAGGCGGCGGCAGGACTCGGCGTCCGCCCGGACCGCCCCGCCGCTGTGGCGGGGGCTTGTCGTCAGTCAGGGATCTTGGCTCATGGATGTCCGGAAATCCCAACGGAACCGGGGGTTTGTGTTGTTACTCACCACTCACCCGTTCGGGTGGACACGTCTGTGTTCGAGCCACCGTCCACAGGTCCGCGGGCCGCCGGACCAGGGATGGAATGTCCCATTCCGCTCTCCGGCTACCCGCGTTGCGCAACTGTGACGGCCCGAAAAAAGGACTCCCGTCTACTCCGAACAGGGGTACGTCGTTTGGTCCGTTTCGACTCAGGCCCAAACGCTCCGTCGACGGGGCGGGCGTCCGGGCCGACGGATCCGTGTCAACTGACGGATTCCGGGGGGAGGGTGAGGCGGGCCGTGCGCCGCTCGCCGTCCAGCACCCGAAGTGCCCGGGCGAGGGTGCCGGCGTGCAGTTCCGTCTCACCCCGCTGGTGCATCAGGGTCAGCGCGTCACGCAGCGCGGTCGCCTTGCCCACCAGGGCCTGGGCGGCGCGCAGTCCGCGGTAGGTGTCGCCGGGCAGTGCCGGGTTGATCCGGCCGAGCAGGTCGACGACGTCGAGATAACGGTCGATCAACTCCGCCTCGGCGCGGGTCAGCGCGGGCAGCGGCGGCAGTTCGGGCGGGAGCACCGGCGGCTCACTCTCCGGTCGGCGGGGCCAGGGTGGCCTTGCGGTGGGGGACGATCCGGTCCACCAGCCCGTACTCCACCGCCTCCTGGGCGGTGAGGACCTTCTCGCGTTCGATGTCCGCGCTGACCTGCTCCCGGGTGCGGCCCGTGTGTCGCGCGAGCATCTCCTCCATCCGGGTCCGGATGCGGGTCAACTCGTCGGCCTGGATCGCCAGATCGCTGGCCTGCCCGTGGACCGGCTCGGGGAGCGCCGGCTGATGGATCACCAGACGGGCGTCCGGCAGCACGGATCGCTTGCCGGGCGTGCCCGCAGCCAGCAGCACCGAGGCGGCCGCGCCGGCCTGGCCCAGGCAGACCGTCTCCACGTCACAGGCGATGTACCGCATCGTGTCGTAGATGGCCGTCAAGGCGTGGAAGGTGCCGCCGGGGGGGTTGATGTAGAGCGAGATGTCGCGGTCGGGGGCCTGGTGTTCGAGGTACATGAACTGGGCCATCACGTCGTTCGCCGAGGTCTCGTCCACCGGCGCCCCGAGGAAGACGATCCGCCCCTCCAGCAGCTTCGAGTACGGATCCATCGTCCGTTGCCCGGACGAGGTGCGTTCGGTGAACTCGGGCAGCACGTAACGGGCGGACGGTCGGGTCATGGCGAACCCCTCCTCGTGGGCAGAGCCGTCTCCGGCGACAGCTGTCTCTGTAAAAAATGTACAGGACGTACGTGACGTTATGATGGCTGCATGGCCTACGAGATTCCGGTGACGCAAGCCAGGGCTGAACTCGCCGACCTGATCAACCGCGTGGTGTACGGCGGTGAACGCGTCGTCGTCACCCGGCACGGCAAGCCCCTCGTCGCCCTTGTCTCAGCCGATGACCTGCGGCGACTCGAAGAGCTCAAGGAGCTCGCGGAATCCGCGGAGGAACAGGTGATCAGCGCGGTCTCCACGGTCCGCGAGGTCGCGTCCGCTGCTCGCGAGCGGCAGCGCTTCGGGATCGCGGCGGAGCACCGGGGGGCCGACCCGACGTAGCCCGGAGTCCGGAGTCCGGGCAGACGGAAACCGTGCACTCTCGTCCGCTAGGGGGATCGCCGAGACAAGCCCAAAAGGGGCCACGGGGTGATCTTGAAGCCTTGAGTGCCCGGGTTCACCTACGGCGGCGGGCGGCTGGGTCATGCTCGGCGACGTGCTGGGCGACCGCGTCGACGCCGGGCCGTGCATACCGTTCCAGGGACCGCACGGACGCGTGCCGTGAGCGGGCCAGCAGCATGGGCGTGGACGTGCCGTCCTCCGCGTCGTGGGTGAGCGCACTGTGGCGGAGTCGGTGGAGCGTCCAGCCCTCCAGTTCGTCTAAGTCGTCGGGGCTGGCGAGAGGGTTGGCCAGCAGGCGGGTGCCCTCCTCGAAGATTTCCTCGGCGCGGCGGTAGGACAGTCTCGCGCGGCCGGTGGCCGGGCAGATGTCCAGGCTCGGGGTGCGGGCAGGGGCTCTGCGGTCGGTGAGGAAGAGCGGGCCGTGGGTGCGACCGGCGATGAGGCGGGGCAGGAGCTGGGCGGTGCCGGACTGCCAGTGGATCCATTCGATGGCGCCGCCTTTGGAGACGACGCGTCCGCGCTTGTCAGAGGGGAACAGCTCTTCGATGTTCAGGCACAGGATCTCGTCTGCTCTGGCCGCGCTCTCGTAGAGGAGCTTCCAGAACGTCTTCTCCCGTACGGACGCGTCCAGTTGCCATAGGGCGGTGATCTGAGGTTTGGACAGTGCTTTCGTACGGTCCGGCGGCGCCGGGCGACGCTCGATCCCGATCGTGGGGTCTGCCTCGATCCACCCTTGGGCCTGCCACCAGCCGATCGCCTTGCGCGCGATGGACAGTTCGCGGTTGACGGTGTCGGCGTCCATCTCGTCGGCCCGCGCCGCGGCGAGTTCGGCGAGCGCCGGCGGCAGTTCCGGGTCGTCGATCGCGGCTAGCTCGAAAGGTGCGGGCTTGGCGCCGCGGCGGGCTGGCCCGGTCGGTGCCGGTTCGCCGCGCAGCATCCATCCCCAGGTGGTGAGCGAGATGCGGTAGATCCGTGCGGAGGACTTCGCGATGCCCGCGCCGGTGAGGTACCGCTCGACCGCAGCGTCGTATGACGGGGGCTGGGCGGACAGCGGCACGATCCGGGCGCGCGGCAACCGTAATGCGCCCCCGTTCTCCGGCGCGGCCGCCCGTTCGATTGCCACCCGTCCGCCCCTTTCAGCCTTGCCGCAGTAAATGCGTACACCTCACCCCGCATCGCGATCCTGGTGCGAGATCGAACATCCAAGGTCGCTGGAGGGGCGCCGAGGGGAGGGTATCGGCACTGCCGCAGTAAATCCGGCATTTACTGCGGCACGCACAGAATGCTCACGCCAAGGTGGCCCTCTCAGTGCGCGCAACTAGAGAAAGGATCTTAAATGTGCGCTACTTTCTAAAGCCCATTTAGTCAGAATGGTTGCGCACGCGGGGAGAAGAGATGCGGAAGCGCATTCTGTGCGGGGTCCTGGTGTGCCTGGGGACGCTCGTGGCCGTGGGGCTCACCGCTTGGGCACTCCTTGGCGATCTGGATCAGGCCGATCAGGTGGCGAGCGTTTGCGGAGCGATCGCGGGTGTCATCTCTGCTGTGGTCCCGCTGGTGATCCTTCTGCGGGCTCCGAACAGCTCACCCCCGGTCATCACAATGCGCGCCGGTCGTGGCTCGCTCCTCGCTCAAGGAAGCATCGAGCGGTCACATGCCCGAGTGCCTCGTGATGGCTCCTCGCAGGTCGACGCCGGTGATGGTGTGCACATGGCTGCGGGTGATGGCTCCGTTCTCTCCGGCGCTGATCTTCGCGACGTAACAGCTGGAGAGGAGAGCGCCAACTCATGACACAGAAACCAGACTTCAACGCCCAGCCCGATCAGGCACGGCCCGTGCCGCCGCCTCCTGTGCATCCTCCCTCCACCATGTTCACCGCGGGTGACGGGGCGATGATGGCCGGCCGGGACATCACGAATCCGGTAACCGGCCCATCGATCGGCGGGGACAACTCGGGCACGGTCGCGGGCCGGGACATCAACACCACTACGCATCACACGACAAGGAAAGGCGGCCGCGGCCGCTGGTGGATCGCGATCGTGATCCTTCTGGTGGCCGGAACGGGCGGGGGTGTCTACTGGGCCACGCAGGGAGACGGAGACTCCGTCTCTGAGATCGGAGCTCAGCCGGGCGAAGCGGGCGTACGCGACACTTGGGCCGCCACGTCCGAGGCGGTGCGGAAGGGCGACGGGGAGACCGTGTGCGCCCTCATGTCTGTGGACTACCGCGCAAAACTGGAGGAAACAACCCCGGACACGTGCGCCAAGGCGGTCGGTGAACTGTTCGCCAGCTCGGAGTCATCAACGCTGAACGACGCTGGTTCCGGCAGCCTGCAGAAGGTGACGGTAAGAGGAAGATGGGCAGAGCTTGCCCAGGCAGGGCAGAGCGCTGCGGAACCGTCGTACAGCTACATGGAACGGTTCGGCGACAGATGGCGCTGGACTCATCGGGTCCTTTTCGCCGAATTCCATCCAGACGAGTGTCCTGAGGTCAACTGGGACAATTTCTCATCACAGGACCCCAGGTGCAGCCAGACATCGCTCTTCCCATCCAGTGCTTCCGGGCAATAGCAGCGTCCTGTACAGGGAGTGCAACGGTCGTTGAGGAACCGGTAGTCCTCGGCGCCGTCAGCACCTATACCGCCTAGCCCAGTCGAAGCTCAGGGCACTTCGTGGTCCGCGGGCGGATTTCCGCGTTCGACAACCACATCGACTTCTCGGACATGCGATGACGTAGCGTCCTCCCTGAGCGCAAGGTGTAAGGAGGGCCGAGCGAATGGAGACACCGAAGCGCCGGGAACGGATGCGAGCTCAGATGTCCGCGGAGGTGCGAGCTGCCGCTCGCCACATCATCACTCACCACGGCATCGATGCCCTCACTCTTGCCGAGATCGCTCGACGCGTCGGTGTAACCCCTGCTGCGCTCTACCACCACTTCGAGGGCGGACTGCCAGAGATCGTGTACCAGGTCTCAGAGGACATCGTCGATGATCTGGTACAAGCCCTTCAGTCCGCAGCCGATTCCTATCCCAGAGACAACTTCGCGATGCGGCTGATCGAGCCAGTGCGTGCGCTCCGAACCTGGGCAATTACGCACCAGCCCGAATTCAACCTGCTGTTCGGCACGCCATCCGCCGTTGCTGGTGACGCCCACGCCGAGCTGACCAGCGCCTGGGTGCGGCGACTCGCCGCCGTCTGGGGTCCGATCTTCGTGCAGCTGTGGGCGGAATGCCGGTTCCCGGTCCTCGACGAGGATGAGATGGACCCCCGTCTACGGCAGCAGATGCAGGACTACCGAGCAGACACCGGCGTGGACCTTCCCCCCGGCGCGATGGTGGTGATGCTGAGCTGCTGGCGGTCGCTCTACGGCCAAATCGCGTTGGAGGTCTTCGGGCACTTCGCCCCCCTCTTCTCCGACCAGGAGCCCATGTTCGAGCTGCTGATGCAAGACCTGATGCGTGGCATGGGTCTCGAAGACCAGTACCAGCCGCCGACCAGATAAGCCCTGAATCGCCGATATTAGTTACAGGGAGGGTCGGAACTTGCACTTAAGTACGTACGTACACCAAGGGGACCACACGGTAATGCTTGAAAGGGAGTTCGTCGGTGACTCGGAGAACTGACCTTGTCGATGTGAAGATCGAAAATCAAGTGCTCTGGATCGGGGCGGACGCTTATCCGTTGCGGAACGTAACGGCCACTCGCCGCCAGGTCATTGAAGCCGATCGCGGGGGCAGCGTAAAGAGCTTCGTAAAATCTGTCCTCGCGCTTTTTGTTGCCATGGTCATTTCGGTGACAGCAGGCGAGACTTTTAGTCAGACGTTGAAGGAACTGGCGCCAAGCGTCTCGGTCCTCGTGTTTCTCATACTGGTCGTCGTGCTAGTGAAGAGGCTGCGCACGCCAGACGTCCACGTGCTGGGCATCGAGACGCCCAGCACAGCAGAGACTGTCATTGCAAGCACCGACTGGATTAAGGTACACGCCCTCAACAAGCAGATCACGGAAGCAATTAGCGACCCGAACACGGAATTCCATGTTCAGATCGAGAACCTGCACATTGGCGACAAAATCACGCAACACGGCGGCCACAACATCGGAAAGCAGGCTGGGTGAAGTGAGCAACAGTTTCCATATCGGCGACTCCGTCACGCAGTACGGTGACCACAACATCGGTATCGCTAAGAGCCAGGCGCCCACCGAGGCCGGGGCGAATTTGGAGACGCTGCTTGAGGCAGTGCGGCTCTTGCGAGAGCACGTTCCCGAGGAGGACCAACAGGTCCTTGATGACGCGCTGGAGACGATCGAGGCGGAGCCGAGTTCCCCCAATGGCGCTGTACGTCGGGCGCTCGCGAGTATTGCCGGCATCGCCTCGATGGTGGGCACCGTTGGTGTTCCTGTGATTGAGGCAGTGCAAGGTGTAAGAGCAGCCCTCGGGAGCTGACTCACTGAGTGTCACAGAGCCCTGGGGGATCTGCCATGAATCTTGACATCACCGGGGCTCCTGCGCGATGGATCTGATGCGTTGCATGGGTTCGCCAACCAGTGCCAGCCGCCGACCCGATAAGCCGACGGCTTGGAATCGCCACTCTCGCACCGAGGGTGCGGCCGAATCGGGCAGACCGGGTCGAAGTCGCGATGTAGTTCGCCGCTCGTCGTGAGCGAGTCACCGACGCCAGTCACAAGGAGGCTGATCGATGTCTACGTGGTTGATCATCGAAGAGGAGACGGTCACAGCCGATGGGCTGGCATCGCATCGACAGGTCAAGGCTCGGACGGTGAGCGGGAACAAGACGCGGGAGGAGGCACTCGTCGAACTGCACAAGGCGGCCAGGAACTACGACTCCGACTCGCTGAAGCGCGGCTCAACGGTGGTGGGACGAGACAGTGACGGCTCCTTCTGGGTGCTTCCGAAGAACGGCAAGGTCCACGCCTCCTGCAACCTCCGTCTCATCGAGCAGATACGTCCCTGAGCCGTGCTGATTCCTGTCGCTGAAGCTGATGGGCCGGATCAGGCAGCTTGGCCGTAGCCTCCGGCTGCCTGGTCTGGCTCGCGCAGCGGGGTGAAGTCGACGTCGAGCTTCGGGTCGTACGCCTCTGGCTCGATGCCGAGCTCCTGCGTGCTGTACTCGCCGAACCGTTTGATGTGCTCGGTCAGGTACGGCGAGACGTGGGCCAGGTCCTCGGGGTCGATCTCCCATCCCTCCTCCAAGAGCTAGCGGACGATCTCGGCGATGTCCAGGGCGTTGTGGAAGATGACGGCGTTGGTGAGCAGGGCGTTGAACTTCATCGCCTTCTCCTGCTCGACGGGGTCGTTGTCGGCGATGACGCCCCGGTTGCCGAAGCCGACCCACTGCGAGAACCTGTTGAACGACTCCACCTTGTTCGTCGCCGCGGTCACCCGCCGGCGCAGCGGCGCGTCCGTCAGGTACCGCAGCAGTTGCACGGTGCGGATCACACGGCCGACCTCACGGAACGCGGTGTAGGTGGCGTTCTTGTGGGAGCCGGAGCGTAGCCGTTTCAGCAGCGTCGCGGAGGAGATGACGCCCTCGCGGACGGAGACGGCCACCCGCATCAGGTGCCGGAACTGGGACTCGATCAGGTCGAAATCGATGACGTTCTTGCCCGCCTCGCCGAACAGCGCATCGATGTGCACGTACTCGGTCTGCTTGGACGGCCGGTAGAAGGTCAGGCCCTTCCAGTTCCTGATCCTGGGCATCAGGTCGAAACCCAGCAGGTGGGCCAGGGTGAAGACAGGCAGCGACTGGCCCTGGGTGTCGGCGTGCACGGTGGTGGGCTTGACCTCGGAGGCGTTCTTGAGCAGGCCCTCGATGATGTACACGGCCTCCCACACCCCGCACGGGATGAAGTGCGTGAAGAGCGCGATGCAGGTATCCGAGATGTGGTGGTAGGCGATGCCGCCCGGCTTGCCGTACCGCACGGACGTCTCGGCGAGCAGGTTGTCCAGGTAGGTGTCCATGTGCGTGCCGTCGGCGGCCACGGCGGTGCCGTCGCCCCACGCCTGCGAGATGTCGAGGCGCGCGTGCGCGTTCCTGCGATCCCGATGCCGGCGGTGCCGACCAGGGCGGCGAGCCCGGCGACGGCACCGCCGGCGGCCGGCGCCGACAGCCCGAGCACGGCGGCCTCCGTCCACCAGTCGCCCGTGAGCAGCCCGAGCCAGCTGTGCGCGATCCCGGCCGCGGCCACGCCCACCACGGCGGACGCGCCGAGCAGCGCGGCCACGGCCCGGACACCGCGCAGCCCGGCATGGTCACCGCCGCGCCCGCCGCGATGCCGGCCAGTGCGAGGGGCGGCACGGCGGCGTAGAACGCCGCGCCCGCTCGCCGGGGTGGCCAAGGCGTTGACCGTCCTGACCCGCGTGCCCTCGGCGGCGGCCTGCCGTGTCACCGCCTGCTGGAGGAACTGGGCGACGGCGGGCCCCGCGGCGGACGCGGTGAGGCGTTCGGGGCCCTGCGGGGTGATACGACCGCGCCGTACACGGTCCGGTCCTCGACGGTGTCCCGGGCCGCGGCCTTGTCGGCGTAGCGGTGAATCTCGAAGGCGCCCTCGCGCCGCTCCAGCCTCTTCTCCACCTGCGCTGTCGCGGCGGGCGGCCCCGCCACGCCCAGCGGCAGATCGCGCGGTGCGGTCCGGGCGGCCGGCCAGGCGAAGGCCCACAGGGCCAGGGTCGCGAGGACGGACACGAGGACGACTACCGCGATCAGGCGGCGGGTCGGGGTGGCGGACATGAAGCCGCTGAAGTAGCGGTGGACGGCACCGGCGGAGAGGCCGACCTCCTTCAGCCGTCCTGCACGGACGTGGCGTGGAAGCCGTTGCGGGCGAAGCAGAGTGCGGCGCCGTCGAGGATCTGCCGACGGCGGGCGAGGCAAGGAGGAGCTGATCGGGGCGATCGTCGGCGAGGTGCTCGAGGAAGTGAGCGGCGTATTCGAGAGCGCGGCCGGACAGCGTCCGCCGCCGCTTCCCGACGAGATGATCCCCAAGGTCCTCGCGACCCTGAGGGAAGCCAGGCCCCGGAGTGGTACGCAACGGCGAGTGGATCTTCCCCCGCCTCCCACCTCATCGCGGCGGACGCCGACCCCGACGCCATGGCGCGCGTGGTGATCGCCTTCGCGCAGGGCTTCGCGGCCCAGATGGCCGTGTTCGGGGAGATGCCCCCGGAGGTCTGCGGGCGATGGTGAGCATGCGAGACAACGCTCACCGGCCTGAAGGATCACAGCTCGGTTAACGTGTCTGAAACCCGGTCCAACTAGCCTGCCGCCACGCCACCAGGGCTTTTCCCCGGGGCTGCGGCAACCGGGCCCCGCACGGTCCGGAGCGAGGACTGTGAGGTGGGACGTGCAACTGACCCCGCACGAGCAAGAGAGGCTGCTGATCCACGTGGCGGCCGACGTGGCCGAGAAGCGCCGGGCGCGTGGGCTCAGGCTCAACCACCCCGAGGCGGTCGCCCTCATCACGTCGCACATCCTCGAAGGTGCCCGTGACGGCCGTACCGTCGCCGAACTCATGTCTTCCGGACGCACGCTGCTCACCCGGGACGACGTCATGGAAGGCGTCCCGGAGATGATCCACGACGTACAGGTCGAGGCCACCTTCCCGGACGGCACCAAGCTCGTCACCGTCCACGAACCCATCGTCTGAGAGAGGTCTCGATGATTCCCGGAGAGATCCTCTTCGCCGACGACCCGATTGCCTACAACGAGGACCGCGAGGTCACCCGGCTCACCGTCCTCAACGCCGCCGACCGGCCCGTCCAGGTTGGCTCCCACTACCACTTCGCCGAGGCCAACCCCGGCCTGGAGTTCGACCGCGCCGCCGCACGCGGCAAGCGGCTGAACGTCGCCGCCGGCACGGCCGTGCGCTTCGAACCCGGGATCCCCGCCGACGTCGAACTCGTTCCGCTGACCGGCGCCCGTGTCGTGCCCGGTCTGCGCGGGGAGACCGGAGGTGCCCTCGATGCCTGAGATCTCGCGTGCCGCGTACGCCGACCTGTTCGGCCCGACGACCGGTGACCGGATCCGGCTCGCCGACACCGATCTGCTGGTCGAGATCGAGGAGGATCGTTCCGGCGGGCCCGGGCTCGCCGGCGACGAGGCCGTGTTCGGCGGCGGCAAGGTCATCCGCGAGTCCATGGGCCAGGCGCGTGCCACCCGTGCGGAGGGTACGCCGGACACCGTCATCACCGGCGCGGTGATCATCGACCACTGGGGCATCGTCAAGGCCGACGTCGGCATCCGCGACGGGCGGATCACCGGGATCGGCAAGGCCGGCAACCCCGATACCATGGACGGCGTCCATCCGGACCTGGTCATCGGACCGGAGACCGAGATCATCGCCGGCAACGGGCGGATCCTCACGGCGGGCGCGATCGACGCCCATGTGCACTTCATCTGCCCGCAGATCGCCGACGAGGCGCTGTCCTCGGGCATCACGACCCTCGTCGGCGGCGGTACGGGCCCCGCCGAGGGCTCCAAGGCCACCACCGTGACCCCCGGTCCCTGGCATCTCGCGCGGATGCTGGAGGCCATGGAGGCCTACCCGCTCAACATCGGCCTGCTCGGCAAGGGCAACACCGTCTCCCACGAGGCGATGCTGTCGCAGATCCGGGGCGGCGCACTCGGCCTGAAGCTGCACGAGGACTGGGGCTCGACCCCGGCCGTCATCGACGCCTCGCTGACCGTCGCCGGGCAGACGGGCATCCAGGTCGCCATCCACACGGACACGCTCAACGAGGCCGGGTTCGTCGGCGACACGCTCGCCGCGATCGCCGGGCGGGGCATCCACGCGTACCACACCGAGGGCGCGGGCGGCGGGCACGCCCCGGACATCATGACCGTGGTCTCCGAGTCGTACGTGCTGCCGAGCTCCACGAATCCGACCCGGCCGTTCACCGTCAACACCGCCGAGGAACACCTCGACATGCTGATGGTGTGCCACCACCTCAACCCGGCCGTGCCGGAGGACCTGGCCTTCGCCGAGTCCCGCATCCGGCCCTCCACGATCGGCGCCGAGGACGTGTTGCACGACCTGGGCGCGATCTCGATCATCTCCTCCGACTCACAGGCCATGGGGCGGGTGGGCGAGGTCGTCATGAGGACCTGGCAGACCGCCCACGTGATGAAGCGGCGCCGGGGCGCGCTGCCCGGAGACGGCCGCGCCGACAACCGGCGGGTACGTCGCTACGTCGCCAAGTACACGATCAATCCGGCGCTGGCGCAGGGCCTGGCCCGGGAGATCGGTTCCGTCGAGAGCGGCAAGCTGGCCGACCTGGTGCTGTGGGAGCCGGCGTTCTTCGGCGTCAAGCCGCAGCTCGTGATCAAGAGCGGGCAGATCGCCTACGCGCAGATGGGCGACGCCAACGCCTCGATCCCCACGCCGCAGCCGGTCCTGCCGCGCCCGATGTTCGGGGCGATCGGACGGGCACCGGCCGCCAATTCCGTGAACTTCGTCGCCCCCCTGGCCGTCGAGGACGGGCTGCCCGAGCGGCTGGGCCTCGGGAAGCGGTTCGTGGCGATCGAGTCGACGCGCGGGGTCACCAAGGCCGACATGCGGGAGAACGACGCCCGGCCCGAGGTACGGGTCGACCCCGACAGCTTCGCCGTGCACATCGACGGGGAGCTGGTCGAGGCGTCTGCGGCGGCCGAACTGCCCATGGCCCAGCGATACTTCCTGTTCTGAGGTGTCATGATGTCACGTGCGGCACTTCTCGTCCTGGCCGACGGCCGCTTTCCCGCCGGCGGCCACGCCCACTCCGGCGGGGCTGAGGCGGCGGTCAAGGCCGGGCGGATCAGGGGAGCTGCGAGTCTGGCGGACTTCTGCCGGGGGCGGCTGCACACGGCCGGGTCGGTGGCGGCGGCCCTCGCGGCGGCTGCCGCGCTGGGGATCGACCCCGTCGCGCTGGACCGTGCCGCGGACGCCCGTACGCCCTCGCCCGCGCTGCGGGCCGCCGCGCGCAAGCTGGGACGGCAGCTGATGCGGGCTGCCCGGGCGACCTGGCCGTCCGCCGAACTGGACGCACTGGCCCGGGAGTTCCCCAAGGGGGCCCATCAGCCGGTGGTGCTCGGGCTGGCGGCGCGGGCGGCCGGACTCGGGCCGGTCGACGCGGCGTACTGCGCGGCGTACGAGAGCGTGAGCGGGCCGGCCACGGCGACGGTGCGGTTGCTGAGTCTGGATCCCTTCGACGCGACGGGGGTGCTGGCCCGGCTGGCGCCGGAGCTGGACCGCGTCGTGGACCGGGCGGTGGAGGCGGCGCGGAGGGTGGTCGACGAGGGGGTCGACGTGTTGCCGGCGGGGTCGGCGCCCTTGCTGGAGATCGGGGCGGAGGTACACGCGGGCTGGCCCGTGCGGCTGTTCGCCTCATAGACAGATCACCCTTCCTCCCGTCACTCGAATCAGTCGGACAAGAACGCAGGAGCCGCACCATGCACCTCGACCACGACCACACCCACGACGGCCCCGGCGCCGTGAGCGCCGACGCCCTCCGGCCCGACGGCAGCCGCCGTGCCCTGCGCATCGGACTCGGCGGGCCCGTCGGGTCCGGGAAGACCGCAACCGTCGCCGCCCTGTGCCGCGCGTTGCGGGACGAGTTGTCCCTCGCGGTCGTCACCAACGACATCTACACCCGCGAGGACGCCGAGTTCCTGCTCCGGGAGGCCGTGCTGCCGCCCGAGCGGATCACCGCGGTGGAGACGGGAGCCTGCCCGCACACCGCGATCCGGGACGACATCTCCGCCAACCTGGAAGCGGTGGAGGACCTGGAGGACGCCGTCGGGCCGCTGGACCTCGTCCTCGTGGAGTCCGGTGGGGACAACCTCACCGCGACCTTCTCCAAGGGCCTCGTCGACGCGCAGATCTTCGTGATCGACGTGGCCGGGGGCGACGACATCCCGCGCAAGGGCGGGCCGGGCGTGACCACCGCCGACCTGCTCGTCGTCAACAAGACCGACCTCGCACCGTACGTCGGCTCCGACCTCGCGCGGATGGCGGCCGACGCCAAGGCGCAGCGGGCCGAACTGCCGGTCGTCTTCCAGTCGTTGCGGAGCGAGGCCGCAGTGACGGATGTCGCCGCGTGGGTGCGTGCGCAGCTCGCCGCGTGGGCGGCACGAGCGTGAAAAGCGCCGGGGTGCGGTCCGTCGCGAGGATCGTCGCCCGGGACGACGGCCGGGGCGGGACCGCCCTGCCCGTGCTGGAGAGCGACGGGCCGTTGGCGCTGCGGCGTACCCGCGGGAGTGGCGCCGAGGCGCGGGTGATGCTGGTCGGAGCGATGAGCGGGCCGCTCGGCGGCGACCACTTCACCGTGCGGGCCCGGGTGGAGGAGGGAGCGCGGCTGTCCGTCGGCTCGGCCGCCGCCACCATCGCCCTGCCCGGGCAGGCCAAGGGAGAGGCCCGCTACGACGTCCGGCTCGACGTCACCGACCGGGCCGAACTGCACTGGCTGCCCGAGCAGTTGATCTCCGCCCACGGCAGCGACCTCTACGTCACGACCCGGATCGCGCTCGCCGCCACGGCCCGGCTCGTGCTGCGCGAGGAGCAGGTGCTCGGACGGGCCGGTGAGGAGCCCGGGCGGCTGACGAGCCGGCTGACCGTGCGGGTCGCCGGACAGGTCGTGCTCGACCAGGAACTGGCTTGCGGGCCCGGCGCGCCGGGCGGCTGGGACGGCCCGGCGGTGCTAGCGGGTCACCGGGCTGTCGGGCAACTGGTCGTCGTACGTCCGGAGTTCGCCGCCGAGCCGGTGCCGGCCCGGGCACTCGGGGAAGGGGCCTCGGTCGTCCCGCTCGCCGGTCCCGCCGCCCTGGTGACCGCCGTGGCGCCGGACGCGCTGCGGCTGCGACGGCTGCTCGACGAGGCGCTGGCGTCTCTCATGTATAGGTAGACGACCGCTCAGGCCCCGAACGAGGCGTCCTCCGCCGCGTAGTCGAACAGGTCGGGGTAGGCTCTCGCGAGCGTCGGGAACGCCTTCTGCCAGTCGTCCTGCCCGAGCAACCGGCGGGTGAGCCAGCCGACCGTCTCCGGCAGGCTCTCGGAGTAGGAGACGACCGGCCGGTAGCCCAACTCCCTTTCCGCGGCGGTCATGTCGAAGAGCACCGGCAGCTCCACCGACCAGGGCGTGCTGCCGACCGACGGCGAGGGTGCCGCCCCGTCCACCAGGACGGTCTCCGTCTCCACTCCCATCACCGCGTCCACCGCAGACCCGATCTCGGCCACCGTCGGCGGATGCGGATCACAGGCGTTGAGCACCCGCGAGCCGGGCCGGGCGGCCGCCAGCCGGATCAGTTCGGCGATGTTGCGGGCGGCCGACGTGTGGAAGCGGCTCTCACCGCGGTAGGCGAGCACCCTCCTGCGCCGGGCGTCCAGGTTCCGTTTCACGAAGTACAGCTCGCGGGGGAGCGGGCTGTGGGGACCGTGGATCGCGGCCGGGCGCAGCAGGGTCGTGGGCAATCGGTCGCCCGCCGCGATGAGTTCGCGCTCCAGGGCGGCCTTGCCGGTGCTGTAGGTGGCGTCACCCGGCGGGACCGTCGGCTGGTCCTCCCGTACGGGCACGGGGTACTGCGGGAAACCGCCCGGCTCGCTCATCGTGTCGAAGCCGCGGCCCGTGCCGTCCTGGTACACCGTCACCGTCGACACGACCACGGCCGAGCCGATGCGGTCGGCCAGCCCGGTCAACTGCCGTGCGTGCCGGGCCCCGTAGGCGACGATGTCGACCACGAGATCGCAGCCGTCGCCGATCAGCGCGCCCAGCGCCGCGTCGTCCTCGCGATCCAGCCGCCGCGTCCGAACCTCGCCGGGCCAGTTCTCGTCCCGGCCCCCGCCGCGCGACGCGGCCGTCACCTCCCAGCCGTCCCGCGCCAGCGCCTCCACCGCCGGCCGTCCTATCTGGCCGCCGGCCCGATCACCACAGCGCGTCTCATACCGCGACCGTAGTTCGCCGAGGCCGGCGGTGGATACGGCTTCTGCCGACAGCAGACGCCTCAAGTGAGCGGCAGACGCGGGAACTTCCGCTCCTTCGCGGCGGCGGCCTCCTCGGCCTTCACGACGGCCGCGTACTGGTCGACGTACTCCTGCCCGGACAGGGAGAGGATCGCGTACATGATCTCGTCGGTGACGGCGCGCAGGATGGCCTTCTCGTTCTCCATGCCCTCGTAGCGGGAGAAGTCGAGGGGCTTGCCGAAGCGGATCACGACCGGGTGGATGTTGGGGATGACCTTGCCGGGCGGCTGGGCCTCGAAGGTGCCGATCATCGCGCAGGGGACGACCGGGACGCCCGCCTTGAGGGCCATGACCGCGACGCCCACCTTGCCCTTGTAGAGCCGGCCGTCGTGCGAGCGCGTGCCCTCCGGATAGATGCCGAGCAGCTCGTCCTTGCTCAGCACGCCGAGGCCCTCGCGGATCGCGGCCTGCCCGGCGTCCTTGCCGGAGCGGTCGACGGGGATCTGCCCGGCGCTGCGGAAGAACGACGCCGTAAGGCGGCCCTTGATGCCCGGGCCCGTGAAGTACTCGGCCTTCGCGAGGAAGGTGATGCGCCGCTTGAGGACCGCGGGCATCAGGAAGTGGTCCGAGAACGACAGGTGATTGCCGGCGATGATGGCGGCGCCCTCCGACGGAACGTGCTCCAGGCCTTCTATTCGAGGCCGGAAGACCAGTCTCAGCAGCGGTCCGAGCAGCACGTATTTCAGCAGGTAGTAGAACAAAGCGGGCGCTCCTCGACTCTTGCGGTGGACTCAACCGCCGCGTTCCAGCAGGTCAACCGGCATGTCGTGGGGTGCCAGTGTAGGTGCAGGCGCGGTCACTGGGCACCTCGTGCGACCGGACGGTGCCGATCCTTTGCTTCATTGACTGACGGTCAGTCAGAGAGGTGCGTCCGGTGGTGCTCATGCGGCTGGGGAGAGTCACGGGGTCAGCGTGCTGCTCCATGCGGGTGACCGGCAAGCCGAACGGGTGGCGTGGCGGATTTGAGGGGCGCCTGGCCGACCCGCTGGTTCCCGCGGCCCCGCCGAGTAGTCTGCGAAGCATGCGGATCTCTGTTTCCTCGGACATGGACGAGCCCGTCGCCCGCTCCCTCGTGGCCGCGCTGCGCGAGAGAGGGCACGAGGTGCGCCCGCACGGCGCGCTGCGTCCCGGGGACGACCCCCAGTGGGCGGTGTGCTCGGAGGCCGCCGCCCGCGAGGTCGCCGACGGGACGGCCGACCAGGCCGTGGTGTGCTGCTGGACCGGCACAGGCGCCTCCATCGCGGCGAACAAGGTGCCGGGCGTCCGGGCCGCCCTGTGCACGGACGCCTACACGGCCGACGGGGCACGCCGCTGGAACGACGCCAACGTCCTCGCCCTCAGCCTGCGGCTCACCTCCGAGCCGCTGCTGAAGGAGATCCTCGACGCCTGGTTCGCCGGCGAGCCCAGCGCGGACGCCGAGGACCGGCAGAACGCGGACCGCGTCAGGCTGCTGGACCACGGCAACTCGCGTCGATAGGTCACAGCCGCACGATGATCAGCGCGGTGTCGTCGGTGGCGCCGCCGGGCGGCAGCAGCTCCAGCAGGACCGTGTCGGCGAGGGTCTCGGGATCCTGGTCCCGGTGCCGGTACAGCGCGTCGGCGAGACGGGCCAGGCTGGTGTCGATGTCCTCGTCGCGCCGCTCGACCAGGCCGTCGGTGTAGAGCACCAGAGTGGCGCCCGGCGTGAAGGCCGTCTCGGCCTGGGGTCTCGGGATCGGGTCGGGGCGGGCGTCGAGCGGGGTGTCGGTGGCCCCGTCGAGGAACTCGGCGCGGCCGCCGGGGTGGACCAGTACGGGCGGGAGATGGCCGGCGCTGCTGTAGGTGATGGTGTGCCGGTCGAAGTCGATGAAGGTCGTCACGGCGGTCGCCGACTCGGCGCCCTCGACCACGTGGGCGTAGCGCCCCAGCACGTCCAGGGCCTGGGCCGGGCCCTCGGCGACCCGGGAGGCTGCGCTGAGTGCGCTGCGCAGCTGGCCCATGACACCGGCGGCCTCCAGCCCGTGCCCGACCACGTCCCCCACGGACACGCCGACCCGGTGGCCGCCGACCAGGTCGACCAGGTCGTACCAGTCCCCGCACACGTTGAGCGCGCCCACGGCGGGCCGGTACCGGACGGCGGCCCGGTGGTGGTGGCTGACCTGACGGCGGTCGGGCAGCATCGCCTCCTGGAGGGCCAGCGCCACCTCCCGCTCCCGGGAGTGCGCCTGACGCAGCCGCTCGTTGAGCTCCTGGAGCTCGCGGGCGCGGGTGTACAGCTCGGCCTCCAGTACCCGGGACCGGCCGCCGCGGCCTCCCCTCGAGCGGCCCCGGGCCCGGATCAGCTCCGTGACCTCCTCGACGCGGTGCAGGATCAGCACCACCTTGCCGTCGGGGCCGAGCAGCGGCGCGTTCACCGGACTCCAGTAGCGCTCCTGCCATTCCCCGGGCCGCTCGGGATCCTCGACGTCGTAGCGCTGAAGGGCCATGGCGTCGCGCTCCCCGGTCGCCAGGACCCGGTACAGCGAGGCCTCCAGATTGCGCATGCCCGTCGAGGCGGGGTCGTTGGGATTGTCGGGGAAGACGTCGAACAGGTAGTGCCCGACCAGCTGCTCGCGGGAGCGCCCGGACACCCGGACGAACTCGTCGTTGACGTCCGCGTACACCAGCTCGGGCGTCAGCAGCGCCACCATGCCGGGCAGGGCCCGGAACACCGCCGTGTAGTCGATCGCCGAATCCGTCATGGCTGCCGCCTCACCACTGCCGGGAGACCAGTTTCCCACGGTATGGGCGAATCTGGCCCCGGCTTCACTCCAGAAGCGCCGCCACGGGCAGCTCGGCGCGCTCCGTCAGGGACTGCTCCGCCCAGATGACCTTCCCGTCGGGGACGAACCGTGTGCCCCACCGCTGGGTCAGCTGGGAGACCAGCAGCAGACCGCGCCCGCCCTCGTCCGTCGTACGGGGATGGCGCAGATGGGGTGCGGTGGCGCCGCTGTCGAAGACCTCGCAGAGCAGGGCGCGCTCCCGGATCAGGCGGAGCCGGATGGGCCCGGTGGCGTGCCGGATGGCGTTGGTGACCAGCTCGCTCACGACCAGTTCCGTGGTGAACGCCAGCTCGTCCAGCCCCCAGCGGGCCAGCTGCCGGGTGGCCGTGCGGCGGGCGTCGGCGACGAGGGCCGGGTCGGGGTCCAGGTCCCAGGCCGCGACCTGCTCGGTGCCGAGACGTTTCGTCCTGGCCATCAGCAGGGCCACGTCGTCGTACGGGCGCGCCGGGACCAGCGCGTCGACCACGGCCCGGCAGCGCGCCTCCAGCGGGCCCGCCCCTTCCAGCGCCCGGCGCAGCCGGTCCCGGCCGGCGTCGACGGCCCAGATCTCTGCCCGGGCCAGCAGCCCGTCGGTGTGCAGGGCGAGGGTGCTGCCCTCCACGAGGGACAGCTCGACCGCCTCGAAGGGCGGACCGCCCACGCCGAGCGGCGGCCCCTGCGGGAGATCGACGAACGTGACCGCGCCGTCGGGCAGCACCACGGCCGGGGCGGGATGCCCCGCGGCGGCCATCGCACACCTGCCGTCGACCGGGTCGTAGACGACGTACACACACCCGGATCCCACGCTTTGCGTGCCCGCGGAGCCCCCCGTGCCCGGTTCGGCGCCCTCTTCCCGGGCCGACCGCGCCACCAGGTCGTCGAGGTGTGCCAGCACCTCCTCGGGCGGCAGATCCTGAGCGGCCAGGGTCCGTACGGCCGTCCGCAACTGCCCCATGGCCGCGGCGGCGTCGATGCCGTGCCCGGGCACCTCGCCCACGACGAGCGCGACGCGCGCCCCCGACAGCGGAATGAGGTCGTACCAGTCGCCGCCCAGGCCGGTCAGCTCGTCGGCCGGCCGGTAGCAGGCGGCCACCTCGACCGCGTCCTGCTCGGGGAGCCGGTGGGGGAGCAGACTGCGCTGGAGGACGAGCGCGGCGTCGCGCTCGCGCGTGTAGCGCCGGGCGTTGTCCACGCAGACGGCCGCGCGGGAGACGAGGTCCTCGGCCAGTCGCAGGTCCTCCTCGTCGAAGGGCTCCCGGCTGTGGCGCCGGAAGAAGGTCGTGACGCCGAGCGTGGTGCCGCGCGCCCTGACCGGCACGACCATCACGCTGTGCAGGCCCAGCTCCCGGAACCTGGCCTGCCGGCCGCTCGGTGCGTCCGTGGTCCAGTCCCGGGCCGACGGGCCGAGCCGTTCCTCGCGCCAGGACCGTCCCGTGGTGAGGCAGCGGACCGGGGGCGTTCCGGCCCGGAAGGCCACCACCTCGCCGATGTCGATGACGGACTCCTCGAGGTCGTCCTCCGCGCACCGGTATCCGGCGCGGCGCAGCGCCACCGGCTCCTCCGAGTCCGCGAGCGGCCCGGGGGTCAGTTCGGCGCCCCGCAGCACCGTCTCCAGAAGGTCCACGGCGACGAAGTCGGCCAGTCCCGGCACGGCCACGTCGGCCAGCTCCTGCGCGGTGCGCGTGAGGTCCAGGCTTCGGCCGATGCTCTCGCCGGCCCGGTCGAGCAGTGCCAGCCGCTGCCGGGCGCGGTGCCGCTCCGTGATATCGACGACCGTGTAGTACACGCCCATCGGGTTGCCCTGGTCGTCCTCGAGCCGGGTGAACGACAGCATGTGCGCCGTCTCGCGCAGGGGCGCCGACTGCACATGGCCCACGTGCTCGTACCCGACCACGGCCTCGCCGGTCTCCAGCACGTGCCGCATCTGCGCCTCGACCGCCTGGGCGTCCAGGCCGGGCTGGACGTCCGCGAAACGCAGGCCGAGGCGGCGCGGTGCCGGTCCGCCGCCGAACTGCTCCAGGGCGGTGTTCGACCACACGAAGCGCAGATCCGTGTCCACGATCGCGATGCCGACCGGGGCGTCGGCCACCATCCGTTCCAGCACCGTACGGCTCATGTCCCAGCCGGGCGCGTCGGCCAGCTCCGACAGCAGTGCCAGCCAGCGCGAGCCGCCGTGCGCCTCCTCGGCCGAGGTGATCCGGGCCGCGACCCTCACCGGCTGCCCGTCCCTGCGGCGCACCGTCAACAGCCCCGTCCAGCCGCCGTCCCTGCGGCACCGCTCGACCAGGTCCGGCACGCGCTGCGCGTCCTCGGCCGTCAGCAGATCCGCCAGCTTCCTGCCGACCGCCTCGGCAGCCGGGTACGCCAGCAGCCGCCGCGCCTCGCTGGTCCAGCCCGTCACCACGCCCTGCGGATCCAGCAACACGGGCGCGGCGTCGGCCACGTCGAACCGCTGACGGGCAACGCCGTACTCCTCGTGTGCGCCCACGGCCGACCTCTCTGTCGCTGAGAGTGGTCTACCACCTCTTGCCTCAATCTTCACCCTTCCGGCATGAGGGGGCGGTTTGTGCGGGGCCGGTCGGGCGGGGTGTGGTGCGCTCGGTCGGGACGGCCGCCCCGGCAGGCGGTTGACGGCAAAGCGGCCCTGGCAGAAGCGTGATGGCGGACGGCCCCGCCAGAAGCTGCCGGCGGAGGTCGCCCCGCAGCGGGGCGGTCTCCACCGGGCCGAGCACGTCACAAGCCGCCCCGGCCCGGCGCCCCACGCTCCGCCCCGAGCCAGCCCTCGCCATCAACCGGCTGCCGGGTGGTCTCCGGCGTCGGCCCTCTGCCCGGCGGTCTCCGGCGTGTACCAGCTGCCGAATGGCCTCGGCGCCGGCCCTCTGGCAGGTGGCTTCGCCAGCAGCGCACCTCTGCCCTGCTGCCTCCGGCATCGGCCCTCCGGCAGGCGGCCTCCGCCATGAACCCCTGGTCCTTGGCCGTTGGCCAGGGCGGTCGCCGCCGCCGCGGATTCCCCTGCCTCTTACCGCAGCACCTTCTCCAGTGACCCGAGTGCGTGCTGGAGCTCCTCGCCCGTGATGGTGAGCGGCGGAGCCAGGCGGATCGTGGAGCCGTGGGTGTCCTTGACCAGGATTCCCTCCCGCATGAGGCGTTCGCTGATCTCGCGGCCGGTGCCGAGTGCGGGGTCGATGTCGACGCCCGCCCACAAGCCCCGCGAGCGGAAGCCGACGACGCCCTTGCCGACCAGCCCGGTCAGGCCGTTCCGCAGGACCGCGCCCAGCTCGGTCGCGCGGCGCTGGAACTCGCCCGTCTCCAGCAGCTCGACCACCGCCGTGCCGACCGCGGCCGCCAGCGGGTTGCCGCCGAACGTCGACCCGTGCTCCCCGGGGTGCAGCACCCCGAGCACCTCCCGCCGGGCGACCACCGCGGACACCGGCACGATGCCGCCGCCCAGCGCCTTGCCCAGCAGCACCACGTCCGGCACGACCGACTCGTGCTCGACCGCCAGCGTGCTGCCCGTACGGCCGAGCCCGGACTGGATCTCGTCCGCGACGAACAGACACTCCTTGCGGCGGGTCAGCTCGCGCACGCCGGCCAGGTAGCCGTCGTCCGGAATGATCACCCCCGCCTCGCCCTGGATCGGCTCGATCAGCACCGCGGCCGTCGTCTCGTCGACCGCCGCCTCCAGCGCGGCCAGGTCGTTGTACGGCACGATCCGGAAGCCCGGGGTGAAGGGGCCGAACCCCTGCCGGGCGGTCTCGTCCGTGGAGAAGCTGACGATCGTGGTCGTACGGCCGTGGAAGTTGTCCGCCGCGACGACGATCGTCGCCCGGTCGGCCGGGACGCCCTTGACGTCGTACGCCCACTTGCGGGCCACCTTCACCCCGCTCTCCACCGCCTCCGCGCCGGTGTTCATGGGCAGGACCATGTCCATCCCCGTCAGCGCCGCCAGCCGCTCGGCGAACTCGGCGAGCCGGTCGTTGTGGAAGGCGCGGGAGGTCAGGGTCAGCCGGTCGAGCTGGCGGTGGGCCGCCTCGATCAGCGCCGGGTGCCGGTGTCCGAAGTTGAGCGCCGAGTAGCCGGCCAGCATGTCGAGGTAGCGCCGCCCCTCCACGTCCTCCACCCAGGTGCCCTCGGCACGGGCGACGACCACGGGCAGCGGATGGTAGTTGTGCGCGAGGACCGGCTCCTCCGCGCGGATGAGCTCCTGGGAGTCACGGGTACGGACGGGTGCGGTCATGAGCGGATCTCCCGGATCTCCTGGGTGCAGCACTTGATGCCGCCACCGGCCTTGTGGAACTCGGACAGGTCGACGGGGACGGGGACGTAGCCACGGCCGGCGAGTCGGCCGGCCAGGCCCGTCGCCCCCGGTGAGATGAACACGTGCCGCCCGTCGGAGACGGAGTTCAGCCCGAACGCCATCGCGTCCTCGGGGGTGGCGAGCACCGCGTCCGGGTACAGCCGGGCCAGCACCTCCCGGCTGCCCGGCGAGAACGCCTCGGGGTAGTAGGCGATGTTCTCCTCGTCCAGGACGAACAGCGCCGTGTCCAGGTGGTAGAAGTACGGGTCCACCAGCGTCAGGCTGATCACCGGCACCCCGAGGTACTCCTGCACCTCGCTGTGGGCCTCACGGGTGGTGCGGAAGCCCGTCCCGGCCAGGATCCAGCGGCCGGCCGGCACCAGGTCGCCCTCGCCCTCGCACACCGACTCGGGGTGGTAGACCTCGTAGCCCTCCGACTTGAACCACGCCTCGTACGGCACGGACTCGGGACGGCGCTCGGGCGCGTGGAAGAGGGAGCCGAAGACGCGGCCGCCGACGACGACCGCCGCGTTCGCGGCGAAGACCATGTCGGGCAGACCGGGAACGGGTTTCACAGTGTCCACGGTATGGCCGTGGGCACGGTAGGCGTCGACCAGCGCCTGCCACTGGTCCAGCGCGCGGATCACGTCGACGGGTTCGCCGGGACGCATCCACGGGTTGATCGCGTACTGCACGGCGAAGTGTCTGGGCTCGCAGACGAGGTAGCGCCGCCGGCGCGGCACACGGGAGTCGGGCACAGAGGGGTCCCTCCGCTTCCTCACGGTGTGTGACTGGGGGTTGACACCAAGGTAGGAACCGACGGAGGCGGCCGACAAGCAACATCAGTTGCGCGTGGGCGCAGGAACGCTGCGTCTTGAGGCCGGTCAGCGCACGTCTGCTGCGCCGCCCGGGGACTCCTCCGGCGCCGGATGGCTGGCACCGGCCTCCGGACTCTCCGGAAGCAGATGGGACAGCACCATCACGCTGATCGTCTTCCGGATGAAGGGCTCCTGGCGGATCCGCTCCAGCACCTCCTCGAAGTGCTCCACGTCCCGCGCCCGCACGTGCAGCAGCGCGTCCGCGCCGCCCGTCACGGTCATCGCCGCGGTGATCTCCGGGTAGTCGCGCACGACCTCGGCCAGCCGCCGCGGCGGGGCCGCGCCCTCGCAGTACACCTCGACGTAGGCCTCGGTGCGCCAGCCCAGCGCCGACGGCTTCACCGTGGCCGTGAACCCGGTGATCACGCCCGTCTCCCGCAGCCGGTCGACCCGGCGCTTGACTGCCGTGGCCGACAGCCCGATCGCGGTGCCGATCTCGGCGAACGACGTCCGGGCGTTCGCCATCAATGCGGTGATGATCTTCCGGTCGAGTTCGTCGAACGGCGTGGACCTGCTGTTCATGCGCGCACTGTATCCACCGGCGCCCCGGCCCGCGCCCGGCCAAGACGCGGGCACCTCGGCCAGCGGGAACGTCCACCCCCGGCACATGTCCAGACGTACGGATCGCCCCTACACTCCGGATTCATGCTGCGCGCCCTGGCTGTCGACGACGAACGCCCCTCGCTGGAGGAACTGCTCTACCTGCTGCACGCGGACCCCCGCATCGGCAGCGCGGAGGGCGCCGGAGACGCGACCGAGGCACTGCGTCGCATCAACCGCGCCCTGAAGTCCGGCCCGGGCGGGCCCGAAGCCATCGACGTCGTCTTCCTCGACATCCAGATGCCCGGCCTCGACGGGCTCGACCTGGCCCGGCTGCTCACCGGGTTCGCCCGGCCGCCGCTCGTCGTGTTCGTCACCGCCCACGAGGACTTCGCCGTCCAGGCCTTCGACCTCAAGGCCGTCGACTACGTCCTCAAGCCCGTCCGCAAGGAACGGCTCGCCGAGGCCGTACGGCGTGCCGCCGAGCTGCGCGGCACCGCGCCCCCCATACCCGTGAGCGAACCCGACCCCGACCAGATACCCGTCGAGCTCGGCGGCGTGACCCGCTTCGTGGCCGTCGACGACATCACCCACGTCGAGGCCCAGGGGGACTACGCCCGTCTGCACACCGACAAGGGCAGCCACCTGGTCCGCATCCCGCTGTCCACCCTGGAGGAGCGCTGGCGCTCCCGCGGCTTCGTCCGCATCCACCGCCGCCACCTCGTCGCCCTGCGCCACATCGGCGAACTCCGCCTCGACGCGGGCACCGTCAGCGTCCTCGTCGGCTCCGAGGAACTCCAGGTCAGTCGGCGTCACACGCGTGAACTGCGCGACCTGCTCATGAGGAGGCCGTGACGGTGCCCCAGGACCACACCGAACGCCGCGTCGCCGTCACCGGCCCGCCCCGCCGCACCCGCCGGGCCTCCGCCTACTACTACCGCCCGCGCACCGAGATCGACGAACAGACCACCCTCGGCCACACCTATGTCCGCTCCCTGATGCGCACCCAGCTGCGCGCCGCGCTCATCGTCTTCGCGGTCCTCGGTCTGCTCGTCGGCCCGCTGCCGCTGCTGTTCGCGGCGATGCCCGACGCCCGCCGCCTGGAGTGGGCCGTCCTCGGCTTCGGCCTCTACGCCCCGCTGGTCCTGCTCGCCCGCTGGTACGTCCGCCGCGCCGAGCGCAACGAGCGCGACTTCGTACGCCTCGTCGAAGACCGATGAACGACGACCGAACCGACGATCGAACTGGCGCCCGATGAACTCCAACTACGCCGTCCCCGCCGTCGCCCTGGTCGTCGTCGCGACGGTCCTGGTCGGCGCCTTCGGCCTGCGCATCTCCCGCACCACCTCCGACTTCTACGTCGCCTCCCGCACCGTCGGCCCTCGCCTCAACGCCGCCGCCATCAGCGGCGAGTACCTCTCCGCCGCCTCCTTCCTGGGCATAGCGGGCCTCGTCCTCGTCCAGGGCCCCGACATGCTCTGGTACCCGGTCGGCTACACCGCCGGCTACCTGGTCCTGCTCCTCTTCGTCGCCGCCCCGCTGCGCCGCTCCGGCGCCTACACACTCCCCGACTTCGCCGAGGCCCGCCTCGCGTCCCAGGCCGTGCGGCGGCTGGCCGGTGCCTTCGTCGTCGGCGTGGGCTGGCTGTATCTGCTGCCCCAGCTCCAGGGCGCGGGACTGACCCTCACGGTGCTGACCGGGGCGCCCGACTGGCTGGGCGGAGTGATCGTCGCGGTCGTCGTGACCGCCACCGTCGCCGCCGGCGGCATGCGCAGCATCACCTTCGTCCAGGCCTTCCAGTACTGGCTGAAACTCACCGCCCTGCTCGTCCCCGCCCTGTTCCTGGTCCTCGCCTGGCAGAGCGACGGAGCCCCCCGCCACGCCTTCGACGAACCGGCCACCTTCCGCGAGCAGCGCGTCGTCCGCGTCGGCGACAGCATCGACCTGAAACTGGACCGGCCCCTCACCGTCACGGTGACCGGCACCGTGGACGGCCGTACGCACAGCGACACCCGCCTCGACCTGCCCGCCGGCACCCACCACGTCGAACGCGGCACCCGGCTCACCTTCGCCGAGGGAGCGGCCGTCCCCGAGGCGCAGCGCAGCGGCGGCGACCTGTCGCCCGCACAGGCCGAGAGCCGCGAGGAACGCCCGCTGTACGCCACGTACGGGCTGATCCTCGCCACGTTCCTCGGCACCATGGGCCTGCCGCACGTCGTGGTCCGCTTCTACACCAGCCCGCACGGCGTCGCCGCCCGCCGCACCACCGTCGTGGTCCTCGGCCTGGTCGGCGCCTTCTACCTCCTGCCCCCCGTCTACGGCGCCCTCGGCCGCCTCTACGCCCCCGAGCTCACCCTCACCGGCGACACGGACGCCGCCGTCCTCCTCCTGCCCGACCGCATCATCGGGGGAGTGGGCGGCGATCTGCTGGGCGCGCTGGTGGCGGGCGGCGCCTTCGCCGCGTTCCTGTCCACGGCCTCGGGGCTCACCATGGCCGTCGCGGGCGTGCTCGCCCAGGACGTCCTCCCCGCGCGGGGCGTACGGCACTTCCGGCTCGGGACCGTCCTCGCGATGTCCATGCCCCTCGCGGCGAGCGTCCTGGTCGGTGGGCTCCCGGTCGCCGACGCGGTGGGGCTCGCCTTCGCCGTGTCCGCGTCCTCGTTCTGCCCGCTGCTCGTCCTCGGCATCTGGTGGCGGCGGCTGACCCCGCCCGGCGCGGCCGCCGGCATGCTGGTCGGCGGCGGCTCGGCCCTGCTCGCCGTCACCGCGACCATGGCGGGCTACCCGGGCCAGGGCGCCCTGCACGCTCTGCTCGCCTGGCCCGCGCTCTGGTCGGTGCCTCTGGGCTTCCTCACCATGATCCTGGTGTCCCTGGCCACACCCGGCCGGGTGCCGCCGGGCACGGCGGCGGTCCTGGCCCGGTTCCACCTGCCCGAGGAACTGCGCTCGGAGGTGACGGCATGAGCGGATTCCTGGCGGGCCTGTGCGTCGCCGTGCTCCCGGTGCTGGCCGTGGGGGTCTGGCTCGGTCGGCGCACGGCACGCCCCCAGAGCCTCGGCGGCCTGGGCACGCCCGTCGAACACGCCACCTTCGAGACCCTGCACACCGCCTCCCTCGCCGCGCCCCCGCTGCGGTCCGGGCTGACGGAGGAGACCGCCCGCAAGTCCGCCCGCAAACTGCGCTCCCTGCTCGGCACGGACGCCCTCTGCCTGACCGACCGCAGACAGGTCCTGGTCTGGGACGGCGACGGAGCCCACCATCGCACCGAGATCATGGAACGCCTCGCGGGCCCTCTGGAGACCGGCCGGGGCGAGGCCTTCGAGCTGACCTGCGACCTCCTCGACTGCCCGGTGCGCTGGGCGGTCGTCGCCCCGCTCACCGTCGACGACCGCGTGCACGGCGCCCTCGTCGCCTGCGCGCCCCGCGAGTCGGCGGTCCTCGTCCGGGCGGCCGGCGAGGTGGCCCGCTGGGTGTCCGTGCAGCTGGAGCTGGCGGACCTGGACCAGTCCCGCACCCGCCTCATCGAGGCCGAGATCAGGGCGCTGCGGGCCCAGATATCGCCGCACTTCATCTTCAACTCGCTCGCGGTGATCGCCTCGTTCGTCCGCACCGACCCCGAGCGCGCCCGCGAACTGCTCCTGGAGTTCGCCGACTTCACCCGCTACTCGTTCCGCCGGCACGGCGACTTCACCACCCTCGCCGACGAACTGCACGCCATCGACCACTACCTGGCGCTCGTCAGGGCACGCTTCGGCGACCGCCTCTCCGTGACCCTCCAGATCGCCCCGGAGGTGCTGCCCGTCGCCCTGCCCTTCCTGTGCCTCCAGCCGCTCGTCGAGAACGCCGTCAAGCACGGCCTGGAGGGCAAGGCCGACAAGTGCCACATCCAGATCACGGCCCAGGACGCGGGCGCCGAGGCCCTGGTGGTCATCGAGGACGACGGCGCCGGCATGGACCCGGGCCTGCTCCGCCGCATCCTCGCCCGCGAGATCAGCCCCTCGGGCGGCATAGGGCTCTCCAACGTCGACGACCGGCTCCGCCAGGTCTACGGCGACGACCACGGCCTCGTCATCGAGACCGCCGTGGGCGCGGGCATGAAGATCACCGTCCGGCTCCCCAAGTACCAGCCGGGTGTGCATTCGGCCGGACGGCTGATCCCGGAGTGAGCTCTCAGGTGCTTTTCGTGGTGACCACCATCCCGAGGGTGATCAGGCCCAGGACGACCCAGCCGAACCACAGCCAGCCGTTGCTGCCGAGCGCCACCGTGTAGGCCGTCACCTGGACGAGGCCGCCGACGGTGACGACTCCCATGGTCTTCGTCGCGTTCGAACCGTTCGTGGAACCGGGCATCGCAACACCCTCCTCATGGTTCTGTTCCCCCCATGGTGCCCCCGTTCTGCCTCCTGACGGTGCAGACGACGACATGAGTACCGGATTTCCAGGGTCCGTCGCTGGTCCACGAACCGGCCTCGTAGACGGACGGGTCGAAGCCGTAGTCGCGCGGCGCCACGTCCCGGGCGCATGCCGCGTCCGACGAGGTCCGGGCCTCGGCGAGTGTCACATCGCCGCCCAGTCGGGTGAACCCGAGCACCTGCTGGTCGTACCGTCCGCCGCACGGCACCAGCCGCACCTCCCGGTTCGAACGGACGTCCAGGCAGTCACGCTTCTGCATGGTCGCGGTGTCGGCGAACGCCGTACCGAACCTACGCCGCTCCCCGAGCGGCCCGGACAGCGGCCCGTGCGCGCCGAGAACCAAGCAGGCAGTGCGCCGCCCCGCCGCCTCGAACCCGGTGCCGCTCGGCACGACGGCGTGGCTGCGGACATCGGCGAGCCGGTCCCGCAGCTCCCGGGTCCGTTCCTCGCACCGGGCCGGTCCCAGCTTCCGTGCCTCGTCCGCCGAGGCCGCCTCGACGAACGCCACCACCTGTCCGTCGGGAGCCTTGTCCCGGCAGGTCGGGTCCAGGGAGAGCCGGGGTGTACCGGCGAACCGGGCCCCGCCCGGCCAGTCGGCGAGCACACAGTCCCCGTCCGCGAGCGGCTTCCCCAGCCCGACGGCCTCGCCGTACGGCGCCGCCGTCCCACCGCCCGCCCGGTCGGCCAGCGCATACCAGACGCCGCCGAGCGCGAGGACCAGCCCGAGACCGCAGGCTGCGACGGCCCGGAGGGCGGGGGAGCGCTGCCGCCGCCGAACGCCGGACATGACGGCGACGGGCCCAAAACCGTCCGCCCCGGTCGGCGGCACGTGCGGGATCTCCCACGGGGACGGCGACCCGGGCTCCGTCCGCGTCCGCTCGTACGCCCCCGACTGGGACGTGACGAGCCCCGACAGCCCGGCCTCCGCCTCCTGGGGGGTCATCCGAAGCTGAGGATCCTTGGCCAGCAGCCCGCGCAGCACGGGCTCCAGAGCCCCGGCCCGTACCGGCGCGAGCGGCTCCTCCACGACCACCGCGGTGAGCGACGCCAGGTGCGACTCCCGCTCGAAGGGGCCGCGCCCCTCGACGCCGAAGTACAGCGTGCAGCCCAGCGAGAACAGATCGGCGGCCGGCGTCGGTGTATCGCCGGAGGCCCGCTCCGGCGCCAGATACCCCGCCGTGCCCACCAGCACGGACGCCATCGTGTACCGCGTCTCACCGGCGTCCGGCTGCACGGAGATGCCGTAGTCGGTGAGCAGCACCCGACCGTACGGCGAGCCCGCGCGGTCCGGCGCGAGCAGGATGTTCGCCGGCTTCACGTCCCGGTGCATCACACCCCGTTCGTGCCCCGCCGTCAGCGCGTCCAGCACGGCCAGGCCGACACGGGCGCACTCGGCCGGGGCGAGCGGCCCGCGCCGGGTCACCAGCTCACGCAGGTCCACGGCGCCGGTCACGTACTCCATGACGATCCACGGCAGCCCCTCGTGCTCCAGCACGTCGTGCACCGTCACCACGTGCGGGTGTCCGCGCAGCCCGGCCGCGTACCGGGCCTCCGCACGGGCCCGCGCGACCCGCGCCTCCCGCTCGTTCCCGGCCTCGGCCGGGTCGCGGAACACGATCTCCTTCAGCGCGACCTCGCAGGCGAGTCTCTGGTCGTGGGCGAGCCAGACGTGCCCCATGCCGCCGCCGCCGAGCCGGCGCAGCAGCAGGTAGCGGCCGGCGACGATCCGGCCCGCTCCCGACGTCGGTGATCCTGAGGACATCCGGTGACTCCCGGGTTCGGCGGGGGTGCGGTGCTAGACGGTGGTGCTCGGGGTGGGTGGGGTGGTCGCCGGAGCGGTGGACACGGGCGCGGTCGTCGCAGGAGTGGTCGTCGCGGGGGCGCTGGACGCGGGCGTGCTGCTCACGGGCGGCGCCGAGCTGTTCACAGGCGGCGCCGCGCTCGTCGTGACCGGTTCACCGGTGGGAGGCGAGCCGGTGGCCAGGGGAGGGGAGCCGGTGCCCCGCGGAGGTGCCGCCGTGGGCGGTGCACTGCTCCTGGGCGCGGCGCTCGACGCGGGCGGCACGGAGCTGGGCGGCGCCTTCGACGGGGGCTGACGGGAAGGCGTGGGCCCGGTACTCGCCGGAGGCCTGGAGCCGACAGGGGGAGTGGAGGACGCCGAGGGCGAGGGTGCCGAGGTACGTCCCTCCGTCGCCGACTCCGCCGCCACGCTCAGCGTCACGTACGCCCCGAACCGAAGCTCGGCCCCCGCGCCCGGGTCGGACGCGATGACCCGTGCACGGTCGGGAGGCGGCTCCTCACCCCTGAACGCGACCGCCAGTCCCGCATCGGCCAGCCGCCGGCTCGCCTCCCCGAACGTCGTCCCGGCGAGACGCGGCACGGCCCGCCGCCGCGTCGCGTCGAAGTCGGCGTCGGCCTCACCCGTCGTGCCGACGGGCCGCTCGATGCCCCGGCCGGAGTCCTGGACGTCGACGAGGGTGATGCGCTCCAGTGTCCGGGGGGCGGGCCGCACGACCACCACCTCGGCGCGGTCGTATCCCCGCCACTTCTCGTTGCCGTCCCCGAACGTGACGGATATCCGGCTGGTGTCGCCCTCGAAGGGCCGCAGGGGATTTCCGCACGAACATTTGACCGATGGAAGCCCCTGTTCGTCGACGAGAATCGCGATTCCCGCCTGGAGCAGGGCGCGGAAGGGAACGGCCTTTCCCTTTTTGTAGTCGTGGTTCAGCGCGAGAGTGTCGTGACGCAGGAGAACCGGTGTGAGCCGGTCGAGATATCCCGGAATCCCGTCCGTGCGCAGATCGAGGGCGGCCGCCCACGCTCGCGCCTTGCGATCGTTCCGCGGCGTGGTGAGGAACCGCTTCAGCCGCTCGACGTCGCAGATCCCCGGCTGCTCGGTCCCGCCGTAAAGCCCCGGCGCGTCCCCCTGCTGGAGGCCGCCCGGCACGGCCCGCGACGGCACCCGGGCGTCCCGGCCGAGCCCGCTGTCCTCGGCGAAGAAAGGAGCCATGGACGGAACTCCCGCGGCGACCGCCTTCACCTCGAACAAGGACCCGCCCGAATCGCAGCCTCCGAGAGCCAGCAGAAAAGCGACCAGGACAGCGATCCTTCGCATCACCGCTCCCCCCTGCGGTTCCCCGACGCGTTTCATGCTACTGAAGGAAAAAGCCGTTCAGCCGCGTTGTGGAAAAAGAGCAGAGCGAGGACGAACGGGCGCCTTGGGGCGTGCGAAAAATCAGTTCCCGCGTGCGTGCAGCGAGCTCAAATAGGCGTTGTACGCCTCGAGTTCCTTGTCCCCGTCACGGTCGGCCGCCCGGTCCTCGCGCCTGGCCTGCCGCTGGTCCGAGGCGTACCACTGGAACAGCAGCGCGACCAGCACCAGCACGGACGGGATCTCGCTGAACGCCCAGGCGATGCCGCCCGCCGCGTTCTGGTCGGACAGCGCCTCGATGCCGAGCGAGGCGGGCGGGTTCTTGAACGCCTCGACCATCGGCTCGGACGCCATCATCAGCGCGATCCCGAAGAACGCGTGGAACGGCATGCCCGCGAACAGCTCCAGCATCCGCATCAGGTAGCCCGGCCGGTGCGGGCCCGGGTCCACGCCCATGATCGGCCAGAAGAACACCAGGCCGACGGCGAGGAAGTGCACCATCATCGCGATGTGCCCCGTCGTGGAGCCCATGAGGAAGTCGAACAGCGGCGTGAAGTACAGCCCGTACAGGCTCGCGATGAACAGCGGGATGGTGAACGCCGGGTGGGTGACGATCCGCATGTAGTGGCTGTGCAGGAACATCAGCAGCAGCTCACGCGGCCCCTTGCGGCCCCGCCCCGCCGTCGGCAGGGCGCGCAGCGCCAGCGTGATCGGCGCCCCGAGCAGGATCAGGATCGGCGAGACCATGCTGATCACCATGTGCTGCACCATGTGCACGCTGAACATGACCATGCCGTAGTCGTTCAGCTGGGTGCACATCATGAGCACGATGCTCAGCACGCCGACGACGAAGGCGACCGTCCGCCCCACCGGCCACTTGTCCCCGCGTCGCACCAGTCGCACGACACCCCACCCGTACAGCGCCAGCCCGGCCAGGCAGGCGATGAGGAAGAACGGGTCGGCCGACCACTCCAGCCCTCGTCCCAGCGTGAACGGCGGCAGATCCATGGTCATGCCGTGCCCGCTGTGATCCATACCGCCGGCTCCTGTTTCGTGGGGGTGTGCAGCAATCTGTCCGCCCCAAGAGTAGAACCGCCCCCGGCCACACACGTGACCGGGGGCGGTAAGAGGTACTCAGGGGCGCGTGGAACTCAGAGAACACACTCCGCCTCGTCGTACCGATCATCCGGCACCGTCTTCAGCGTCTCCACGGCCTCGGCCAACGACACCATCACTATGTCGGTCCCCCGCAGCGCGGTCATCCGCCCGAACTCCCCCCGGTGCACGGCCTCCACCGCATGCCACCCGAACCGCGTGGCGAGCACCCGGTCGTAGGCGGTCGGCGTCCCGCCCCGCTGCACATGCCCGAGAATCACCGGCCGGGCTTCCTTCCCCAGCCGCCGCTCCAGCTCCACCGACAGCTGCCGCGCGATCCCGGCGAACCGCTCGTGCCCGTAGATGTCCTTGCCGCCCTCGTCGAACTCCATGGTCCCCGCCCGGGGCTTGGCCCCCTCCGCCGCCACCACGATCGCGAAGCGCTTGCCCGCCTCGAACCGCTCGCCGACCCGCTGGGTCAACTCCTCTATGTCGAACGGGCGCTCGGGTACGACGATGGCGTGCGCGCCGGCCGCCATCCCGGAGTGCAACGCGATCCAGCCGGTGTGCCGGCCCATGACCTCGACCACCAGAACCCGCTGGTGGGACTCGGCGGTGGTCTTCAGCCGGTCCAGGGCCTCGGTCGCCACCCCGACGGCCGTGTCGAAGCCGAACGTGACGTCCGTGACCGCGATGTCGTTGTCGATGGTCTTCGGCACACCCACGATGGGCAGACCGCTGTCCGACATCAGCCGCGCGGCCTTGAGCGTGCCCTCGCCGCCGATGGGGATGATCGCGTCGAGGCCGAGCTCCTCGACATGGCCCTTGGCCCGCTCCACACCGTCCCGCAGATGGGAGGGCTGGACCCGGGAGGACCCGAGAATCGTGCCGCCGCGGGCGAGGATGCCACCCACCGCGTCGAGGTCGAGCTTGAGGTAGTCGCACTCCAGAAGGCCCTTCCAGCCGTCCCGGAAGCCGATGACCTCGTCGCCGTGGTCGGCGACGGCACGGTGCACGACGGACCGGATGACGGCGTTCAGGCCGGGGCAGTCGCCGCCGGACGTGAGGACACCAATGCGCATAGCCCGAAAACCTTATCGACGTGGGCCGGGACCGGACCACGTTGTCCGGCTCGAATCCCCGCCACCCTAGCGGCATCGAGGGGCCTGACCGAAGCACGCGTCCGCCTGCTGGACGACCCCGCTCACCTGTGCGGATGTGCCGTCAGACGGGCTGTTGACCAGCATGTTGACGCAGCCTTCACGCACGGTGCCGCGCAGGCGCGACTGTGTCTACGCAGGCTGCTGCGCAACTGTGTCTACGCAGGCTGCTGCGCAGCCGCGATGCGCTCGTTGCGAAGTGCCTCGTACCAGCGGTCGTCGGTCGGCGGCAGCGCGTTGACGTCGAGGGCCAGCTTCAGCAGCAGGTCCGCGATCAGCGGGTTGCGCGCGAGCACGGGGCCGTGCATGTACGTGCCGAAGACGGTGTCGTTGTACGCGCCCTCCGTGCCGTCGCCCGTGCCGTTGCCGTTACCGAAGCGCACCTGGGCGAGCGGGCGGGCGGTGGGGCCGAGGTGGGTGACGCCCTGGTGGTTCTCGAAGCCGGTCAGCGGGGGCAGGCCGAGGCGCGGGTCGATGTCGCCCAGCACGTCACCCACGCACCGCGCGCCCTCGCCGCGCACGGACACCACGTCCAGCAGGCCGAGGCCGGGCTCGCGCTGGCCGAGGTCGTTGATGAACTCGTGGCCGAGGATCTGGTAGCCGGCGCACACGGAGAACACGATGGCGCCGTTCTCCACGGCCCGGGTCAGTCCGCCGTCCCGGCGCAGCCGCTCGGCCGCGAGCCGCTGCGGGCGGTCCTCACCGCCGCCGATCAGATAGATGTCGCCGGAGGTCGGGATCGCCTGGTCGCTGCGCACGTCCAGCCGCGCCACGTCCAGGCCGCGCTGCCGGGCCCGGCGCTCCACGACGAGGACGTTGCCCTGGTCGCCGTAGGTGCTGAGCAGGTCGGGATAGATCCAGACGACCCGCAGTTGGTTGTCGCTCACAAAAGTCCCCTGACGTCTCGTGCTCAATTGCCGACCCGGCGGCGCAAATCCTGGAACGCCGTGTAGTTGGCGATGACCTCGATCCGGCCCGGCGGGCACGCCTGCACGGCCTGATCGAGGTTCTCGTAGACCTGGAAGTGCTGGTCGGCGACCTCCAGGCGCACCGCGAGGTCCAGTCGCCGGTCGCCGACGACGCAGATCGGGTGGCCCGTCAGACGCGTGTAGTCGACGTCCCAAAGCCACGAGGTGTCGGTGCCGTCGGCGGAACGCGCGTTCACGGACAGGATGACCGGGGCGGGCGGCGGGTCGATCAGGGAGAACGTCTCCAGCCAGCCGGCCGGGTTCTTCGCCAGCAAAAGTCTGAGATCACGGCCCTGGAACTGGACGACGTCGTACCGCCCGGCCACCGCCTGCACCTGGTACATGCGCTCCAGCGCGACCTGCGGCGGCACGCCGAACACGGCGGCGACGGCGGCCGAGGAGGCGGCGTTGGCCTTGTTGGCGCGGCCGGGCAGCTGGAGGTGGATCGGCCAGGCGGAGCCGTGCGGGTCCAGCACGTGGTCGCCGGAGAGCGCCCAGCTCGGCGTCGGACGGCGGAAGCCGCACTCACCGCAGTACCAGTCGTCGCCCGGGCGCTGCATCACGCCACCGCAGGACGGGCAGGACCAGGCGTCGTCCTTCCACATCTGCCCGGCGGCCACCCAGATCACATTGGGGGAGGAGGACGCGGCCCACACCACCAGCGGGTCGTCGCAGTTGGCCACGACCACGGCCTTGGAACCGGCGAGTCCCTCCCGCCAGTTCTCGGCGAGCATGCGGGTCTCGGCGGCGCGGTCGAGCTGGTCGCGGGAGAGGTTGAGCAGTGCGATGCACTTCGGCGCGGTGTCCCGGGCGACGCCGGCGAGATACTTCTCGTCGACCTCGATCACGCCGTACCGGGCGTCCGAGTTGCCCGCGAGCGCCGAGGTGATGCCGGCCGGCATGTTGGCGCCGAGCGCGTTGGAGACGACGGGCCCCGCCGCGCGCAGGGCCTCGGCGATGAGCCGGGTGGTCGTGGTCTTGCCGTTCGTCGCGGAGACCAGGATCACGTCCAGGTTCTGGGCGAGCCGGGCGAGGAGGTCGGGGTCGAGCTTGAGCGCCACCCGGCCGCCGATCACCGAACCGCTGCCGCGCCCCGCGGCGCGTGATGCCGCCGCGACCGCCTTGCCCGCGGTCACGGCCAGCTTGGCCCGCGGCGAGAGCGGGTCCGAGTTGCCTGCCATCAGTTCTCGATCCTCCTTGCGTACGCGCCGCGCCTTGAAGCCTGACGGCCACGTGGTGTGGACCTCAGCCTATCGAGATCCATTAGCACTCCCGAACCGCGGCACTGTGGTGAACTCGTGCGGGAGGCGCGGAATGACAGGGACCTTACTCTTGCCGCCATGCGAAACAGCTCCATCCCCGGCGCCCACGGCCACGTGAGACCCCTCACGCTGCACGGCGACCCGCTCCTGCACACACCCTGCGCGGAGGTCACCCACTTCGGCCCTGAACTGGCCCGCCTCGTCGAGGACTTGTTCGCGACCATGTACGCCGCCCAGGGCGTTGGCCTGGCCGCCAACCAGATCGGCGAGCCGCTGCGGATCTTCGTCTACGACTGCCCCGACGACGAGGACGTCCGGCACCTCGGCCACGTGGTGAACCCGCGCCTGGTCGAGGCGGACGGAGTGGTGATCCGGGGCCCGGAGGGCTGCCTGTCCCTGCCGGGCCTGGAAGCGGCCACGGAACGTTACGATCACGCGGTGGTCGAGGGCTTCACGGTGACCGGCGCCCCGATCACCATCCACGGCACGGGCTTCTTCGCCCGTTGCCTCCAGCACGAGTACGACCACGTGGAGGGCCGCATCTACGCGGACCACTTGACAGGCTGGCGCCACCGCAAGCTGATGCGACAGGTGGCCCGGGCCTCTTGGCGCCGGTGAGTGTCTTGGCCTCCAGGGGCGCGGGGCCGTGTTCGATATGCGGCTCCGCCGCGTGGGCGCGAACAGCCCCCACCGGCGGGCAGACGGAACACGACCGTCAGAACCCCGGACCGCCCATCCTGTCCCCGGCCGCCGCAAGCCGCCCCCACAACAGATCAGCCAGACTCCGCACCAACTCGGCGCGAGAACAAGGCCGTTCCCCCAGCCACCAATCCCCGGCGGCATGCATCATGCCGACGATCCCGTGCCCCCACACCCGCGCCAGCTGCTGCCCACCAGGCCCGAGATCCAGCCGCTCCTCGATGACCTGCGCGAGTTCCTCGCCCATCCGCCGCAACAACGGCGCACTGTGCTTGCCGACATCGAACCCCTGATCCCCCGGCTGGCTCCCCTCCGCCGGATGCATCAGGAACCGGTACACCTGAGGCCGCGCCTCGATCGCCGCGAGATACGTGTCCAGCGTCGCCTCGACCCGCTCCCGTCTCTCCGCCGGCGCGTCCAGCGCCGCCCGCAGCGAGTCCAGCAGCGCGTCCGTGTGCCGCTTGGCAAGGGCCGCGTAAAGTCCGCCCTTGTCGCCGAAGTGCCGGTACAGAATCGGCTTGGTGATCCCCGCTTCCGCGGCGATCGCGTTCATCGAGGCCTGCGGACCGTCGCGCAGCACCACTCGGTCGGCGGCTTCCAGCAGCTCACGCCGTCGGCGGTCGGCGGACCGTTGCTGGTCGGTCCGCTGCGTGGTGTCCATGTGCTCTCCCCACCCGTGCTGATTCGATGACGCCTGCGCAAACTAACACTCAAAGATGCCCCAGACATCGAACGGGTGCCGACCGGTCGGTAGGAGTTGACTTCGGCTACCCGTCGGTAACAGACTGGTGTTACCGTAAGTAACCTGTACGTGTGCCGCTGGAGGGGACGACATGGCCGAGTTCACCATGGAGCTCAACGACGAACAGCAGGAGGTCCGGGACTGGCTGCACGGCTTCGCGGCCGATGTGATCCGCCCCGCGGCCGCCGAATGGGACGAGCGTGAGGAGACTCCCTGGCCGGTCATCCAGGAGGCCGCCAAGGTCGGCATCTACTCCTTGGACTTCTACGCCCAGCAGTACTTCGACCCCACCGGCCTCGGCATCCCCATGGCGATGGAGGAGCTGTTCTGGGGCGACGCGGGCATCGCCCTGTCCATCGTCGGCACCGGTCTGGCCGCCGTCGGCGTCCTCGCCAACGGCACCGAGGAGCAGATCGGCATCTGGATCCCGCAGATGTACGGCGATGTCAACGATGTCAAGGTCGCCGCGTTCTGCTCCTCCGAGCCCGACGCCGGCTCCGACGTGGCCTCCATGCGCACCCGGGCCGTGTACGACGAGGCCAAGGACGAATGGGTGATCAACGGCACCAAGACCTGGGCGACCAACGGCGGTATCGCCAACGTCCATGTCGTGGTCGCGGTGGTCGACCCGGAGCTCGGCTCCAAGGGCCACGCCTCCTTCATCATCCCGCCGGGCACGCCGGGGCTCTCCCAGGGGCAGAAGTTCAAGAAGCACGGCATCCGCGCCTCGCACACCGCCGAGGTCATCCTGGACAACGTGCGCGTCCCCGGCTCCTGTCTGCTCGGCGGCAAGGAGAAGCTGGACGAGCGGCTCGCCCGGGCCCGGGAGAAGGCCAAGCAGGGCGGGGAACGAGTGAAGAACGCGGCGATGGCCACGTTCGAGGCGTCGCGCCCGGCGGTCGGGGCCATGGCGGTCGGTACGGCCCGGGCCGCGTACGAGGTCGCCCTCGACTACGCCAAGACCCGCGAGCAGTTCGGGCGGCCGATCATCGACAACCAGGGTGTGGCGTTCCAGCTCGCCGACATGCGCACGTCCATCGACGCGGCCCGGCTCCTGGTCTGGCGCGCCTCCTGGATGGCGGTCAACGGCAAGCCGTTCACGGCGGCCGAGGGCTCGATGTCCAAGCTGTTCGCGAGCGAGACGGCCAAGGACGTCACGGCCCAGGCGATCCAGATCCTGGGCGGCAACGGCTACACCAGGGAGTACCCGGTCGAGCGGATGCACCGCGACGCGGCGATCTACACGATCTTCGAGGGTACGAGCGAGATCCAGCGCCTGGTCATCGCGCGCACCCTCGCCGGTGTGCCCATCCGCTGACGGTGCCTGAGCGGCGCCTGGGCGCCGCCGTCGTCGAACAGCAGGCGCGTCCGTTCGACAGCAGCGAGCCGACACCGAAGTCGGCGGGCTGGTAGCACAGCGAGCAGAACCCGCAGGCCACGATCAGCGCGTTGGCCTCGGGACAGGCCGGGCAGAAGTCGTGGGCCCGGTTGATCGCCGCGCCGCCGGCCCCGCAGCCCAGCTGGGCGATCGGCAGCTGCCGGGTGGTCGGGTCGAAGGAGCGAGGGCATCATGAAGCCCGTGCACGACACGTAGATGATCAGGTCGATGCCGGTGGTGAGCAGCTCGGCGTCGTCGCGGTTGCACGATGTGCCGCGTGCGCACACCGGCGTTCTCGATGAGCCGGAGGGCCGACGGCGGTTGGGGGTGGTCGGTGTGGCGCTCACGCGCCGGCTCCAGCGTCTCCTCCCTCGTGATCACGTGCTCCAACCGACACCGAGGGTCCGCACAAAGTCGCCATGTACCGTGCCTGCTTTCGCCTCCCGGAAGGCCCTTCGCCCCCCGGTCGGAACGTGGTTCGCCCCAGAGGGTGGTCCACCCACGATCCCCCGGCGGGCCGCCGATCTCGCGCCGGACTACTTCGTATCTGGGACGCCGTGCCAGGCTCGTCCTGACACCGCCACGACGGAGGACGCGATGACGCAGACGGCCCGGGACCTGCTGACGACCACCACAGCCGAACTCGCCCCGGACCCGCAGTCCAACCCCTTGGTCCCCCGGATCGCCCGTGGCGAGGCCCCCAGCTCCACCCTCGCCGCGCTCGCCCTGGAACAGTCCTGGGTGATTCCCGCGGACCGCCGCGCCTTCCTGCATCTTGCGGAGCGCTCCCTCGCGACCGATCCGGAGGCCGCGGCCTTCTTCAGGACCCTCGCGGAGGGCGAGGCGCTGGCGGAGGAGCGGTTGTCGTCGTTCGCACACGCGTGCGGCGTGACCGAGACGCGGACGGCGGCGTACGAGCCGCTCCCGGGCTGCCAGGCCTACCCCGCGTACGTCGCCTGGCTGGCCCTCAACGCCTCACCGGCGGACGTCGTCCTGGCCCTGACCGCCAACTTCTCCGCGTGGGGCGGCTACTGCACGACGATCGCCGAGGCACTGCGTGCCCATTACGGCTTCACGCAGGAGGCGTGCGCCTTCTTCGACTTCTTCGCGGAGCCGTCCGCCGAGCTGGACGAGATGGCGACAGCGGCGGTGCAGGCGGCTCTGGACGCCGGCCGTCTCGACGAGAAACGAGCACACGAACACGGTCGCCTACTTCAGGTGTACGAGGCGAGCTTCTGGTCGACGCTGGGGGACATGCCCCTTTAGGGGCGCGGAACCGTACTTGACGTGCGGCTCCGCCGCGTGGGCGCGACAAGCCACGACGCACCCGCAGCGCCGCTGCTACGTCCCACCCCCACTGCTGTGCGCGATGCAGGCCACGTCGATCCGATCGGCCAGCTTCGCCAGCTCAATGGCCAACTCGGCGACCGTGTCCTCGTCGAGCCCTGACTCCCCGGCCTCGACAAGCCGCACCCATCGACCCCCCACCGTCCGCAACAGCTTGCTGACATCGGCCGCAGCCACCTGCAAGGTCCCGCGGTCGTCGACGATCAGAGGCAGAGTCACTTCGCGGTTCACAGACGGGATCGTAGCCCCGCAACACTCACGCACCATGCCAAACAGTGGTGATGTTGCAGAACTCGCGGATTCCGTGCCCGGACAGCTCACGCCCATAACCGGACCGCTTCACTCCGCCGAACGGGAACGCCGGGTGGGAGGCCGTCATCCCGTTGACGTACACACCGCCCGCCTCCAGATCACGGACGAACCGGTCCACCTCTGCCTCGTCCCGCGTCCACACGTTCGAGCTCAGCCCGAACGGCGAGTCGTTCGCGATCAGCACGGCCTCGTCCAGATCGGCCGCCCGGTACAGCGTCGCGACCGGTCCGAACGCCTCCTCCCGGTGGATGCGCATCTCCCGGGTGATGCCGGCGAGGATGGTCGGCGCGTAGTACCAGCCGGGCCCGTCCGGCCGTTCGCCACCGCACAGCAGCTCCGCACCGCTGCGCACCGCGTCGTCGACCAGCTCCTCCAGATCGCGCAGCCCCTGCTCGCTGGAGAGCGGCCCGACCTCGGTGTCCTCAGCCATCGGGTCGCCGACCTTCAGCGCCCTCATGCCCTCGGCGAAACGCTCGGCGAAAGCGTCGTAGACGTCCGTGTGCACGATGAACCGCTTGGCGGCGATGCAGGACTGCCCGGTGTTCTGCACCCGCGCCGTCACCGCGACCTTCGCGGCCCGGTCGATGTCGGCGGAGGGCATGACGACGAAGGGGTCGCTGCCGCCCAGCTCCAGCACCGTCTTCTTGACCATCTCCCCGGCGGTGGAGGCGACCGCGCGGCCCGCGGGCTCGCTGCCGGTGAGGGTGGCCGCCCTGACCCGCTCGTCACGCAGGATGTCGTCGACCGCGGCGGAGCCGATCAGCAGGGTCTGGAAGCAGCCCTCGGTGAAGCCCGCCCGGTGGAACAGGTCCTCCAGGTAGAGGGCGGTCTGGGGGACGTTCGAGGAGTGCTTGAGCAGGCCCACGTTCCCCGCCATCAGCGCGGGCGCGGCGAAGCGGACCACCTGCCACAGCGGGAAGTTCCACGGCATGACCGCCAGCACCGGGCCCAGGGGCCGGTAGCGCACCCGCACGCGCGAGGCGCCGGAGTCCTTCACGTCGGTGTCGGAGGGCTCCTCCACGGCGAGCAGTTCCTCGGCGTGGTCGGCGTACCAGCGCATCGCCTTGGCGCACTTCGCCGCCTCGGCCCGGGCCTGCTGGACCGGCTTGCCCATCTCGGTGGTCATCACACGGGCGATGTCCTGCTGGTCCTCGTCGAGGAGGTCGGCGGCCTTCCTCATCAGCCGGGCGCGCTCGTCGAACGTCGTCGTCCGGTACGTGCGGAACGTGGCCTCCGCGAGCTGGAGCCGGCGCTTCGATCTCCTCCTCGCCCATGGCCTCGTACGTCTTGAGCGTCTCGCCGTTCGCCGGGTTCACCGTTGCGATGGGCATGGCTGACCTCCCTCGGTGCGGGCTGCAGTTCGACCTTCCCGCGCGGCGGAGGGGACCGCAACGCGGGAGCGTCCCCTCAGGGCGAGTGCTCCGCCAGGCGGTCGAGAAACGCCGCCTGCGCCTTGACGATCACCTCGCGGCCCCGGTCGAGGCCGAACCACGCCACCCGGTCCAGCTCGGGGAACTCCTGGAGCCGTCCCGACCTCGGCGGCCACTCCATCCGGAACGTGCCGGGCGCGATCGTCGCCGGGTCCAGGTCCGCCTCGATCGCCCAGGCCGTAACGATCTTGCCGCCTGTCTGCCGCACCTCGCCCAGGGCGAGGGTTTCGCCGTCGGGCGGGGGCAGCCCCAGTTCCTCCTCGAACTCACGTCGAGCGGCCGCCCAGGCGGACTCGTCGGGCTCGTACTCGCCCTTGGGGATGGTCCACGCCCCGGCGTCGCGCCGGGCGAAGAACGGGCCGCCCATGTGGCCGAGCAGCACTTCGAGGCCGTCGTCGGTGTGGTGGAAGAGCAACAGGCCGGCACTGCGCTTCACGGGCCCGCCTCCGGATGCGCGGCCAGCAGCGTCTCCACCGTGTCGGCGTCCTCGGGGCGCTTGTCCTCCCGGTAGCGGACCACGCGGGCGAAGCGCAGGGTGACGCCGGCCGGGTAGCGGGTGGAGCGCTGGAGGCCGTCGTAGGCGATCTCGACGACGAGTTCCGGGCGTACGGTCACGACGTGGCCGTTGTCGTCGACGGCGAGCCGCCGGAGCCTTTCGGTCTGCCAGGTCAGCATCGCGTCGGTCATGCCCTTGAAGGTCTTGCCGAGCATGGCGAGGCCGCCGTCGGCGGTGCGGGCGCCCAGGTGGAGGTTGGAGAGCTTGCCGGTGCGGCGGCCGTGGCCCCACTCGGCGGCCAGGACGACCAGGTCGAGGGTGTGGACGGGCTTGACCTTCAGCCAGGACGCCCCGCGCCGGCCCGCGCTGTAGGGGGCGTCCAGCGCCTTGGCGACGACGCCCTCGTGGCCACGCTTCAGGGTCTCGGCGAGAAACTCCTCCGCCGTGGGCAGGTCGTCCGGGCCGGACACCGTCGTGCGGCGCACCCGCATCGGCTCGGGGACCAGCCGGGCCAGCTCGGCGTGCCGCTCGGCGAACGGCAGGTCGAGCAGGTCGTGGCCGTCGACCGACAGCGCGTCGAAGAAGACGGGGGAGACCGGCACAGCACGTGCCGCCGTCGCCACGTCCGTGCGCGAGCCGACGCGACCGGCGGTCTCCTGGAACGAGCGGGGGCGGCCGTCCTCGTCGAAGGAGATCACCTCGCCGTCCAGGATGAACCGCTCGCCCCGCAACTCCAGCGCCGCCGCCGTCACTTCGGGCAGGCGGTCGGTGATGTCGTCGAGGGTGCGGGTGTACAGCCGTACGGTGGCGCCGTCCCGGTGCACCTGGACGCGGATGCCGTCCAGCTTCTCCTCGACCGCGCAGGCGCCGAGCTTGTCCACCGCCTCGGCGACCGAGGAGGCGCTGTGCGCCAGCATCGGCCAGACCGGGCGGCCCACGGTGAGGCGAAAGCGGTCCAGGGCGGCGGGGCCGTCCGCGAGCAGCGCCTCGGCGACCGCCTGGAGGGAGCCGGCGAGCATCACGGCCCGTCGTACGTCCGCCGGGGGCGCCCCGGTCGCCTGGGCCAGTCCCTCGACCGCGACGGCGTCCAGCGCGCCCTGCCGCACCTCGCCGGTGAGCAGCCCGATCAGGAACCGCTGCTCGTCCACGGTCGCCGCGCCCATCAACTCGCCGACCAGCCGGGCCCGTTCCGCCTGGGAGCCGGGGCCGGACACCTTGGCCAGCTCCGACAGGAGGGCGTCCACCTCCCGCACGGTCAGGCCCGGCTCGGCGGCGGGGGCGACCGGGCGGCTCAGCACCTTCCAGCCGACGCCGATCCGGCCCTGCGGCAGCCGGCCCGCCAGGTACGGGATGACGATCGGCACGTCGTCCGCCTCCGCGTCCCGGAAGAGCTCCGCGAGCAGGGCCGTCTTCCGGGACCGCGCCGAGGTGGCGGCGACCTCCTGGGACACTCGGGCCAGCCGGTGCAACAGCATGCAGCCATGGTGCACCGGAGGGGCCGCCTGTACACCCGGACGGCGGGGCGGGGACGCGGTCCGTCGTCCGGCCGCCGGTGATCGCGGAGGGGGGCACCGCTACTCGCGGACGGCCGCGTCGAGGTCGGTCATCAGCAGATCCCCGACGATCGCGGACGCCGCCCGGTACCCGCCGCTCGCCGCGTGCACGACCTGCTCGGCGAAGCCGATCGCGTTGCCCGCGGCCCACACGCCCGGAACGGTCGTCAGCCCGGTCGGGTCGACCGCCGGGTACGCGCCGAGGGGCGTCTCGCGCAGCTCGGCGCCGAGCCTCTCCAGCAGGCCGGTCTGCGGGACGGGGCGCGGGCTGACGAACAGCACGGAGCGGGCGTGCGTCGTACCTCCCCCGGAGGGGGCACCCCCAGCGAGCCGGACACCGGTGAGCCGGTCGTCCTCCACCACCAGGCCCGCGACCTCGCCGGGCACCACGTCCACCCCGGCCGCGGCGAGCCGGCGCAAATCCTGGTCGGACAGCTCCTCCTCGGCGACCGTGTGCAGGAAGAACCGCACGTCCTTCGACCACTGCGACACGATCAGCGCCTGGTGCACGCTCGCCGGACTCGACGCCAGCACCCCGAATGCCTGGTCGCGCACCTCCCAGCCGTGGCAGAACGGGCAGTGCAGCACGTCCCGGCCGAACCGCTCGGCGACCCCGGGGACCGCCGGCAGCTCGTCCCTCAGCCCGGTCGCGACGACCAGCCGCCGCGCCCGCACGGTCCGCCCGCCGGCCAGCACCACGGCGAAGTCCTCGCCCTTCTCCACCTCCACCACCCGGTCCCGCACGAGCTCCACGCCGTAGCGCGCGATCTCCTCCCGGCCGACGGCGAGGAACTCGGCGGGCGGCATCCCGTCCCGCGACAGATAGCCCTGCATGTGCGCGGCGGGCGCGTTGCGCGGCTCGCCCGCGTCGACGACCAGCGTGCGGTGCCTGGCCCGGCCCAGCACCAGCGCCGCGGACAGGCCCGCCGCACCCCCGCCGATGACGACCACCGCGTACTTCTCGGTCATGGTGACCACCTCCACCGCCGAGAGTCGCCTGCTGCCAAGGGATTGACAAACGCGTTTGCCGAACCTGCAATACGGCCATGACCACGGACGAGGTACTCGCGGGCGTCGGCCCCCGGCTGCGGCAGATGCGCAAGGAGCGGGAGGTGACACTGGCGGCGCTCTCCGAGACCACCGGCATCTCCGTCAGCACCCTGTCGCGGCTGGAGTCCGGCCTGCGCAAACCCAGCCTGGAGCTGCTGCTGCCGATCGCCCGGGCGCACCAGGTGGCCCTGGACGAGCTGGTCGGAGTCCCTTCGGCCGGTGACCCGCGGGTGCGGTCGAAGCCGATCGAGATGGGCGGCCGCACCCACTGGCCGCTCACGCGCCAGCCCGGCGGCCTCCAGGCCTACAAGGTGCTGGAGCCCCAGCGCAGGCAGGAGCCGGACCCGCGTACGCACGAGGGCTACGAGTGGTTGTACGTGCTGTCCGGGAAGCTGCGCCTGGTGCTGGGCGAGCACGACGTGGTGCTCACGGCGGGGGAGGCCGCGGAGTTCGACACCCGCGTGCCGCACTGGTTCGGGTCGACAGGGGAGGGGCCCGTGGAGTTCCTCAGCCTGTTCGGGCCGCAGGGGGAGCGGATGCATGTGCGGGCGCGGCCGAGGCGGTCGTGACGTACGAGATACCTCTCGGCGGCACTCGTCCCCCCGGAGACTGTTCCCTGATCTGCAAGCGACCGCTTAGTATGCGACTCGACCCCGGTCAGACGACGCAGTCGACGCAGTCCCGTGGAGGCCCCGCATGCAGGCATGGCAAGTGCACGAGAACGGCGAGCCGGGCGAGGTGATGCGGCTGGAGGACGTGGAAGCGCCCACGCCCGGTGATGGCCAGGTCCTGCTGAAGGTACGGGCGGCCAACATCAACTTCCCGGACGCCCTGCTGTGCCGGGGCCAGTACCAGGTCAGGCCGCCGCTACCGTTCACCCCGGGCGTGGAGATCTGCGGCGAGACCGAGGACGGCCGCCGGGTGATCGCCAACCCGGTGCTGCCGCACGGCGGCTTCGCCGAGTACGCCGTTGCTGACTTGGACGCCCTCCTGCCCGCGCCGGACGCCCTGGACGACGCGGAGGCCGCGGCCCTGCACATCGGCTACCAGACGGGCTGGTTCGGTCTGCACCGCCGGGCCGGTCTGGAGGCCGGCGAGACCCTGCTCGTCCACGCTGCCGCAGGAGGGGTCGGCAGCGCGGCCGTGCAGCTCGGGAAGGCCGCCGGCGCCACCGTCATCGGTGTCGTCGGCGGCGCCGGGAAGGCGGCCGTCGCCCGTGAGCTGGGCTGCGACGTCGTGATCGACCGGCGCTGCGAGGACGTCGTCGCCGCCGTCAAGGAGGCCACCGGCGGCCGGGGCGCCGACGTGATCTACGACCCGGTCGGTGGCGAGGCCTACGCCCAGTCCGCCAAGGTCGTCGCCTTCGAGGGGCGCATCGTGGTCGTCGGCTTCGCCAGCGGCACCATCCCCAGCCCGGGGCTGAACCACGCCCTGGTGAAGAACTACTCGATCCTCGGCCTGCACTGGGGCCTGTACAACACCAAGAACCCGAAGCTGGTCCAGCACTGCCACGAGCAGCTCACCGAGCTGGCCGCCCGGGGCGCGATCAAGCCGCTGGTGAGCGAACGCGTGCCGCTGGGCGGGGCCGCCACCGCCGTGCAGAAGGTCGCGGACGGGCTGACCACGGGCCGGATCGCCGTCGTCATGGAGGAGGCAGCATGACCAGCGCCGAGGAACTGCGCCGTCGCACACAGGACTTGCTGGCCGCTCACCCGCCGGCCTCGACCGACCGCCTGGACTTCCTCCGGGCCCGCTTCGACGCCGGACTGGCCTGGGTGCACTACCCGGAGGGCCTCGGCGGACTCGGCGCTCCCCGTTCCCTCCAGGCCGTCGTGGACGCCGAGTTGGAGGCGGCCGGGGCGCCCGGCAACGACCCGCGGCGCATCGGCATCGGCCTCGGGATGGCCGCGCCGACCATCCTGGGCTACGGCACCGAGGAGCAGAAGCGGCGGTACCTCAGGCCCCTGTGGACGGGGGAGGAGGTCTGGTGCCAGCTGTTCAGCGAGCCGGGCGCCGGGTCCGACCTGGCTGCGCTCGGCACCCGGGCCGTCCGGGAGGGCGACGACTGGGTCGTCAACGGGCAGAAGGTCTGGACGTCCAGCGCCCACGTGGCCCGCTGGGCGATCCTCATCGCCCGCACCGACCCGGACGCGCCCAAGCACCGGGGCATCACGTACTTCGTCTGCGACATGACCGACCCGGGCGTCGAGGTGCGGCCGCTGCGGCAGATCACCGGCGAGGCCGAGTTCAACGAGGTGTTCCTCACCGACGTCCGCATCCCGGACTCCCGCCGCCTCGGCGAGGTCGGCGACGGCTGGCGGGTCGCGCAGACCACCCTGAACAACGAGCGCGTCGCCATCGGCGGCATGCGGCTGCCCCGCGAGGGCGGCATGATCGGCCCGGTCTCCAAGACCTGGCGCGAGCGCCCGGAGCTGCGCACCCACGACCTGCACCAGCGCCTGCTCAAGCTCTGGGTCGAGGCCGAGGTCGCCCGGCTCACCGGCGAGCGGCTGCGCCAGCAGCTCGTGGCCGGCCAGCCCGGCCCCGAGGGCGCCGGCATGAAGCTCGCCTTCGCCCGCCTCAACCAGGAGATCAGCGGCCTGGAGGTGGAACTCCTCGGCGAGGAGGGTCTGTTGTACGACGACTGGACCATGCGCCGCCCGGAGCTGGTCGACTTCACCGGCCGCGAGGCCGGCTACCGCTACCTGCGCTCCAAGGGCAACAGCATCGAGGGCGGGACCAGCGAGGTCCTGCTGAACATCGTCGCCGAGCGCGTTCTCGGCCTGCCCGCCGAACCGCGTACCGACAAGGACGTCGCCTGGAAGGACCTCGCCCGATGACCGACTTGCTGTACTCGGAGGAGGAAGAGGCGCTGCGTGCCGCCGTCCGCGACCTGCTCGCCGACCACTGCGACGCGCCCGGCGTCATCGCCCGCATCGAGTCGGACACCCCGCACAACCTGGCCCTGTGGAAGGCCCTCACCGACGGCATGGGCCTCGCGGGCCTGCTCGTGCCGGAGGAGCTGGACGGCCAGGGCGCCACACACCGGGAAGCCGCCGTGGTGCTGGAGGAGTTGGGGCGTGCGGTCGCGCCCGTCCCGTACCTCACGAGCGCGGTCGTCGCCACCGAGGCGCTGCTGGCCTGCGGGACCGGCGACCTGCTCACCGAGCTCGCCTCCGGGACGTCGATCGGAGCCCTCGCGGTCGCCCTGAACGTCGCACCGGGCGCCGCCTACAGGGTCGTCCGGCACGAGAAGGGCCTGCTGCACGGCGAACTGACCGGCATCGCGGACGCGGCCGTCGCCGACGTGCTGCTCGTGCCCGCCGACGACGGCGGCCTGTACGCGGTCGACGCCACCGCCGCGACCGTCACGCCCCAGGTCTCCCTGGACCTGACCCGGCCGCCGGCGACCGTCACCCTCGACGGGGTGCCCGGCCGGCTGCTGGGCGACGCCGAACCCGCCGTACGCCGGGCCCTGCGCGCCGGAGCCGGGCTGCTCGCCTCCGAACAGCTCGGCCTGGCCGACTGGACGCTGACGGAGACCGTCCGCTACCTCAAGGACCGCAAGCAGTTCAACCGGCCCGTCGGCGGCTTCCAGGCGCTCAAGCACCGGCTGGCCCAGCTGTGGCTGGAGGTCGCGGGCCTCCGCGCGGCCGCCCGCAACGCCGCCGACGCCCTGTCGACCGGCCAGGACGCCGACGTGGCCGTCACCGTCGCCCAGGCCTACGCGGCGCCCGTGGCCGTCCACGCCGCCGAGGAGGCACTGCAACTGCACGGCGGCATCGGCATGACGTGGGAGCACCCGGTGCACCTCTACCTGAAGCGCGCGAAGGCCGACTCGATCGCCTACGGCACGGCCGGCGCCCACCGGGAGGCACTGGCCGGACTGGTGGACCTCCAGGCCCCCTGACGCACCTGACGCACACCTGGCCGACGCCTCGCCGACGCCGGAGAAAGGCCCGTCCCACCAGGACGCTGTTGGTTAATTCCGCCCCGCTGGACTCATCCAGCGGGGCGGAGTGCTGCGAAGGGTGAAATGCGGGTCTTGGCGAGTGGTTTGCCGGTGAGCCAGGCATCGATGCGGGCGAAGTTGACGGCGGCGCCGGTGAAGTGGTGCTGCAATCGGGTCTTGGCGAGGCCGCGGTAGCGGGATCTGCGCAGGCCGAACGCCTGGACGCCCTGTGAGATCGTGCCCTCGACGCCGGCTCGGTGTCCGTAGCGGCGGCGCCACTGGTCGGCGTCCTGCTCGATACGGGCCTGTTGAAGGATGTCGTGTTCGGTCTTCGGTCTCAGGGTCAGATTGCGGCCGGTCCTGGAGCTGGTGCACGAGGTCCTCAGTTCACAGGGGTCGCAGTGCCGGGCGGCGAAGCGGATCCGGGTGACCGGGGCGCCCCACTGGCTCTGCTCTTCCCGCCAGACGACGTTGGTCTGTCCGCCGGGGCAGACGGCCCGGCGCTGGTCCCAGTCGATGGTGAAGTGGGTGTTGTCGAAGATGTCTCCGGTCGCCTGTCCCTTCACGGTGGTGGACTTGACCGGGCCGACCAGTTCGATGCCGTGATCGCGGCGGGCGTGGTGGATCTGTTCGGCGTCGACGTATCCGGCGTCCACCAGGTGCTCGTCCGGCAGCAGGCCCCGTTCAGCCAGCGCGGTGTGGATGTCCTCCAGGACAAGGACGTCGTTGACCGGCGCCGGCGTGGTGCGAACGTGGGTGATCAGATGCGGGGCATCGGGCTCGCAGGTCTCGCTGAGGTGGACTTTGTAACCAGACCAGCCCAGGTCCCGTTTCGAACCAGTGCGGGCCTCGGGCTCGTAGGGGGTCCGTAAGCGGATCAGGCCCGGCGGGAGGTCCTTCGCCCCGCGCCAGCGCACGGTGTCCTCGACGTGGTGGAACTGTTGCACCCAGGTCTGCCGCAGGAACTCCACCGCGGGCAGGCTTCGCAACGCGGGCGGTGACGTGGCCGACCAGATGGCCTTCAGCAGCGTCATGCCGTCGGTCCCGCACTGGTCGGCGTGTTCGACGCGGGCCGCCCACCGGGACGCGAAGCGACTGTCCTCCGGCCTGGCCGAGTAGCGGTCGAACCACTCCGGCGCCGACACCGTCACCAGCCAGTCCCCGGCCTCCTCCGCTACGTGGTTCAGGGCCGCCCGCAGGGTCTCGACCACGAATTCCAGCCGGTTCAGATCTCTCGTTGCGGCCAGCACGTGGGTGGCATCCGTGCGCTGCCGCTTGCCAGCCTTGACCAGCCCTGCCTCGCCGGCCGCCCGGAGTACGGCATCGAACACCAGCTGGCCGGCCTCGCCGTCGACCAGCCGGGCACGAAACTCGCTGAGTACCGAGAAGTCGAATCCGGTGTCGGCCAGTTCCAGCGAAAGGGCGTACTTCCAGTCCAGACGCGAGCGGACTGCGTGCGCGGCCTGCCGGTCGGTCAGCCCCTCAGCGAACTGCAACACCGACACCAGCGCGAGCCGGGCCGGAGACACCACCGGCCGCCCCCGGGCCGGGAAAAGTTCCTCGAAATCGGCATCCGAGAACACCGGCCCGAGCACGTCCCGCACCCGCATCACCAGGCAGCCCTTCGGGAACACCGCATGTGCCAGCCGAGCGGTCTCCTCCGGGATCTCCCCCAGATCCACCCCACGCAACGACACCGAACTACCCCTCAACATGACGACGGCCTGCACAACCCCAACGGGGTCATACAGGCCGTCGTCACGCCCGCACCCTATTTACCAACAGCGTCCACCAGGGGCGGGCTTTTCCGTGCCCCGCTCCGGCGAAGTGAACGCACGACGGCACTCCGGCCAACTCCCCGCAAGGCCCTGCTCCTTGGCCCTGCCGGAAGCCCATACTCGCAGGGTTCCCGTACGGCACTTCCAGGGAGGCAGAGCATGGACCTCACCACCCGTCGCAGAGCCCTCACCACCCTCGGCGCCGCCCTCGCGGGCTCGGTCGCCCTCCCCGCCACCCACGCGCTCGCCGGCGAACGGCGGTACGGGCCCCGCCCGTTGTGGCGCGCCCACGCCCACAACGACTACGAGCACCCGCGTCCCCTGTTCGACGCCCTGGACCACCGGTTCGGCAGCGTCGAAGCCGACATCTACCTCGTCGGCGACCAGCTCCTCGTCGCCCACGACCCGGAGGATCTCGACCCGGCCCGCACGCTGGAGTCCCTCTACCTCGACCCGCTCGCCGCGCGCGTGCGGGCCAACCGCGGCCGCGTCTACCGGGGGTACCGCGGGTCGCTGCAACTGCTCATCGACATCAAGACCGAGGGTTCGACGACGTACCTGGAACTCGACCGCCACCTCAGGCGCTACCGGCACCTGTTCACCACGTACGCCCACGGCCGCGTCCTCCCCGGCCCGGTCACCGCCGTCATCTCCGGCGACCGCGCGGCCCGTGCCCCCATGGAGGCCCAGACCGTCCGGCGCGCCTTCTACGACGGCCGGCTCGCCGACCTCGGCAGCCAGGCGCCGGCCTCCTTCATTCCGCTGATCAGCGACAACTGGACGCTCAACTTCACCTGGCAGGGCGTGGGCGCGTTCCCGGACGCCGAGCGGGAGAAGCTGCTGGGTATCGTCAGGGCCGCGCACAAGCGGGGGCAGAAGGTGCGGTTCTGGGCGACCCCGGACCTGGCCGGGCCCGCCCGGGAGGCGCTGTGGGCCGAACTGCTCGCCGCGGACGTCGACTACCTCAACACCGACGACCTCGCCGGGCTCGAGGCGTTCCTGGACGCCCGGCGGGCGGCGTAGAACGCGTACGACACGGTGGACGCGTGGGATCCGTAGGACACCACACGTTCGGCGGACAGGTCTGCCGCCCGGATGAACCCTCCGCTACGCCACACTTACGGCCGAACGCCGTGAACCAGACATGGCGGCGTGGCGGAGGAGTCGACGATGGCCATTTCCATCTCTGTGGTGCTGCTGCTCGCGATCCTGGCGGTGATCTTCCTGCGCAACGGCGGGCTGAAGGTCTCCCATGCGCTGGTCTGCCTGCTGCTCGGCTTCTACCTGGCGAGCACCAGCGTCGCCCCCACCATCCACAGCGGCCTCACGGCGACGGCGGACATCGTCAGCGGTCTGCGGCCCTGACCTCACGTCCCCGAGAACACGCCGATGCCGTTCGGAACGGCGCGTTCGGCGCCGCCGCTGGGGTGGTTGCGCACCGAGACGGTGTTCGCGCCCGCCTTCCGGGCGACCAGCGTCGACGACCCGCCGCCGTCCAGGCTGAACGCGTCGTTCGAGCCCAGCTTCCGCATGGTGTCGGCCACTTCGGCGATCGTCATGCCGCTGCGGTAGGCGGCGGCGCCGTCCAGTGCGAGCAGCAGCATGCGCCGTCCGCCGTCGGCGATCCCCACGGCCGTACGGACGGCCGGCGTCGTGTCGTCCAGACCCGGCAACGGCCGCCCGCCCGTCAGGACCGGGTAGCCGCCGAGGGCGAGGCGGTAGGCGGCGCCGTCCGTGGCCGCCACGAGTCGGTGCTCGACCTCGACCGCCTCGCCGGTGGACAACTTCCGCAACCGCTGGGCCCCGGCCTCCCGGCCGACCAGCACGGTGGTGCCCGCGGCGATGGGACCGCTGCCGGGTGTGTCGGCGGCTGACACGACCTTGCCGTCGCGGACCGTCACCTCGTAGGTGTCCGTACTGCAGGGTGCGGCCCGGTCCGTGTCCGTGCCGCACGTGGCGCGCACCCGGGAGACGCTGCCCCAGTCGGAGGTGAACGCACCGACCGAACCCACCGGCAGCGCGTACTGGTTGAGCCCGCCCAGCGGTACCTGCGCCTCGGCCGTGCGGACCGAGCCGTCCAGGGCCAGCCGGTCCAGCCGCGCCACTCCGTCGGTGCCGACGCCGAACACGTCCTCGGTGGTCGTGCCGGGCGGGAGCGCGGGCCCGAAACGCTGGCCGTTGGGCACGGCCGCCTTGAGCGTCCGCCCGGCCGCGATCGCCGGACCCACGCTCGCACCGGTCGCCTCGACGCCCGGATGCTGCGCCTCGGTGATGTTGAAGAAGTCGCCGTTGACACCGGCGACGGCCCCTTGGGCGTCGGCCATCCGGGAGACCTGCGCGCGCGAGGCCACCGCTCCGGGATGCAGCAGGTCGACCCGCACCTGCGGATGGCCCAGGTCCACCTTCAGCACGTGCGCGTGCGTCACCCCCCTGGCCGCCTTGATGTCGAACTCCTCGTACGTGACACCCGGCGCGACTCGTCCGCCCTTCTGGACGGCGCCGGCCGGAGCCGCCCCCGCCAGGGCCGCACCGGCCAGCGCGCCGAACGCCGTGAGAAACGCCAGTACCGCTCTGCCTGCTCCCCGTCGCCTGCGACGACCTGTCACCCGTGCCCCCTGATGCCTCGTCAACCGTTCTGGCCCTCAGAGGCAGTGCACCAGACCACGAGAACCGGCAGGGTGGCAGAGCGCCGACTACGCGGGAACGGCTGAAAAATCGCACCCCTCTGGGTACCTCAGCTGTCACCTGGTCGGGTGTCGTACGGCGTGAAGTGAGCGGGCGCGTGGTCGATCGGCAGACCCGGCCGCCAGGCGGTGAGGGCCTGCGCGCTGCACACGAACAGCTCCTCCGGCAGCCGGTCCAGGGCGAACCAGCGCCAGCGGCCCACGCTCTCCCCGGGCTGGTCCGACGGCTCTCCCCGCCAGGCGGTGACCTGGGCGGCCACCGTCACCCGTACGACACCTCCGGCGTCGTCGAGGAGCGTCCCCAGCAACCGGACGTCCTCCGGCCGGGCGTCGACCCCCGTCTCCTCGCCGAGTTCGCGCACGACCGCCTCCCGCAACGACTCCCCGGGCTCCACCGTCCCGCCGGGCAGCTCCCACGTCCGGTGCCGGTGCCGGCCCAGGAGCAGTCCGCGGGGCCCGTGCAGGACGGCGCCGACCCCGAGCGCGGCGTGGGCCACCGGCGGCTTGGCGGTGCGCGGCCGGGAGGAGACACGGACGGGCCGTGTCACCCGGAAGAGCCGGTACGACGCGTGGTTGCCGTCCTGCGGCGTGTCGAGGACGTCGACCTGCTCCACCCGCAGCCCGTGCTCGGCGAGCAGGGCCCTCCAGAGCTCCGGGTCGAGGACCCACATTTGGACGGTGACGTCCCCGCCGCCGGCCAGCCGCAGGATCTCCGGCCGGGAGACGACCTCGTCCGACGGTCCGTCACCGTGCGAGTTGGTGTGCAGCACGGTGAAGCAGAGCCTGCCGCCCGGCTTGAGCGCCGCCGCCAGGGCGGGCAGCAGCCGGTGCGGGTCGATGTACGGCACGGCGTTGACCGAGTAGATGACGTCGTACGGCTCCGCGGAGTGCAGATGCTCCACCGCATCGGCCAGGACCAGACGCAGCCCGGGCAGGGAGCCGTAGCGGGCGCGTGCCCGTTCGTACTGCCCGGCCGAGGAGTCGACGGCGTCCACGAGCGCGCCATGAGCACGGACCAGATGGGCGGCGTGCCGGGCCGGACCGCACCCGAGGTCCAGCACGCGCCGGCCCGCCAGCTCCCCGAGCACCTCGACCCCCGGCCCCGCGCCCTCGAACCCCCAGTCGATCCGCGCCACCTCGGGCAGCGCCGTGCCACGACGCAGGTGGTGTTCTCCGTACGTGCGCCAGGCCTCGGCGTTGACGGCCTCCGGTCGGGTCGCCAAGGCTCAGCCGCCCGCCGCGGCGTCGCGCGGAAGTACCGTGACACGGTGGAAGTTGCAGCCGGTCGGCCGCGGCTCCTCGCCGGTGGGCCGGGTCTGGTGGGCCTTGAGGGCGATGCTCACCAAGCTCAGCAACAGGTCGACGTCCGCCTCGCAGTCGAGGTGGACCGTCACCCAGCACGATCCGGGAACCAGGTGGATCGCGCTCGAACCGGCGAGGTCGTAGTGGAAGCGCTGGATGGCCCGGCGGGTGAGGTGGAGGTCCACGTCCCGTGCCGAGTGGAAGTGGACGATCTCGTCACGGACGGAACGGAGCGCCCGTCCGGTGCCGCAACTCGCCGGGCCCGCCATCAGGTCGGGCCAGGCCTGCAAACGCTCCAGGGCGCGCTGGGCCAGAGTCATGCTCCCATCGTTGCGTGCTTACCGTGCCGCAACCAGTGGTTGAGCGTTTTGTAACCGGGACGTGAGGTGGGTGCCGGAGGCCGGCGTGGGGAAAAGCCCTGTTCTCAGGCGGAGTTCTTGACCAGTCTCATATAGCGCTTCCAGTCCCAGTGGCGGCCCGGGTCGGTGTGGTCGCTGCCCGGCACCTCGTGGTGGCCGATGATGTGCGCCCGGTTCCTGGGGATGCCGTACCTCGCACAGATCGCCGCGGTGAGCCGGGCCGACCGCTCGTACATCGCGTCGGTGAAGTACGACGGCCGCTCCACCCAGCCCTCGTGCTCGATGCCGATGCTGCGGGTGTTGTAGTCCCAGTTCCCCGCGTGCCACGCGATGTCGGCCTCGCGCACGCACTGCGCCACGTGCCCGTCGGACGAGCGCACCACATAGTGCGCGGACACCTTGTTCCTGGGGTTCCGGAAGACGGACAGCGTGCCGGAGTAGGTCGTCTGCGCTACGTGGATGACCACGTAGCGCAACGGGTGGGCGCGGGGGCGGTTCGACGGCGTGTAGTTGCTGCGGCTCGCCGGGTGCCACGCGGCTCCGGGGTGATCGACGGCTTGGGGCCGGGCGCTGGCCCGTGCGTCGGGGAACAGGGCGTACGGGACGGCGGTGAGGGCGGCGCCCATGAGGAGGCCTCGCCTGCTGGGGAAGGGGGTTGTCCGTGCCATGCGTGTGTGCCTTCCGGGCTCGACGGCGGTTGTCACTTGCTCAGCTGCTCGGAGCCGCGGCCGTTGTGGTCGCGGCCCGCGTGGATCAAGTTACGGCGCCTGCCGGTCGGCCCGAAGGAGGCGATGCTCTTTGGTGGAGGGGCGTGGAAATGTGGATAACTCGCTCACCCGATCGGGTGATTGACGGACTTCATGAGTCGGCCCCGAGCTGCGTACCGCGCATGCCCCGCCTTCGGGTTTCGGCGTCAGGCCCGCTCGGCAACCGTGGCCGGATCGTCCAGCACCGCCCGCACGACCGAGTGCGCGGCCCCCAGCAGCGGACCCTGAGGACCCAGCCGGGACACGGACACGGGACAGGCCGGCCCCGCCGTGCGGCGCGCCAACTCGTCCCGCAACGACGGCAGCAGCCACGGCGCCAGCCCGGACAGTTCCCCGCCCAGCACCACGCTCTCCGGATCGAGCAGGTTGACCGCCCCGGTCAGGGCGACTCCGAGCGCGGTGCCCGCGGCGCGCAGGGCACGACGTACGTCTTCGTCGCCCTCCGCCGCGCGCCCCGCCAGCAGTCCGACCCGGTCCTCGTCCGGCTCCAGACCGGCCGCGCGCAGCACCGCCTCCTCGCCGGCGTACTGCTCCAGGCACCCGCGCCCGCCGCACGCGCACTCCGGCCCGTCCGGCTGGACCGGCACGTGCCCCAACTCGCCCGCGAAACCGCGGGTGCCGCGCAGCAGTCCGCCGTCCACCACGACCGCCGCACCGATGCCGATCTCCGCCGACACGTGCAGGAAGTCGCGCGGCGTGCCGTCGCCGAGCCAGAGTTCGGCGAGCGCGCCGAAGTTGGCCTCGTTGTCCACGGTCAGCGGGAGCTCCGCCGGCAGCAGGTCACCGAGGTCCGTGTCCTGCCAGCCGAGGTTCGGGGCGCGTACGACGGTCCGGGCGTCGCGCGCCACCAGACCGGGAACGGCCACGGCGAGACCGGCCGGCCACAGGCCCTCGCCCTCCGCCTCGGTGACGACCCGGCCGATGAGTTCGGTGAGTTCGGCCAGCACGGGCTCGGGGAGCGGCCGCGGTTCGCGCCCTGGCGTATCGCCCGCGACCGGGTCCTGCCGCGCAGGTCCACGGCACAGACCGCGAGATGGTCGACGCCGACCTCCGCGCCGATCCCCGCCGGGCCGCGTCCGCTCAGCGCGAGCGCGGAGCCGGGGCGGCCCACCCGGCCGGGCCGTTCGGGCCCCAGCTCCTCCAGCAGCCCCGAGCGGATGAGTTCGTCGACGAGCGTCGACACCGCCGCCCGGGTCAGGCCGATCCGTGAGGCGACGGCGGCCCGGGACAGCGGCCCCTCGGCACGGACGGCGTGCAGGACCCGGGCGAGGTTGCGGCGGCGCATGCCCTGCTGGGTGTCCGGCAGGGCCCGTCCCGGCCCGGCCGGACGGGCCTCGTGCAGTGGTGCGGTCATGCCTGCGCCAGTCCTCAGTGGGTGTCCGTGGGCCGCTCCAGCAGCAAAGCCGCGTCGGAGAGTACCCCGGCGATCCTGGCCAGCGTCTCCTCGTCCCGCTCGACGGCGTCGAGCACCGGCCCGGCCGCCGTGTTCCAGCGCCGGGCGACCGCCGCCGGGTCCTCCCCGGTCAGCACCCCGGCCGCCTGCGCGGCGGCCCCGAGCGCCACCAGCTCCTTGGCCTCCGGTACCTGCACGGGGCGCCCCGACAGTCGCCGTACGGTCTGCTGCCAGGCCGCGCCCCGGGCACCGCCGCCGATCAGCAGCAGGGGCGCCGAAGGGTCCGCGTCCTGGTCCAGGACCAGGTCGAGGGCGCCGAGCAGGGAGTGGACGGCACCGTCGTAGGCGGCCTGGAGCAGCTGGCCGGCGGTCGTGTCGTGGCGCAGGCCGTGCAGCAGACCGGAGGCGTGCGGCAGGTTCGGGGTGCGCTCGCCGTCCAGGTAGGGCAGCAGTGTCACGGCCGTGCCGGGCTCGACGGCCTCGCGGTCCAGCCCCAGCAGCGTCGCGACGCGGTCCACGGCGAGTGTGCAGTTCAGGGTGCACGCCAGCGGCAGCCAGTCGCCGCGGGCGTCGGCGAAACCGGCCACCGTGCCGCTCGGGTCGGCGGGCCGCCGCTGCGACACCGCGTACACCGTGCCCGAGGTGCCGAGGCTCATCACCGGCACACCCGGACGCAGCCCGAGGCCGAGCGCGGCCGCGGCGTTGTCGCCGGTGCCGGGCGCGACCAGGGTGCCCTTGGAGAACGGCAGATCATGGCTGTCGCGCACCGTGCCCGCCACCTCGCCGGGCCGGACCACACGGGGCAGCAGGGCCGGATCGAGCCCCACGTGCGCCAGGATCTCCTCGTCGTACGACTCCGTCCCGGACGCCCACCAGCCCGTCCCGGAGGCGTCACCGCGGTCGGTCGTGCCCTGCCCGGTGAGCCGCTCGGTGAGGTAGTCGTGGGGGAGGCGCACGGCCTTCGTGGCGCGCGCCGCCTCCGGCTCGTGCACGGACAGCCAGGCCCACTTGGTGACCGTGAAGGAGGCGGCGGGGACGAGCCCGGTGCGCTCGGCCCAGAACTTCGCGCCGCCCAGTTCCTCGGTCAGCCGGCGCGCCTGCGGCGCCGAGCGCACGTCGTTCCACAGCAGGGCGGGCCGCACCGGCTCGCCCCGGTCGTCCAGGGTGACCAGGCCGTGCTGCTGCCCGCCGACCGACACCGCGGCGGCCTCGTGCGCCGCCTCGCCGCACTGGCGCAGGGCCTCGCACAACGCGTCCCACCACTGGCGCGGATCGCTCTCCCGCCCGGCCCCCGAGGAGACGGTGTGCGGCGCCTGGCCGGTCGCGACGACCCGGCCGGTGGCCGCGTCGACGACCAGCGCCTTGGTGGACTGGGTGGACGAGTCCACGCCGACGACGAGCGGACCCTCGGCTGCTGACATCGGGTTTCTCCCTCTGCTCTCGTCCCGAGACACCTTGTCTCTTCCCAGGAAGGTGCTCGCATACTAATTTGTAAATCGGCATGACGAAATAGCCTCAGCGAGCAAGGAGCCGCGGCATGAGCTACCAGCCCACCCCCGAGGACAAGTTCACCTTCGGACTGTGGACCGTCGGCTGGCAGGGACGGGATCCCTTCGGCGACGCCACGCGGCGTGCCCTCGACCCGGTCGAGACGGTGCAGCGACTGGCCGAGCTCGGCGCCCACGGCGTCACCTTCCACGACGACGACCTGATCCCGTTCGGCTCGAGCGACACCGAGCGCGAGGCCCACGTCAAGCGCTTCCGGCAGGCCCTGGACGCCACGGGCATGAAGGTCCCGATGGCCACCACCAACCTCTTCACGCACCCGGTCTTCAAGGACGGCGCGTTCACCGCCAACGACCGCGACGTGCGCCGCTACGCGCTGCGCAAGACCATCCGCAACATCGACCTCGCCGTCGAGCTCGGCGCCCAGGTGTACGTGGCCTGGGGCGGCCGGGAGGGTGCCGAGTCGGGCGCCGCAAAGGACGTCCGTGCGGCCCTGGACCGGATGAAGGAGGCCTTCGACCTGCTCGGCGAGTACGTCACCTCCCAGGGCTACGACCTGCGCTTCGCGATCGAGCCCAAGCCGAACGAGCCGCGCGGCGACATCCTGCTGCCGACCGTCGGCCACGCCCTGGCGTTCATCGAGCGCCTGGAGCGTCCGGAGCTGTACGGCGTCAACCCCGAGGTGGGGCACGAGCAGATGGCCGGGCTGAACTTCCCGCACGGCATCGCGCAGGCGCTGTGGGCGGGCAAGCTGTTCCACATCGACCTCAACGGCCAGTCCGGCATCAAGTACGACCAGGACCTGCGCTTCGGCGCCGGCGACCTGCGCGCCGCGTTCTGGCTGGTCGACCTGCTGGAGTCGGCCGGCTACACCGGCCCGCGGCACTTCGACTTCAAGCCGCCGCGGACCGAGGACCTCGACGGGGTGTGGGCCTCGGCGGCCGGCTGCATGCGCAACTACCTCATCCTCAAGGAGCGCGCCACCGCGTTCCGCGCCGACCCGGAGGTTCAGGAGGCCCTGAGCGCGGCCCGCCTGGACGAGCTGGCCCAGCCGACCGCCGCGGACGGTCTCCAGGCCCTGCTCGCCGACCGGTCGGCCTTCGAGGCGTTCGACGTCGAGGCGGCCGCCGCCCGCGGCATGGCCTTCGAGCGTCTGGACCAGCTGGCGATGGACCATTTGCTGGGGGCACGCGGCTGACCGCACGCGCGCGGGCGGGACGTTGGCCGGCCAGGGGGTGAGTGACCGGCCGACGGGTGTGCCGGTCGGTCGCGGTTGTGCGGCTGACCGGCTCTCCGCCTGGAATGCTCCGGAATCATGCGATCCACGCCATGAGCCCGTCTCAACTTCCGTTTGCCCCTCCCGCCTTGAGCGGCGTGCGGCGACGCTGGTCGGTATGGCCATGCCGCCCGTACCGCCTCATCCGCCCGGGCCTCCCCGTCGCCGGAATCCCCTGCTCATCCTGCTAGCCGTGCTCGTGGCCCTCGCAGCCGTGTCCCTCGTGGTGCTGATGGCCCGGGGAAGCGACGACTCGCCGGACCAGGAGCCGCCCGCCGAGAGCACGAGCCCCACTCCCGCTCCGTCCTTCGGCATCCCCACGGAGCTGCCCACCGCGTTGCCCAGCAAGCTGCCGACCCGGCTGCCGTCGGGCTTTCCGAGCCGGCTGCCGAGCGATCTGCCGAGCGGCCCCGAATCGCTCCTGCCGTCCCTGGACACCGGCGAGCTACTGCCCTGACCCCCCAGCGGCTCCGTCTCCGGCGGCGAGCTCCGCCGACGTCAGTGCCGTCGCCGGATCCTGCGCGGCGCCTCCCGCGGGCAGCCACCGGCCGCGCTCCTTGCGGTACGGCCACCACAGGCCGTCCCGGCCGAGGCGCAGCTGGACCGGTGCGCCGACAATCGTCCAGCGGTTGCCCCGCGCCCGCAGTTCCGGCCGCTCGTCCGTGTCCCAGGCCGACTCCAGGGCGGCACGCGCGTGTGCGAGCGTCTCGCCCTCCACCTTCCACTCCTCGTCGAGCACGGACAACGCGGCCGTACCGCCGTGGCGCCAGGCACGGACCGCCGCCGCCAGCCCCTCCCGGCCCCGCCCCGACCCGTCGGCGAGACGGTCCGCCGCCTCCCGCCCGGGTTCACCCGCGGCGAGCCGTACGGCGTCTTGCGAAACCGTCAAGTCCGTGCTGGAAGCGAGCCGTTCGTCCGTGTCCCGGAGTGACTCCGCGAGCAGGCGGTGGGCCTGTACGGCGGTCCGCGCGGCCAGGAACTCCAGCGCGGCCGGGTCGATGCCCGGAGCGGGCGGCGTCTCGGTGTCCAGGGACGGCGGCACCCCCGGCTCGTCGGGGAGTTCGGGCAGGGGTGGCAGCGGGGGCAGGATGTCACCGGCCGCGTACGCCTCGGCCGCGTCCAGGCCCTCCTCGTCGGAACGCTCCGTGACGGACCCGCCGCTGCGCGACTGGAGATCGTTCACCAGCGTGGCTTCGTCACGTCCCCGCATCAGCAACAGGACGAACGGGTCCTGGTCCAGCAGTCGCGCCACCTGGTAGCAGAGCGCCGCCGTGTGCCCGCAGTGGTCCCAGGCTCCGCAGCCGCACTCCGGCTCCAGATCGCCCAGGCCCGGCAGCAGTTCGACGCCCGCGGCCGCCGCGTCCTCGACCAGGTGCGGCGGCATCTCACGGTCCAGCAGCGCCGCCACATGACCGGCCCGCTCCAGGGTCATGTCCAGGAAGCGGTCCCACTGGCCGGGCGAGAGCTCCTCCAGCAGGACGTCGGCCCGGTGCGCGGTGCGGTCGCTGTCCTGGACGACGGCCGTGAGCCGCCCCGGGCGCACCGACACCGCGCCGACCGCTCCCGCGCGCGCGAGCCGGCGGCCCGTCTTGAGCTGCGCCGAGTCCAATGCCGTGTCCTCCAGGGCCTTCAGCCAGGCCTGGCCCCACCAGGTCTGTGCGAAGCCCCGCCCGCGCGCGGGCGGCAGCGCGGCGAACGTGCGCTCCGTGTCACCGTCGTACCGAGTCATCGCAGGCCCCCTCGCAGTTCGACCAGATCCGCCAGTTCCGCGTCCGTCAGCTCCGTGAGGGCGGCCTCCCCGGAGCCCAGGACGGCGTCCGCCAGCTTTCGCTTGCGGGCCAGCAGTTCGGCGATGCGGTCCTCGATGGTTCCCTCGGCGACGATCCGGTGCACCTGCACGGGCCGGGTCTGGCCGATGCGGTAGGCGCGGTCGGTCGCCTGGGCCTCGACGGCCGGGTTCCACCAGCGGTCGTAGTGCACGACGTGCTCGGCCCGGGTGAGGTTCAGGCCGGTGCCCGCCGCTTTCAACGACAGCAGGAACACGGGCGCTTCGCCGGCCTGGAAGCGCCGCACCATGGCCTCGCGCTGCGCGACGGGCGTCCCGCCGTGGAGGAACTGCGAGGGCGTGCCGCGGGCGGCAAGGTGCCGTTCGAGGAGGCGGGCCATCTGCACGTACTGCGTGAAGACCAGCACGCCCGCCTCCTCGGCGAGCATCGTGTCGAGCAGTTCGTCCAGCAGCTCCAGCTTCCCCGAGCGTCCGGCGATCACCGGCCGCTCCTCCTTGAGGTACTGCGCCGGGTGGTTGCAGACCTGCTTGAGGCCGGTCAGCAGTTTCACGATCAATCCGCGTCGCGCCATGCTGTCGGCGCCGGAGATCTCCGCGAGCGCCTCGCGCACCACGGCCTCGTACAGGCCTGCCTGCTCCTGGGTGAGCGACACGGCGTGATCGGTCTCCGTCTTCGGCGGCAGCTCGGGCGCGATCCCCGGATCCGACTTGCGGCGGCGGAGCAGGAACGGCCGTACGAGCCGGGCCAGCCGGTCCGCGGCGGCCGGGTCCTGACCGCCCTCGACGGCCTCCGCGTATCTCCTGCGGAAGGTGCCGAGCCTGCCCAGCAGCCCCGGAGTGGTCCAGTCGAGGATCGCCCACAGTTCCGACAGGTTGTTCTCCACCGGGGTGCCGGTGAGCGCCACGCGCGCGCGTGCGCCGATGGAACGCAGTTCCCGCGCGGTCGAGGAGTGCGGGTTCTTCAGGTGCTGGGCCTCGTCCGTCACCAGCATGCCCCACGGCACCCCGGCGAGCCGGGGCGCGTCCAGCCGCATCGTGCCGTACGTGGTGAGCACGAACTCCCCGTCGGCCAGGCCGTCGAGGCTGCGCCGCGCGCCGTGGAAGCGCCGCACCGGGGTGCCGGGCGCGAACCGCTCGATCTCCCGCTGCCAGTTGCCCATCAAGGACGTCGGGCAGACCACCAGGGTGGGCCCGGCGGACCCGGCGTCGGTCTGCCGGTGCAGGTGCAGGGCGATCAGCGTGACCGTCTTGCCGAGCCCCATGTCGTCGGCGAGGCAGCAGCCGAGGCCCAGCGAGGTCATGCCGGCGAGCCAGTTCAGGCCGCGCCGCTGGTAGTCCCGCAGGGTGGCCGCGAGGGCGGCCGGCTGCTCCACGGGCTGCTGCGCCTCGGGATCCGCGAGCCGCTCCCGCAGGGCCGCCAGCCACCCGGTGGGCCGCACCCCGACCCGGCGGCCGTCCACCTCCGCCCAGCCCGTCAGGGCCGCGCTCAGTGCGTCCACCGGCGTGACCTTGTGGTCCTGCCGGGAGCGGGCCAGGCGTACCTCCTGCGGGTCGATCAGGACCCACTGGTCACGCAGCCGCACCACAGGGCGCTTGGCCTCGGCGAGCCGGTCCAGCTCTTCGCCGCTCAGCCGCCGGTCGCCCAGGGCGACCGACCAGTCGAAGGCGAGCAGCGCGTCGGCGGACAGGAACGACGGCATGGCGGCGAAGGCCTCGCCGGAGTCCGTCTCGTCATCGGAAGGGCCCACCTCCGCGCGCGTGGTGAGCTCGCGGGTCAGTCCCTTCGGCCAGTGCACGTCGACTCCGGCCGCCGCCAGTGCCCGGGCGCCCGCGCCGAGCAGCTCGGTGACCTCCTCGTCGGCGAGCTCGACCGCGTCCGGCACGGTCGCCGACAGCAGGGGCGTGAGCGGGGTCCAGGCCCGGGCCGCGCGGCGCAGGGCGAGCAGTGCGTCCATCCGCGCGCGCGGGCCGAAGGCCTCGCCCCCGGTGCCGGCCCAGACGTCCGCGGCGTCCGCGACGAGCGCGGGATCGCTCACGCTGTGCACCTGGAGCACGGCCCGGAACGTCACGTCCGCGTCGTCGTCCGCCGAGTCTGCCGCGTCCGTCAGGCCGTCCGCCTCGATCCGCAGCGACAGCCGCACCCCGGCGTCGTGGCCCGCGGCGACATCGGCGGCCCACGCGCGCTGCTCGGGCAGACGCACCGGCTCGGGCGACGCGTAGGCGGGGCCGCCGGTGACCAGGGGCGCGGCGGGGGAGCGGGGCAGGGTGTCGGCGACCGCGTCGAGGAAGGCGCGCAGGAGCCGCTCCGGGTCGGGCAGCCGCAACAGCCCGGCGCCCGGCAGTGGCACGGCGTGTGCCTCGGGCGGCATGGCGGCGGCGAGGCGGCGCACGGCCTCGACGTCCTGGGCGCGCAACGGGCCCGTGCGCCAGGCGTCGTGGTCGCCCGGGGACAGTCCCGGCAGCAGCAGTCCGCGAGCCACGAAGTGCAGGGCGTGCGCCGCCGCCGCGCCCCAGAACAGGGTGGCCCGGTGCCCCTGCGCGCCGGTACGCGCGCGTATGAGGACCGGCAGGGCGGTGCGCACCGGCACCAGGAGGGCGGGCACGCTCTGCGGCTCGACCCCGTCGACGCCGGGCACGACGACGGTCAGGTCCGCGACGGACGCCGACGCCGTTGCCGGAGGGGGCTTGCCCTCCGGCCGCCAGAAGGCGACGCTGCCCGTGCGGGCCGGGTCGCCGGGCAGGAACGCGGTGCGGCAGTGGGCCAGTTCGGAGTCGGAGGAGGGTGCCGGGGGAGTCTGATGCTCGGCTATGGCTGGTTCCTCAAATTTGACTAGTGAGTCGGAGTCGCCGAGGGTACAGCACCTCCCGCACCCTCTGGGGTATGACTTGGCTGTGAGGTGGGTCACCATAGAGGTCTCAGGGGTGCCTAGGGGGCGCGCCTCAGGGATGTCTCAGGGTCGCGGTCCGGAACTGCCGCAAGCGCGGGCCCGTTTTCGAGACAGAGAGCGGCAGTGGCCGCGAAGGAGGCGACATCATGTCCAAGAACGCCAAGATCGCCGCAGGCGGTGTGGCAGTCGGGCTCATCCTGTTGATCTGGCTGCCCTGGTGGGCATCGCTCCTGATCATCCTGGGAGTCCCGGCCGCCGCGTATCTCACGCTGGACCCCTCGCAGCGGCGCAGGCTGCGCCGCGCCACCCGCAAGGAACTGGGCCGTTGACGCGCTGATGACCGGCGCGGCCCAAGGCCGCACCGGCTCAGTTCGGCCGTACGGCCATCTTGTCGAGGGCCTTTAGGAGACCCGGCAGTTCCGGACCCCGGCCCACCGGCAGGACCTCGCCGGGTTCCTCGTCCAGCAGCACGAAGGCGATGTCGTCGGTCCTGGCCACGAGCGACCAGCCGGGACCGTCGGCCCGCAGGGTGCGCGCGTCACCCGGCGCGAACGACGACCGGACCCGGCCCAGCGGCGGCGGCGAGTCGATGTAGGCGCGGGCCTCCGCGAGGACGCGCCTGATGCCGCTGTGGCCCTGCTGCCCGTTCCCCCCGCCTCCGCCCGGACGGTCGGCCGCCGCGCCTGCGTCGCCCGGTGTCGCCGAGGACCCCGGTGCACGGAAGGCCGAGTCGTCGACCTGCTCCCGCCACATCGCCCACTGAAGCGCGATCTCGTCGGCGCCCAGGCGCCGCTGGGCCGGGCCCCAGGCGGCGGTGTCCGGCGGGGTCAGCGGGGGCCGGTCGGCGGCCTCCGGGCCGGGATCGTGCGGCGCGGGCACCCCGGGCGCCGCGACGGCGACCGCGAGGGGCCAGCCGGGCAGGGCCGCGACGACCGTGCGCTCGTCGGGCGACAGCTCGTACTCCATCCCGCAGTCCCAGGACGCGATCGCGACGGCCACCAGGGAGACGTCGTCGATGACCACGGTCCACCGGGCGCCGTCGCCGTCCTGGCCGAGCACCAGCCCGTACCCGTCGGCGAGCGGCGCGAGGCCGAGCGCCGCGCACGCCTCCGGATAGTCGTCGCCCAGCACGCTCGGGAACTGCGCCGGCGTCAGCAGCACCGCCGTGAGCACATAGAGCGCGTCGTCCGCGGCGGCGACGGTGTCCTCGTCCGTCCCGGCCATCCCAGCCTCCCCATCGCTTCGTCCACCGGCGCGCACCCTAGTGTGCGCGGAAGCCGCTTGTCACGGCCCCGCGAGCACACTCGGAGCTGCCGCTTTCCGGCGGACAAGGGCGAATCGGCCGTCCGTGCCGGGCGCGTCACTCCGCCGGCAGCCCCAGCAGCTCGCGGGCCACGGCACGGGGCGGTTCGCCGCGTTCCCGCGCGAGCGCGATGACGGCCCGGCAGGCCAGCTCGTTCACCCCGAACGACAGCGCCTCGGGCGACACCCAGCCGGCCGCCTCGTCGGCCCGCTCCTGGTCGTCCTCCGCGCTCGCCGTGACGTAGGCAGCGGCCGCCTCGAAAAGATTGTGTGGACGTTTGTCCCCGTCGGCCTTCGGCTCCGTGCGCATGGCATGAGCGACTCTGCCTCCGGCCTTCCGGACCTTGCCCCACATGCTGACCACCTTTCCCCTGTACGGCTGTCCCGCCTGTCATCTCCCGGACTCCGACGTAGAGTTGGATCTCCGGTGACATAAGGGGGAGGGTACTGTGGAGCGCTTCGCACGGCTGGAACAGATCCGGCGGATGGACCCGTACCGAGAGGCTACGGAGATCTACCGGCTGAGCGTGGCGTACGAGTTCCCCTGGGACTTCACCCGTGCCCTGGAGCTGGCCCTGTACCGCACCTACGCCGTCCCGAGCATCGGCCGGCTGCTCGCCGAGACCGCGGAGCTCACGGAGCGGACGCAGAAGCGCTACGACGACACGGCGCTGCTCCTGGACGCCGTGGTCGAGCACGGCTTCGGCAGCGACCAGGGCAGGACCGCGATCCGCCGCATCAACCAGATGCACCGCAGCTACGACATCAGCAACGACGACATGCGCTACGTGCTCTGCACGTTCGTCGTGGTGCCCAAACGGTGGATCGACGCCTACGGGTGGCGCAGGATGTCGCGCCACGAGATCGTCGCCGGTGTCGTCCACTACCGCACGCTGGGCCGGCACATGGGCATCAAGGACATCCCCGAGACCTACGAGGAGTTCGAGACCTGCCTCGACGGCTACGAGGCGACCCACTTCGCCTGGGACGAGGAGGCCCGGCGGGTCTCGGACGCCACGCTCGACCTGATGTCCTCCTGGTACCCGCGCCCGCTCGCCCCGCTGCTGCGCACCACGACCCTCGCGCTGCTCGACGACTCGCTGCTGCGGGCCTTCCGCTACACCCCGCCGAGTGCGGCCACGCGCGCGTGGGTGCGTCGCGCTGTACGGCTGCGGGGCCGGGCCGTCCGCCTTCTGCCGCCCCGGCGCGCCCCGCACTTCGCCCGGCAGAACTGGGAGATCAAGGGCTACCCGTACGGCTACCGGCTCGACGACCTGGGCACGCGCCCGGTCCCGGGCGTCCGGGGCTGTCCCGTGCGGCACGTGGCGGCGTCGGACGCCGAGGCCGGTGACGCGGCCGGGTGACGCGGCCGCTCAGTCCTCGCGGGTGGCGAGCGCCAGGAAGCGGGAGTCCTCGTCGACATACGACGTCATGCGCCACCCCGAAGCGGCCAGCAGCGGCCGGAGGTTGGGTTCGGCGCGCAGGTCGTCCGGGGTGAGCGGGCGGCCGTGGCGCGCGGCCAGGGCCGCCCTGCCGATCGGGTGGAACAGCGCCAGCACACCACCGGGACGCACCACGCGCGCCAGCTCGCGCAGGTTCTCGGCCGGACTCGGCAGGTGCGAGATCAGGCCCGCCCCGAACACGGCGTCCAGCGAGCGTGAGCGCAGCGGCAGCGCGGCGACGTCCGTGAGCAGCAACGCTCCGTCACGGTCCCGTCCGGCCCGCACGGCCTCCCGCAGCATGGCCGGGGTCAGATCGGCCCCGAGCACCACTCCCGAGGGCCCCACGGCGGCACGCAGCGGCGGCAGGGCGCGTCCGGTGCCACACCCCGCGTCGAGCACGCGGTCGCCCGGGCGCAGCCCGAGCTCGGCGACCGCGGCCGTGTAGGCCGGACCGTCGTCGGGGAACCGGCTGTCCCAGTCGGCGGCGCGGGCGGTGAAGAACTCCTGGACACGCGTCTGGTCGTCGCTCATGTACGGCATGATTCCTCACCGGCACGGATGACGCCTCAGTGCACACGTTCGAGCGCGACCCGGTCGTTCCGGTACATCCTTGCGTCATATTCCAACACCTTTCGAAATGCGCCCCCTTCGCACGCCCCTGCCGGGTCTAGCGTCCCGGACCCATGGGACACCTGGACCACGCCGCCCTGGGGTGGCTGACCCCCGCGCTGTCGTACGTGATGGCCTGCATAGGCGCCGCCCTCGGGCTGCGCTGCACCGTCCGCGCGCTCGCCGCCACAGGGCGCTCGCGCCGCAACTGGCTCGTCACCGCCGCCTCGGCGATCGGCACCGGCATCTGGACCATGCACTTCGTGGCCATGCTCGGTTTCAGCGTCGCCGGCACCGATATCCGCTACGACGTGCCGCTCACCCTGCTGAGCCTGCTCGTCGCCATGGTCGTCGTCTGCGCCGGCGTCTTCGCCGTCGGCTACAGCCGGGACCGCGGCCGGGCCCTGCTGATCGGCGGACTCACCACCGGCCTCGGCGTGGCGAGCATGCACTACCTGGGCATGGCGGCCGTCCGCCTGCACGGCGACGTGAGCTATGACCCGGTGCTCGTCGGGCTCTCCGTCCTGATCGCCGTCGTCGCCGCGACGGCGGCCCTGTGGGCGGCGCTCAACATCAAGTCGCCCGTCGCGGTCACCATCGCCTCCCTGATCATGGGCGCGGCCGTCAGCAGCATGCACTACACCGGGATGTTCGCGGTGAGCGTGCACGTGATGCCCTCCGGGGAGGCACTGCCCGGGGCCACGGCGATGCAATTTATCTTCCCCCTCGCCGTCGGCCTCGGGTCCTACCTCTTCCTGACTTCCGCCTTCGTCGCGCTGTCGCCGACGGCAGGGGAACGTGAGGCGTCCGCGTCGGCCCAGCGGCCGGTCGAGAACGTCGCCCGTTAGCCGCGACCGAGGCCGGGCCGGGCGGGCGCCGGGCCGCCCTCCGGACGGCACGCCCTGAAGCCGGGGTGACACGCCCCGAACCACCCCCGAGCGAGGAGTCCATGCGTACACCCCGTAGGACCCCCACGGCCGGCGCCGAGGCGCCGCCCCCGCCCGTGCGCGGTCGACGCGCGCACGCCGGACCACCGGCCGACGAAGGTGCCGAGGCGCCCTCGGGGGCCGCACCGGACGGAACGTCCACGCGTGCGGAGGGCTGGCACATACGCCCGCGCACCGTGCGCGCCAAGATCGTCTGCCTGCTGATGGTGCCGGTCGTCTCCCTCCTGGCCCTGTGGGCCCACGCCACCGTCACCACCGCCCAGGACGTCTCCCGGCTGCGGCAGGTCCAGCGCGTGGACGCCATGGTCCGTGCCCCCGTCTCCGCCGCGGTCGCCGCCCTCCAGGCCGAACGCGCGGCCGCCGTACGCCACGCCACCGACCCCTCCGCCGTCGGGACCGACGAGCTGGACGAACTCGCCCGGCGCACCGACCGGGCCGTCGCGAAACTGCGGCTCGGCGAGACCAGTACCGTCGCCGACAGCGAGGAACTGCCCGCCGGAGTCGCCCGCCGGCTGGAGGCGTTCGTCACCGGTGCCGAACAACTGCGTCCGCTGCGGACCGAGCTGCGGGACCGGCGCGCGGGCTGGGCCGAGACATACAACCGCTACACCCGGACCATCGCGGAGGCGCTCGGCGTCGGCGGTGCCCTCACCGGCATCCAGGACGCCGACCTCGGCTCCGACGCGCGCGTGCTGCTCGAGTTCTCCCGCGCGGGCGAGGCGTTGGCCCGGGAGGACGCGCTTCTGGCGAGTGCCCGCCTGTCCGGCACCCTGACCGGGGAGCGGCTCCGGCTCTTCACCGGCGCCGTCGAACTGCGCCGCACCCTGACCGAGTCGGCCGTCGCCGACCTGCGCGGCACCGAACGCTCCGCGTGGAACTCCCTCGCCGACAGCAGCGCCTACGCCGGACTGAGCGATGCCGAGGACGGGATACTCGCCGGCGGGCCGGGCGCCAAGGCGATCGAGGCCGTACCCGAGAGCACCTGGAACACCGCCCACGCGCGCGTGCAGAACGGTATGCGCACGATCGAGGAGGATGCCGCACGAGGCGTCGCGGAGCGGGCCGACCCGTTCACCCGGGGACTGCTCACCCCGGCCGGCGCGGCCGTCCTGCTCGGTCTCGCAGCCGTCGCCGCCTCGCTCGTCATCTCCGTGCGCATCGGCCGCGGCCTCGTGGTGGAGCTCGTGAGCCTGCGCAACAGCGCCCTGGAGATCGCCCGGCGCAAACTCCCCGAGGCCATGCGCAGGCTGCGCGCGGGCGAGGAGATCGACGTCCGCGCCGAGGCACCGCCGGGACCGGCCGCCGAGGATGAGACCGGGCAGGTCGCCGAGGCCCTCGGCACCGTCCACCGGGCCGCGCTGCGGGCCGCCGTCGAGCGCGCCGAACTCGCCAGCGGCATCTCCGGCGTCTTCGTCAACCTCGCTCGCCGCAGCCAGATCCTCGTCCACCGGCAGCTGAGCCTCCTCGACAGCATGGAACGCCGCTCCGACGACCCGAACGAACTGAGCGACCTCTTCCGTCTCGATCACCTCACCACCCGTATGCGGCGCCACGCGGAGAGCCTGATCATCCTCTCCGGAGCGGCCCCCGGCCGGGCCTGGCGCAGGCCCGTCTCCCTCACCAACGTGGTCCGCGCGGCCGTCTCCGAAGTGGAGGACTACGCGCGCGTGGAGGTACGGCAACTCCCCGAGGCAGCCGTCGTCGGCGCGGCCGTGGCCGACCTCACGCACCTCCTGGCCGAGATCATCGAGAACGCCGCCCAGTTCTCGCCGCCCCACACGCGCGTGCGCGTCACCGGCGAACCCGTCGGCAACGGCTACGCCGTCGAGGTCGAGGACCGCGGCCTCGGCATGGGCAAGGAGACCCTTGCCGAGGCCAACCGCCGCATCGAGCAGTCCGAGGCGCTCGACCTGTTCGACAGCGACCGGCTCGGCCTGTTCGTGGTCAGCAGACTCGCCGCCCGGCACGGCATCAAGGTCCACCTGAGGACCTCCCCGTACGGCGGCACCACCGCGGTCGTCCTCGTGCCCACCGCCCTGCTGCACACCGGGGCGGCGGAACGTCCCCCGGGCGAAGCGGCGCACGCGCGGCAGCCCGAGGAACGCGCCCACGCGCGCGTGCCCGACGACATCCCGCGTCAGGACACCGCCCCCGACGCCGTCCCGGCACCGGCCGACCGGCGCGCCCTGGTGGCTCCCGTCCCGGCCGTCGCGGAGAACACGAGCCACACCCCACCCCCAGGAGTCGCCACCTTGCGACTGCACCGACCCCAGGAGCCAGAAGGTTCCGAGGACCTCCCGCGTCGCGTACGGCAGGCCAGCCTCGCGCCCCAACTGCGCAACGGGCGCCCCGAGGAGTCACCGCCCTCGCCCGCGCCCCGGGACGACGAACGCACCCCCGAGCTCGTCCGGGACCGCATGGCGGCGTACCGCGACGGCTGGACGCGCGGCGGCGGCAGGAAGCCCGGCTCCACTCCCGGCCCGACGGGCAGCGACAGCAGCGAAGGAGATCTCGCATGATCCAGGACCCGAGCACGCATTCCGCCCGGAGCTCCGGCGAACTCGACTGGCTGCTGGACGACCTGGTGCTCCGCGTGAGCGAGCTACGGCACGCCGTGGTGCTGTCCAACGACGGCCTCGCCGTGGGCGCCTCGACCGACCTCCGCCGCGAGGACGCCGAACACCTCGCCGCGGTCGCCTCGGGCTTCCACAGCCTCGCCAAGGGAGCCGGGCGGCACTTCGGCGCCGGCGGTGTCCGCCAGATCATGGTGGAGATGGACGAGGGCTTCCTGTTCGTGGCCGCGGCGGGCGACGGATCCTGCCTCGCCCTCCTCACCGCCGTCACCGCCGACATCGGCCTCGTGGCCTACGAGATGGCACGCCTGGTCAAACGCGTCGGCGAGCACCTCGGCACGGCGCCCCGCGTCGGCGCCCGGCCGCCCGCCGCCGGATGAACAGAGAGAACGGTCCGCGCAGATGACCGAGGACATGACCGGCACCCCGCACGACCAGGGCAGCCAGTGGTACGACAACGAGGCCGGCCCTCTCGTCCGCCCCTATGCCATGACGGGCGGACGCACCCGGCCCGGCCCCACCGGCGTGCGGTTCGACCTGATCGCCCTGGTCACGCTGGACCCGGCCGCCCCCGGCGTGGACGACGTCCCGCTCGGTCCGGAACACCGGACGCTTCTCGACCTGTGCCGTACGGAGACCCAGTCGGTCGCCGAACTCGCCGCCGGCGCGGACCTGCCCGTGGGCGTCGTCAGGGTCCTCCTCGGCGACCTCCTGGAACTCGGCTGCGTCACCGTCAGCCGCCCCGTGCCACCGGCACAGCTGCCCGACGAGCGCATTCTGCGCGAGGTGATCGCAGGACTGAGGGCGCTGTAGATGCCAGCACACCACCCACGTACTCACCTCATCCCTTGCCGACACTCCCGAGAGAAGTGATCAATGGTCTCCGAGCACTCCGACGCCACCGGCGGCGAGACCTCCGCACTGGCGTTGAAGATACTGGTCGCCGGCGGGTTCGGCGTGGGCAAGACCACCCTGGTGGGCGCCGTCAGCGAGATCCGGCCGCTGCGCACGGAGGAACTGCTCAGCGAAGCCGGCCAGTTGGTGGACGACACCGACGGCGTGGATCACAAGACCACCACGACCGTCGCCATGGACTTCGGACGCATCACCATCCGCTCCGGCCTCTCCCTGTACCTGTTCGGCACGCCGGGCCAGGACCGGTTCTGGTTCCTGTGGGACGAGTTGTCGCAAGGCGCGCTCGGCGCGGTGGTCCTCGCGGACACCCGTCGCCTGGAGGACTGCTTCCCCGCGGTCGACTACTTCGAGCACCGGCGCATCCCGTTCGTGGTGGCCGTCAACTGCTTCGCGGGCGCCCGGCGGCACGGAGCCCCGGACGTCTCGCGCGCCCTCGACCTCGACCGGGGCACACCCGTGGTGCTGTGCGACGCCCGGGACCGCGACTCGGGGAAGGAGGTGCTGATCCGGCTCGTCGAGTACGCCGGGCGGATGCACACCGCCCGGCTCCTCGACTCGGTCGGCTGAAGCGGGGTGCTTCTCTGTCAGTCCGCTACGTCCCGCTCCGCCAGGACCTTGTCGACGGCGACACGGACGAGGAGTTCGCCCGGGACGCCGTTGCGGGCGCCGAACTCCTCGGCGCGCTCCTCGCCCATGTACCGGGCGCCGATGCGGGTGGCCCAGTGCCGTATCTCGTCGAGGTCCTCCGAGACGCGGGCGTGGCCCCGCAGCACCACGAAGGAGTACGGCGGCCGGTCGTCGTCCACACACAGGGCGACCCGGCCGTCACGGGTGAGATTGCGCCCCTTCACGCTGTCCTTGCCGGTGTTGAACACCAGCTCGTCGCCGTCCAGGACGAACCAGATCGGGGTCACGTGCGGGCTTCCGTCGGCCCGGACCGTGGAGAGCTTTCCGGTGCGGGTGCCGTGGGAAACGAACTCCCGCCATTGCGCGTCGGTCATCTTCTCTGCCATGGCTCCCATCCTCCTTGCCCCGGCAGCGGTCCTGGGGAAGGCTGGCGTGGAGATCCTCCGGCCAGGAGGAGAATCGCACGGGGAGAAAACGGGGAGATCGGAACATGGCGCAGAACCAGGGACTGGACTGGCTGCTGGACGACCTGACCGAGCGCGTTCACGAAGTGCGGCACGCACTCGTCCTGTCCAACGACGGCCTGGTGACAGGCGCGAGTACCGGACTGCGCCGCGAGGACGCGGAACACCTCGCGGCCGTGTCGTCCGGACTGCATAGCCTGGCCAAGGGCTCGGGACGGCACTTCGGCGCGGGCGGCGTACGTCAGACGATGATCGAGTTCGACGACGCGGTGCTCTTCGTCACCGCGGCCGGCACGGGCAGTTGTCTGTGCGTCCTCAGCGGCGCGGAGGCCGACATCGGCCAGATCGCCTACGAGATGACACTCCTGGTCAACCGGGTCGGCGAGCACCTCGACGTCGACGCGCGCCAGCCCGAACGGAAACCGGACACAGACGTCTGACCTGCGCGTTCGTTACCCCCGCGGAGTTATCCACAGGCTCACCACGAGGTGCGCCGAAGCGGCTACGGTTTTTTCACGGCGACCGCACACGGAGTGAGCCGCTGACTCCACGGGGGAGACCGACCATGTCTGGCACCATCGCGAAACCCGACCGCCTCACCCGCGCCCCGAGCCGGGCCGCCCGCGAACTCGACCTCAGGCGGGGCGAGTTCGATCTGGCCGTGAATCCCGCTCATCCGGACCCTTCCCGGCGAAGGAGGCGGAGGCCGACGGAGCCCACGCCGAGGCCGGCGGCCTACGGGGCCCTCACCTCCTCCGGCGCAGAGGCGCGCGTCCTGCCGTCCGTCCGATGAGCGATGAGTTTCCGGATGCGTCCCGGTCCGACCTGTGAGGAGACTATGTCCGGGAGGCGATCATGTTCGGTACGACAAGGGCGTACAGCGGGTTCTCCGTGGACGACATCGAAGCGGCCAGGACGTTCTACGGCGACACGCTGGGACTCCGCGTCTCGGAAGACCACGGCATGCTGATCCTGCACATCGCGGGGGACCGGGACATCCTGGTCTACCCGAAGCAGGACCACACCCCGGCGACCTACACCATCCTCAACTTCCCCGTCGACGACATCGAGGCGGCGGTCGACGAGCTGAGCAGAAGGGGGGTGCGTTTCGAGCGCTACGACCACCTCAAGGCGGACGACAAGGGCATCTTCCGCGGCGGCGGCCCGCTGATCGCGTGGTTCACCGATCCTGCGGAGAACGTGCTGTCCGTCCTCCAGGAAACCTGACCCGCCGGTCATGCCCGAGCTGCCCGACGTCGAGGGCTTCCGGCAGGTGCTCGAGTCCTGTGCGAAGGGGCGGGTCGTGCGGCGTGTCGAGGTGCGGGACGCGGGCGTCCTGCACGGGGTCGGGGTGCGGGGCCTGCGTGACGCGCTGGAGGGCCGGCGGTTCGGCACACCGGAGCGGCACGGCAAGTGGCTGCTCGCCCGCACCGGCGGCCCCACCCTCGTGCTGCACTTCGGCATGACCGGCCGGCTGGTCTGCGGTCGTCCTGATGACGCCGTCGAGGCCCACGACCGCGTGCTGTTCACCCTGAGCGGCAACCGTCAGCTGCGCTTTCGTGACCAGCGCAAACTCCAGGGCCTGTGGCTGGCCCACGACGACTCCGACCTCGACCGGCTGCTTCGGCGGCAGGGCCCCGACGCGATGGCGGTGGAGCGTGCGGAATTCGAGGCCGTGCTCTCATCGCGCCGGGGTCACCTGAAGACCGCGCTCACCGACCAGTCCGTCCTGGCCGGCCTGGGCAATCTGCTCGCCGACGAGATCCTGTGGCGCGCCCGGCTGCGCCCCGACCGCCGGGCGCGTGAGCTCACCCAGGACGACCGCCGTCGCCTGTACAGCGAGATGCGCAGAACCCTGCGGTCCGCCGTCACCGCCGGCTGTGTGCCCCCGCGGGACTCCTGGCTCACCGGACATCGTGACGACCCCGACCCCAGGTGTCCGCGCTGCGGCAGCGGGCTGCGCCGGTCCCGGATGGCGGGCCGGGGCACGGTGTGGTGCCCGCGGTGCCAGCCGGACGAGTGATCCGGCCAAGGCGGGTCGCTTGCCGGGCGCCAGGACAGCCGGCGGGCTGGCCCGGACCGGTCAGTCGCCGGAGGCCAGGTCAGCCGGCGGGCTGGCCAGGATGCCGCCGTCCATGACGAACTCGCTGCCCGTCGAGAAGGTGGCCTCGGTGATGATGCAGAGCACCATGCGGGCGACCTCCTCGGGCTCGCCGAACCGGAGGATGGGCTGGGCCGCGGTGTGGGCGTCGCCGAAGCCGGCCGTCATCCGGGTGCGGATCGCGCCGGGGTGGACGGAGCAGACCCGGACCCGGTCGGGCGCCAGTTCCAGCGCGGCGGCCTCGGTCAGTCCGCGCAGCCCCCATTTGCTCGCCGCGTAGGCTCCGACGCCGGCGTAGGCGGTCAGCCCGGCCAGAGAGGACATGTTCACGATCACACCGCCCCCGGCCCGGCGCAGCGACGGTGCCGCCGCGCGCATGCCCAGCCAGGCGCCCGTGAGGTTGACGTCGAGGACTCGGCGGAACGACGCGGGGCTCTGTTCCTCCATGCCCAGTCGATGATCCCGGCGATGTTGACGAGGACCGAGACCGGCCCAGGGCCTGCTCCGTCCCGACCAGGGCCCGCTGCCAGACGTCCTCGCTGGTGACGTCCAGATGCGTGAAGCGGGCCCGGACGCCGAGCCCGGCCGTCAGCTGCGCCCCCTCGTCGTCCCCGATGTCGGCGACGACCACGGCGGCGCCCTCGGCCGCGAGCGTGCGCGCCACCGCGGCACCGATGTCCCCGGCTCCTCCGGTCACGATCGCCACCTGCTCGCTGAGACGTCCCATGGTGTCCTCCTTCGTCCTCAGGGCACTCCCGGGCTCTCAGGGCACTCCCGCCGTCCGGCGTTCCTCGTCCGGTGCCACGAGCGACTGTGTGAACGGAATCCGCGCCAGGGCGAGCACCCCCGCGGCGATCAGCGCGACACCGAACAGCTGGGGCAGCAGCCACCACCCGGTGCGGACCATCTCCTCGTACAGAAGGATGCCGAGTGCAAGGCTCACCAGCGCGTCACCGAGGGTGAGCGCGGGCTGCGAGGCGACCAGCGGGCCGGCCTGCATGGCGTTCTCCAGCAGGAACAGCGCGCACACGCCGGTCGCTGCGAAAGTGTAGGTCTGCCAGGCGGTGACGAAACCCACGAGGCCCTGCTCGTCGAGGATGTGGGTGGCGGCCTTCATCAGCGCCGCGGTCACCGCGTAGCTGATCGCCGTCGCGGCACCCAGACACGCCGCCCGGGTCCGGCCCTCCGGGCGCCGCAGGGCGGCGACGGCGAGGCCGGCGACCGCCCCCGCGCACACGGCGAGGGCGGGGATCCAGCGGTCCAGCTCCACATGGGTGCGATTGCCGGTGGGGGACGCGGCGGCGAGCGCGACCGCCAGGCCGGCCACTACCACCGTCACGGCCAGCCAGCCCGTGCGCGGCAGATGCCGGTGCATCAGCAGCGACGCGACGACGAGGGTCAGCGGCAGCTCCAGCACGAACAGCGGCTGCACGATCGTCAGCGGCCCGGTCGCCAGCGCCAGCGCCTGGCAGACGGCGGCGCCGATCACCGCGAGGATGCCGGCCAGCCAGACGGGCCGGCGCAGCAGGTCGGCGATCAGCCCGGCCCTGAGCCCCTGGGAGCGTGGCACGGTGAGCGCTGCCTTGCGCTGCAATACCGTCGCGACGGCGTTGCTGAGGGCCGCGCAGACCGCGAAGACGACGGGGAGCACGGAGCGTGGCCACCTCCCGGATCAGCGGGCGTGTGACGCCGGCGGTGTCTCCTCCTGCCATGGTCGCCGGATCCGGGCACGCGCGCGATCGGAGCCCCGAACAGCGACCCCGACCGGCACACGACCAGGTCAGCCCAGCTCCCGGAAGAGCCCCTCCTGCACGACCGACACGACCAGCCGGCCCTCACGGTCGTAGATCCGGCCCCGGGCCAGACCACGGCCGCCGACCGCGATCGGCGACTCCTGGTCGTACAGCAGCCAGTCGTCGGCCCGGAACGGGCGGTGGAACCACATGGCGTGGTCCAGTGACGCCATGTCGAAGCCCCGCGGGCCCCACAGCGGCTCGACCGGGATGCGGACGGCGTCCAGGAGGGTCATGTCGCTGGCGTAGGTGAGGGCGCAGGTGTGCACGAGCGGGTCGTCGCCGAGCGGCCCGACCGCGCGCATCCACACGGCGCTGCGCGGCTCGGCGTCCGCGACCTCCTCGGTGGTCCAGCGCAGCCGGTCCACGTAGCGGATGTCGAAGGGCTGGCGGCGGGCCATCCGCTCCAACTGCTCGGGTAGCGCGCCCAGGTGCTCCCGGATCTCGTCCGTGACCGTGGGCAGGGACTGCGGGTCCGGGACCGTGCGTGCGGGCGGCAGCTGGTGCTCGAAGCTGCCCTCCTCCGGCTTGTGGAAGGAGGCGGTGAGATTGAAGATCGTACGGCCCCGCTGCACGGCCGTGACCCGGCGGGTCGTGAACGACCGCCCGTCGCGCACCCGCTCGACCTGGTAGACGATCGGCACGCCCGGGATGCCCGGGCGCAGGAAGTACGCGTGCAGCGAGTGCACGGGACGTTCGCCGTCCGTGGTGCGGCCGGCGGCGACCAGGGCCTGTCCCGCCACCTGGCCGCCGAAGACCCGCTGGAGGGACTCCTGCGGGCTGCGACCACGGAAGATGTTGACCTCGATCTGCTCCAGATCGAGCAGGTCGACCAGTCTCTCGGCCGGGTTCGTCGTCATGGGTGGGATTCTCCTGTGCTCGCTGCTGCCGGGCCGTTCACAGCTGGCCGACGTCGGTGACCCGGACGACCGCGCGGCCCTCCGCGTCCGAGGCGGTCAGGTCGACCTCCGCGCTGATACCCCAGTCGTGGTCGCCGTTCGGGTCGTGGAAGATCTGCCGGACCCGCCACAGGGCGTTCTCCGGCTCCTCCTCGATGAGCAGCAGCTTCGGGCCGCGGGCGTCGGGGCCGGTACCGAGGTCGTCGTACTCGTCCCAGTACTTGTCCATCGCCTCGCCCCACGCGTCGGCGTCCCAGCCGGCCTCCGCGTCCATCTCGCCCAGCTCCTCGACCTGGTCGAGGGCGGCCAACTCGACCCGGCGGAACATGGCGTTGCGGACCAGGACGCGGAAGGCGCGCGCGTTGGCCGTGACCGGCTTGACCTCGTCGGCCTTCTCCTGGGCCTCCTCGGCGGTCATCTCCTCCGGGTTGGCGAGCTGCTCCCACTCGTCCAGCAGGCTGGAGTCGACCTGGCGCACCATCTCGCCCAGCCACTCGATCAGGTCCTGGAGGTCCTCGGACTTGAGGTCGTCCGGGACGGTGTGGTCGAGGGCCTTGTAGGCGCTGGCGAGGTAGCGCAGGACGATGCCCTCGGTGCGGGCCAGCTCGTAGTGGGACACCAACTCCGTGAAGGACAACGCCCGTTCGTACATGTCACGGATGACCGACTTCGGCGACAGCGGATGGTCGCCGACCCAGGGGTGGCTCTTGCGGTACGTGTCGTACGCGTGGAAGAGCAGCTCCTCCAGCGGCTTCGGGTACGTGATGTCCTGGAGACGCTCCATGCGCTCCTCGTACTCGACGCCGTCCGCCTTCATCGCGGCCACGGCCTCGCCGCGCGCCTTGTTCTGCTGGGCGGCGAGGATCTGCCGCGGATCGTCCAGGGTGGACTCCACCACGGACACCATGTCGAGCGCGTACGACGGCGATTCGGGGTCCAGCAGCTCGAACGCGGCCAGCGCGAACGTGGACAGCGGCTGGTTGAGCGCGAAGTCCTGCTGGAGGTCGACGGTGAGGCGGACGACGCGTCCGGTCGCGTCCGGTTCGTCGAGCTTCTCGACGATGCCACCGTCCAGCAGCGAGCGGTAGATCGCGATGGCCCGGCGGATGTGCCGCAACTGCTGCCCCCGCGCCTCGTGGTTGTCCTCCAGCAGGTGGCGCATCGCCTCGAAGGCGTTGCCCGGGCGGGCGATCACCGACAGCAGCATCGTGTGCGTCACCCGGAACCGGGAGGTCAGCGGCTCCGGTTCGGAGGCGATGAGCTTCTCGAAGGTCTGCTCCGACCACGCGACGAAGCCCTCAGGAGCCTTCTTGCGGACGACCTTGCGGCGCTTCTTCGGATCGTCGCCGGCCTTGGCGAGCGCCTTCTCGTTCTCTACGACGTGCTCGGGCGCCTGCGCGACGACGAAGCCCTCCGTGTCGTAACCGGCCCGCCCGGCGCGCCCCGCGATCTGGTGGAACTCCCGGGCGCGCAGGGTGCGGACGCGAGTGCCGTCGTACTTGGTGAGGGCCGTGAACAGCACCGTCCGGATGGGGACGTTGACGCCCACCCCCAGTGTGTCCGTGCCGCAGATGACCTTCAGCAGGCCGGCCTGCGCGAGCTTCTCCACCAGGCGGCGGTACTTGGGCAGCATGCCGGCGTGATGGACGCCGATGCCGTGCCGGACGTAACGGGAGAGGTTGCGGCCGAACTTGGTGGTGAAGCGGAAGTTGCCGATCAGCTCGGCGATCTGCTCCTTCTCCTCGCGGGAGCACATGTTGATGCTCATCAGCGCCTGCGCCCGCTCCACGGCCTGCGCCTGCGTGAAGTGCACGATGTAGACGGGCGCCTGCCGCGCCGCCAGCAGGTCGGTGAGGGTCTCGGTGAGCGGCGTGTAGCGGTACTCGTACGACAGGGGCACCGGACGGGTTGCCGAGCGGACCACCGCCGTCGGGCGGCCGGTGCGGCGGGTGAGGTCCTTCTCGAAGAAGGACACGTCGCCGAGCGTCGCCGACATCAGCACGAACTGCGCCTGCGGCAGCTCCAGGATCGGGATCTGCCAGGCCCAGCCGCGGTCGCCCTCCGAGTAGAAGTGGAACTCGTCCATCACGACCTGGCCGACGTCCGCGTCCCTGCCGTCGCGCAGCGCGATCGACGCGAGCACCTCGGCGGTGCAGCAGATCACGGGGGCGTCGGCGTTGACGGACGCGTCGCCGGTCAGCATGCCGACGTTCTCCGTGCCGAAGATCTTGCACAGTTCGAAGAACTTCTCCGACACCAGCGCCTTGATGGGGGCGGTGTAGAAGGTGACCTCGTCCCGGGCCAGCGCGGCGAAGTGCGCGCCCGCCGCGATCATGCTCTTGCCGGAGCCGGTGGGCGTCGACACGATCACGTTCGCGCCGGAGACCACCTCGATCAGCGCCTCCTCCTGATGGGGATAGAGCGTGAGACCCCGCTCACCGGCCCACGACTCGAAGGCTTCGTACAGGGCGTCGGGGTCGGCGGTCGGCGGCAGCTGATCGATGAGGGTCACGCCCCCATCTTGCCTGGCCTCCCGCCCGATGCGGGAATCGGCTGCGGGCACGAAGATCGCGAACGCTACGCTGTGTCGCCGACGGGATCTCAGGGCGCCGGTCAACTGGACAGCGATACACGAGGAATGGGGCGGGCAACGCCGATGATGGGACCAGCACACTCACTGTCGGGCGCCGCCGCCTGGCTCGGCGTCGGTGCGGCGGCCGCCGCGGCCGGGCACCCGATGCCCTGGCCGGTCCTCCTCGTCGGTGCCCTGATCTGCGCCGGTGCCGCGCTCGCCCCGGACCTCGACCACAAGGCGGCGACCATCTCACGGTCCTTCGGACCGGTGTCCCGCTGGCTGTGCGAGATCGTCGACAAGTTGTCGTACGCCGTCTACAAGGCCACCAAGAAGCAGGGCGACCCGCGCCGCTCCGGCGGGCACCGCACGCTCACGCACACCTGGCTGTGGGCGGTCCTGATCGGTGCGGGCACCTCGGTTGTGGCGATCACCAGCGACCGCCGGGGGGTGCTGGCGGTCCTCTTCGTGCACATGGTCCTGGCCATCGAGGGACTGCTGTGGCGGGCGACGCGCGGCTCCAGCAGCGAGGTCCTGGTGTGGCTGCTGGCCGCGGCCACCGCGTGGATCCTCGCGGGTGTGCTGGACAAGCCGGGCAACGGCGCGGACTGGCTGTTCACGGCGCCGGGGCAGGAGTACCTGTGGCTGGGGCTGCCGGTCGTGCTGGGCGCGATCGTGCACGACATCGGGGACGCGCTGACCGTCTCGGGCTGCCCGATCCTGTGGCCCATACCGGTGGGGCGCAAGCGCTGGTACCCGGTCGGACCGCCGAAGTTCATGCGGTTCCGGGCGGGCAGCTGGGTTGAGCTCAAGGTGCTGATGCCGGTGTTCATGCTGCTCGGCGGGGTGGGCTGCGCGGCGGCGCTCAACGTCATCTGAGCGCCGGCCGAGCCGGAGGACAGGGCTCAGCGGCCGCCGTACCGGCGCTCGAACGCGGCGACCCTGCCCTCCGAGTCCACCGTGCGGGCCTTGCCCGTGTAGAACGGGTGGCTCTCCGAGGAGATCTCCACGTCCACGACCGGGTAGGTCTCGCCGTCGTCCCACTCGATGGTCTGGTCGCTGGTCGCGGTGGACCGGGTCAGGAACGCGTAACCGGCGGCCCGGTCGCGGAAGACGACGGGGTGGTAGTCGGGGTGCTTGTCCTGCTGCATGGATGCTCCTCGTGCGGCTCTGGTCGGTTCTGCGATCAGCCGGGCAGGGCGTCCTCGTCGACGATGTGCACGGCTGCCTCCTCGGCCGACGCCGCCGCGCCGTCGATGCCCACGTCGATGGCGACCAGCGCGCCCTCCTCGTCCTCGTGCGCGCCCTCGTCGGGGGCTACGAGCCGGCCGGAGCGCGTGGCGCCGACCTCGTTGTCCAGGAGTTCCCCGTCGGTGCCCTCGCAGTCCCCGAGACCGTCACTGTCCGGGGCGACGGGCTCCGGCAGCTCCTCGGCGAGCCGCTGGTCCAGCGTCTCGCCCCGCCGCCGCTCCGCCGCCGTGACGCCGGTGTGCTCCACGGCCCAGGGCCGCTCGGGAGGGGACCAGCCCCGGTCGAGGGGATCATCGACGCCGTCGTACTCCAGGGTGTCCTCGGCGTCGAGCAGCCCCGTGTCCTCTCTCTGCTCGGATGGTTCCGGCTGGTAGACGTCGTCTCCCCAGCCGTCGGAGCTCTTCACGGGTACCTCCAGGGGGTGGGGCGGGCCCGTTCACACCGGGGCCCGCGCCGGGCCGCCGCCACACGGAGCACTGACGCCGCCCGCCGCCGAACCGCTGCCGCGGTTCCCGGGCGTTTCCCCGAGCCGGTGCCTGATTCCAGCCTTCCACCCCGCCTCGGGACCGCGCAACGCCACGGAACGCCTCCGGCGGTCACCGACCAGGAGGCGGGGCGACCCGGGCCCGTTGCCCATCCCGGGCCACCTCCGGAGGCTCACCTCCGAGACGCCTCGCGGAGATGGCCCTGCGGAGGTGAGCTGCGGAGGCAGCCCCGGGGTGTGTCCGCGGGGCTGACCCCCGAGGCGGGTGCACTGGAGGCTGGCGGACGGGGCGGACGGGGCGGGACCGTCCGGAAGGTGGGACCGGCCGAGGTGCCAGAGGCCGGACCGTTTGGAAAGGCGGGACCGGCCCAGGTGCCGGACCTATCGGAGCCGGGCCCCGGACCGGGCCGGACCCGCCCGGTCCGGCCCCCGCTCAGAGGGCAGGTCGTCCGGGACGCCGTGCCCTCCCGGCCGGGCCCGCCGAGGCCTCGCGTCTCACGATGTCCTTTGTCACCCTCGGCACGGCACCGTCGTCACCGGCTTGTCACCCGTGCCACGACCTCCACAACGCCGCATAGGCCCCGTCCGCCGCCACCAGTTCCTCGTGGCTGCCCAGTTCGCTGATGCGGCCGTTCTCGACGACGGCGATGACGTCCGCGTCGTGGGCGGTGTGGAGGCGGTGGGCGATGGCGACGACGGTGCGGCCGTCGAGGACCTTGGCCAGGGATCGTTCCAGGTGGCGGGCGGCGCGCGGGTCGAGCAGGGAGGTCGCCTCGTCCAGGACCAGGGTGTGCGGGTCCGCCAGCACCAGGCGGGCCAGGGCGATCTGCTGGGCCTGGGCGGGGGTGAGCGTCAGGCCGCCCGAGCCGACCTCGGTGTCCAGGCCGTCGTCGAGTCCCCGGGACCAGCCGTCCGCGTCGACCGCGCCCAGCGCCGCCCACAGCTCGGCGTCGCCCGCGTCGGTCCGGGCGAGCCGGAGGTTGTCGCGCAGGGAGCCCACGAAGACGTGGTGCTCCTGGTTGACGAGGGCGACGTGGGCCCGGACGCGTTCCGCCGGCATCCGGGACAGCTCGGCACTGCCCAGGGTGATCCGCCCGTCCCGGGGCCCGTAGATCCCGGCGAGCAGCCGGCCCAGCGTCGACTTGCCCGCACCCGAGGGGCCGACCAGGGCCAGCCGGGTGCCGGGGGAGACCTCCAGGGACACCTTGCGCAGGACGTCCACGCCCTCCAGGTAGCCGAAGTGCACCCGGTCGGCGCGGACATGGCGTCCGTCGGGAAGCACGGAGGGGTCCCCGGCGTCCGGCTCGATGTCCCGGACCCCGACGAGCCGGGCCAGCGACACCTGGGCCACCTGGAGCTCGTCGTACCAGCGCAGGATCATGCCCACCGGGTCGACCAGCATCTGGGCGATCAGCGCGCCCGTCGTGAGCTGGCCGACGTCGATCCAGCCGTGCAGGGCGAACACGCCGCCCACCAGGAGGACCGAGGCGAGCACGGTGACGTGGGTGACGTTGACGACCGGGAAGAGCACCGACCGGAGCCACATCGTGTAGCGCTCCCACGCCGTCCACTCCCGGATCCGGCGCTCCGACAGCGCGACGCGCCGGTCACCGAGGCGATGCGCCTCGACGGTGCGCCCGGCGTCCACGGTCTCTGCGAGCGCGGCGGCCACGGCGGCGTACCCGGCGGCCTCCGAGCGGTAGGCGGCCGGCGCCCGCCGGAAGTACCAGCGGCAGCCGATGATCAGCAGCGGCAGGGCGAGCAGTACGGCGAGCGCCAGCGGCGGCGCCGTGACGACCAGCCCGCCCATCAGCAGGACCACCCACACCACGCCGATCGACAGCTGCGGCACGGCCTCGCGCATGGCGTTGGCCAGCCGGTCGATGTCCGTGGTGATCCGCGACAGCAGGTCGCCGGTCCCGGCCCGCTCCAGCACGCCGGGCGGCAGCCCGACCGACCGTACGAGGAAGTCCTCGCGCAGGTCGGCCAGCATCCGCTCGCCGAGCATCGCGCCGCGCAGCCGCACCTGGCGGACGAACAGGGCCTGGACGGCCAGCGCCGCCACGAACAGCCCCGCGGTGAGTTCCAGCCGCAGGTCCCGCGCCCCGTCGGACACCCGCTCCACGACTCCGCCCAGCAGCCACGGACCGGCCATCGAGGCGACGACGGCGACCGTGTTCACGCCGACGAGCAGCAGGAACGCCCGGCGGTGCCGGCGCAGCAGTTCGGCCACGTAGGCGCGGACGGTTGTGGGGGCACCGACCGGCAGGGTGTTCGCCGTCGTCGGGGCCGCCGGGTCGTACGCCGGTGGCGCCACGCCGATCATGCCTTCTCCTCGATCTCTTGCAGTTCGTGCAGTACGTCCTTCAGGGCGACGGAACCGGTCAACGCGACCTCCTCGTCCGTCTCGCGGGTGACGACCGCCCGGTAGCGGGGCTCGGTGTGCACCAGTTCGCGGTGGGTGCCGGTCGCCGCGACCTTGCCGTCGTGCAGGAACACGACCCGGTCGGCGCGGTCCAGCAGCAGCGGCGAGGAGGTGAACACCACGGTCGTGCGCCCCGCGCGCAGCTCCCGCACGCCCTGCGCGATCCGTGCCTCGGTGTGCGAGTCGACGGCCGAGGTCGGCTCGTCCAGGACGAGCACTTCCGGGTCGGTGATCAGCGACCGGGCGAGCGCGAGCCGCTGGCGCTGGCCGCCGGACAGGGACCGCCCGCGTTCGGTGATCCGGGCGTCCATGGGGTCGGCGGCGTCCACCGAGCCCTGCACCAGCGCCGCCAGCACGTCGTCGCACTGCGCGGCGGCCAGCGCCGCCCGCGGTTCGACAGCGCCCGACGCGGGTACGTCCAGCAGTTCGCGCAGCGAGCCGGACAGCAGCACCGGGTCCTTGTCCTGGACGAGGACGGCCGTACGGGCACACTCCAGCGGGAGTTCGTCGAGCGGCACGCCGCCCAGCAGCACCGAGGTGCCCTCCTGCGACGGGTGCCCGCCCAGCCGCTCCGCCAGCCGGCCCGCCGCGTCCGGGTCGCCGCACACCACGGCGGTGAACAGGCCGGCGTTCGCGAGCAGCCCGGTGTCCGGGTCGTACAGGTCTCCGGAGGGGAGGCCGGCCACGCGCGACCCGGCGGTGTCCGTGGCCCGCTCCAGCGCCAGCACGCCCGCGGCCCGTCTGGCGGACGGCCGGGAGAAGGAGTACGCCATGGCGATCTCCTCGAAGTGCCGCAGCGGATAGGTGAGGACCATCACCGAGCTGTAGACGGTGACCAGTTCGCCGACGGTGATCCGGCCCTGGCGCGCCAGGTGCACGCCGTACCAGACGACGGCGATGAGCAGCAGTCCCGGCAGCAGGACCTGGATCGCGGAGATCAGGGACCACATCCGGGCGCTGCGCACCGCCGCGTGCCGGACCTCCTGGGAGGCGCGGCGGTAGCGGTCGAGGAACAGTTCCTCACCGCCGATGCCGCGCAGCACGCGCAGACCGGCGACGGTGTCCGAGGCGAGTTCGGTGGCGCGTCCGGCTTTCTCGCGCTGGACGTCGGCACGCCGGGTGGCGCGGGGCAGCAGGGGCAGCACGGCGAGCGCCAGCACGGGCAGACCCACGGCGACGACCACGCCGAGCGCGGGCTGGTAGACGAGCAGAGCGGCGCAGACCAGCACGGTGGTGGCCAGGGCCGCGGTGAACCGCGACCAGGCCTCCACGAACCAGCCGATCTTCTCGACGTCACCCGTGGAGACCGCCACGACCTCACCGGCCGCGACGCGCCGGGTCAGCGCCGAGCCCAACTGGGCGGCCTTGCGGGCGAGCAGCTGCTGGACGCGGGCGGCCGCCGTGATCCAGTTGGTGACGGCGGTGCGGTGCAGGAAGGTGTCGCCGACGGCGTTGCCGACGCAGGCCAGCGCCAGCAGGCCGCCCGCCAGGGCGAGTCGCCCGCCGGAGCGGTCGACGACGGCCTGTACGGCGACACCGACGCAGAACGGCAGCGCGGCGACGGAGGCGAAGTGCAGCAGCCCCCAGGCCAGCGACTTGAGCTGCCCGCTCAGCTGATTCCGGAAGAGCCACCACAGGAATCGGGGACCCGAACGCGCGTCCGGCACGCCCGGGTCGGGGTACGGAAGGTCTTGAATCTGCATGACGTCCCAGTGGCTCGTGTCAGGGGGGTGGGGGTTCGGCCGACGGCAACAAACCGTGACAGGTTCGCCTCGCCACGTGGTCGGAAGCAACCGGTTTTCCACCCACCGAACGGAACCGGCCGACCGGGGTGGGAACAGGGCTGCCCCGACGGGCCGTTGCTCATTGCGGAGGCGGCGGACTCCCCGTAGAACACCGCACATGAAGAGACGGATCGTCATGTCCATGCTTGCGGGAGCGACCCTCCTGGCGAGCACCCTCCTCGGGACCGGTCCCGCCCGCGCGGCCGACGTCCCCGCCGAGTTCGGCACCGACTGGCACGACCCGGTCACGGCCGCCCCGCCCGTCACGAAGCCGGGCGGCAACTCCTGCGAAGTCACCGTCGCCCAGGCCCAGTTCCGCGACTTCACCCCGTACCGGGGCACGTACGCCCCGCCCGGCGACTGCGGCGAACGCTGGAGCAAGGTGGTGCTGCGGCTCGACGGCAAGGTCAAGGGACGCCAGTACGACCGGCTCGGCTACCTCCACGTCGGCGGGGTCGAGATCTTCCGTACGTCGACACCGCAGCCCTCGCCCGACGGCATCGAGTGGTCGGTGGAGAAGGACGTCACCCGCTACAGCGACACCTTCCGCAGCCGCCAGGACGTCGAGATGCTCATCGGGAACGTCGTCGACGACACCTACACGGGCGTCCTCGACGTCAAGGTCACGCTGACGTTCCACCAGGGCCGCCCCGACGGCAGGAGCCCCGACCGGGTCCTCACCCTCGACCACGGGGCCGACGGCGCGACCACCCTCACCACCCCGCGCAACAGCGAACGCGTCGTCGCCGAGGTGTACGCCACCGGCTCCGGTGGCGGCTGTGAGGAGTACTGGTACCTGACGGTGCCCGACCCGGCGCCGTACTCCTGCAAGGCGGGCCAAGGCCCCTACCGCGAGGTGCAGATCCGCGTGGACGGCCGGCTCGCGGGCATCGCCGCACCGTTCCCCACCGTGTGGACCGGCGGCTGGTCCAACCCGTTCCTCTGGTACGTGATCCCGGGCCCGCGCGCCTTCGACATCAAGCCGATCACCTACGACCTCACCCCCTTCGCCGGGCTCCTCAACGACGGCCGCCCGCACCGCGTCGAGGTCTCGGTCGTCGGCGTCCCCGAGGGGCAGACCGGCTGGAGCGCCCCCGTGAACGTCCTCGTCTGGCAGGACGAGCAGCGCGCCCACGTTCCCGGGAAGCTCACCGTGCACAAGACGGAGGACCTCGCCAACTCCTCTTCGTATACGCCCGGTTCGGAGCACCGGGTCGACACCGAGGGCGCCCACCGGCTGACCGTCGCCGGATACCTCGACACCTCGCACGGCCGCGTCACGACCACCGTCGGCCGCTCACTGGCCAACACCTCGGAGCACCGCTGGGCGGACGGCGAGACGACCGACGCCCTCGAGGCCGCCTGGACCGACGACGAGTCGGTGACCGTCGACGGACGCGGACCGGCCCACACCACCCGCACGCACCGGACCTACACGATGGACGGCACGACCACCCTCGGCGCCGGCGACCGGCTGCGCACCGTGCTGACCCTCGGCGACCGCGCCACGGCCGTCGAGACGCGCGGCGGCCGTCGTACGGCGTGGTCACGGCTCGACGACTCCTACACGGGCGACGCCACCTACACGGCGAACGCGCCCCGCAACGAGCGGCACGCGGTCGGCACGACGAGCGAGCGCTACCGGCTCCACGGCTCGCACGTCGGCTGCTACGACCGCACGCTGACCACCGTGCAGGGGGTGCTCACGGGGGACCGCCGCCGTTGCTGAGGGGGCCAGTGTGGCCTGTGTGACATGCGCCACTTAGGGCGCTTTTACATGGCCGAAACATTACGGTCTTGTGCGCGATCAAGACAGCCTCCAGAGTGTACGGCTACGGAAGCCGCTTTCCGTATCGCAGAACTCCCCTCCGGCCTCTGTGTGCCCCGTCCCCCTAGGAGGCCCCGTGCCACCGTCCGTACCGTCCCTGCCGTGGCGCGTCGCACGCACCCTGCGTACCTCACTGTTCGCGCAAGTCCTTTGCGCGCTCGTCCTCGGAATCGTCGTCGGGAAGCTGTGGCCGGATACGGCCACAGCTTTCCAGCCGCTCGGTGACGGTTTCACCCGGCTCATCAAGACGGTGATCTCGCCCCTCGTGTTCTGCGTGGTCGTCGTCGGCATCGCCAAGGCCGGTGACCTGAAGGCGTTCGGCCGGATCGGGGTCAAGGCCCTCGTCTGGTTCGAGGTCGCCTCCACCGCCGCCCTGGTCATCGGCCTCGTCGCCGCCAACGTCGTCGGGCCCGGCAAGGGCATGAACGTCGACCCCTCCTCGCTGAACGCCGCCGCGGTGGACCAGACGACGGGCGGTGGCCATCTGCCCTCGACGACCGAGTTCGTCCTCAACGCGCTGCCCGAAAGCTTCGTCGGCGCCTTCGCCGAGAACGAACTGCTCCAAGTCCTCATCCTGGCCTGCCTGGTGGGCGCCGCCCTGCTGCACCTCGGGCACACCAAGGTGCCGAAGATCCTGCCCGCCATCGACCAGGCCCAGGAAGTGATCTTCACGGTCGTCGGCTTCATCATGCGGCTCGCCCCGATCGCGGTGTTCGGCGCGATGGCCCACCTGGTCGGCAACTACGGGCTGGGCGTGATGAAGACGTACGCCAAGCTCATCGTGCTCTGCTACCTGGCGGCCGCGCTGTTCATCGCGCTGCTGGCCGTCGCCCTGCGGATGGTGACCGGGCTCAGCCTCTGGAAGTTCCTGCGCTACATCCGCGAGGAGATGCTGCTCGCGCTCGGCACCGCCTCCACCGAGTCGGTCATGCCGCGCGTGATGCAGAAGCTGCGCCGGGCCGGTGCCCGCGACGACGCCGTGGGCCTGGTGCTGCCCACGGGCTACTCCTTCAACCTCGACGGCGCCTCGCTCTACCTGTCCATCGGCACGCTCTTCATCGCCCAGGCCGTGGGCGTGGACCTGAGCCTGGGCCAGCAGATCACCGTGGTCCTGGTGCTGATGCTGACCAGCAAGGGCATGGCGGGCATCCCCGGTTCGGCGTTCCTCGCCCTGTCCGCGACCGCCTCGTCCCTGGGGGCCATTCCGGCCGGAGCCGTCGCCCTGCTGCTGGGCGTGGACCGCATCATGGACTCGATGCGCGTCGTCACGAACCTGCTCGGCAACTGCGTCGCCGTGTTCGCGGTCTCCCGCTGGGAGGGTGCGCTGGACATCGAGCGGGCGAAGAAGACGCTCGACGGGGAGGACTCGCCCGCACCGGACGACGGTGTCGAGGACGACGGAGGCGAGAGCGTCGGTGCCGAACCTCTGGCCCCAGGCATCCCCACCCAGAAGTCCAAGGAACCCGCCAGCGAGGCCAGTTGACCGAACCGAACCGAAACTGAACCGACATCGAACGGGTCGCGGCCACCGCTCCAGCACGAGAGCGGCGACCGCGGCCCGTTTCGCGTGCCGAATAGTGAGCGTGTTTCAGGTCCTCAGCACTGCCGCACCGGCGTGCCGTCGATCAGCGTGTTCAGCAACCCCCCGAGCGCCTCGCGCTGTTCCTCCGTCAGCGGGGCGAGGATTTCCTCCGCGGCCGACCTGCGCGCCGCCCGCAGCTCGCGCAGCGCGCTCCGGCCGTCGTCCGTGAGCTCGATGCGGATCACCCGCCGGTTCACCGGGTCCGGGGCCCGCCGCACCTTGCCGCTCGCCTCCAGCCCGTCGACCAGCGTCGTCACGGCCCGCGGCACCACCTCCAGGCGCTCGGCCAGGTCGGCCATGCGCGGCGGCGTACCCCAGTGCGCGAGGGTGCGCAGCAGCCGGGACTGTGCTGGTGTGATGCCGAGGTCGCGATGCTCCAGATGGCGCTTCTGGATGCGGTGCACCCGGCGGGTGAGCCGCAGCAACTGCTCGGCGAGCAGGCCGTCGGAGTCGGGGGAGTTCATGCGGGAACAATATCAGGATGATGTTCATTGTGAGTGAAGGTAACAATGAGCTACGATCCGATCCGCTGTCCTCGCCTAGGCCGTATCGCCCTCTCGAAGGAGCTCATGCACCCCGACCACGAAGCCCCCTGGACCGCACCCGCCGACTCGAAGGAACAGCCCCGGCAGGTCCGCCGCATCCTCAGACTCTTCCGCCCCTACCGGGGCCGCCTCGCGATCGTCGGCCTGCTCGTCGGCGCCTCGTCGCTGGTCTCGGTCGCCACGCCCTTCCTGCTGAAGGAGATCCTCGACGTCGCGATCCCCCAGGGGCGTACGGGCCTGCTCAGCCTGCTCGCCCTCGGCATGATCCTCAGCGCCGTCCTCACCAGCGTCTTCGGCGTCCTCCAGACCCTGATCTCGACGACGGTCGGCCAGCGCGTCATGCACGACCTGCGCACCGCCGTCTACGGCCGGCTCCAGCGCATGTCCCTCGCGTTCTTCACGCGCACGCGCACGGGCGAGGTGCAGTCCCGCATCGCCAACGACGTCGGCGGCATGCAGGCCACCGTCACCTCCACCGCCACGTCCCTGGTCTCCAACCTCACCAGCGTGGTCGCCACGATCGCCGCGATGGTGGTCCTCGACTGGCGCCTGACCGTCGTCTCGCTGCTGTTGCTGCCGGTGTTCGTGTGGATCAGCCGCCGCGTCGGCAACGAACGCCGGAAGATCACCACCCAGCGCCAGAAGCAGATGGCCGCCATGGCCGCCACGGTCACCGAGTCGCTCTCCGTCAGCGGCATCCTGCTCGGCCGCACGATGGGCCGCTCCGACTCGCTGACGAAGTCCTTCGCCGGGGAGTCCGAGGAACTCGTCGACCTGGAGGTGCGGTCGAACATGGCGGGCCGCTGGCGCATGGCCGTCATCACGATCGTCATGGCCGCCCTGCCCGCCGTCATCTACTGGACCGCCGGCATGGCCCTCCAGCTGGGCGGCCCCCGTGTCTCCATCGGCACGATCGTCGCCTTCGTCTCGCTCCAGCAGGGCCTGTTCCGTCCGGCCGTGAGCCTGCTGTCGACCGGTGTGCAGATCCAGACCTCGCTCGCCCTCTTCCAGCGCATCTTCGAGTACCTCGACCTGCCGATCGACATCACCGAGCGCGCGGACCCGGTCCGCCTCGACCGGGTCAAGGGCGAGGTCCGCTTCGAGAACGTCTCCTTCGGCTACGACGACAAGGGCGGCCCGGTCCTGGACGGCATCGACCTCACCGTCCCGGCCGGCGGCAGCCTCGCGATCGTCGGACCCACCGGCGCCGGCAAGTCCACGTTCGGCTATCTGGTGCCCCGCCTCTACGACGTGACGGGCGGCCGCGTCACCCTCGACGGGGTCGACGTCCGCGACCTCGACTTCGACACCCTGGCGCGCGCGGTCGGCGTCGTCTCGCAGGAGACGTACCTCTTCCACGCCTCGGTCGCCGACAACCTGCGCTTCGCCAAGCCCGACGCCACCGACGAGGAGCTCTACCAGGCGGCGAAGGCGGCGCAGATCCACGACCACATCGCCGCACTGCCCGACGGCTACGACACCGTCGTCGGGGAGCGCGGTCACCGTTTCTCCGGCGGCGAGAAGCAGCGCCTGGCCATCGCCCGGACCATCCTGCGCGACCCGCCGGTCCTCATCCTCGACGAGGCCACCAGCGCCCTGGACACCCGGACCGAGGCCGCCGTGCAGGACGCCATCGACGCGCTGTCGGCCGACCGCACCACGCTCACCATCGCCCACCGGCTGTCCACCGTCCGGGGCGCCGACCAGATCGTGGTCCTCGACTCGGGGCGCGCGGTCGAACTCGGTACGCACGAGGAACTGCTGGAGCGGCACGGCCGGTACGCGGCGCTCGTACGCCGGGACGCCCAACTGGAACCGACAAGATGAAAATATGCCGGATTTATGGAGATATGCGGGTTACCGTGCCCGCATGCAGAAGAACACTCCGCCACGGAGCACGATTCGACTGACGCGCCGGGGCCGGATCGCCCTCGTCGCGACCGGAGCCGTCGTGGTCGGTACCGCCGTGGCGGTGCCGCTGCTGACCCTGGGGCCCGAGGAGGACGGCCGGCCCACGACCCTGGTGATCCCGGAGGGCTGGCGCGCGAGCCAGGTCTACGCGGCCGTCGACAAGGCCCTCGCCCTGCCCGCGGGCAGCACGAAGAAGTCCCTGGCGAAGGCGGTGCTGAAACTGCCGAACGACGCCGAGGGCAACCCGGAGGGCTATCTCTTCCCGGCGACCTATCCGCTCCAGGAGAAGACGACTCCGGAGAAGCTCCTGGCGCTGATGGTCGACACCGCGAACGAGAAGTTCAACGGCGCGCCCATCGCCGCGGGGGCGCAGCGCAACGCCATGAACGTCTATCAGGCCGTCACCATCGCGAGCATCGTCCAGGCGGAGGCGGCCACCAGGGCCGACATGGGCAAGGTCGCCCGGGTCGTCTTCAATCGCCTCGAACGCGGCATGCCGCTCCAGATGGACTCCACCATCAATTACGCGCTGGGCCGCTCCACTCTGCGGACGACGGCGAATGACACGAGGATCGACAGCCCCTACAACTCGTACCAGCGCATGGGCCTGCCGCCCACGCCGATCGACAACCCCGGCGAGGAGGCGATGCGCGCCGCCATCAACCCGCCCCCGGGCGACTGGCTGTACTTCGTCACGGTCCGCCCGGGCGACACACGCTTCACCGCCGACTACGGCGAACACCAGCGCAACGTCGCCGAGTTCAACGCCCAGAGGAAGGCCGCCGGGGCGCAGGCGGCCGGGTGAGCCGGAGAGCGGGGACGGAGGGGCAGGGCGACCGGGTTGGCGGCGCGCGGGCCGGGGGATCGGATCGGTCGTACCTGCCGGTGTCGGCAGGCCTTGTCGAGGTGACGGCTGCGCTGCGGCGCCGGGGGCTGGGTTCGGTGGAGTGCCGGAGCCGGGCGGCGACCCGGTCGGCGGTGTGGGCGGGCCTGGTGGCGCGAGTGGCGGAGCGGGAGGGGCTGTGAGAGCCGGCCGCCATGCGGGGGCGGGGTGATCCGCCGGGCGCCAGGGGCCAGCGGCTCCTGCTCCAACAGCCGGAGGACCGGCCTGGGTGTCACGCGGTGTCGGTGCGCGTTCCGGCGGCGGGGTGTCCTGGCCTGGGCGGGCGTGGCTGCCGGTGGCGCCCGTTCCGGCGGCCGGGTGTCCATGCCCGGGCAGGGCGTGGTCCATGGCCGGGCGGCGCGACTGCGGGTTCCCGTGTCGGCGGCCGGGGGGACCGGCCTGGGTGTCACGCGGTGTCGGTGCGCGTTCCGGCGGCGGGGTGTCCTGGCCTGGGCGGGCGTGGCTGCCGGTGGCGCCCGTTCCGGCGGCCGGGTGTCCATGCCCGGGCAGGGCGTGGTCCATGGCCGGGCGGCGCGACTGCGGGTTCCCGTGTCGGCGGCCGGGGGGACCGGCCTGGGTGTCACGCGGTGTCGGTGCGCGTTCCGGCGGCGGGGTGTCCTGGCCTGGGCGGGCGTGGCTGCCGGTGGCGCCCGTTCCGGCGGCCGGGTGTCCATGCCCGGGCAGGGCGTGGCTCGTGCCCGGGCGGGCGTGGCTGCCGGTGCGCGTAACGCCGGGCCGGGCGTTACGCGGCGACCCGCTCCCGCGCCAGCAGTCGCCTGATGTCCCGTACGGCCGCGCGGCCGGCGCGGTTGGCGCCGATGGTGCTGGCCGACGGTCCGTAGCCGACGAGGTGGACGCGCGGGTCCGCGACCGCGCGCGTGCCCTCCAGACGGATGCCGCCGCCCGGCTCGCGCAGCCTGAGCGGGGCGAGATGGTCGATGGCGGCCCGGAAACCGGTGGCCCACAGGACGACGTCCGCGTCGACGTGCCGCCCGTCCCGCCAGTCCACTCCCGTGGGCGTGATGCGGTCGAACATCGGCTGCCGGTCGAGCACCCCGTCCTCGATGCCCTGCCGGATCGCGTCGTTGAGCGGCAGCCCGGTGACCGAGACGACGCTTCTGGGCGGCAGCCCCTGCCGTACCCGTTCCTCGACGAGCGCGACGGCCGCCCGGCCCGCGTTCTCGTCGAAGGGGCCCTCCCGGAAGACGGGCGGACGCCGGGTCACCCAGGTGGTGGCCGCCGCGTACGAGGCGATCTCCAGCAGGTGCTGCGTGCCCGAGGCGCCCCCGCCCACCACGACGACCCGCTGCCCCGCGAACTCCTCCGGCCCGGGGTACTGCGCGGTGTGCAACTGCCGCCCCCGGAAAGTCTCCTGGCCCGGATAGCGCGGCCAGAACGGCCGGTCCCAGGTGCCGGTCGCGTTGATCAGCGCCCGCGTCGACCACACGCCCTCCGGGGTCTCCACGCGCAGCCGCCCGCCGGGTCCCTCGCGCACGGCCAGCACGTCGACGGGGCGGCGCACCCGCAGGTCGAAGGCCCGCTCGTACCGGTTGAAGTAGTCGCTGATCACCTCGGCGGACGGCCGGGCCGGATCCGCGTCCGTGAGTTCCATCCCCGGCAGCGCGTGCATTCCGTGCACCTTGCCGTACGTCAGCGACGGCCAGCGGAACTGCCAGGCGCCGCCGGGACCGGGGGAGTGGTCCAGCACGACGAAGTCGCGGTCCGGCTCGAAACCGGACCGCCGCAGGTGATAGGCGCTGGCCAGACCGGCCTGGCCGGCACCTATGACGACTACCTCGACCTCGCGTGTGTTGTTCACGCTTCTACCAACGGTGCCGGGGTCGTGGATCTTCCCGGGCGGACCGAGGTGGCGGGTTCTAGCCTTCCGACGGCCGGGCCGCCGCCGTCGACGGCGGCAGGTCGCCGTTGAACCGGGTGTCGGTTAAGCCGGCGAAGTCGACCTTGCGGGGGATGAGCTTCAACGCCGTGAACGTGTCGGCGATCTCCTGCTCGGAGGCGATCAGCGGCGTGTCGACGGCGACCGCGATCCGGGTCGTGTACGTGCGCTTCACCGCCGCCAACGCCGCGTCCTCGGGGAGCCCGGTGTCCTTCGCCCACTCCTCCTCGTGGTCGTGCACCCACCTGTAGGCGCCCTTGCGGCGCGGAACCAGCACGATGCCGCCTGCACCATGAGGAACCCGATGCCGGAGTCGGCGTTGACCTGCTCGGCGAAGACCAGCGCGAGCCAGGCGATGCCGAGCGAGTAGCGCAGACCGGTCATGGCGTTCGGCAGCGCGCCCGGGAGGACGACATGCCGGACGAGCCCCCACCGCGACAGCCGGGCGTCTCGTCCGGTGGACGCCTGTACCGCCACCCGGGCGGGGGTGACCGGTGGACCCCGGTTCGTGCGTCAGGATGGGGGCATGTCAGATGTCTTCACCACCCGAGTTCTGAACGTCAGCACCGGTTCCACGGAGAGGGTCGTCGACATCACCGGCGACTGCGAGTCCTTCCTGCGGGAGGCGGCGGCCGGGCGTGACGGCCTACTCAATGTCTTCGTCCCGCACGCGACGGCCGGAATCGCCGTTCTCGAGACCGGCGCCGGCAGCGACGACGACCTTCTGGCCGCACTGCACACCCTGCTGCCCGCCGACGACCGCTGGCAGCACCGGCACGGCAGTCCCGGCCACGGCCGCGACCACGTCCTGCCGGCCCTCGTCCCGCCGCACGCGACCCTGCCGGTGCTGGGCGGCCGGCTGGAGCTCGGGACGTGGCAGTCGGTGTGCCTCGTGGACACGAACAAGGACAACCCGCAGCGCAAGGTGCGGCTGAGTTTCCTGGGGTGAGCGCGGTCCGCCCGGCCGGAGCCCGCCCCGGCCAGGCGCACCGTGACGCCTGCCCCTTATGCCCGTATCCTCATCAATGCCAGATTCTCTTCCGGGCGGCGGATGATCGCGGGCGCAAGCGAGGCGAAGCGTGGTTCGATCCGGCGAGGAACCCAAGCCGGCGGGGCGTGCGACTGAGGGCACGGGGCCCGCCCGGCTCCGTGAGCGGTTTCTCCAGGGCGAGCCGGTCGCCGCGGGGGTACGGACGTCCATCCTGGACTCGTGGCAACGCTTGCGGTCCTTGGGCCTGTCGCCGGACCAGACCGACCTCCCCTACCGGGAGGACTTCGACCCGGGGGGCCGTGTCGTCCGCGCGGCCGTGCCGGTGCTCGACCGGCTCCAGGACGCGTTCTCCGGCAGCCAGATCAACATCTCGGTGGCGGACCCGAACGGCACGGTCCTCCTGCGCCGATTCGGGGACCCGGCGATGGCCAGGACCCTCCCGGCGATCCAGCGGGTCCCGGGATTCGTCTTCGCCGAGCAGGTCGCCGGCACCAACGGCATCGGTCTCGCCCTGGCGGAGCGGCGGCTCATCCGCGTCTACGGCGCCGAGCACTTCGCGGAACGCTCCCAGGGCAGCGCCTGCGTCGCGATGCCCGTCCGTGACCCGCTCAGCGGACGCATCGAGGGCGTCCTGTGCTTCGGCTATCCGCGCGGTTTCGATCAGCCCGCGCTGAGCGCGGCGATCCGCCGGGCGGCCGAGAACATCGAGCGGCGGCTGCTGGGGCAGAGCTCCGCGCACGAGCGCGCCCTGCTGCGGACGTACCTGGCCACCGGGGGCGGGGCCGGTCTGCACCGCGGCGTCGCCCTGGACGCCCTGGCCGACGAAGTCCACCCCCGTGACCAGGCGATCCTGAGGGAGAAGGCCGCCGAGCTGATCTCCCGTGGGCAGCGGGCCGCCGTCGACGTGACCCTGCCCGGCGGCCGGCGGGTGACGCTCGTGAGCCGCCCGATGACCAGCGCCTCCGGCGTGCGGGGCTTCGCCATCGAGGCCGTGCTGCCCGGCACCACGGCGGGGGAGTCCCTCGTCCTCCCGCCCCAGGCGGACGAGCTGCCGGACCTCGCCGCCCTCCCGGCCGCCCCGCGGCCCGCACGACCGTCGACCACCCTGCCGCCCGGGCATCTCGCCGCCGCGTCCGCCCCGGCCGTCGCGTTCGAGGCTGACCGGGGAACCGCAGGGTTCGGCGGCATCGTCAGGGCTGACCCTGGCAAGGCCGCGGCCGACGGCGGTACGGGCGCGGCGGACGGGGGCAGGGGCGGGGCGGACGGCGGTAGGGGCGCGGCGGATGGGGGAGAGGGCGGTGACTGGGGACCCGCAGAGCCCGGTGGCGCCGTCAGGGCTGACGGTGGCAGGGGCGCGGCCGACGGCGGTAGGGGCGCGCTGTCCGGCGGCAGGGGCCCGGCCGACGACCGCTCCGGCTCAGTGTTCCCGGCCCGGGGGCTCGTGATGGTGGGGGAGCCGCATGTCGGGGCCTACGCCCTGGCCGCGCGCCGGCGTCTGGAGCTGCTGTCCGAGGCCAGCGCCCGCATCGGCACCACCCTGGACGTGCGCCGTACCGCCGAGGAACTGGCCGAGACGGCGGTCCCGCGCCTGGCCGACTTCGTCACCATCGACCTGCCCGATGCCGTCCTGCGCGGCGAGGAGTGCGTCGGCCGCCTCGCCGACCTGCGCCGCACGGTGCTGCACGGCGTCCGCGAGGGACTGCCCTTCACGCAGCCCGGCAAGCGCATCGACTTCGGCCCGACCGCGCCCCAGCTCCGCTGCCTGACCAGCGGCGAAGCCGTCCTGGAACCGGACCTGAAGGCCGCCGCGGGCTGGCTCGCCCAGGACCCCGAGCACACCGCACGCCTGCTCGCCCACGTCCACTCCCTCATCGCGGTGCCCCTGCTCGCCCGCGGTGTCGTCCTGGGCATAGCGAGCTTCTACCGCGCCGGGAGCTCCTTCGGGGACGACGACCGTTCGTTGGCCCAGGAACTCGCCACCCGCGCCGCCCTGTCCATCGACAACGCCCGGCGCTACACCCACGAACGCACCATGGTCCTGGCCCTCCAGCGCAGGCTCCTCCCGCACGGTCTGCCCGACCAGGACGCCGTCGACGTGGCCCACCGCTATCTGCCCGCCGAGTCCGACGTGGGCGGGGACTGGTACGACGTCATCCCGCTCTCCGGCACCCGCGTCGGGCTCCTCGTCGGCGACGTCGTCGGCCATGGCATGCTCTCCGCGGCCACGATGGGCCGGCTGCGCACCGCCGCGCGCAGCTTCGCCGAGCTCGACTTCTCCCCGGACGAGGTCCTCACCCACCTGGACAACCTCGTGGGACGCCTGGACCGGGAGGACCCCGACGGCAAGGGCGCCGGCGTCATCGGCGCGACCTGTCTGTACGCCGTCTACGACCCGACCACGCAGCGGTGCCTCATGGCGCGCGCCGGTCACCCACCGCCCGCACTCGTCCACCCCGACGGCACCGTCTCCTACCCCGACCTCCCTGCCGGGCCCCCGCTCGGCCTCGGAGGCCTGCCCTTCGACGCCGTCGAGATCGATGTTCCCGAGGGCAGTCAGCTGGTGCTCTACACCGACGGACTCATCGAGGACCGGCACCGCGACGTCGACGTGGTCCTGGAGCAGCTGCGCGCGGCCCTGGCCCATCCGGAGCGCGCGCCCGAGGAGACCTGCCAGGCGGTCCTGGACACCGTGGCGCCCGCGCACCCGCACGACGACATCGCCCTGCTCGTCGCCCGCGTCCACGCCCTGGACCCCGGCCGGATCGCCGGCTGGGAGCTGCCCGCCGACCCGGCGCTCGTCGCCGAGGTCCGGGCCTCCGCCATGCGCCGCCTGTCCGACTGGGGACTCGACGACACCGCGTTCGCCGCGGAGCTGATCCTCAGCGAGCTGATCACCAACGCCATCCGGCACGGCACCGGGCCCATCCGGGTCCGGCTGCTGTACGGGCGGACCCTGATCTGCGAGGTCTCCGACGCCAGCAACACCGCCCCCCATCTGCGCCGGGCGGCCAGCACGGACGAGGGCGGACGCGGCCTGTTCCTGGTCGCCCACCTCTCGCAGAGCTGGGGCACGCGCTACCTGCCGGAGGGCAAGGTCATCTGGGCCGAATGCGGGCTCGACGCCGCATGACGCGTCCGTCGACCCGTGTGGGAGTCACAGCGGCCGAAGGATGCCCGAAATGCTGTAATTTGATCGGGTGTGCGATGCTTCTGACGCGCCGGTGAAGGCGGCTTCACCCTCCGGGCCGAAGCCCGTGGTCCGTATCCGCGGGCTCGGCAAGCGGTTCGGCGGGACCGTCGCGCTGGCCGGGGTCGACCTCGACGTCCACGCCGGCAGCGTGCTCGCCCTCCTCGGGCCCAACGGCGCCGGCAAGTCCACGCTCATCAAGGTCCTCGCCGGCGTCCACCCCGCCGACGCGGGAAAGATCACCGTGGACGGCGAGCCCCTCGGCAGTCCTGCCGCGTCCCGGAGCATGGCCTTCATCCACCAGGACCTCGGTCTCGTGGAGTGGATGACGGTCGGTGAGAACATCGCCCTGACCAACGGTTACGCCCGCCGGACGGGGCTGATCTCCCGGCGGCGCACCCGCGAGCGCTGCGTCGACGCGCTGCGGATCGTCGCCGGGCACTTCGACCCCGACGCGCCGGTCTCCGGGCTCGCGCCCGCCGAGCGCTCGCTCGTCGCGATCGCCAGGGCCCTGGCGGCCCGCGCGAAGCTCATCGTCCTCGACGAGCCGACCGCCCGCCTGCCCGCCGCGGACAGCGCCCGGCTCTTCGGCGTCCTGCACCACTTGCGCGACCGCGGACACGCCATCCTCTACGTCAGCCACCGCCTGGACGAGGTGTACCAGGTCGCCGACACCTTCGCCGTACTGCGCGACGGCCGCCTCGTCAGCCACGGCCGACTCGCGGACCACAGCCCGGCCCGCCTGGTCCACGACATCGTCGGCGAGGAGAACAACCGGCCCGCCCCCCACCCACCCCGGCCCTCACCTGCCGCCCCCTCCACGGGGACTCCGGCCGCCGACCACCCCGCCGCGCCCCCGGCCACCGACCACCCCGCCGGTACTCCGGCCGACGACCGCCCGGCTGGGACTTCGACTGCCCCCCGCTCCGCTTGGACTCCCGCTGCCGATCGCCCGGTCAGGTCCCCGGCTGCCGACTGTCCCGCCGACACTTCGGCGGCTGACTGCCCCGCCGGCGCTCCGGCCACCGACCGCCCCGCCGCGCCCCCGGCCACCGACCACCCCGCCGGCACTCCTGCGGCCGACCACCCCGCCGGTACTCCGCCCGCCGACCACCCCGCCGCCACTCCGGCCGCCCCCCGCCCAGCCAAGCACCCGGCAGGCACACCCCCCGTCCTCACCCTCGACTCCGTACGCACCCCTCAGGCCGGACCCGTCAGCCTGGAACTAGCCGCCGGAGAGGTTCTCGGGCTGGTCGGTCTCTCGGACGCCGGGCACACGGACCTGGGGCGTGCGCTCGCCGGGGCGCGGCCGCTTCTCGGCGGGCGGGCCGTGCTCCACGGGCGGCCCTACCACCCCCGTACGGTCGCGGAGGCCGTCGCTCTCGGGGTCGGGTTCGTGCCGGGCGACCGGCTGCGGGAGGGCTGTCTCGCCGAACTGACCGTGCGGGAGAACCTCCTGGCCAACCCCCGAGCGGGAGGCCGGCCTGCGCCGCGCTGGATCGGGCCCCGCCGCGAACGCGTGCAGGCCGCCGCCCTGATCGACCGGTTCTCGGTGCGCCCCCGCGACACCGAGGCCCCCATCGCCACGCTCTCCGGCGGGAACCAGCAGAAAGTCATGATCGGCCGCTGGCTGCGGACGGAGATGCGGCTGCTGATCCTCGAGGAGCCGACCGCGAGCGTGGACATCGGCGCCAAGGCCGCGATCCACCGCCTGCTCGACGAGGCGCTGTCGGCGGGTCTCGCGGTCCTGCTCCTGTCGACCGACTTCGAGGAGGTCGCGAGCGTGTGCGGGCGCACCCTGGTCTTCGTCCGCGGGGCCGTGACGGCCGAGCTGAGGGGCGGCGCCCTCACCGTCACCGCGCTCACCCGGGCGGCCTCGGCCATGCCCCCGCCCACGGTCGCGACGACCCCATGACCGAACCGCCCTCCCCCTCCTCGCCCCGCCCCGGGCGCCTGCGCGCCCCCGGCGGACACCACATCGGCGCCTACGGCCTGCTCGCCCTCACCGCCCTGCTCTACCTGGTCTTCTCCCTCGCCCTGCCGGACACCTTCCCCACGCTGGACACCGTCGACTCGATCCTGTCCACCCAGTCGATCCCGGCCGTCCTCGCGCTGGCCGCCATGGTGCCGATCGTCACCGGCGCGTTCGACCTCTCCATCGGCTACGGCCTCGGACTGGCCCACGTCATGGTGATGCAGCTCGTCGTCAACGAGGGCTGGCCCTGGCCGCTGGCCTGTCTCACCGTGCTCGCCGGAGGGCTGGTCGTCGGCGTCCTCAACGGCGTCATCGTCGTGTTCGGCCGGATCGACTCCTTCATCGCCACCCTCGGCACCGGCAGCATGATGTACGCCGTGACCGGCTGGATCACCGACGGCAGCCGGATCGTCCCCGGCCCGCAGGGCCTTACGCCCGCCTTCACCGACCTCTACGACTCCACGTTCCTCGGCCTTCCGGTCCCCGCCCTCTACGTGCTCGCCCTCGCGGGAGTCCTCTGGCTGGTGCTGGAGCGGCTGCCGCTCGGCCGGTACCTGTACGTCGTCGGCTCGAACCCGCGCGCGGCCGACCTCGTCGGCATCCCGACCCGCACCTACACCGTCTACGCGTTCGCCGCCTCGGGGCTGATCGTCGGCTTCGCCGGTGTGCTGCTCGCGGCCCAGCAGCAGATCGGCAACCCGAGCGTCGGCCTCGACTACCTGCTGCCCGCCTTCGTCGGCGCCCTGCTCGGCTCCACGGCGATCAAACCAGGCCGGCCCAACGCCCTCGGCACCGTCGTCGCCGTCGCCGTCCTGGCCGTCGGCCTCACCGGCATCGCCCAGTTGGGCGCCGACTTCTGGACGGTGCCCCTGTTCCACGGCGGCACCCTGCTCATCGCCGTCGGCCTGGCCGGATACGCCGCCCGCCGTCGCCTGCGCGGCGGCGCCGCGGCCCGCGACAGACCCGCCGCGCCACCCCCGCCACCGTCCGCGGCGACACCGGAGGGCGGCGCGGCGGACACACCCCCCTGACCCCATCGGCACCTCCGCCGCGCCGATCCCCCCACAGGAGCCCCCGTGCACCGCAACCGCAAGGCCGCCCCCAAAGCCCGCACCGCGCGGCTCGCCTGCTGCGTCCTGCTGGCGACGGCGACCGCCCTCGTCGGCTGCGAACGCGGTTCGTCGGACGGCGCGGACGAGACCGCGACGGGCCCGAGCGGCTGCCCTGACGTCCACGCCAGGGCCCAGGCCGCCGTCACCCGGGCGGAGCGGACCGACATCCCCTGGGGCGGACCCACCAGCGGCCCGGAGGCGGTGTCCGGCAAGACCATCGTCTACGTCGCCCAGACCATGACCAACCCCGGCATCGCGGGCGCCGCGAAGGGGGTCCGGGAAGCCGCGCGGGTCATCGGGTGGAACGTCCGGGTGATCGACGGCGGAGGCACTCCGGCCGGCATCCAGGCGGCCATGAGCGAGGCCGTGGCCCTCCGGCCCTCCGGCATCGTCATCGGCGGCTTCGACCCCGACTCGACGGCACAGCAGGCCGCCCGGGCCAACGCGCAGCGCATCCCGCTCATCGGCTGGCACGCGGTCCCCGAACCCGGCCCCAGCCGGCAGCCCGACCTCTTCACCAACGTCACCACCCGCGTGCAGGACGTGGCCCGCATCAGCGCGCAGTGGATCATCTCCGACTCGAACGGCCGGGCCGGGGTCGTGCTCATCACCGACGCGTCGATCCCCTTCGCGAAGAACAAGTCCGACCTGATCAGAGAGGAACTCGCCCGTTGCCGCGGGGTGCGGCTGCTCTCCGTCGAGAACATCCCGATCCCGGACGCGAGCAGCCGCACCCCCCGGGAGATCTCCTCGCTGCTGTCCCGGTTCCGGGACCGGTGGACGCACTCCGTCGCCATCAACGACCTGTACTTCGCCGACGCCGCACCCGCCTTCCGCGCGGCCGGCGAGAAGGGCTCGGGGCCGCCCAACAACATCGGCGCGGGCGACGGCGACCCGTCCGCCTTCCAGCGCATCAACGGCAGGCAGTACCAGGCCGCCACCGTGCCCGAACCGCTGTCCCTCCAGGGCTGGCAGATCGTCGACGAGTTCAACCGCGCCTTCTCCGGCCGCCCGCCCAGCGGCTACACGGCCCCCGTGCACATCGCCACGGCCGGCAACAGCGAGGGCGCCACGGCCTGGGACCCGTCTGGCTACCGGGAGTCGTATCGGAAGATCTGGGGGAAGTGACGTCCGGTCAGGGTGCCGATCTCTTCACGCAACATGCACAGAACCTCGGATCTCCTTTAATTTTCAAGCGTTACTCTTACCGCCAGTCGAGTGGCCGCCGGGGGTCGATCCGAGCGGGGCCCGTTCCGCGGCGGCACTCGCACCCCACCAGGCACAGGAGACTGGGTGTGTACGACGGCGACGTAGTGGTGATCGGCGGCGGTTATGGCGGTGTCCGGCTGGCGAAGCGGCTGGACGGGGCGGCCCGGGTCACGCTGGTGGACCGCAAGGAGGTCTTCTTCCATCGCGTCGCCTCCTTGCGTGCGGGTGTGCGCCCGGACTGGACGCACACGCCCTTCATCCCGTACGACCGGCTGCTGCATCGCGGCCGCGTCGTCGCGGGCAAGGCCGTCCGGATCGACACGGCCGAGCGGCAGGTCGTCCTCGCCACGGGCGAGCGGCTGCCGTACGACGTGGTCGTGATCGCCACCGGCGCCGACTACCCCAGCCGGCCCGCTTCTGCGGCACCACCGTCGAGGAGGCCGCCAAGTCGTTCGCCGAACACCAGCGCAACGTCACCACGGCCGAGCACGTCCTCGTCGTCGGCGGCGGCCCCGGCGGTGTCGAACTCAGCGCCGAGATCCGCCTCGCCCGGCCGGACGCCCGGGTCACGCTCGCCCACTCCGGACCGGCCCTGCTCGACTCCACGGGCAGCGCGCGGCCGGGACGCAGGGCCCTCGCGTGGCTGGAGTCCCACGACGTCGAGGTACGGCTCGACTCGTTCATGTCGCCCGGCAACGACTTCGGCACCTACCGCGACGGCCGCGGCAACGTCATCGAGGCCGACCTGTCCTTCTGGGCGACGGGCACCACACCCAACACGCTCTGGCTCCGCCTGGCCGGACACGGCGACTGGCTGAACAGGGACGGACGTGTCAAGGTCGACCGGACGCTCCGGGTCGAGGGCAAGCTGGACGTGTTCGCCGTCGGCGACGTCAACGACGTCAGCGAACTCAAGATCACCCCCGCCGCCCTCGCCCAGGCGGACATCGCCGCCCACAACATCCGCGCCTACCTCCAGAGTTCGGGCAAGCACCGCAAGGAGCCGCGCTTCTACCGGCCGATCCAGCGCACCCCGCTCATCGTGCCGTTCGGCCCGGCCGACGGACTGACCGTACTGCCCGTACCGGGCGGCGAGTCCGCGGTCCTCGGCAGCCGCACCACCACCCTGGCCAAGGCGAAGACCCTCATGACGCCCTACATGCGGCGCCAACTCGGTTACACGGCCGCCTGATACGCAACCGGAACCACCCCCGTCGTTACCCGCCGGTTGTGCCTGGGGTAGGGTCCCCACCGTTTCCGGTTACCGGCTGATGGTGTGCCGGTACGGGGCGTGTCGGAGGGTGGCAAGACGATGGAATCCCAGTGGGGTGACGGCGGATCCGTGGACCTGGACGACACGCGGTTGGAGGAACTGAGTCCCCAGCCGCTGCTGACCCGGGACTACGAGACGCGCCCCGCGCTCGTGTACGAGCGGCTGAGGCAGCAGCACGGCCCGGTGGCGCCGGTCGATCTGCTCGGCGTACCCGCCTGGCTGGTCCTGGGTTACCGGGAGGCGCTCCAGGTGCTCCAGGACAACGACGGCTTCCCGAAGGGGCTGGAGAACTGGCGGGCCCGCTCCGAGGGCCGGGTACCGGCCGACTGGCCGCTCGGCCCGTCCCTGGAGGTCAACCACATCCTGATCCAGGGCGGCCCCGGATACCGGCCGCTGCGCACGGCGTGGGACGTCGCCCTCAAGCCGTTCCAGGACCCGCGCCACCCCCAGGCGAAGCGTCTCAAGGCCGCCGTCACCGCCTACGCCGACGAGCTGATCACTCTGGTCGGGCAGGGCGGAAAGACGGGCGTGGCGGACCTGTCCGCACAGTTCTCCCGGCCGCTGCCGCTGATGGTGGCCAGCCATCTGCTCGGCTTCCCCGGCTCCCAGGGCGACGACGCGCTGATGGACATGTGGCGTGTGCTCGACGCCGGCCCGGACGCGGAGGCCGCGCTGGAGCGCCTGCTCGCGACGCTGGCGGACCTGGCCGCGCTGAAGCTTGAGAAGCCGGGCGACGACTTCCCCTCGTACCTGCTGGCCGCGCACCCGGACCTGTCGCTCGACCATCTGGCACGCGAGCTGTTCATGCTGCTCGGCATGACCTCCGACCACGTCGGCATCCTCATCTCCAACACCGTCGTGGAGGTCATCTCGGGCGAGGGCAGCGTGCGCGCCAGCCTCTCCGCCGGGATGGTCAGGGAGACCATGAACCGGGTGGTCATGCGCAAGCCGCCCCTGGTGAACTTCGTCCCGCGCTTCGCTGCCGAGGACACCCCGCTCGGCAACTACACGATCCGGGCCGGCGACCCGGTGTGGGTCTCCTCGGCCGCCGCGCACGCCGACCCGCTCTTCGCCGACCACGTCGCCTCCGGCACCACCATCAGCACCCGGGCGCACCTGTCCTGGGGTGCCGGACCGCGCCAGTGCCCGGCGCGGGAGCTCGCCTCGACGGTCGCGGCGGCCGGTGTGGGGCGCCTCTTCGAGCGGTTCGACCACCTCGACCTCGCCCTGCCCGCCGACCAACTGCCCTGGCGTTCCTCCCCGTTCATGCGCGGCCTGCGTTCGCTGCCCGTGCGCTACGAACTCTCCGCGGCGCCCGCGCGAGCGTCGGCGTACGGTCCGGCGCCGGAGGTGGCCGAGGAGGTCCTGCCGGACCCGTCGGCCCGGCAGCGCTCCTCGCTGTGGCGCTATCTGACGGGCCTGATCCGCGGCGGCCGCTGACCGGGAGCCGGGTCGGAACGCCCATGCCGCATGGCCGGTCCTCCCGGTTTGGGGGTGACTTTCTCACGCCGTACCGGTGACGAACGGAGCTGTTGCGCGGCGACCCGCGCCAAACATGCTCGTCACAGATTCCGGAACCTCGTCAGAGGTCCCGGGACGGGGCGTGAGGGCCAGCGGGGGCCGGGCAGGTTCACCTCGATGACCTGCCCGGTTCACACCCAGCCCGACTCCACGGCGATCCGGATCGCATCGATCCGGTTGCGTCCGCCCGTCTTCCTGGTGACCGCCGACAGCTGGTCGCGGACCGTCGCCACGGACAGGTGCAGCCGCTCGGCGATCTCCCGGGTGGGAGTGCCGTCGGCGGTCAGCCGCAGCACCTCCACCTCGCGCGGGGTCAGCGGGTTCGCCCCCGCGTCCAGCGCGTCCAGCGCGAACTCCGGATCGACGAACCGCTGCCCCCGCACCGGCTTGCGCACCCCGTGGACCAGCCGGTCCGGCGGGGCGTTGGTGCTGATGGCGCCCGCGGCGTGCAGGTCGAGCATCCGACGCAGCCGCTCGGTCAGTGGGTTCGCCTTCGCGTCCAACGCGAACTCGTGATCCAGTGGTGAGGCCCAGTACGCGGGCGTACCGTCGAACGGTGGACACCGCAGGCAGCAGCCCGCAGCCGGCTTCACCACAAGCGACCACCACCAGGGAATCCGGTGGTGGCGGGAATGCGATGGCGCTTCTGGTCATCGCCTCGTGCCAGCTGATGGTGGTCCTCGACATCACGATCGTGAACATCGCGCTGCCGCAGATCCAGCGCTCCCTGGACTTCTCCACCACCAGCCTGTCCTGGGTGGTGAACGCCTACACCCTCACCTTCGGCGGACTGCTGCTGCTGGGCGGCCGGGTCGGCGACATCCTGGGCAGGCGGCGCGTCTTCGTCTTCGGCGTGCTGCTCTTCGTGCTCGCCTCCCTGCTCGGCGGGCTCGCCCAGAACGCCGGCCAACTCCTCGCCGCACGCGCCCTGCAGGGCGTCGGCGGCGCCATCGCGTCCCCGACCGCCCTCTCGCTGGTCAGCACGACCTTCCGTGAAGGCCCGGAACGCAACCGGGCCTTCGGGGTGTTCGCCGCGGTCTCCGCGGGCGGCGGCGCGATCGGGCTGCTGGCGGGCGGGGTGCTCGTCGAATGGCTGAACTGGCGGTGGGTGCTCTTCGTCAACGTCCCGATCGGGCTGCTCATCGCCCTCGCCACCCCTCGCTGGATCAGGGAGTCCGAACGGCACCCGGGGCGCTTCGACATCACCGGCGCGCTCACCTCCACCGCGGGCATGGTGCTGCTCGTCTACGGATTCATCAGAGCCGCGCAGGACGGCTGGCGCGACACCCTCACCCTCGCCTCGTTCGCCGCGGCGGTCGTCGTCCTGTCGGGCTTCATCCTGACCGAGCGGCGCTCCAGACAGCCCATCACGCCGCTGCACATGTTCGCCGACCGCAACCGCGCGGGCACGTACGGCATCATGCTGTGCCTGGCCGCCGCGATCTTCGGCATGTTCTTCTTCCTCACGCTCTTCGTGCAGAACGTGCTGGACTTCAGCCCGTTGCAGGCCGGGCTGGCGTTCCTGCCGGTCAGCGCGGTCATCGCGATCGGCGCCGGACTGGCCTCGCGGTTCCTGCCCGTCTACGGACCCAAGCCGTTCATGGTGGTGGGCGCGATCCTGGCCGCGACCGGGCTGGCCTGGCTCACCCTGACCGACGTGCACTCCACGTACGCGGGCAGCGTCCTCGGCCCGATGCTCGTCTTCAGCCTGGGCATGGGCATGGAGTTCGTGTCGCTGACCCTCATGGCGCTGTCCAACGTGCCCACACCGGAGACCGGCGCGGCCTCCGGACTGCTCAACGCCACCCAGCAGGTCGGCGGCTCCCTGGGCCTGTCCATCCTGGTCACCATGTACGGCACGGCCAGCACCAACGAGGCCGAGAAGCAGATCCCGCTCTTCCGCCAGCAGGCGACCCCCGCCGAGCGCCTGCGCTTCGAACGCACCGGGCAACTGCCGAAACCCTGGTCCGACGAGATCCTCACCGCCGGTGTCTCGGCCGCCTTCATCATGGCGGCGATCTTCACCGCCGTCGCCGCGCTGATCGCGCTGATCGTCATCCAGGTCCGCCCCTCCGACCTGCAACGCCTCAGGGGAGGGGCGGGCCCCGGCCCGATGTGAGGCCGCCCGCCCCCCCGGGGCCGCTACGCCCCGATCCTCGCCGCGATGACCGGCGCCAGCCGGTCGGCGATGACCCGATGCCCCCGGTCGTTGGGATGCACCGAGTCCGTCAGATCGCCCGAGCCCAGCCAGCCGGTCGTGTCGACGAAGGAGACCCGCGCGTCACCGCCGTCGACGACGGCCTTCACAGCGGCCTCCGTCTGCGGGACGTACCGCCCGCGGAACGTTTCCAGCGCGAAGATCCACGCCTGCGGATACGCCGCACGGACCTTGCGCAGCAGACTGACGTACGCCGACTGGAACTGCGCGGAACTCACCCCGTGCCCGACGTCGTTGGTGCCGAGGTTGATCACGACCGCGTCGGCCCGGTAGCGGGAGAAGTTCCAGTCGGGCGTCGCGGCGTTCGGATTGAGCTTGGTGAACTGCCGCTCAAGACCCACGCATCCGTCCGCCGCGGCCACCAGGCACGCCCCGCCCTGGGCGATCTGCGTGTGCTCGACGCCCAGCCGTTCCCCGATCAGCCAGCCGTACGCGGTGCGGGCGTTCTGCGAGGTCGTCGTGCCGACGGTGATCGAGTCGCCGACGAACTCGACCAGCTTGGCCGGGGCCGGCGGTGCGAAGGTCGTCGCGCCGCTGTCCAGGACCAGCCCCTGGAACACCGCGTCGCCCCGGTAGGAACCGGCGACCACCTGATAGTTGACCTGGAGGGTGTGATTGCCGGCGGCGAGGGCCGTCGGGGTCAGGTTCACCGTCCCCTTGACGTCGTCGTAGAACTTCACCGGCCCGTTGTCGATCCGCGCCCACAGGTCGATCGTGCCCCGCTGCTTCAGCTTGACCGTCCTGCCGGTGAAGCCGACCCGGTAGTAGGCGCCGGCCCAGTACGGGGTGTAGGCGGTGGCGGAGCTGGTGGTGTCCCAGCGGCCGACGAACTTGATGTTCGGGTCGCCGGGCTGGCCCGGAGCCGCCGCCTTCACCGTGGCGCCGCTGCCGAGCCGGGCGCGGAGGACCGGGGCCAGGCGCTCGGCGAACTTGGTGTGACCCGCCTCGTTCGGATGCCCGTTGCCGTCCTCGTAGTCCGCGCCGTCGGTGAGCCAGCCCGAGGTGTCGACGTAGTGCACCCGGGCGTCACCGGCGCTGTTGCGGGCGCTGACGGCGGCCCTGGTCTCGGTGACGTAGCGCTTCTTCAGCGTCTGCACCGCAAAGAGGTGGGCCGTGGGGTACTTGGCGCGCACGTCCCGCAGGAACGTGGTGTACGCCGACTGGAAGGCGGCGCCCGACACGCCGTGCCCGATGTCGTTGGTGCCGAGGTTGATGACGACCGCGTCGGCCCGGTACCGCGAGAAGTCCCAGTCCGCGCCGCCGGTGCTGGCCGTCCTGAAGAACTGCCCGCTCAGACCGGTGCACCCCGACCGGGCGACCAGGCAGTACCCGGACCGGGCGATCTGCGTGTGCCGCATCCCCAGCCGCTCGCCGGTCTTCCAGGCGTACGAGTCCAGCGCCAGCCGGTCGGTGAGGGCTCCCGCCGTGATGGAGTCGCCGACGAACTCGACCAGCCCGGACGGGGCGCCGACGGCGACGGTCCGCGCACCGGAGTCCAGGACCAGCCCCTGGAAGACGGTGTCACCGGAGCGGTAGGACAGGCGCAGGGTATGGGTGCCGGGGGAGAGCGGCCGGGGAGTGAGGTTCACCGTGCCGCGCACCCCGGCGTGGAAGACATCGGGGCCGCCGTCGATGCTGGCGTAGAAGTTGACCGCGTTCCTGGCCTTGACCTTCACCGTGGTGCCGGTGAAGCCGGTCTGGAGGTAGGCGCCGGTCCAGTGGGGCACGGCCGCGGTCCCGGAGGAGGTGTCCCAGCGTCCGACGTACGCGATGTTGGGATCGGACACCGAGCCGTCCCCCGCCGCGGCCTGTGCGGGAAGGCCGCCCGCCAGGGACAGCAGGCAGGCGACCAGCACGGCGGTGAGGAGAGCGGGCAGGGCGCGTCTGGTGGAGGGGCGGGGGGAGGTCTGCACGGGGTTCCCTTTCACGTGCGGGCGGTTGGGAGCGCTCCCATGAGCAGCCTTTCGAGGGAACCAGTGAAACGGTTCAGCGTCAAGTGATCCGGCATGGACGGAAGTTGAGTATGCGGTCCCGCGTGATCCGGTGCGACGGTGTACGGTCGGCTGCTCGGGCGGACGCTCCGCGACGGGCTCGGCGTGCGCCGCGCGCTGCACCGACGCCGGCTGATGCCGCAAGGCTACGACCGGACCAGGACCTGGCGGGTCCGCAAGAGCGTCGGCTATGTGACGCTGCTGACGCTGACGTTCCTCGGCGCGCTGTTCCTGGCCGTGACGGCCTGTTCCTGCCCGTCACGGCCGTCATCCGGTCCTACCTGCACAAACCCGCCAGGAACCCCACCAACTCGTGGAGACCGCGGGCGGCATCGGCACCGGCAAGACAGCGCTGGTCGTACTGCTGACGCAGCGGCCCGCGGAGCGCGGGGCGGTGCCGCTGCGGCTGCGCGCCGCCGACACGAACCTCGCCTTCCGCGAGCCGGCCTTCGAACGCTCCTGCCGGAAGTTTCAGGGCACCATCCGCTCCGGTGCAGAAGCGGAGAAGGTCTGGCGGCGGCTGTGTCGGCAGGGGCGGATCGTGGTGCTCGCTGACGGCCTGGACGAGGCGCTGACCGCCGAGGACCTGACGGAGGAACGCGACACCAGCATCCGGCTGGCCATCCGCCGCGCCAACGAGGAGGGCCTGCCGCTGATCATCACCTCCCGGCCGCACGACTCGCTGCGCGGCATGGAGGCGTCCTTCACCGAGCTGGAGCCGCTGAGCGAGGAGGCCGCCCTCACCTACCGCTCTCATTCACCCGCCTGACGCTGCTGCACGCCCTGACCCTGTGGGACCTGCCCGACGGCGCCGCCGGGCGCCCGTCGCGCGGTCACGGGTCCGACCCCGCCCAGCAGGTCCGTCCTGCACCTGACCGTGCAGCAACTGCTCGCCGACGTGCCGCTTCTGAATCTGGCCGAACGGGGGGACTGGCCCACCGACCGCATCCGGCGCTTGCAAGCACCGCCCGGCCCGACCTGCCGCTCTGCCTCACCCTGGACCGCACCTTGCTCGACCCGGGCCGCACCGCCGTCCGCGCGGCCTCCTCCCAGGTGGGCTCCAACTGCCGCGACGACCCGCTCCCCGTTCCGTCCCACGGCCTCCGGGCAGCGCCGCACGAACCTCACGGAACTGCGCAGCACAACTCGGGCAGCGGTGAGGGAACTGGCGCTACCGCCCGTGTCGGGAGCGGTTCGACAGGGCGTCGGGGAGGCCGGATGCGTCCGTGCCGAGTTTTCGGTACACGGAGGACAGCAGTTGCCGTACGCCCTGCCCGGTGAGCCGCAGGTCCTTCGCGACCACGGATGCCGGGTGGCCCAGGGCGGTCATCTCGGCGGCCTTGTGCTCCTGGGCCGTCAGCATGTCCGTCTGCGGGTAGCGAAGGGGCAACGGGCGTAGTCCCGCGGCGGATAGCTCCCGCCTGGCCCGGGCGGCCAGACCCTCGGCACCGCAGTGCACCGCGCCCTCCAGGCCCTGGTAGAGCCGGTCGGCGGCGTCGTGCAGTTGGCCGTTGCGGGCCAGCGCGGTGCCGTGGCCCACCAGGGCACGGGCCAGTTCGTACGCGGCGGGCGACTGCTCCAGATGGTTGACGGCCTGTGCGTGCAGATCGAGTGCCGCCTGCCCGCCCGTCACCTCCGCCTGGACATGCAGCGCCTGGCCGATCGCGGACGCCGCGCCGAAGTCCCGGGCCCGCTTGACGGCGTCCTCGGCGTGGCGGACCGCCTCGTCAGGGGCGGTGCGGGCGAGTGCCGAGGCCAGCCCGAGCTGCCAGGGGCACCACGCGGGGTTGCGCCAGTCCCGCGCCTCCAGCCAGTCCCCGACCTTGGACAGCAGCCGCGCCGCCTGAGGGAGTCGCCCTTCCGCCAGGAGCAGGTCGGCGTACACCGTGCGGGGATCCGGGAAGATGACGGCGTTGGGCACCACGTCGCCGTAGTGGTAGCTGTCGGCGAGCCGGCGCGCGTCGTCGGTCCGTCCCCGGGCCAGCAGGGTCTGGATGAGAATGCCGATGGCGAACCACTGGGCGGGTACCGCTCCTTCGACGCGCTCGGCGGTGTGCAGCCCTGCCCGGACGAGTTCTTCCGCCTCGGGCAGGCAGCCACGGCGGTAGCGGATATAGCCCAGGAGCGTCTGGCCCTGCGCCAGATGGGAGCCGCGCCACCCCATGTGCTCGCACTCGGCCATACCTTCGGCGAAGAGCTCCTCGGCCCGCCGTGGCTGGTCGCAGTACATGAACAGCAGGGCGACCGCGACGGGCACCTCGAAGCCGCGGTTCTCGTCGGTCCAGCTCATCCCGCCGCGGAGGGCCTCCTCGGCATACCCGAGGGCGGTCCGCCGCGGCTCGCCGCGCACGAGGGCGTCCCATGCCCGCAGACCGAGGATGTAGCGCTCCTCCAGGCCCCGGCGGGGCAGCTTGTCCGCCAGCCGCGCCAGTCGGCGTGAGCGGGCGGCGGAGTCGGACTCGTCGGCGCGGAACGCGCTCCATACGAAGTGATCAGCCTGCATGCGAAGTTTGACGCGCGCGTTGGTGGCGCGCCGCGCCTCGTCGGCGGCCACGGTCGCGGCCTCGGTCAGCCGGTCGGTGTGCGCCAGCGCCTGGGTCAGCCGGTAGACGATGGAGGCGCGCAGGTCGGGGTCGAGTCCCCGCTCCCTCAGCGCCTGTCGGAGGTGGCTGACTGTGGCCGTGGGCTCGATCAGGAAGGTCGAGCAGGCCAGCTCGTGGAGAAGGGCGGCGCGGTCCTCGGCAAGGGGTGGTTCCCGCAGTGCTCGGGTCAGCACGCGCCGGGCGGCCTCTGGGGCCCCGGCACGGAGGTACTCACGCGCGGCGGCGCGCAGGCACGCGACCGCCTCGGGCCGGCCGTCGCAGGGCACCTCCAGCAGGTGCCTGGCGGCGACGGTCGGGTCGGACCCGACCGTCTGGGCGGCATGGGCGGCCGCGTTGTGCATGCCGACCCGCAGGCCCGGAGGGATGTTGCGGTAGATGGTCGTGGCGATCTGTGGGTGGACGAACTCCAGGGCGCGCGGGTGCTCGTCGGCGTCCGCGAGGATGCGCCGGGCGCGCAGCTTCTCGGTCGCCTCGACGGCCTCCTCGCTGCCGAGCACCGCGAGGTCGGCGGCGACCTCCGGTGAGAAGGTCCCACCCAGGACAGCGCCGGCCCACGCGAAGCGGATGGTGCCCGGACCGAGCCGTTTGAGGCGCTCGATCAGGCCGGGGCCCTTGACCGCCGCGGCGAGGTCATGCATCTCGGGCACTTCGTCCCGGGTGCCTTTCAGCTTCCGTTCACGGAGTCTGATGGCCAGTTCGACGGTCTCGAAGGGGCTTCCGCCGGTGGCGGTCCAGCACGCGCCACAGAACTCGTCCTCGGCTTCCTCGCCCACTTCGTTTCTGATGATCCGCGCCACTCCGGCCTCGCCGAGCGGGGACAGCACGTGCGGGCGCTGCTCGTGGCGTTCGACGAGCGTACGGAAAGAGGTCGCGTCGGATGGAAGTTCGTCGGGCCGGTAGCCGACGACGATCAGCAGCGGGAGGTTCGCGACCCGGGGCGCGAAGGAGGCGAGCCAGTCCAGGGATTCGGCATCGGCCCAGTGCAGGTCGTCCAGGAGCAGAACGACAGGCGAGTTCAGCATCGTCAGGCGTGTCATGACCCAGTCGAGGCCGTCGCGCACTCCGGTCGGGTCCGGCATCCGGGCGGGGTCGGTCGCCTCGAGACCGAGCGCGGCGCCGACGATGTCGTACCAACTGCCCAGGAAATCCCGACGCTCCGTCTCGCTCATCCTGGCCAGGATGGGCTGCATGGCCTGGCGGACGACGCGGAACGCCATCCCCCGCTCGCTCTCGCCGCCCTTGCCGGAGAACACCGTGCACCCCAGGGCGGCGGCGCGGGCGCGCACGGCCGCGATGAGTGTCGTCTTACCCAGCCCGGCCTCACCGGTGAAGGCCAGAAACCCGCCGCGCGGTACTTGGGGCAGGCCGTCGACGGTGTCACGGAGCCTCTCCAACGCGTGGTCGACGGCCTGGAGTTCCTCGTCGCGTTCGAGTAGAGGCCGATCTTCGTTGCTCGGTTGCCGCAGCCCATGGGTCATGTGGTCTACCGCTTCCTGTCGTTGCTCCCCGCCGGACGGGGCGAGCGTACGTCCTCGTGCACGCCCCTTGGCCCCGTCGGAACAGGAGGTCGACAGAGAGGGTGAACTTTCTGCGGAAGCGGTTCGGGTTTCAGTTTTTCGGGTAATCTGCTGTGTTTCCGCCCTTCTCGGGACCTCTGGGGGGAAGCAACCGGTCGGGCAACGGATCAGAGCACCGCGGGTGCCGCCATCGAGTCCGCGTACCGCGGCACGATCCGGGACCAGAAGTAGCAACCGCGGATCCAGCCGGCCATGCCCTCCACGTAGCCGATGCCGGACGGGGTCAACTCCGGCCTGAGCTCACCGTAGAGCTCCTCGAACTCGCGGATCGTGTTGTTGATGTGCCGTGTGGCGAGCGTGACGGCCACCGGCAGGGAGCACCGGTGTGTCCGCTGGTAGGCGAGGGCCAGGTTGATCACGCCGCCGGCCCGCTGTTCCTTCACCGCGGAGAAGAGGTCGGGTATCCACACCGCAGCGTCGGCCGACAGCCGGCTCAGGCGTCGCATGACGGGGTGATGGATCTCCTCCGGGGTCAGTTCGCACGGCTGTGCGGCCTCGCACAGCGGGTAGAAGGGCTCGACGCCCGCGATGAGGGAGCGGACGGACCGGCACAGCCCGCTTCCCACCGGGGCGGGGTGGGTCTGGGCCACCGCTTCGTACAGCAGGCCGTGCACGTACTCACGGCTGTTCCAGGCCCATCGTGCGGCCTGAGCGGGTGTGCACCGCTGCTGTACCTGTCGATGGAGGTCGGCCAGGGCGGCCCCGAGCGGGGTGGTGGGCGGCCCGCCGTCCCGCAGGATCGCGATGCTCTCGCACAGCATGGGCAGGAGCCGGCCCGGCGTGTGCCGGCCGATGTCCTCCGCGCGGTCGTCGAAGATGAACTGGTAGGCGATCTGGTTGGTCATGATCTGCAGGAGCCCGGAATCCATGGTCGGACCGTTGTAGGCCGCGAGTTCGGCGGGGCGCGTATAGGAGATCATGGCCGCCACCGCCGGGTCATCGGTCAGCCCCCAGGTGCTCAGCCATTCCTCGACGCCTGCCGCCGCTTCGGACGCATGGGGATTCTGCTGGAAAGGGAAGGGCATGTACAGGTTTGCGTCGATCAGTTCCCTCAGATCGACGACCGGAATTCCGCTTTGCGCGGCGATTTCCTCATGCGTCGTGGACATCATTGCCACCTGCCGTTCGGGAGTCGTGGACGACGGGCACGACAGTTGTCCCGGGTGTGCTGGCATCCGCCCGATGCGGTGTGGCCACCGGCCGCCTCGCTCGCGGTTCGCTGATCATCACCAGTCCCCTCGGCCCCAACGAGGCCGCGGGGCGCAGCCGTTCGGTGTAGCCGGGCAGATGACGCAGCCGCCAGTGGCGGGCGATGAACGCGACGGCCACCGTGGCCTCCGCCAGCGCGAGTGTCTCTCCGATGCATTTCCGGCTGCCCGCACCGAACGGAATCATCGCTCCGGGCGGGACCGCGACGGCCTGCCCGGGTAGCCAGCGGTCGGGGAGGAAGCGATCGGGGTCGGGGAACAGGGCCGGGTCGTGGTGCAGGAGGTACGGGCTGAACATGACGGTGGCGCCCTGCGGGAGACGGTGCCCGGCGAGCTCCGTCTCCCGCGTGGTGATGCGGGTGAAGAGCCAGCCGGGCGGGCGGTGGCGGAGGGTCTCGGTGAGGACGCACCGGGTGCGGACGAGGCGCGGCAGCTCGTCGGGGCCGGGCGGCTGGCCTGAAGCGAGCACGGCGTCGACTTCGGAGTGCAGGCGGCGTTCCTCCTCGGGATGCCGCCCCAGGAGCTCCACGGCGGAGGAGAGGCACAGGGCGGTGCTCTCGGCGCCGGCGAACATCAGCGTCATCACCTGGCCGTGAACTTCCTGATCGGTGATCACCGTTCCCCCGCCGTCGGCCCGCGTGGCAGCCAGCAGGGCCCCCAGCAGGTCGTCGCGGGGAGTGCCTTGCCGGCGCTGGGCGATGGCCGCGTCGACGATCGCGCGCAGGCGCTCGGAAGCATGCCGGTAACGCCGGTTCGCCAGCGTGGGAACGCGGAACAGGGCGTTGACCGGCATCACCGTCCGGACGAACATGCCGCGGACCACGGTGGCCAGGCACCTGCGCATCTGGGCGGCCGTCGCGGTGTCGAGCGAGTCGGAGAAGAGGACGCGGCTGACCACGCGTGTGGACAGGTCCAGCATGGCCGCGCTGATGTCGACCACTTGCCCGGCCCGCCACGCGCGGCACACCGACTCGACTTCGTCGCCCATCAGGCGCACTTGGTCGGCGACGCGGGCCTTGCGGAAGTCGGGCTGGAGCAGCCTGCGCTGGCGCCGGTGATCCTGATGGCGGCAGGTGCCGACGCCGTCCCCCAGCAGCATCCGCAACCTGTCGTAGAGGGGGCCGCCCTTGTCGAACGTGCGAGGGTCCCTGAGCACCTGGTGGACCAAGTCGGGGTGACACGCCATCCAGGCACGCTGCGGACCCAGGCGCACCTCGACCAGATCCCCGTGTCCGGGCAAAGAATTCAGAAAGGCCAGCGGCCGACGGACCAGGGCGATACCATGGCCGATGAATGGGAATATGCCTGGAGCAGTGCCCACTGTCCAATCTCGGGCTGGTCCGGGGACGAAGCCGCTCATCGAATACCACCTGCCTCAGTTGGCACACGGGATCTCGGTGCGGTCGCACCGACTTGATGCTCGCCCCATGTCCTGCCCAGTGGAATCTGCCGACGGCTCGCCGAATCCTTTCTCCGTAGGGGCGCACGGATGCACGGAGGGGCGTCGAGCGAATCACGGTTGCTGCATGCGCCCAGCTTTTTATTGAATTCCTGTTTACGCAATCCGTGTTCCTGTCAGTGCTCCTGAAGAACACGGCAGTCATGGCAGACGCCTGGCATGGGCCGTGCCAAGCGCCTGCCGGTGACCGGCCTATTGGTCCGGTGCCTCCGCGCCCGGTGCGACGGCGGGGCCGGGATTGAAGACGCGGTGGTAGCTCTCCGGCGGCGCGAGATAGCTCGCGGGCAGCCCGCCCGTGTCGATGACGATCTGGTCCACGGTGATCGCGGGGTCGGTCATGAACACCCGCAGCACATGCTCTCCGGGCTCCGCGACGGTCACCCGGGCCGTCAGCTTCTCGATGCCCTCCTCGACGTTGCGGGCCCAGGCGTCACCCCGGTTGCCGGTGGCGATCGCCTGGCCGGACAGGAGCGTCGGCGGCTGGTCGTCGAGGGTGATCGCCAGTCGGCGCTTGCCCCGCTCGTCTAGGGAGGGCAGCCGGAAGACGGTCACCGGGAAGGTGCCGGTGCTGGTGAAGCGCACCCGGTAGCGCAGTTCCGGTGACCGGGCGGGGAGGTCCTCGGTGATCGGTGGTGCGGTCGTGGGGACCGCCTCGACAGCGGCCGTGCGGCGTCCCAGTCCGCGTACGACCCTCCAGCGGGCACCGCCGCGTTCCACCTGGCGGTCGAAATGCGCGGCGTCGATCGACACGTAGCCGTGGGCCTCGACGAAACCGCGGGCGCGCTGCCGGGCCCGTTCGCCGTCGTTGACCACCCGCAGGGGCACCTCGGCGGTCGTGCCGGCGCCGGTAAAGGTCAGCGTGGGGTGGTGGGTGCCCTCCGGTGCGCGTGGCCAGTCGATCTCCACCCATACCCGTGTCTGGTCGGTGAGTTCGCCGCCCGCGGTGCTCAGCCGGATCCACGGGTGACTCGGCTCGGCCTGCCACTGGAGGGCGAGGAAACCCGTGTTGAAGACGTCCACGAAGCGGCGGTCGCGGGTGTAGGAGGAGAAGGAGAGCGGCCGGCTCGCTCCCGTTTCGTTGCCCTCCGCGGCCAGGCCCAGGCCCGAGGTCTCCTGGCGGGGCACCCGCGTGACGGCCGGGCGGCCCGGGGCCTTCGGGATCTGGGAGGGGTAGGGGTTGACGATGCCGTCCCATTTGCCGCCCGCGATCTCCGCGTTGTAGCGGCGGGTGATCGCCTGCTCCTCGGCGTGCGCGGCCTCGGCCAGATCCGCGGAGCGGTTGGTGCCCGCGCCGCGCCCCTGGCGGACGGCGAGCGCGTTCCGGTCCGCCCAGTAGTACTTCAGATTCATCAAGTAGGCGCCGTGCACCGGGTATTCGACCAGCTCGTAGAAGGCGTCGCGGTAGGGCTCGGGCAGCTTCGCACCCAGCTTGCGCACCCGGTACAGCAACTGCTCGTAGGCGGACATCCGGCGTTCCGCTTCATCCCCGTGGTGCACCGTGGAGAAGACCGACTTGTCGATGAACTCCGGGCGCCGCTCCGCCGCCAGGCGGTAGTACTCCGTGCGGATGGCGGCGATCTCCGAACCGTGGCGCCTGCCGAACTGGCGCCCGGCCCACTCCACCAGGAAGTCCTCGACGTTCCCCGGGCCCCAGCGGTCCACGTCCCACGCCATGTCCAGGCAGAAGGACAGACCCGTCTCGATCGACTTGATGTCACCGACGTTGAAGATCCACATCCGGTCGGCCCGGTGGTCGTGGACCCGGCGCAGCTCCTGCCACACCTTGCTCAACTGCGTGGTGTCCAGCCACAGATAGCTCCTGGGGCGGCCCCAGTAGGAGAGGTGGTAGTAGATGCCGTTGCCGCCGGAGCGGCGGCGCTCCGCCTCGTTCGGGAGCTGGCGCATGTTGCCGTGGTTGTCGTCCGGCCAGATCAGCGTGACGTCGTCGGGGACCTGGACGCCCGCGTTGTACAGCTCCAGGACCTCCTTGTACGGGATGAAGATCTGCGGTTCGGCCGCCTCGCCCACTTCCTCGGCCAGGATGCGGCGCTGGTCGGCGATGATGTCGTTCATCACCGCGACCTTCTCCGGGATCGTGGTGGCGTACTTCGTCTCCAGCGCGGAGTCGTGCAGGCCGCGCATGCCGATCGTCCAGCTGCTCTCGTAGCCGGCGTTCTGCCGGGCCCGCGCCCGCCAGTAGTCGGAGATGACGGCCGGGTTCACCGTGTAGTCGTAGAGCGGCAGGGTGCCGTCGGGGTTGCGGTGCTCCTCGGCCCACGGCTCCCACTCGTGCACGCCGTTGCGGAGCATGGCCTCGGGGTGGCTGGAGCCGACCACGATGCCGTAGCGGTCGGCCAGTTCGGGGTTCTCGCGGTGCTTGTTGAAGAAGTCGGAGTACGGGTGCATCGCGGGCCAGAGATAGTTGGCCTTGAGGCGCAGCAGCAGCTCGAAGACCCGCTCGTAGGTGCGGGGGCCGATGTTCTTGTCCGGCTCCTGGGTGCGGCGGGACCACGTGGTGAGGTTCTGCTCGTCGTTGACGAAGATGCCGCGGTAGCGGACGGCGGGCTCGTGGCGTACGAGGGGGCCTGCCGGGACCGTCACCGTGTCGCGGCGGACCACCGGGACGTCGGCCCACCAGTACCAGGGCGAGACGCCGATGCGTTCCGAGGTGTCGTAGACGCCGTAGACGGTGCCGCGCCGGTCGCTGCCCGCGATGACCAGGGCGCGGTCCACGCCGGGCAGCGGACGGTCCACGACCTGGGTGACGGACGCCTCCCAGCGGCCCTCGACCCGGGAGACGTCCAGGCGCCTGTGCCGGACGAGCCGGTCGATCACCGGGCTCGCGCCGATCGTCCCCACCACGACCAGGAGTTCGGCCTGCCGGGGCACGGTGTGCAGCAACCGTGGTGTGACGCCGCCGACCCGCTCCACGTCCGCCACGAGGTCACCGGCAGCGCGGATCACGGCGGGGTCGTCCGCCGAGTCCACGAACACGTCCGCGGGGGTGCCGTCACGGAGCAGCGGGAAGTCCGGTCGGGCCGAGGGGGCGGCTTCGGCGGTGGCGGTGGGGAGTACGGCGGCGGGGAGCAGGGGGGCGGCGCCGACGGCTGCCATTCCCCGTAAGAACGACTTGCGGGTCCATGACGGGTGCGACGGTCTGTGGGGTTCGCTGTGCGGCACGGGGCACTGCCTTTCCGCGTCAGGCCCGCGTCGGTTCCTCGTCCGGGCCGTCGGCGGGGGCTGCGCGCACGGGGATTGGCATGGGCAGGCTAGAAAGCGCTTGCGGTCGCACCCTAGGCGAGCCCGAGTGGGGGCGTCCAGAGGTCGGGGAGACGTCCGCGCGGCCACTCCCGGCCGCATTTTGCCCCGGTCATTCCCCGGCTGCACCGCCCGGCCCTTCCCCGGCTACACCGCCCCCGCCATGAGCAGCCCCGCCAGCAGCGCCGTGCGCGGCGGGACATGGTCCAGCAGGACGTGCTCGTGGCGTGCGTGGGCGCCGTCGCCCACCGCGCCCAGGCCGTCGAGGACGGGACGGCCGAGCGCGGAAACGAAGTTGCCGTCGCTCGCCCCGCCGACGGCCGTCTCCCGCAGGGGTCGGCCCAGTTCCTCCGCCGCCGCGTGCGCCTGCTTGAACAGAAGCCGGGAGGCGGGCGTCGGCACCATCGGGGGACGGTTCCAGCCGCCGGTGACCGAGACCCGCACCCGGGAATCGGAGGGCGCGAGGGAGGCCAGCGCCGCGACGTCCGGGCCGCTTCGGCGGGATCGGGGATCCGTACGTCGATGCCGCAGTTCGCCCGGCCGGCGACGACGTTGCGGCCCGTGCCGCCGCCGATCACCCCGACGTTGACCGTCGTGCCCCGCTCCCGGGAGCCCAGCCCGGCGATACGGGTGACCAGTTCGGCGAGCGCGTGCACGGCGCTGGCGCCCCGGTCCGGATCGAGGCCCGCGTGTGCCTCCACGCCCTCCACCGCCACCTCGAAGAGGCCGACGCCCTTGCGGGACGTCTTCAGTGCCCCCTCCGGGCCCGGCCGACGCCTCGCACACGAGCGTGGCCGCCGCGTCCTCGCTCAGCCGCTCGATCAACGGCCGGGAGGCGGGGCTGCCGATCTCCTCGTCGCCGTTCAGGAACAGACGCACCGACGGGCGCGGCAGGTCCAGTTCCCGCAGCAGATTTGTTCTCGCAGAGACCGTGTCCCTCGCAGGTCGTGTCGCTTTGGGCTGGAGCCGAGCCTGTGGCGCGTGTCGCGCTATGACGGAGCACGGTGTCCGATTCCCCGCTGTGGGTGTGGCGAACATCATGTCCCACCGAACTCGGCGGCCGAGGAGAACTCTACGGGCGGGAGGGGCGCCCGGGCGGTTCGTTTCGGGGCTGACCGCTGATGCGTTGTCTGGTGTCAGGAGATGCGGCAGGTTTCGCAGGTGCTCTGCATCCCGGCTCGCGGCCCGTCGCCGTGGAGGCGGAAGCTGCCGGGCTTGACGCAGGTTCCGCAGACGCGTTCGGAAGCACGCTCGCCCGTTCGGCGAACTTACCGTCTCGATCACCCTCTTGAAAGCGGTCGGCGTCTCCAGTACCAGGACATTCCGCCATCACCCGGCTGCCCGCCCGGGGCTAACGGCTCACGAGAGACGTCGCGCACCTGACCCCAGCCGGACGGTGACGTCCTCGGAAGTCAGGGGGGTGTGCTCCGCGGAGCACTGGACGGTGACGTGGACCGGGGCGCCACAGTCAGCGGGAGTTACGTCCAGGACGGGGCCCGGGCTCTCGGGGCCGACGGCGTACGTCTCGCCCCACTGGCTGAGCGCCACCAGGACGGGCCACAGAACGCTTTTCCTCTACGCCAAGACCAAGGGCGAGCTCCTGCTCGTCCGGAACTCCCTCTACGCCGAAGCCCTCAAGCGAGGCCGGGTGGACGCCTAGAACATTCCGGACACGCTGGACGCCGTGATGGCGATCGTCCGGCCGGTCGTCGAATGCAACCGGACCCAGGTCGACAACGGGCGCGTCTACCTGCGCGAGATGGTTTTCGGCGACCCCGCCGAGCCCCATCACGGCGAAGCCCTCGCCATCACCGGGCAGACCGAGAATGCCGTCGCCGCCGTGCTGTGCCGGGACGCACAGGTCAGCGAGGCGGGCGCGGCAACGGCGACGCGCGTCGTGTCCGCCGTCACGTTCCTCGCGATGGCAGCGAGTGTGAACGTCGCCGCGAGCGTCGACGAGATCGTGCGCGACATCCGGGAGCAGATCGCAGTCCTGCTGACGCGTTGACGTCGGCTGCGCAACTTCCACTTCACGAGCGTGCGGCCCGGGAACTGACCGCTGTCCGGCGCACGGTGAGGCCGGTGCGCCAGGCGTCGGCGGCCTTCTCCCACCGCCTCCGCCCGGCCACGGACGCCTCGTCGCCCAGTGCCGTCGATGTGCACCCGCGCCGCGCCCTTGATCAGCCTGCTTCGGTCAAGGCTGCGCGCGCGGCGGCGAGGATCTCCTCGGAGAGCGGGGAGCCGTTGGTGGCCCGGGACAGGACCAGCGCTCCGAACAGGGTGCAGAGGCGGACGACGCCGTCCTGGTCGTCGGTGGCGAGGAAGTCGGCGAAGTCGGCCACCCCCTCGGTGTAGACGCGACGGGCCTCACGTCCCCCGCCTTCGCGCGCGATGTCGGAGGCGAGCGCGGCGACCGGACAGCCGTCCGCCGGGGCGTCACGGTGCTCGACGGAGAGGTAGGTGTCGATCAGCACCTGCTGGGCGGCGTCGCGCCGCCCTTCATACCGCTCAAGTCCCTCGGTGTAGCGCCGGGCGAGCTCGGCGAAGGCGTGGGCGGTGGCCTCGTCGACGAGCGCCTCCTTGGAGGCGAACTGCTTGTAGAAGGCGCCGTGGGTCAGACCGGCCGCCTTCATCAGGTCGGCGACGCTGACCTGCGTGCCCTGCTCCCGGAACAACCGGGAGGCGGTGTCCACCACCCGCCTGCGATTTTCCTGCGCCTGCGCCTGCGATACGCGGCCCATGGCCACCTCCCGTTGGATGTCGACTGGCATCTATCGTAACTCCATGTTTAGATTGATTGCGTAATCTAATTCGGGTGGGTGCCGTCGGCACCCGTCAGGACCAGGAGCAGGCATGGAACTCAAGAACGCGGTCGCGGTCGTCACCGGCGCAAACCGGGGGCTCGGGCAGCACCTGGCCGCCCAGCTCGTCGAGCGCGGCGCGAAGGTGTACGGCGCGGCCCGACGTCCCGAGACGGTCGACGTGCCGGGCGTCATCCCGCTGCGGCTGGACGTCACGGACGAGGCGTCGATACAGGAGGCCGCCCGCGTGGCGTCCGACGCGACACTGCTGATCAACAACGCGGGCATCTCCACCGGCGCGACGCTGATGGGAGGCGACGTGGCTGAGGTGCGCCGGGAGATGGAGACCAACTTCTTCGGCCCGCTCGCCGCGACACGCGCCTTCGCCCCCGTCATCGAGGGCAACGGCGGCGGCGCCGTACTCAACGTCCTGTCCGCCCTGTCCTGGTTCCACCCGGCAGGACTCGGCTCCTACGCGGCCTCCAAGGCCGCCGCCTGGGCGCTGAGCGACGCGACCCGTGAGGAGCTGGCGCCGCGCGGGATCACCGTTTCGGCGCTGCACGTCGGCTACATGGACACCGACATGGCCGCCGGCGTGCCCGCCGACCAGAAGGTCGCCGCCGCCGACGTCGCGGCCCAGGCGCTGTACGGCATCGAGACCGGCCTGCCCGAGATCCTCGCCGACGAGACCAGCCGGTACGTCAAGCAGAGTCTGTCCGCGGCACCCCAGCCGAACGCGGACTGACGCTCACCCCTCCACCCCGGCGCGACCACCTTCACACCCCTCATGCAAGGACATCTCATGCGCTACACGACCTTCGGCCACCGGACCGGACTGCGTGTCTCCGAGTACGCGCTCGGCACCGCGAACTTCGGCACCGGCTGGGGCGCAGGCGCCGAGCCCGACGAGGCACGCCGGATCTTCGACCGGTTCGCCGAAGCAGGCGGCACCTTCCTCGACAGCGCGGACGGCTACCAGTTCGGCGAGTCGGAGGAACTGACCGGAAAGCTGATCTCCGCCGACCGCGACCACTTCGTCCTGGCCACGAAGTTCACCCTCGGCGCCGCCCCGCGGCCGGACATCTCCAAGACCGGCAACAGCCGCAAGAACATGGTCGCCTCGGTCGAGGCCAGCCTGAAGCGCCTGGGGACCGACTACATCGACCTGTTGTGGGTGCACTTCCCCGACGGGCTCACTCCGATGGAGGAACTCCTGCGCGGGCTCGACGACCTGGTGAGCGCCGGCAAGATCCACCACGCCGCGCTGTCCAACTTCCCCGCCTGGCGCGTCTCGCGCGCGGTAACCCTCGCGGACCTGAAGAACTGGGCCCCGATCGTAGGCATCCAGCACGAGTACAGCCTCGTCGAGCGCACCGCCGACCGTGAACTCCTGCCCATGGCCGAGAGCCTCGGGCTCGGCGCAGCCTTGTGGTCCCCGCTCGGCGGCGGACTGCTCACCGGCAAGTACCGCAGCTCCGCCGAGGGGCGCCTGAGCGACCTGGGCATGGTCATCCACACCGAGAACACCGGCCAGAAGACCGCCGTCGTCGACAACGTCCTGGCCATCGCCGAGGAAACCGGCGTGACACCCGCCCAGGTGGCGGTCGCCTGGGTGCGCGAGCGCGCCACCCGCTCCGTGGCCACCCTCGTCCCGATCATCGGCCCGCGCAACCTCTCCCAGCTCGACAGCTACCTCGGCGCCCTCGACGTCCAGCTGACCGATGAGCAGTACAACCGCCTGGCCGAGGTCAGCGCGGTGCCGCTCGGCGAGCCCCACGAGGGGGTCACCGCCTCGCTGGACCGCCTCCAGGGAGGCACCGCCGACCGCGTCGCCGCCCCGGTCGTGCCGGCCGCCTGATGAGTGAACGCGGCTGAGGACGCAACGCGCCCGCGCCGCAGCCGGAAAAACGACACATTTCAAGAAGTACGGCGGCCATTCGGGATGCGCCCGCCGCCGAGATACCCGCCCCCAGAAACGCTTTGCTAGGAGTGCTCCGTGAAGGCCTTCGTCCTCGAGAGGTACGGCTCCCCCTTGCGGGAGGTCGAGATGCCCGTACCGGTCCCCGCCCCCCATGAGGTGCTCGTGCGCATGGTCGCGTCGGGCGTCAACCATGCCGACGAGCGGGTCCGCTCCGGCGAGTTCAAGGCAATCTTCCCGTTCCGGCTGCCCAAAGTCATGGGCGGTGAGCTCTCCGGCGAGGTCGTTGAGGCCGGCTCCGCGGTACGAGACATCGCCGTGGGTGACCACGTGTACGGCTATGTCGACTTGGTGGCCACGGGCACCTTCTCCGAGTTCGTCGCGGTCGACGCCGCCACGATGGCACCCGTGCCCCGGTCTGTGAGCCTGGTCGAGGCCGCGGGGCTTCCAGTCGTCGCGCTCACGGCCTGGCAGGCCCTCGTCGAGATGGGCAAGGTGACGAAGGGCCAGACCGTCCTCATCCACGGCGGAACCGGTGGCGTGGGATCGGTCGCGATCCAGCTCGCCAAGCACCTGGGCTGCACCGTCGCCACCACCGTCTCGACGGCGAACATCGCAGCCGCCCGAGAGCTTGGTGCCGACATCGCCATCGACTACCGCCACGACGACCTCGCGCAGAGCCTCGCCGGCACGCCCGTCGACCTCGTCCTCGACACCCAGGGCGGAGCCACGCTGCAGGCTTCCCTCGGTGTGCTGCGCCCCGGCGGCACCGTCATCGGCATCACGGGCCCGCCCGACCCGGCCTTCGCGCGGCGCGTCGGCGTCAACCCCGTCGTCCGGCTCGCCATCCGGGCCCTGAGTGCCCGTACTCGCCGCCGGGCACGCGCGCTCGGGGTCACCTACCGCTTCCTGTTCATCACACCCGATAGCGCCGCGCTGCGCCAGGTCGCCGGGCTGGTCGACGACGGGGTGCTGCGCCCGATCACCGACCGGGTGCTCCCATTCGACCAGACCCCGCGGGCTCTCGACGAGGCGCTCGCCGGCGGCACACGCGGCAAGGTCTTGGTCACCACCGACCCGAAGGCGGTGACCAACCGTGGCTGAGTCCAACGTCCGTCCCCGCCCGACCACGTGGGCCACGGCGCCCAACCGCCGCATCGTCGTAGGTTCGAACACGCTCGTATACCGCGACCTCGGCCCCGAGAACGGCGTCCCGCTGGTCCTGCTCACTCACCTGGGCGCCACGCTCGACGAGTGGGATCCCCGATTTGTCGACGCGCTCGCCCGCGACCGCCGCATCGTCGCGCTCGACCTCCCCGGGGTCGGCGGATCCACCGGCCGTGTCCCAGGCACCGTCGCCGCGATGGCGCGTGCGGCGGAGGGGTTCGTGGCCGCCCTCGGCCTGACCCAGATGGACCTGCTCGGATTCTCGCTCGGCGGCTTCGTCGCCCAGCAGGTGGCCCTCGATGCGCCGGGGCTCGTGCGCCGCCTCGTCCTGGCCGGAACCGGCCCCGCCGGGGGCACTGGCATCGACCGTCCGACAGGTGGAGCCTACGTCTACTGGGACATGGCTCGTGCCGCGATGGCCCGCACCGATGCCAAGGAGTTCCTGTTCTTTCCCCGCACTCCAGCGGGCAAGGCGGCAGCCAAGGCTTACCTCGCGCGCTTGCGCGAGCGCGTGATGGACCGTGACACCCCCATTACACTGTCGTCCTTTCACCGCCAGATCACCACCATCCGGGGCTGGGGCCGGGCTGAGCCGCAGGACCTCTCCCGCATCGGCGCCCCAACGCTCATCGCCAACGGCGACCACGACCGCATGGTCCCCACCGAGCTGTCCCACGACATGCACGCCCGCATTCCCGGCAGCACGCTGATCATCTACCCAGGGGCCGGGCACGGCGGCGTCTTCCAACACGTCGACGAGTTCGTCGACGCCGTGCGAGCCCACCTCCACACCGACAGCTGACATCGGCTCCTCCGCCCGCACCCTCGGCCTGGCCGACCTTGCCCTCCGCCGGGCCGGGGTGGGCCTGTACGACGGCGGCCACCCGACAGCAGCAAACGGCTCGGCCAGATCAACGACCTCCTGCGGCGTTGGAGCCAGGAGAGGAGGCTGGTGACGACCTGGGACGCGGTGGGCGACAGCGCGCGTCCTCGTGCAGACGAGTAGATTCCCAGAGCACACCAGAGGCGGTTGCCCGGCATGCATCGGCCAGGCAGCCGCCCCCTGCATACCATTACGCTCAGCTACACGATCCGTACGGTGCATTCGCACCTGAACTGTTCGGCAGAGCACAGACATTCGACGGCGTGGCCAAGACATCGCGAAGCCGCTCGATCTCCATCCGCTGGGCGGCGATCTGCGACAGGGCCCGCTCCCTGAAGTCAGCGACCCATCGATCTGCGCGTCACTCGCGGCGAGGCGTTCCTTCAGTCCGGATACCTGTTCCTTGAGGCGCTCGATCTGTGCAGCCCGCGGGTCCGGAATCACGCCCGTTACCCGAAGCTCGGTCAACCGGCGTTCGAACTCCCCCGCCAGGTGTTGGTAGGGGCCAGGCGCGGCGAGCCGTCTCGGTTCTTCTTGGGACAGAAGCCGGTGCGGGCGACCCTGGCCTGGGTCGCGAGGGTTTTGATGTCACACTTGCCGCCCGGGGGAACGTCACCGGCAAGGAGCCGTTCCATGACATGCCTGATGGCCGTCTCGTTGTTCCGCCGGGTCTCGTCGCTGATGCGGGCCACGTCATGCCCCCGTTCTGGAGAGGGCGTCGATCTCGGCCAGCACCCGTTCATCGCGGGCGAGTTCCGTACTCAGCCGGGTCTTCTCCGTCCGCTGTGCGCGTCCGATGGTGGCGATGAAGACCTTCTTGCTGTCGGCGCTGGCCGCCCAAACCGGGCGGTGCCCGGCATGGTGGGTGGCCTGGGGACACCGCGCTGAATCGCACATGCCGATCAAGGGCTCTGTCGCCCCACGGGCGTGGGTCCCTGCGAGCTTGCGGCACAGCGCCTTGGACGGATCGAGGAGCCAGCAGTAGTTCGCTGGCCCCAGGTGCAGGGCCTTGGCCCGCTTGACGAGCAGGTTCGTCACCTCCTGGTCGCTGCGCTTGATGTTCGGCGCCCCGGAGGAATCTGGCGAAGACCGTGGCCCATCCGGTGAAGGCGCGTCCCTGGCCTCACACTGCCAGCAGCATCGAACCCCCCTCCGGGGCGACCAGACGCCGCCGCTCGGCAGGGCCGAGCGAGCTCCACTGGACGCGGACCCCGTTGACGCGTCCGCCCCGCTGGTCGGCGTCCGTCACGAACAGCGGCTCTCCCCAGCGGGCCGGCGGACGCCACGACGATCCGAACGTCGCCGCTGCCCGGTCGAGGGCGATGTAGGAGTGCAGCTCAGCCAGTGAGTCGTAGTCGATCCACGACTCGCGGTACTTGCTTCCCTTGGTGACCCCGGACGGGGCCGGGAAAGAGACCGGCACCGCAGTCCGTCGCGAGGGAAGCAGGGGCACCTCGCAGACCAGCAGATACGTGTACTCCTGGCTGCGCAGTCCGCTGGAGACGATCATTCGGCCGACCGCCGAGTTCCGGGCCAACTCCCGTCCTCGGTAGCGTAGATCCCGCTCCCCGTCGGGGCTCAGACCCGCCAACCCCTTCAGGAACATGTCCGTGAAGTCGTCGTCGAGATACTTGATCGTCACATGAGGCTCGGCCTGGCGCCGCCGTGACTGGTTGACCCGCCCGCGACGGACTTGCCCCTTGAAAGCCCAGACCGCCTGCCGGTGCGTGAACGGCTCGGAGTCTGCGTACTCCTCATCCTTCGCCCACTTGTAGAACCCCGCCGAAATCCCCATGTTCTGGTTCCACGTGGACGCCTCGAAGCGATGCTTGATGGTCAGACGACGCCGTGTGTCGAACAGGGCGACTCCGTGCTCGGAAATGAACTCAAGCCACTCACGCACCGTACGCACGTATTAGGGCCACGAATTCGGCGAGGGACATCCATGAGCTGGCAGCTCGCAGGCCCAGCAGTTGATCACGGTGGTGGGACGGACGCCGTTGCTGTCTTCGAAGAGAAGGTCGTCATTGAACAGCAACGGCATCCCCTCCGGGATCGCCGGCCTGAACGCAAGTCCCCAGGACTCCCAGCCTGCTGATGAGTACGTCGATTGGTGCATGGCCGATGAGTATCAATGCAACCCGACTGAGTGCAACACGCAAACGAGCAGGTCAGCCGTGGTATCAGACGGTAAGCAACACTGTCGTTAAGCGGGAACAAGCAGGCGCAGCGCCCACACCGCCTGCACCAGGCCGCACTTCATGTCGAACGCGCCCGGCCCGGGGGCCCGTCCGTCCTCGCTCACCCGGAAAAGCCACTCGGCGAGGGTGCCGGCCGGTCACACCGTGTCGTAGTGGCACAGGACCAGCACCACCGCGGGCGAGGTGCCCCGGTACAGCAGCTCCAGCATGTCGCCGTGCGCACCGCCGTCGTGGCGCCGCGACTCGTCCGGCGGGCCGAGCCGGTGGTGTGCCCAGGCCTCGACGGCGGTGAGCCCCGCGGTCAGCAACTCCTTGTCGTCGCTGGGTGTCTCCAGCTCGACCAGCGTCCGCAGATCACCGGTCATCTCCGGCAGGGCGGCGCGGGCCAGCGACTCGACACGGGTCAGGGACATGGGCGGTCCTCCTCGTACGTACGGAAGCGGCCGGGCGGTCAGCGGACGGGCACCCCGGGGCCCAGGGGAATGCCCAGCGCCCACCAGGCGTAGAACAGCAGCGTCCAGGCCGCCAGCATGACCAGGCACAGCGGCAGGGTCAGCGACAGCAGCGTGCCGATGCCGGCCGAGCGCCGGTAGCGCTGGACGACGCCCAGGGTCATCACGAAGTAGGCGCTCATCGGGGTCGCCGCGTTGGTGCACGAGTCGGCGATGCGGTACACCGCCTGCGTCACCTCGGGCGGGATGTCGAGCAGCATGAACATCGGCACGAACACCGGGGAGACCAGGGCCCATTGGGCGGAGCCGCTGGTGACGAGCAGGTTGATGACCGTGCAGACGAGCAGGACTCCGAGGAACGCGACCGGGCCCGTGATGCCGGCCGACTTCAGCAGGCCGGCGCCCCGGATCGCCAGGACCTCGCCGACGCCGGTCCACTTGAAGTACGCCAGGAACTGGGAGATGGCGAAGAACAGCACCAGGATCGGCGCCATCTCGCGCAGGCCATTCGCCATCTGGTCGGGGATGTCCCGGCCCGTCCGCACGGTCCCGACCGTGCGCCCGTACACAGCGCCCACGATCAGGAACGCCACCGCCAGCACGACCGCGATGCCGGTGAGCACCGGCGACCCCACGATGCTGCCGCCCTCACCGCGCAGCGGCGATCCGGCCGGGGCCATCGCCGCCACGACCAGCGCGGCGTACGCCAGCAGCGCGAGACCCGCGTTGCGCAGACCTCTTCGCTCATCCGGACGCAGGGTCAGCCCCCCGGCTTCCGTGCCGGCGGCCTCGGGAGCGTCCTCCGGCTCCGGTTCCTCCGGCATCGCCGCCACCCGCCGGGCGATGACCTTCTCCGTGACGACGGTGACGACGAGGGCCAGGAGAACCGAGGAGGCCACGGAGAAGAAGTAGTTGGAGAGCGGGTTGACCACGTACGAGGGGTCGACCGTGTGCGCGGCGGCCGTCGTGAGCCCGGCCAGGACCGCGTCGGTGGGTGTGACCAGCGGGCTCGCGTCGTACCCGGCGGACACCGACACGAACGCCACCACGGCACCGAGCATCGGACTGCGCCCCACGGCCCGGAACGCCATCGCGCCCAGCGGCACCAGCACCACGTAGGCCGCGTCGGACGCCACGTGCGCGACCATGGCCGTGAAGGCGAGCGTGAACGTCAGCCACCGGGCCGGGACCCGGGCGACGGCCGCCCGCAGCATCGCGGGCAGCAGCCCCGACCGGTCGGCGACGGCCACGCCCAGCATCACCACGAGGATCGTGCCGAGCGGCGGGAACGTGGCGTAGTTGGTCACCGCGTCGGAGATCATCATCCGCAGCCCCTCGCCCGAGACGAGGTTGCGCACCTCCACCGTCTTGCCGGTGGCGGGGTTGAGCGCGGAGGCGCCGGTGGCCGACAGAAGCCAGCTGACCAGCGCCAGGACGACGCTGAGCACACCGAACAGCCAGAAGGGGTGGGGGAGTTTGTTGCCCAGGCGCTCGATGCGCCCGAGAACGGCGAGCAGCCGGGAAAGCTGCCTCGAGGGGGCGTCGGGCGGCGGGGATGAAGTGGCGGTGGTCACAGCCCTATTGACGACCCTCTTGACGAAATCATGCAAGTAAAAAGGTTGTTGCGGTCGTATCGGTCGTGTGAAGTCGCTGGTTGACGGATTCGTTCCGTGAAGGATGGGTCGTATGGAGAACGCTCTGGACGACGACGACCTGGACCTGGTCGCCGCGCTCCAGCGCGCCCCGCGCGCCCCGCTCAGCCTGCTGGCGCAGGCACTGGGCGTGTCGGCGAGCACCGTGGGACGGCGGCTGGCCCGGCTGGAGTCGAACCGGCTGCTGCGGGTGATCGGGCAGGTCGACCTGTCGGTGACCGGCGAGAGCACCCCGTGGCACGTGTGGGTGTCCGCCGCGCCGGGACGGGCCGTCGACGTCGCCCGGCGGCTCGTCGAACTGCCCGAGGCGGCCCATGTCGCGGTCACCGCCGGGCAGGCGGACATCTACTGCGTCGTCCAGCCCGCGCGCCGCGCCGAGGCCCGCGACCTGCTCACCCGGCGCATCGCCGGAATCCCCGGCGTACGGTCCACCCGCACCGAACTCGTCCTGCGCGCCGACACCAAGTCCGACGCCTGGCGGCTGCCCCGTCTGACGCAGGACCAGCACCGACTGCTCGCCACGTACACGGCGGAGGAACGCGAGACGGACCCGAACCGCACGGACCGCCCCGCCCGCCCCACCGGTGACGAGCTGTGTGCGCTGCGGCTGCTCGCCGCCGACGGCCGGATGACCGCCGCGCAGGTCTCCCGGGAACTCGGCATCGGGCAGTCCACCGCCTACCGCGTCACGCAGTCGCTGCTCCAGCGCGGACTGGTCCGCCCCCGCGTGGAGATCGAGCCCGGACTGCTCGGCTACGCCCTGGAAGCGGTGGTCGCTCTGACCGTGTCGCCGGGCGCGGTCGGGGAGGCGGCGGGGACGCTGGCCGGGCACCCCTCGGCGCGATACGTGTCCACCAACGCGGGCACCTTCTCCGTCGTCCACCAGGGCGTCTTCCGGGACGAGGACGGTCTCGCCAGGTTCCTGACCCGGGACCTGGCGGACCTGCCCGGGGTGATCTCCTTCGACGTCTCCGTGGTGCTCCAGGCACTGCGGCGGCACTGGCTCGACCGGGAGGACGGCCGCCTGGCCGCCGTACCCGGTCCGACGGACACCGGGAGTGGACGGGCATGACGACACGTGAGACCGCCATCGGCCTGGCGGAGGCCTACTTCGACTCCGGCGGCTTCCTGGCCGACCTGCGGCGCCGGGTCGCGTTCCCGACCCAGAGCCCGCCGCCCGACGGCACGGGCCCGCTGCGCGCCTACCTGGCCGACGAACTCGCCCCCGCCGCACGCCGCCTGGGCGCGACCGTGCGGATCGTCGACAACCCGGTGCCGGAAGCGGGCCCGTTCCTGCTCGCCCACCGGCACGAGGCGGACGGCCTGCCCACCGTCCTCGTCTACGGCCACGGCGACGTCGTCCCCGGCCAGGACGGCCGCTGGCGCACCGGCCTGTCCCCCTGGGAACTCGTCGTCGAGGGCGACCGCCTCTACGGGCGCGGCACCGCCGACAACAAGGGCCAGCACACCGTCAACCTGGCCGCGCTCGAACAGGTCCTGGCCGCTCGGGGAGGCCGGCTGGGCTTCAACCTGAAGGTGCTCGTGGAGACGGGGGAGGAGTCCGGCTCGCCGGGCCTGCACGAGGTCTGCCGTCTGCTGTCGGACGACCTGGCCGCCGACCTGCTCGTCGCCTCCGACGGCCCACGCCTCGCGGCCGGTCGCCCCACCCTGTTCCTCGGCTCCCGGGGCGCCGCCAACTTCCGCCTGCGCGTGGCCCTGCGCGAGGGGGCCCACCACTCGGGCAACTGGGGCGGCGCCCTGCGCAATCCCGCCACAACGCTCGCCGGCGCCCTGGCCGCCCTGGTCGACTCCCGGGGCCGCATCCTGGTGGAGGGACTGCGACCGCCGGCGCTGCCCCAGCCCGTCGCGGCCGCGCTGGCCGACCTCACCGTGGGCGGCGGGGACGGCGACCCGGAGGTCGACACCGACTGGGGCGAGCCCGGCCTCAGCCCGGCCGAACGCGTCTTCGGCTGGAACACCCTGGAGGTCCTCGCCCTGGCCGCCGGGGACCCCGCCAAGCCCGTCGGGGCCATCCCCGGCACCGCCCACGCCGACGTCCAGCTCCGCTTCGTCGTCGGCACGCCCTGGCGCGACCTCGAACGCGTCGTCCGCGACCACCTCGACGCCCACGGCCTGTCCATGGTCGACGTCGAGGTGCTCCAGGCCGTCCCCGCGACCCGCCTCAGCCCCGATGACCCGTGGGTCCGCTGGGCCGTTGACTCCCTGCGGCACACCACGGGCAAGGAACCGGCCGTCCTGCCGAACCTCGGCGGCACCCTCCCCAACGACGCCTTCGCGGACATCCTCGGCCTGCCCACCGTGTGGATCCCGCACTCCCACCCCTCCTGCTCCCAACACGCCCCCGACGAACACCTGTTGGGGCCGGTGGCCCGCGAAGGGCTGCGCATCATGGCGGGCTTGTTCTGGGACCTCGGTGAACCGCGCGCCCGAGGCGATCGGTAGGTTGCCGGGCAGCGCCGCGGTCCGGCGCCGCCCCCACGGAAGGACACCCCTGTGCGCGCTCGACGTCTCCCGTCCGCCCTCACCCTCATCACGACCCTGACGACGGCGGCCACCCTGGCCTTCGGGACGGCAGGCCCGGCCACCGCCGCCGAGCGGCCCGCTCCCGTACGCCACACGGCCGCCTCCGCGCACGGCCTGGCGTCGGTGACCGAACTGCTCGCCCAGCGGCTGCTGCTGGCCGACAAGGTCGCCGCCGCCAAGTACGGCACGGACACGCCGATCGACGACCCGGGGCGCGAGGCGCGGATCCTGGACGACGTGCGCGCCCGGGCGGCCGGCCTCGGCCTGGACCCGGACGCCGTGGCCGCCGTGTTCCGGGACCAGATCGAGGCGAACAAGCTGGTGCAGCGCGGCCTGTACGCCCGCTGGGACGCGAACCCCGCCGAACGCCCCACCGAACGGCCGGACCTGGCCAAGGAGGTCCGCCCGGCCCTCGACCGCATCACCACACAGCTGCTGGCCGCCCTCGCCGACACGGAACGGGCCCGGACCCTGCCGTCGTGCGGTCCGCGCCTGGCCGCGGCCGCCGGCTGGTCCGCGTACACCCACCGGCTCGACGCGCTCCACCTGAAGGGGCTGGCGCGGGCGCTGCCGTCCGTGTGCGCCGCGCCCTAGGGGGACACTCCTAGACGACCTGCTCCGCCCCCGTCGGCAGTGGCGGTTCCGACTCGATGCGCCGCAGTTCCTCGTCGGTGAGGAGGCGGGAGCGGAGCAGGAAGCGGACGCCTTCCGGGGCCTCCAGGGAGAAGCCGCTGCCGCGTCCCGGGACCACGTCCACGGTGAGATGGGTGTGCGACCAGTACGCGTACTGGTCCGCGCTCATCCAGAACGGCGTTTCCCCGGCCACGTGTCCCAGCAGAACGTCCGAGGCACCGACCCGGAACTCGCCGCGCGGGTAGCACATCGGGGCGCTGCCGTCGCAGCAGCCGCCGGACTGGTGGAACATCACCGGCCCGTGTGTCCCGGTCAGCCGCCGCAGCAGGTCCTCGGCGGCGGGCGTCAGTTCGACACGTCCCGTGCGGGCGGTCGTCGGCAGCACCTCGGATCCGGGAGTGGGTGAGTCGGTCATGGGGTACCTCCAGGCGGGGACGGTCCTCTACCGAGTTCTCCGGTATGAGTTGACTCTGACCCGAGACGACGGAAACCCGCCAGTGCCGTGCGCGGTTCCACGTCACCGCGGGACGGTGACCAGGACGCGGCCCCGATCGCCCGCGTCCACGCGGTCATGGGCCTTGGCGATGTCCGCCAGCTCGTGCCGCGCGCCGACCTCGACGGCCAGCGCACCCACGGCGGCCGCGGAGGTGAGGTCGCGCACCGCCTGCCGCCTGGCCGCTGCGGGGAGGTCGTCGCTGCCGACCAGGCGGAGGGTGACGTTGTTGAACAGCAGCGTCCAGAAGGGGATGTCGGTACGGTCGGCGCGGGTGGCGTAGGCAGCGACGACGGCGCCGTTCGCGACGACGGCGTCGTCCAGGGCGGCGTTGTCGGACAGGGACACCTCGACGACCCGGTGCACTCCCTCGGGCGCGTACGCGCGGATCTCCGCCGCCGGGGCCGCTGAATCCAGGGCGACGGCGTGGGACACGACAGCCGGGTCGACGCGTTCGAGATCCTCGCCGCGCCGGACGGTGGCGAGCACGGTCGCCCCGCCCCAGCGGGCGAGCTGCGCGGCCAGGGACCCGACCCCGCCGAGGACGCCGTGCACGAGCACGAGCTGTCCGTCGACCGGGCCGTCCGCGAACACCGCGCGGTGGGCGGTGATGCCGGAGATGCCGAGGCACGCGCCCAGCTCGTCACCGACGTGGCCGGGCAGCGGGACCGCCAGGGCTGCGGGCACGACGGTGTACTGGGCGGCGGTGCCGAACGGCCGGTAGGACTGGGCGCCGTACACCCACACCCGCTGCCCCACCCGGCGCTTCTCGACTCCCTCGCCCACGGCGTCGACGACTCCCGCCGCGTCGCTGTGCGGGATCACCCGCGGGTACGGCATCGACGAGCCGAGCCAGCCGCGCCGCTTCTTGGTGTCTCCGGGATTCACCCCGGACACGGTCACGCGGACCCGGACCTCGCCGGGGCCGGGCTGGGGGTCGGGCAGTTCGCCGACGCGCAGGACGCCGGCGGCGGGGCCCTGTTCGTCGTACCAGGACGCGAGCATGCGGTATCTCCGGTGTCTTCAGGGGTTCTCGGGTGCCGACTCGCCCAGGGCCTCGCGGAGCCAGGCGCGTTCGGCTCTGCTGACGGCGCGGGCGGTGAGCAGCATGCCCCGCCGATAGGGGTCGGCGACCTCCTCGGCGCGCAGCGGCTCGTCGCCGTCGTAGAAGAAACTCGCCGGCGTCTCCAGGAACTCCAGCCGCCTGCGCAGCACCGCGTGCCGCTCCGCCGCGTCGGGCAGGTGGGAGAGGAACGCCAGGACGGTGAAGAAGCGTGTGAAGTCGGTGATCTCGTGGTCGGCCGGCGCGCGCAGCCGCTTCAGCAGATCGTCGCGCCCGGCCTCGGTCAGGGTCAGTTCGTAACGGCCGGCGCCCGCCGCCGGGTCGGCCCGCCGCTCCAGCAGGCCCGCCTCGGCGAGCCGGCTGATCGCCGGATACAGGCTGCCGTCGCTGACCGGCCGCGTGTACCCGGTCAGTCGCGAGACGCGGCGGCGCAGCTCGTGCCCGGGAAGGGGGCCCTCGGCCAGGAAGCCCAGGATCGCGAGTTCCAGCATGGCCCCATGGTCGCACAGTTACATCGAATCGATGTGTTCATCGATTCGATGCCGATTTCGCTCGCAGAGGCACGGACCGGTGGCCCGCCCGGCCCGCCGCAGCGCCCTGCCCGGGGCTGCCGGGCCATCGGCCGGACGGGCCGACGACCCGGCACCCGTCATCCCGTACACCGCCTGTGCCGACGGATCCAGGCCGCCTGCCCACCGTCGACGAGCAGGTCGGTGCCGGTGGTGTACCGCGCCTCGGGTCCGGTGAGGAGCCGCAGCGACGGTCCTGCTGCACATCGCGGAGAGCGACCCGCTGCGCCCCGGGGTGCCGGCCGCCCGGCTGTCGGTGGAGGCGTCCCACGTCACCCGGCAGCTACGGCAATGGGAACGGACCGGCCACGTGACCCGCGTCCCCGGCCCGGACGACCGGCGCGCCCAGCGCGTTCAGCTCACCGAAACCGGCCTGGACGCGGTCCATCGCATACAGGAGGTCAGCCGCCGGGGCACGGAGCCGGCCCTGTCGGCCTGGTCGCCCGGGGAACTGCGGCAACTCGCCCTGTTCCTCCATCGGCTCCCAGACGACTTCGTCGCGCACACCGGGAGCGCCCTCGAGTGCCGCCCCGCGGCGCGTCACTCGCGGGAGCGGAAGAAGTAGACCGCCGGAAGGCTCTCGGCCGGGAGGACACGGCTGCTGCCACCCTGGCCCCGCTACAGCAGGTCGCGCGGAACCTGATCGTTCCAGGTGCGGGAGAACACCCGGCGGTCGGCCTCGTACGCGTCGAGGGTCGCGTCCACGAAGAAGTCCGTGTCGTCGCACCTCAGCTGGGTGCGCGTCACCACGCGTACGTCCCAGTCATCCCGCTGGAACCGCATGGTCCACGTGGACTCGCCGCTGACCGAGGTGAAGTCGTCGGCGACCGCCGTGTAGCGCTCGCGGGCGCGGCGCCCGGCCTCGAGGCCGATGTCCTCGAAGCGGACCGTGCCCCGGTCCTTCACGATGTCCAGCTCCGAGTGGTAGCCGACCAGGTCCCGCTTGACCTCCCAGCGCTCCTCGGGGGGCGTCATCTGGCTCGTGGCGAGCGGGGGAGTGCCCTCGGGTTCGCCGAAGGGGGACGCCGGCACCTCGTCCGGCTCCTCCACCGGCCGCACCGGCAGGGTGAGCGTGCTGGAGTGCTCGTGGACGCTCAGCAGGGCGGGCTTCGGCGGTGGCCAGGCCAGTGGCCAGTAGGACGTGGAGAGGGAGAGCCGGATGCGGTGGCCGGGCGGGAACGCCTGGGCCACTCCGTTCAGCGGGACGGTGGCGCGGTAGCGGCGGCCCGGCTCCAGCGGCTCGGGGGACTCCGTGCTGTCGCGGCGGGTGAGGTTCAGGATGCCGTACGAGACACGGGTCGCGGCGCCGTCCGGGCTCACGTCGGACAGTCGCGCGGCCACCATGGCGACCGGTCGGCTGACCGACAGGTCGAGTTCCACGGTCGGTGAGCCGAGGATCTCCAACGGCTCGGTCAGCGGCTCGCTGTCGAAGACGAGGGAACCGCCGTCCTCCTCGCGCTGGTCGTACGGCAGATCCGGGGGCGCGTTGTAGGAGGCCCACTTGCCCGCGAACTGGCCCACGGACAGCGGCGACTGCACGGTCATAGCGTCGCCGTCGGGGGTGTTCCCCTCGTCCGCCGACTCCCGCGGAGGTCCGATCGTGTGCCGGGTGAGCGGATGAACGGCCGGCCGGATGTGCGGGGAGGGCCAGTCCGGCTCGCCGACCCAGCGTCCCGGCCGCTCCTCGTACGCGGTGGAGGGCGGCACGCTGTCCTGCATCCACGCTTGCAGCATGGGGCCGTCCATGACGCCGTTGTCGACGCCCTTGAGCCAGTGGTCCCACCACCGCACGAGTTCCTGGAGGTAGCCGATCGCCGGGCCGGGCTCCCCGAGGTGGGGGAACTTGTGCGACCAGGGGCCGATCAGCCCCTTGCGGGGCACGTCCAGGTGGCCGAGCAGCCGGGTCACGGCGTTGGAGTAGCCGTCCGCCCAGCCGCTGGAGGCCAGGACCGGGCAGCGCACGCTGCTGTAGTCCTCGCACACCGAGGCGTGCCGCCAGTAGTCGTCCCGGCGCTGGTGGCGCAGCCACTGCAGGACCCAGGGTTCGGTGTGCTCCAGCCGTTCGTGCCACATCTCGCGCCAGCGGTCGCCGACCACGGCCGGGTCGGGCGGACAGGTGCCATAGGCGAACATCGTGCCAGCCTCGGCCAGGTTGTCCGACAGCAGGGCGCCGCCCATGTAGTGCATGTCGTCGGCGTGCCGGTCGTCGGTGAAGGAGGCGATGGCGATGGCCTTCAGGCCCGGCGGCCGGCGGGCCGCCACCTGGAGCGCCGCGAACGCGCCCCAGGAGATGCCCATCATGCCCGTGCCGCCGTCGCACCACGGCTGCTCCGTCAGCCAGGCCAGGACCTCCTCCGCGTCCGCCTGCTCCCGCTCCAGGTACTCGTCGCGCAGCACGCCCTCCGAGTCGCCGGTGCCGCGCAGGTCGACGCGGACACAGGCGTAGCCGTGTCCCGCGAGGTACGGGTGGTGGATCGAGTCGCGTACGGCCGTCAGGTCGCGCTTGCGGTACGGGATGTACTCCAGCACCGCGGGCACCGGCTCCTGGTCCGAGCAGGTGGGACGCCAGATGTGCGCGGAAAGCCGGACCCCGTCGGACATCGGGATCGTGACGTGCTCTTCTTCCTTCGTCGCGTACGGCAGGTTGGTCACGTAGCGCATGGAACCCACGTGCTCCTTACTCTCGGGGGTTCACTCCGGCAGCTCTTCACTCGGTCGGGGGTTCGTCGAAGGCGAGGCCCAGCGCGGCCACGCAGTGGTCGAACTTCTCCCGCAGCTCCGCCTCGTCCGCCCCGCCGGTGAAGATGTGCGCCAACTCGTAGCTGTAGCTGTCCTGTCCGGGCAGGTCCGAGAGCCGGGTGCCCTCCTCGGGGACCACCTCGATGCGCACGCCCGGCGTTTCCCGCTCGATACGGGCGATCTCCTCGGGCCCGGGCACCCGGCGCACCACCCCGTCGGTGAACCAGCGGTGGTACCACTTCGCCGCCATCGCGTACGGGCCCTCGCGGTGCGGCATGCGCGGGTCCTCGCCGAGCGCGAGACTGACCATGCAGTGGTGGTTGGGGACGCCGTCGACGTACTGGAACAGCTCGGCGTGCGACTGGGAGTGCCGGGGGTTGATCTCCAGCAGGTTGATGGTCTGCGTCCGCGGGTCGTAGAAGTACTCGATGCTGAAGGTGGCCGATTCCATTCCGATCTGCCGCATCACCCGCTTCGAGACGTCGTGGAGTTCGGCGATGGCCGCCGGCGGCAGCGTCGAGGGGTACTGGTGGCGCAGGAAGCAGGGGGAGTCCGGGTACTGGATGGAGTCCAGAACCCCGTAGACCGTCACCTCGCCCTGGTGGACGTAGCCCTCGACGGCGACCTGGACGCCGGACAGCGACTCCTCCGCCAGACAGACCCGGCCGCCGACGCCGTCCATCTCCGGCGGCAGGTCGATGCGTTCGAGGATGTGCTCGAAGGGGCGGCCGATGCGGGAGATGCCGTCGCGGATCTCGCCGACGGCCGAGCGGAACTCCTCTTCGTCGTCGACTCCGAAGGCGAGTTCGGAGGAGTACGAGAGCGCCGGCTTGACCCACATCGGGAAGGTCACGTCCTCGGGCGGCCGAGGCGGCTCGGCCGACAGGTCGACCTTGCCGAAGCGCGGGTGCCGGTCGGTCGCCTTCTGCTGTTCGAGGCGGCTCCAGTACTTGTGTTCGCACTTGACCACGGACTCCAGGCTCGTGCTCCGCGTTCCGTAACGTTCGCTCAGCAGCGGCACGAGGGTGCTGACCGGGAAGTCCCAGTAGCCCACGATCGCGTCGATGCTGCCGTCGAAGGCGTCGAGCACGCCCTGGGCCTTGTCGAGCAACGTGGGCACGTGCACCTCGCCGACCTGGAGTTCCTCGACGGTCAGCAGCTGGTGAAAGCGCAGCCGGTCAGCTCCGGGAACCTCCCGCAGCGTCGGCAGATTGGCCTCGTCGAGCCCGATCACGAAGACGTTCTTCACCGTCTCGTCAGACACAGATCTCCTTCCGACAGCAGGCCCTCCGGCCGGGCCTTCCAAGATCGACTGAGTACCCCTCGCGAGTGCGGCCATGCCGGTCGGTGCGTCGCCCGGGTGCGACAACGCGGAACATGCCTGCCGCCGTTATGGGCACGCGGTGCGGGGAAAGAGCGGCGTGGCCACGATGAACGGCCGCGCCGTGGACGACACCGGCGAAAGGGAAGCCCGTGCAGCCCGAGCAGGAACAATCGACTACGCGGCGTCCAAGGCCGCGTTGATCACCCTGACCAAGTCCGTCGCCGTGCACCTGGCCAAGCGCGGTGTGCGCGCGAACGTGGTCGCGCCGGGCCCGACCTGGACGCCGCTCAACGAGGCGGATCCGCACATGCCGCCGGACGGGCTCGCCCACATCGGCAGCGAGGCCCCGCTCCAGCGCGCGGCCCAGCCGGAGGAGATCGCACCGACGTACGTCTACCTCGCCTCCGACGCCGACTCCAGCTATACGGTCGGCGAGGTCATCGCGGTGACCGGCGGCATCGTCGACACGCGTTAGCCACCCGTCCCGTCACCCTGGCCGAGCAGCGGCTGTTCCGCCCAGATGGTCTTGCCCGTGGCGGTCTGGCGGCTGCCCCAGCGTCCGGAGAGCTGGGCTACGAGCAGCAGTCCTCGTCCGCCCTCGTCGAAGACGCGGGCCCGGCGCAGGTGGGGTGCGGTGCTGCTGCCGTCGGACACCTCGCAGATGAGGGCCGAGTCGCGGATCAGCCGCAGTTCGATGGGGGTGCCGCCGTACCGCAGTGCGTTGGTGACCAGCTCGCTGACGATCAGTTCCGTGGTGAACGCCGCCTCCGCCAGCCCCCAGACGGCCAGTTGCTCGCCCGCCATCCTGCGGGCCCGGGCCACGGCCGTCGGCTCGGGCGGCAGCTGCCAGGTGCGCACCTTCCCGGCGTCGAGCGCGGCGGTCCGGGCCAGCATCAGCACGATGTCGTCGGCGGGACGGCCGGTCAGCACGGTGCGCAGCACCTGCTCACAGGTCTCCTCCAGCGCCTCGGCAGGATGGCCCAGCGCCTCGCGGAGCAGGGTGAGCCCGACGTCCATGTCGTCGTCGGCGGCCTTGACCAGCCCGTCGGTGTACAGGGCGAGCAGGCTGTTCTCCTCCAGTTGCACCTCGACGGCTTCGAACGGCAGGCCGCCCAGCCCCAGCGGCGGCCCGGCCGGCAGATCCAGGAACCGTACGGCGCCGTCGGGCGTGACCAGGGCGGGCGGCGGATGGCCGGCCCGGGCCATCGTGCAGCGGCGGGACACCGGGTCGTACACGGCGTACAGGCAGGTGGCGCCGACCTGCCCCGACGTCTCCGCCTCCCGCCCGCGCGCCTCCGGGCCCTCTTCCCGGTCGATCCGGATGACGAGATCGTCCAGCTGGGTGAGCAGCTCGTCGGGGGCGAGATCGACATCCGCGAGCGTCCGCACGGCGGTCCGCAGCCGGCCCATCGTGGCCGAGGCGTGGATGCCGTGTCCCACCACGTCGCCCACGACCAGGGCGACCCGGGTGCCGGACAGCGGGATCACGTCGAACCAGTCGCCCCCGATGTCCGCTCCGGAACCGGCCGGCAGATAGCGGTAGGCGACCCGCATCGCCGCCAGGTCCGGCGGCCGGTCGGGCAGGAGGCTGCGCTGGAGCGCCAGCGCCGTCCGGCGTTCCCGGGTGTAACGGCGGGCGTTGTCCACGCTCACCGCCGCCCTGGCGACGATCTCCTCCGCGAGCAGCAGATCGTCCTCGCTGAACGACTCCGGCGTCCGGTGGCGCAGGAAGTGCACCAGCCCCAGGGTGACCCCGCGGGCGCGCAGCGGCACCATCATCACCGAGTGGATCACGTGCCTGGCCACCGAATCCGCCCGGGCCGGGGAGGATTGCACCCACTCCCGCAGCCCCCGATCTCCCGGCCGGTGCCGGGAGCCCCGGCCGGCGACCAGCGTCCGCACCGGCAGCGTGCCCACTCGGTAGAGCGTGGCGTCGCCCGAGGCGACCACCGACTCAGGGCAGCCCTCCAGTACCGACCGCTGCGCGGTGCGTCGCACGGTGACCGGCGCGTCCAGCGGCACGGGTTCCGGCTCGTCGCCCAGGGCGACGGACTCCAGCAGGTCCACGGTGACGAAGTCCGCGAACCCGCTCACGGCCACCTCGGCCAGCTCCTCGGCCGTCCGGGTCACGTCCAGGGTGGTCCCGATCCGCAGGCCGGCGTCGTTGAGCACCGCCAGCCGGCGGCGGGCCCAGTACTGCTCCGTGGTGTCGAACACGGTCGCGCACATGCCCTGCACCGCACCGGTCTCGTCCTTCAGCGGCGACATGAACATCGACCAGGCATGCGGCCGGGTCTCGCCCGGGGCCTTCCCGTGCTCCTCGTGGAAGATCATCTCGCCGGTGCGCAGGACCTCACGCTGGAGGCGGTCGTACTCGTCGAAGGGCGGGCTGGGCTCGATCTCCCAGAGTGTCAGGCCCTTCATCTCCTCCTCGGACCTGCCCATCACCTGGGTCATGGCTTCGTTGGCGGCCACGAGCCGGGCCTCACGGTCGTAGACCGCCACCGGCACGGGGAGCTGGGCGAGCGTGAGGTCCCACAGGGGCAGGGATCCGTGCCCGGCCCGCCTCTCGGTGTGCGCCAGGGCGGTGCCGGTGACGAGCCAGAGCCGTCCGCGGTCCGCGTCCAGCAACGGTGTGCCCTGCAGCCGGACCACGACACGGTCGCCGTCCCGGTGCCGGAGCGCCACCTCACTGGCCCAGTGCTGCCCGTCCGCGACGTGGCGTCGCGTGGAACCGGGCAGGCCGGCGGCGAGCAGGCGCGCGGCGGCCCGGCCGACGACCTCGTCGGGTTCGTATCCGAGCAGCCGTCGGGCGCCGTCGCTCCACACCGTGATCACCCCGCGGGCGTCGACGACGACCGCCAAGTCCTCCGGTACGCGTCCCTGCACGGTGCCTCCGGGTGGGACCCCCCTTGCCGCTTCCCCGGTCATCATCTCAGGGAGGGCCGCCGGGTACCCCTTTCCGGCTTCCCGGTACCGCGCCGCGCCGGGTGGTCGTGTTCTGGCATCACCCCCGGCCCGGTGAGGGCATCGTCAGCCGGTCAGACGTTGTGCCAGCAGGCCCCCTCCGATGGCGATCATCAGTGCGCCGGAGACGCGCGTGACCGCCCGGGCCGCGGTGGGCTGGGTCTTGAGGACGGTGCGGGCCAGGACTCCGACGGCGAGGTAGACGACGGCACAGGCCGTCATGTGCAGCGTGCCGAGCAAGCCGGTCTGTGTGGCGACCGGCCAGCCGCCCGCGGGGTCGATGAACTGCGGGAACAGCGAGAAGTACAGCAGCAGCGCCTTCGGGTTCAGTCCGCTGATCCCGGCTCCCTTGAGCATGATCCGCAAGCGGGAGCAGCCCACCTCGTCCTCGGAGGCTGTCAGGACGGCCGGCTGCCTGAGCACGCCGCAGCCGAGCCACACCAGGTAGCCGGCCCCGGCCACGGTCAGGGCGGTGAGCAGGGCCGCCGAGTTCGCCACGATCACCACCAGGCCCGCGACCGCGAGCAGGGTGTATCCCGCGTAACCGGCCACCAGCCCGGCGACCGCCGGCACGACCGACCGGCCCCTGACCCCCGCCGTGATCGCATAGGCCCAGTCCGCGCCGGGGGTGAACACCAGCAGCAGATCCACTGCCAGGAATGCCGCCAGCGTCGTCGTGTCCATCGATCGGTCCCTCTCACGTGCCTTTTCGCGAGAGGAACGCTAGGCCGGATCAGCCCGAAAGTGTTCCCTTCTTTACTCCTTGATCGCGCTGTCTGGGGCAAAATCTTCTCCATGGACGCCCTGGACCGGAAAATTCTTACCGAGCTACAGCTGGACGGCCGTCTCACGGTCACCGAGCTGGCCGCCCGCGTAAAACTGAGCGTCTCGCCCTGCCACCGCCGCCTGCGCGACCTCGAACGCGAGGGCGCGATCCGCGGCTACCGGGCCGTCGTGGACCCGGCCGCCGTGGGGCTGAATTTCGAGGCGCTCGTCTTCGTCACCCTGCGCTGGGAGGACGCCGACACCGTCTCCGCGTTCGAGGAAGGCGTCGCCGCCGTCCCGCACGTACTCCAGGCCCAGCGCCTGTTCGGCGACCCCGACTACCTCCTGCGCGTTGCCACCACCGACCTGGCCGCCTTCCAGCAGCTCTACGACGAGCAGCTCGCCCGACTGCCCGGCGTCCAGCGCCTGAACTCCACCCTCGTCATGAAGCACGTCGTCGACGACCGGCCCCTGCCCGAGTGAGCAGCGCCGCCGCCCCTTGCTCAGCCGCCCAGACCGCCGGCGAACGGCATCGACCGCCACTGTTCGACGGCCGGCTTCAACGCATCCACGAGCATGGGCAGTTGGGGTGCGAGTGCGAGGCACGCCACCGCGCGGGACATGCCCACGGCGTTGACGACGCGCAGCACACCCTCGTCCAGCCGCCGCAGACCCCGGCGCTCGGCGGCCGCGTTGTAGGCGGCCTCGCATGCGGGGCCGAGAGCCGCCAGGTCCCACTCGACCGGTCCGAACGTGGTCAGCTCGAAGTCGGAGTACAGCTCGCCGCCCTTGCCGGAGACGATGTTGGCCGCGGGGGAGTCACCGTGGATCGGCTGGAACTCGACGCCGGGGAACGCCGCCTCGAATCCCGCGCGTGAGTTGATGACGGGTTCCAGGATCTCCCACTCGCGCCGCGCGCGGTCGAGGTCGGCCGGGTCCAGCAGGTCGGGACGCCCTTCCAGCGCGGCAAGTCCCTCGGAGACGAACCGCGGTTCGGCAGCCGACAGGAACGGCAGCTCACCCGGGTACGCGCGCAGCGCGACGTGCAGGTCGGCGACCAGGCCGGCGTTGTACACGTAGTCGGGCTCGACGCTCTGATCCAGCTCGACGAACTGCCAGAACGTCATCGAGAAACCGTCCCGCTGCACGGGCTCCCGTGGCACGAGCGGACTCGGCGGAATCACCGGGTGCCCCTGTTCCGCGAGCCACCCCACCACATCGAGTTCCAGGTGCTGCCGCGCCGCCTGGAACTCGGGGCCGGAGTACGACGGCAGGACGGTCGGCACCCGCACCACCACGGGCGACGGAGAGAGGTGGACCACGACGGAGAACACGTCGTAGAGCACCCTCGCGTCGGTCACCGTGAGCCCCAGATCGCGACCCGCGGCGACGGCCGCGGCGAGAGCACGGGACGTACGGGCGTCGATCTGATCAGAGGTCAGGAACCCTTCCATGCCGACGATGGTGTCACGCCGCTCACCGCGGTGCGGCGGGTTGAACGACCTCCGGACACGTGCGGCGAAGGGCACGGAGGTGCCAGGCCGGGAACGTCCCCGCAGACCGACTCGTTGCACATGAGTTCGCCCACGTCACCGACCATGGGAGCATCGTGCCCTACACCGCGCACGACACGTCCACCGTCCTCCCCGCACTCCCGGCCTTGAGCGCGCAGGCCGAGCGGCTTATCGAGCTGGGGGTGCACGGGATCGCCGGGCTGTCCGCCGACGAGATCCGTACGTTCGCCGCCGAGGCCGACGGCGAGGGCGCCCTGCTGGCCGTGCACCATGAGATTGCGCCCGCCTCCGCCCTCGCGCCGCTGCTGCGCCGTGACGGCAAACCGGGCTTCGTAGTCGTCGACATGCCCGACGTCGACGAATTCACGCCCTGCGCCGTCGAGCTGCCCGACGCCCCGCTCTACGTCGTCACCGGCGTCGACCGCGGTGACCACATGGGCAACTGGAGCCCGGAGGAGGCACTGCCCGCCCTCACCAAGGACGACCGCACCCCGCTGCTGCTCACCGAGGGCATCCACTGGGTGCTCCAGGAGCCCGCGGTCCTGGAGCGCAACCGCTGCTTCATGACCATCGGGTCCCGGCTGCGCAAGACCAACGGCAGCCTGGACGCCCGCACCCCGGCGATCTGGATCAGCAACGGCACCGGGCGCGACGGCCGCGAGCGCCTCAACGCCCCGAAGGTCGGCTGGTGCTGGTGGAACAACCGTCACACCTGGCTGGGCTTCGCCTCCACGACAGGCCGCAGGTCCTAGTCCCGGGCGTCGGCAGGCCGTCACTGCCCGCACCAGGTGGATGGCGGCCGGCCCGCGGTGAGGGCGACGAGGTCAGCGCGTACTGGACGTGATGTCAGGCACCGCCACGGGACGAAGCACCGTCAGAGACTCTTCCCGGCGGGCCACCATCGCAAAGGAGAACCTGTCGATTTCCAGGCAGAGATCGACATCGTCCGGGTGGTATCCGCTCCGCAGCCCACCGGCGAGGTCTGACGCGGCACGAGAAGTCCTCGCGCGGTGGAGATACGGGGCCGCCTCGACATCGCCTCCGGCCATGCATCGACCAATGTATTCAGCACAGGCCAGGTCCTCGTCGGCCTGGCCTCCCTCGCCGGTGACGATGAACGTCACCGGACCGGAATCCTTGGTCTTCAGGAACCGCGCGGTCGGTCCGGCCACCACGAAGCTCGCGCACAAGACCAGCGGCGCGTCCGCGACGGCCAGCGCGCCCACGGTTCCTGCCGTCGTCTTCTGCACCAGGGTGCGGCCAGCGAAATCACATGACCTGAGCAAGCCGGGTGAGTTCACCGCGTCGAAGCCCGCTGCTGGAGCTCCGTCCTTCAGGGCCAGCCAGTCCGGGCGGCTCTCCTTCAAGGCGAGCGCCTCACTCTCCGTCGAGGCCAGGACAATCCTCTCGACGCCACGCGAGAAGGCCCAGGCGGCCACGGTGAAGGCGCGCATGACGTCGATGACGACTGCGACACGGGGAACGCCGGTCAACTCGGGGATGCCGACGAAGTGATGGTCCATCACACCATTCTTGCTTCCTCCGAACGGCGGTCAGAACCTGGGCCGAGGGGCCTGCGCCTCGACGATCTCCGCGGCCTCGGCCTTGGTCTCCACGGACGGCGGGGAGCCGGCCAGGGGCTTGTTGGCGGTCTCCTTCATGCACAGCACGGCGATGACGCCGATGACCGCTGCACCAGTGGAGTAGTAGGCCGGCATGAGAGTCGAGTCGAAGGCGCTGATCAGAGCGGTGATCACCAGGGGAGTCGTACCGCCGAAGATCGATGTGGCCAGGTTGTAGGCGACCGAGAGGGAGCCGTAGCGGACGTGCGTGGGGAAGATCGCCGGGAGCGCCGCCGACATCGTGCCGAGCATCGTCACCAGGCAGAGCCCCAACAGCAGCAGACCCAGGGCGATCAGGACGACACTGCCCTGCCGGATGAGCAGGAAGGACGGGACGGACAGGAAGAGGAACCCGAGCATCCCCGCCACCAGCAGCGGCCTGCGCCCGAAGCGGTCCGACAACCGCCCGACCTGGTTGATGACGCACATCTGAAGCACCATCACGAGCAGCAGGATCAGCAGCCCGTGGTTGGTCCCGTAGCCCAGCTCGTCGGACAGATACGTCGGCATGTACGACAGCAGCATGTAGTCCGTGATGTTGTACGCCGCGACCAGCGCGAGGCACAGCAGCAGCGGCCGCCAGTACCGCGTGAAGATCTTGCCGAGGTCGGCGGCGGCCGAGGTCTCCACGGCCTCGGCCGCCTCGCTCGCCTTGACGTGGCCGCCCTCCAGCTTCTGGAAGGCGGGCGTCTCGTCCAGCTTCAGCCGCAGGTAGAGGCCGATGAAGCCGAGCGGTGCCGCCGCCAGGAAGGGGATGCGCCAGCCCCACGCCAGCATCTGGTCGTCGCTGAGGAGGGTCTGGAGGACGACGACGAGGCCGGAGGCCGCGACGTAGCCGGCGAGCGTGCCCAGCTCCAGGAAGCTGCCGAAGAAGCCACGCCGTTTGTCCGGCGCATACTCCGCGATGAAAGTCGAGGCGCCCCCGTACTCCCCGCCGGTCGAGAAGCCCTGCACCAGCCGGAAGAAGATCAGCAGAGCCGGGGCCCAGAGACCGATGACGGCGTGCGAGGGGACGACGCCGATGGCGAAGGTCCCCACCGCCATCATGATCATGGTGAGAGAGAGGATGCGCTTGCGGCCGACCTTGTCGCCGAGCGGCCCGAAAACCATTCCGCCGAGGGGACGCACCAGGAAGGCCACCGCGAACGTCGCGAAGGAGCTGAGCAGTTGGGCGGTGTCGTTCCCCGAGGGGAAGAACACCTTCCCGATGGTCGCGGCCAAATAGCTGTAGATGCCGAAGTCGTACCACTCCATCGCGTTGCCGAGGGCGGCGGCCTTCGTGGCGCGCTTGACCGCCGCCTCGTCGGTCACGGTGATGTCGCTGCGGCGCAGCTTCGGGTGGCGTCGTTTCTCGATCGCCCGGAACAGCACCCGGTGTCGTCTCACGGCTGCGGGATCCACCGACTCGTCGTTGTCGGGCGCCGCCATTTCGTCGTTCCTTTCGCCGGTCGTCTATCCCAACCACCACGCCTGCACAGATCTCGCGCGCTCAAACGAACCCCTTCGCGCGGCACCCGCGTGGCTACGGCGAGTGACGGCCGGGTGCTTTGGGTGAGACCCGCGCTGCCTGCCGGCTGTGGTGTGTCCGTGCCCCGGACGGGGAACTTGGTTCGCCGGTGCCCACCTGAGGTGCCCACCCGGTGAGAGGAGCCCCATGTGACGGCGTCAGCGGCGGGCGACTGGAACCAGGGCGCGCAGGAGGCCGGACACGAGCCGGATCCGCGGCGGTGGCGGGCCCTGTGGGTCACCCTGGTGGCCGGCTTCATGAGCCTGCTGGACGTCTCGATCGTGGCGGTCGCCCTGCCCTCCGTCCAGCGCGGCCTGGACGCCTCTCCCACGCAGGTGCAGTGGGTCGTGTCCGGTTACGCCCTCAGCTTCGCTCTCGCGCTCGTCACCGCCGGCCGCCTCGGAGACGCGCTGGACCGGCGCCGCATCTTCCTGCTGGCCCTCAGCGGCTTCGTGGTCTTCAGCGCGGCCTGCGGGGCGGCCCCCAGCATCACGCTGCTGGTGGTGGCCCGCCTCGCACAGGGCCTGGCGGCCGGCTTCATGGCTCCCCAGAACTCCGCGCTCATCCAGCAGATGTTCCGCGGTGCCGAACGAGGCCGTGCCTTCGGCTTCTTCGGCGCCACCGTCGGCATATCGTCCGCCATCGGCCCTCTCGCCGGCGGCGTGATCCTCGCCCTGGCCGCCGGCGACCAGGGCTGGCGGTGGATCTTCTACGTCAACGTGCCCATCGGGATCCTCGCCGTCCTCCTCGGCCGCCGCCTGCTGCCCCGCACCCGGCGGTCCGGCCGGCAACACGTGGACCTGCCCGGCGTCCTGCTCCTCGGCCTCGGCGTCCTCGCGCTGATGTATCCGCTGGTCCAGGCGGGCTCCGGCCGCTTCGGCGGGCTGTGGTGGATGTTCCTCGCCGGTGCCGCGATCCTCTTCGGCTTCGCCCGGTGGCAGCGTCGCCTCGTCGAGCGGGACACCCAGCCGCTGCTCGACCCGCGCCTGTTCACCACCGTGCGCGGCTACGCCGTCGGCGCCGGCGTCGGCACGCTCTACTTCATCGGCTTCAGCGGCGTCTGGCTGGTCTTCGCGCTCTTCTACCAGGACGGCCTGGGCTTCTCCCCGCTCCGGTCCGGCCTCGCCGTGACTCCCTTCGCCCTCGGCTCGGCCTGCGCGGCCGCGGTCGCCGGCCGGCTGGTGGACCGGCTCGGCCGGATGCTCACCGTCGGCGGCCTCACTGCCGTGATCGCCGGCCTGGGCGGCACTGCGCTGCTGCTCCGCTTCGCGCCCCTCGACATCGCGCCCTGGGTCACCGCCCCGGTGCTGTTCCTGGGCGGCGTGGGCAGCGGCTGCGTGATCTCGCCGAACATCACCATGACGCTGCGCGACGTGCCCGTGCACATGGCGGGCGCGGCGGGCGGGGCCCTCCAGACGGGACAGCGGCTCGGCGCCGCGGTGGGCACCGCCGCCCTGCCCGGACTCTTCTACCTGGTGCTCGGCGGCGGCGACGACTACCGCGGCGCCCTCGCCACCGCACTGGGCGCCGCCCTCCTCGGCATACTGGCCTCGCTGGCCCTGGCCATGTCCCACTGGAGGCGCGACCGGCGGACGCGACAGCGGCACGGGACATGCCCGGAGGATGTCGCCAACAGCCCCGTACACGCCCGGCAGACCTGATTCCGCGGGACGCCCGTCGAGTACTGGGACCGCCGGCCGGCTCCGGGGACACGGGGACAGGGTCAGCCGGCGGCCAGTACGGATCTGCCGGCACCGGCACTCGCGTGGTGGTGCGAGGCCAGCCGCAGGTAGGCCGTGATCTGCTTTCCCCTGGCCCGGGGCGCCACGGCGACCCGGTCGCTGACCGTGTGCACCAGGCGCAGTCCGTGGCCGCCGACGCGGAACCGGTCACCCGTGCACACCGTGGGCTGCTCAGCCGAGGTGTCCCACACGGTGATGGCCAGCTGCCCCCGAAACAGCCGCAGGATCAGTTCGCAGGGCCCAGGAGCATGCCGGATGGCGTTGGTGACCAGTTCGCTGACGACGAGTTCGGCGTCCACGGCCAGAGAGGCCGGAAACGGGGCGGGGGCGGAGTGCGGGCCGTGGGTGAGGAAGGCGCGCAGGGCCAGGCGCGCGTCGACGGCGCTTGCCGCGCCGTCGCCCCACGCCGCGCCGAAACGCAGCGTGGCGTGCTCGTCCGCGCCCGGTCGATCTGCCGCCTGCTTCCCAAGCGGGAGGACCATACGGATGCTCTTTCGTTGTGTTCGCCCCTGCCGGGGCCGCTCTGTCGCCCTGCGTTTACCCGCGCGCGGACCACACATACCAGGGCGGCCACCGGGCGTTCCCGACAAGCCGCTCCCGGCGGCAACAGCACGCGGGGGCTGGTTTCGACGCCACGGGGCACACGGGAGGCATCACACGGGGGACGGGCCGACAGCCGGCACGGGCGGCCGATCAGCGAGGAGGAGACGACATGGCAGGGCCGGAGCGTACGGAGGCCGCCGAACAGCGGTCCGTGGCCGTACTCGGCACCTCGCTGACCCGAAGGCTGGACGCCATCGGAACCGGGGCCTACGTCGTGGACGAGGAGGGCCGCATCCTCGCGGTCAACACCCACGCCCGGGACGTGCTGGCCCGGTCCGCCGAGGACCTGCTCGGTCACGACGCGCACGACCTGCTGCACCGGGACGCCCACGGGCGGCCGCTGCCCAGGGCCCGGTGCGGAATGCGGCAGGCCTTCCACGCCGGGCGGACCGCCCAGGCCGAGGAGGACCACTTCGCACGCGGAGACGGTTCCCTGCTGCCCATCGCCTGGCTGATCACCCCGTACGACATCGGCGACGCCGGAGCCGGCACGCTCGTGCTGTTCCACCCCGTCGAACACACGCCGGGAAGCGGCCCGCCGCCGGAGCCGACGGGCCGGCCGCTGCCCGAGCTGGAACGGCTGGCCCTGCTGGCCGACGTCACCACGCGGCTGACCTCCACGCTCGACGTCGACGAGGCGCTGGAACGCCTGGTGAGCCTGGTCGTGCCCCGGCTGGCGGACTGGGTGATCATCGATCTGATCACCGAGCACGACGAAGTGTGGCGTACCGCCGTCGTCCACGCCGACGGCGGCACTCTGGTGCGCCGGGAGGACCTTCAGGGCCCGATGTCGCCCGTCCCGGAGGCATCCCCGATGCCCCTGTCCAGAGCCCTGCGCGGCGTGGCCTCCACGGTGACCGGGCCCGACACCTACCGGCGCGAACCGGATTCCGGCCTCGCGGTCGAGCAACGCAGGCTGTTCGACACCACGGGAATGCACTCGGCGGCCATCACGCCCATCCGCAGCACCCGCTCGGTCCTGGGGGCCTTGACCCTGGGCCGGAACGAGGACCCGGTCGCCTTCACCACCGCCGATCTCCCGCTGGTCGAGGACATCGCGCGCCGGGCCGGCCTCGCCCTGGACAACGCCCGCCTGTACCAGCGCCAGCGCAAGGTCGCCGAGACCATGCAGAACCATCTGCTGCCCCAGATGCCGGGGGTTCCGGGCCTCCAGATGACCGTCCGTTACCTGCCCGCACCCGACGCCTCACAGGTCGGCGGCGACTGGTACGACGCCTTCCCCATGTCCGACGGATCCACTGCCCTGGCCATCGGGGACGTCGTCGGGCACGACCTGGAGGCGGCGGCCGGCATGGCGCAGGTGCGCAACATGCTCCGCGCCTACGCCTGGTCCCAGCACGAACCGCCCAGCCGGATCGTCGCACGGCTCGACGAGGCCCTCCAGCACATCACGGACGTCGACATGGCCACGATGATCTTCGCCCGGATCGAAGCTGCGGACGACGACGGCCAGTGGCAGCTGTCCTGGACCAACGCGGGCCACCCGCCGCCCCTGCTGATCAGCCGCGACGGCCTGGCGCGCTATCTCACCGACGGACACGGCATCCTCCTGGGCGTCGGAGCCGGCACCCCGCGCCCCGACGCCACGACCCTGCTCCCGCCCGGATCCACCCTCGTGCTGTACACCGACGGCCTGATCGAAGCACCCGGCCAAAGCCTCGACGAGGGCCTGAACCGACTGCGCCGGCACGCCGCCGCCCTCGCGCACCGCCCCCTCGCCTCCTTCACCGACCACCTGCTGCGCCGAGTCCGCCCCGCCGACAACGAGGACGACGTCGCCCTCCTGGCCCTGCGCACACCTTCCACCACAGGATGATCTTGGAGTCTGGGCAGCTCGGTCAGCCTGCCGTCGGGCTCTGCGGGACGTGCGCTCGCGTGAACCCATGGCTCCGCTCCACTTTCGCCACATGCAGCGTGTAGCTCTGGTACCACTCGGCTCGCCCGCGCTTTTGTGCCGCGCGGTGCTCGGCGTTTTTCCGCCACTCCGTGAGGGCGTCGGCGTCGCGGAAGTAGCTGACCGTGATGCCCAGCCCGCCAGGAGTCTGCGCGTGGTCCATCCCCAGGTACCCGGGGACGTCCTTCACCAGGTCTTCCATGCGTGCGTCGGTCTCGCTGAAGCCGCTCTGGTCCTGGGTTCGCACCGTAGTGAAGACAGCCACGTAGTAGGGGGGTTCATAAGCCTCGACGGGCACGACAGGCGCTTCCGAGTGACTGCTCGGGGCGCCACCGTAAGGCGGGATGCGGCGCCGCGCGTACACCTCTATTTCGATCTTCATCCGCGGGTCGGCGAGACCGCACATGAGCATCGTGGCGGCCGGCTGAACGTCGCCGAAGCAGCGGCGCAGGACCGGCCAGCAGGGTTCGAAGTCCTCGCGATCGGGCAGTAGGTAGCGCACACGCACCACGTCGGCGAAGGTGCACTTCGCCTCGGCCAGTGCGGCCTCGATGTTGCGCAGGCACTGCTCGGCCTGCTCCACCACGTCGTCGGAGATCGTCATGGTGGCGTAGTCGAACCCGGTCGTCCCGGACACATGCACCCAGTCGCCGTCGACCACAGCACGGGCATAGCCGATCTGCTCCTCAAAGGCCGAGCCGCTGAGGATCGCGCGTCGCTCTGTCATGCGCCGAACGCTAAATGTGCGGCACCGATACGTCTAATACGGGCGCATGCATGACCTGATATCTCTAGGCGTATGGAGCGCCCCGAACTCCCCCTGCCGCAGCTGCACGCGTTCGTCGTGCTCGCAGAGGAACTGCACTTCGGCCACGCGGCCGCCCGCCTGGGCGTCGCCCAGCCGCCGCTGAGCCAGCAGATCCGCCGCTTGGAGGACAAGGTCGGCCACGCGCTGTTCACCCGCGCCCCAGGGCGCGTCACCCTCACCCCAGCCGGCAGCGAACTGCTGCCCGCCGCCCGGCGGGCACTCACCGACCTCGCGGACGGCCTGGCCGCAGCCCGGGCCATCGGCAGTGGCCGGGCCGGCCGCCTGCGGATCGGCTTCGCCGCCTCCCTCGCTCTGACGGTCCTGCCCGGCCTGCTGCGCACCTTCCGTCACCAGTTTCCTGGCGTGCACCTGGACATCCACGAGATGACCACCGCTCCGCAGATCGCCGCCCTGCATGACAAGGCGATCGACATCGGTCTATTGCGCGAACCGCCCACCGACGAGACAGAGCTCGGCTTCAGAACGGTACTCAGCGAGCCGTTCGTGGCCGTGCTGCCGTCCACTCATCCTCTGGCCACCCAACGGACCGTGCGGCTTGCACAGTTGGCGCACTCGCCCTTCGTGCTGCTGCCCCGCACGGTCGGCCCGCCACTGCACGACCAGATCATCGGCCTGTGCACCGCAGCAGGGTTCACACCGCAGGTAATCCAGCACGCGGTGGAGTGGCAAACCGTGTGCGCCCTCGTGGAAACCGGTCTGGGCGTCTCCCTGGCCCCGGCGAGCATCCGACGCATCCGCCTCAAAGGCGTCGCCTTCCGCAGGATCGAACCCGGCACCGCCCGCACACGAGTGGCCGTCGCCTGGCGCGAGAACGACCATAATCCCTTGGTCACCAGCCTGTTGGCGACCATCAGCCAAGATCTGCCGGACAGGCCTCAGTGACCTGAGTCAGAGATCCGTCGGCAGTTGGCGATGCCCCCTCAGGGTTGGACATGGATCTTGGGCCCGGGCCCGGAGCCGGGCGGGCGTTCGCCGGCGAGGACGGGGCCCACCTCGTCCAGGCCCACGGTGGCGGCGACGAGCGGTCTGGGGTCGACCGATCCGGCGGCGTACGCCCGGATGGTGGCGTCGAGGCCGGGGGAGGCGGACAGGACGCCTGTCGCGGTCACGTCCTTGAGGACGAGTGCGCGGGTGTCGATCCTGCTGGGCTCGCCGGCCAGCCCGATGTACACGAGGCGGCCCCCGGGTTCGACCAGCTCCAGGGCCAGATCCGGCAGCCGGGCGGCGTTCGAGGCGTCGACGGCCGCGTCGAAGGGCACGTCCGGCACGCAGTCCTCCGGCCACACGTGCTCGAAGCCCAGGGAGCGGGCGAAGGCGAGGGAGCTCTCGGTGGTCCCCATGAGGTGCACCTCGGCACCGGCCGCGCGCAGGAACATCGCCACCAGCAGCCCGATCGTCCCCGGGCCCATGACCAGGGCACGGTTCCCGCGCGCCGCCGCGGCGGCCCGAGCGGCGCGCAGGGCGTTGCCGCCGGGCTCGACGAGCGCGCCGAGCACGGCGTCGACGGAGTCGGGCAGGGCGTGCAACGAGAAGGCGGGTACGGCGAGTTGCTCCGCCAGCGCCCCGGGCATGCCCCCGCGTATGCCGACCTCCCGCCGCTGCTCGCACACATGCTGTCGGCCACGCAGACAGCGGCGGCAGCTGCCGCAGCCGAGCATGGTGTCGCCCATGACACGGCGGCCGAGCCAGGCGGGATCGACACCGTCACCGACCGCCGCCACCCGCCCGGCCCACTCGTGGCCCGGCCGCATCGGGTAGGCGGAGTGGCCCTGGTGGAGGTAGGCCATCGCGCCGGTGAAGAACTCCACATCGGTGCCGCACACACCGACCCGCTCGACGTCGACGACGACCTCACCGGGGCCGGCCACCGGCGCCGGAATCTCCCGGACCTCGTACGCGCCGGGACCGGTCAGGACGAACGCGCGCATCATGTCGCTCGCTCGACCGTCTGCTTATGCTTCATGACGTTCCGGAATCTAGACCGCTGTACCGTCTATGGGAAGGGCTCCATGGAGAGACTCCGCAGCGCGCAGTGGTACGAGGGACAGGACCGCAACGCCTACATCCACCGGGCATGGATGCGGCGCGGCGTCCCCGGCGACGCCTTCACCGGCCGGCCGCAGATCGCCATCGCCAACACCGCCTCGGACCTGACTCCTTGCAACGCGCATCTGGACGAGGTCGCGGCCTCGGTGCGCAACGGCGTGTACGAGGCGGGCGGCATCCCGCTGGACCTGCCCGTGGTGTCGCTGGGCGAGACCCAGGTGCGGCCCACCGCCATGCTGTGGCGGAACATGGCCGCGATGGCCACGGAGGAGATGCTGCGGGCCAACCCCGTCGACGGCGTCGTCCTGCTCGGCGGCTGCGACAAGACGATCCCGTCGCTGCTCATGGCGGCGGCCTCGGTGGACCTGCCCGCGGTGGTGGTCCCCGGCGGCCCGATGCTCAACGGCACCTTCCGCGGGGGCCTGCTGGGCTGCGGCACCGGTGTCTGGCAACTGTCGGAGGAGGTCCGCGCGGGCACGCTCTCCCAGGAACAGTTCACCCGCTCCGAGTCGGCGATGATCCGCAGCCGCGGACACTGCAACACGATGGGCACGGCCTCGACGATGGCGCTGGTGGCGGAGGCACTCGGCACCGTCGTCCCCGGTACGGCCGGCACCCCCGCCCCCGACAGCCGGCTGCTGGAGGCCGCGCACCACACCGGCCGGCTGGCGGTGGACATGGTGGGAGCCGACCGGCGGCCCGCGACGTTCCTGACCGAGGCGTCCTTCCGCAACGCGATCGTCGCGCTGGCCGCCATCGGCGGCTCGACCAACGCCGTCGTCCATCTCCTGGCCATCGCGGGCCGGTTGGGCATCGACCTGTCGCTCGACGACTTCGACCGTATCGGCTCCCGCGTACCGGTCCTGGTGGACCTCCAGCCGGCCGGTCGCTTCCTCATGGAGGACTTCCACCGCGCCGGCGGCCTGCTCGCCGTTCTGCGCGAGGTACGCGACCTGCTCGCCCCCGACGCGCTGACCGTCACCGGCAGGCCGCTCGCCCACTACCTCGACGACGCCGAGATCTGGGACGGCGAGGTCATCCGCACCCGCGCCGAGCCGCTGGTCGCCGAGGGCGGCATCGCCGTCCTTCGCGGCAACCTCGCACCCCGCGGGGCCGTCATCAAACCGGCCGCCGCCTCCGCGCACCTGCTCCGGCACCGGGGCCGGGCCGTCGTCTTCGACAGCATCGAGGACTTCCGCGCCCGGATCGACGACCCCGGTCTCGACGTCGACGCCGACTCCGTCCTCGTGCTGCGCGGCTGCGGCCCCAAGGGCTACCCGGGCATGCCCGAGGTCGCCAACATGCCCCTGCCGAAGAAGCTCCTCGCCCAGGGCGTCCGCGACATGGTCCGGGTCTGCGACGGCCGGATGAGCGGCACCGCGTACGGCACGGTCGTCCTGCACGTGGCCCCCGAGGCCGCGGCCGGCGGCCCCCTCGCCCTCGTACGGACCGGGGACGTCATCAGCCTCGACGTCGAGGCCCGCCGTATCGACGTCGACGTGCCGGACGGTGAACTCGCCCGCCGAACCCCCGACACGGCCACCGTCACCGGCTTCGCCAGACCCCGGCGCGGCTGGCAACGCCTCTACGTCGACCACGTCCTGCAGGCCGACACCGGAGCCGACCTCGACTTCCTCGTCGGCTCCAGCGGCTCCGAGGTGACCCGCGAGTCACACTGACGACAGATCACTTCGCGGGAGTCACCACGTCACGGGCAGCTCCGTGACCCCACCGGTGAGGGTGGTGCGCACCTCCAGCCCGTCCAGTTCCCTGGCGAGCCGCAGACCGGGCAGACGGCGGGCCAGCGTGGCGATCGATCACCTGCGCACGGCCTACCAGCCCGTCCTCGACTCCTCATCCGGCGAGGACGTCGAGGCCGTTCTCGCCGTGGTCCGGATGACCCATGACGAACCCGCGCTGCGCGCCGCCTACCTCGTGCTCCGGGAGCGCGCGGAAGAGACGTTCACCGAGGTGCTCGCCGAACGCATGGGCATGCCGCCCGGGACGTTCGAGGTACGTGTGCAGGCAGCCAGCACGAACGCCGTACTCAAGGTCGCCGCCGACGAGTTCGCCCGGGAAACGGCCGGCCGGGGCATCACCCCCGAGGTGCTGAACGATCACCGCGAACAACTCGCCCACGCTCTCGGCCTCGTCACCAGGAGACTCTCGGGCACAGACACCGGCTGAGGAGCCCCTCTCGCTTCAGCGCTCGCGACGACCGGCCCGGTCGGCGTGCGGGTTGTGGGCGCGTACCGCTGCCGCGACCGCGGCGTCGTCGGCCCGGTCGCGCGCTTCGAGGCCCGCGACGATGCCCTCGATGGTGCTCTGCGGCTGGTTCTGGCTGAGCTTGAACTTGGCCTCGACACGGCTGATGGCCACCTCGACGCCGACGATGGCGCGCAGTCGCCGTTCGACGAACTCCGCCGGGGCCTGGTCGACCGACCAGGGTTCGGCGCGCCCGGCTTCGTGCCGGTCGGTCAAGCGGCGTATCTGGCCTTCGATCCAGGCCGGGTCGTCGTGCACGACCAACTGCCCGTACACGTGCGCGGTCATGTAGTTCCAGGTCGGCACCACCCGGTGGTGCTCCTCCTTGGCCGGATACCACGACGGCGTCACGTAGGCATCGGGCCCGCGCACGATCACCATGGCCTCGCCCCGCACCGGCCGGCGCCACTGGTCGTTGCCGCGTGCCATGTGGCCGATGAGGGCGCCGTGTTCGCCGGCGTCCGGGTCGTACTCGAACGGCAGCAGGGTGGCCACCAGGCCCTCGGGGGTCATGGTGATCAGGTCGGCAGCGCCGTGGTTGGCGAGCAGGTCACGGACCGCTGCTTCGTCGGGGACGAAGTGCTTGGGGAGGTACATGGGCAGCCTTTCGTACGGTCGGGGCTCAGGTGGTGGCCCGGGGCCCGGCCGGGCTCAGGTAGTACACGGCGGTCTGCGCGGCATGCGGGGCGAGCAGGCCCTGCAACTCGTCCGCCGCGACCTTGAGGAGGTCGCCGTCGCGCGTGGCGTGGAGGGTTTCGAGGACGAAGGCGACGTGGGTGGACTCCTCGGTGACGCGGGTGCGGTGGGCGTCGCGGTGGTTCCAGTGGCGGGTCAGGACGCCGGTGGCGTCCGCGTAGATGATCTCGCCGGGCTTGGGGTGCTCGATGCTGCCGGGTTCGCCGAGCGGGGTGAAGGACTCGGTGCCCTCCGCGTAACGGATGGCGACGTCCCCGGCGACGTGGGTCAGGTCGAAGGCGCCTGCGGGCAGACCGTGCCGGACGGAGACGGCGTTGTAGGAGTCGACGGCCGGGTTGATGCGCGGCAGGCTTCCCTTCTTGGCGAGGCGGCGGCCGAGCGCGTCGACGCTGGGGCGGATGCGGCGGGGGTTGGTGCCGAAGGAGCGGTAGGCGGTGTGCCAGGCCTCGATGCGCGGGTCGGTCTCGCCGGCGGGCTGCCAGGTGCCGTCGGCGAGTTGCCGCTCCAGGTCCGCCACGGCGGTGGCGGTGTGGGGCCAGGGTTCGTGGCCGCGCAGGCTGGTGGCGGTGACCAGGGCGATGAGCGTGTCGGGGAAGGCCTCCGCGACGGCGGGGGTGAGATGGAAGGTGGGCATGGCGGGTTTTCCGTTTCTCGCGTCGGGGCGGGCCTTGGTCCGGTGATGCACAGGTGCGGGGCCGCTCAGGTCAGGGCGAGCAGGCTGACCGCGACGGCGGCGGTGCCGAGGCCGACGAGCTGGCCGCGGTGGATCCGTTCGGCGAGCACGCCTCGGGCCAGCAGGACGGTACCGGCCGGGTAGAGGGCGGTGACCACGGCGACGACGGCGAGGTCCCCGCTGCGGGCGGCCAGCAGGAACAGCAGGTTCGCCACGGAGTCCAGCGCACCCGCGGCTGCCGACAGGGCGTACGCGGGCCGCTCGGTGCCCAGCTTGCGGCGCATCAGCCCCGCCGCGGCCAGAGTGACGGCCGAGGAGACCGTCCGGCCGACGATCAGCGGGGCCACGCCGCTGTCGGAGGGCGCATGGTGCAGGCAGACCAGCTGAAGGGCGATGGCGGCGCCCGCGCCGAAGGCCAGCAGCAGCGCCGTACGGGAGGGGCGTGCCGACCCCGCGCCGTGGCCGGCGCTGACCAGCACGACCGCCACCAGTGCGAGCGGCAGCCCCACCAGCCCCGCGGCGGCCAGGTGCTCGCCCTGCAAGAGGCCCACACCGACGGGCAGTGCGGCGGACACCAGCGCGGTCACGGGCGACAGCACGTTCATCGGACCGATCGCCAGCGTGCGGTAGAGCAGGGCGAAGGCGGCGGCTGAGGCGACCCCGGACGCGGCACCCCAGCCGAGGGCGCCGGCGCTGAACGAGGCTCCGAGCACCGGCCACAGCAACAGCTCGACCGCGAGGCTCGCCGGGGCCGCGATCATCACCGTGCGCAGCACATGAGCCTTGCGGGCGCCGAGGCCGCCGAGGAAATCGGCGCATCCGTAGGCGAGCGAGCTGCCCAGCGCCAGCAGCAGAGCGATCACAGTACATCCCTTACCATTCATTGGAACGACCAGACCGTACAACAGAACGACCGTCCGATGTCAACCAAACGACCGGACGGTGCAGTCGAATGTTCCAGCTGCAAGGATGGTGATCAGGTGGCCGAGACAGCCGCTGCCCTGCGAACGGTCGCGCACAACGTCCGGGCGGCCCGCATCCGCGCGGGCCTCACGCTGGAGGAACTCAGCCGGCGCGCCCAGGTCAGCAAAGGCGCCCTGGTGGGGCTGGAGAAGGCCCAGGGCAACCCCAACCTGGCCACCCTGGTCCGGCTGGCCGACACCCTCGGCATCTCGGTGTCCGCCCTGATGCAGGGATCGCCCGAAGGTCGCGTCCGTGTCGTCTCCGCCGAGGCCGTGGCTCCCCTGTGGGCCGGAGAGCGGGGCGGTGAGGCCCGGCTGATGCTGACCACCTCAGGACCGGCGCCGGTCGAAATCTGGCGCTGGCGGCTGGAACCGGACGAGGAGTACCCCAGCCACCCCCACCAGGCCGGCGTCGTGGAAACCGTCAGCGTCACCTCCGGCCGGATGGCCCTGATCGTCGACGGCGCCGAGCACGCCGTCGAGGCCGGCCAGACCGCCCAGTTCGACGGCGACACCCCGCACACCTACCGCGGCTCCGGCGCCGAGACCTGCCACCTGATCATGACGGTCCATCTGCCTCCCGGTCCCGCCCCGGCGAGTTGATCCGCAGGAGCGGCCGGTCGCTCCTGTGGATCAGTCGGCAATCGGATTGCCCTATCCGTGGTTTTGGTGGTGCCGTGGACGTGTCGATCCGGATGGGTCTATCCGTCTCAGATCGGGGTCCTGGGCCGGGCCGCCAAGCCGCGGGCCTGCGGCACGTGGTCTGGTCGACACTGGAGGACACTCGCGAGCTTCTCCCGCTGGACGACGACCGGATGCCCGTCTTGCTGGGCACGTACGTGCGGCATGTGGACTGACTGGGCATGGCCGGCCCGCTAAGCGGTGGATCGTCGCAGTTCGATGAACTGTCAACTACGTTTACACTTCCGTCATGGAAGAGACGGTGCGGTGGCTGACGCCGGAGGAGCAGCACGCGTGGCGGAGCTTCGTCCGGTTGCACGAGAAGCTCTGGGGCCGGTTGTCGCGGTTGATCCAGGCGGAGTCGAAGCTGTCGGCTGCCGACTTCGCGGTGTTGGTCCATCTGACGGATGTGCCGGAGGGCCGGCAGCGCTATCAGGATCTGGCCCGTGCGCTGGAGTGGGAGAAGAGCAGGATGTCCCATCACATCGCGCGGATGGCCGGGCGGGGGCTGGTGGTGCGGGAGGAGTGTCCGGACGACGGGCGCGGCGCCTTCGTGGCGATCACGGAGGCGGGACGCGCGGCGATCGAGGCCGCTGCCCCGCTCCATGTCGAGGCGGTGCGGGAGCTGTTCCTCGATCATGTCACGCCGGCGGAACTGCGGGTGCTGACCGACGTCTCCGAACGCGTTGTGGGCAAGCTGGACGAGGGCGCGTCCTGACCGAGTGGAACGTCCGGCGGGGCGGCGTGATGCGCGGCTGAGGACTGCCGGAGGCCGGTCCGCACGCCGGGCGCGTATGGCTTGCGGCCTGCCCCTGTGACATGGTAGTTGATGCAACAACTGAAGTGGATGGAAGGTGGTCCCGGTGAGCAACGTGGAAACCGCGCCTCCGGAGTTGAGGTGCGGCGCCCTGGTCGATGACGGGCGGGGGACCGGAGCTGCCGAGGTCGAGGTGCTGTCGGCGCGGCAGGTGCCCCTGGGCGGCCCACGTGCCATGCGCGTGCGGCGGACGCTGCCCCAGCGGAGCCGGACGCTGATCGGCGCCTGGTGCTTCGCCGACCACTACGGCCCGACCGACGTCCGCGCGACCGGCGGCATGGACGTACCGCCGCATCCGCACACCGGCCTCCAGACGGTGAGCTGGCTGTTCAGTGGGGAGGTCGAGCATCGCGACAGCCTCGGCACCGTCGCGCTGATCCGGCCCGGCGAGATGAACCTCATGACGGGCGGGTACGGGATCGCCCACTCGGAGGTCTCCACGTCGCGCACCACCGTCCTCCATGGCGTCCAGCTGTGGGTGGCACTGCCCGAGGAGCACCGGAACGCCGATCGGGACTTCCAGCACCACGTTCCCGAGCCGGTGCGGACCGATGGGGCCGAGATCAGGGTCTTCCTGGGCTCGCTCGCCGGAAGCACCTCCCCGGTGCGGACCTTCACTCCTCTGGTCGGTGCCGAGATCACCCTCGAACCGCGTGCGGCGCTCACCCTCGCCGTCGACACCGCCTTCGAGCACGGCCTTCTCGTGGACAGCGGAGACGTCCGCCTGATCGACACCGTGCTGCGCCCGGCCGAACTCGGCTACGTGCCCTGCGGTGCCGACGCCCTGACGGCGGTGAACGAATCGGACGGTCCAGCGCGGGTGATCCTGCTCGGGGGCCCTCCTTTCGAGGAGGAGATCGTCATGTGGTGGAACTTCATCGGACGCAACCACCAGGACATCGTCCGGGCCCGGGCGGACTGGGAGGCGTCCTCCGGCCGATTCGGTGCCGTCGAGGGCTATCCCGGGGGCCGTCTTCCCGCGCCGGCCCTGCCGAACGCCGTCATCACCCCGCGCCGGAATCCCCCGCGTCGCTGACCTTCCGCGCAAGGCACATCACGAGCCGATGTCCCGAGCACAGTTGATGCATCAAGGGCGGTCGGCCGATGTTCGGCCCAGGGTCTGTAATGGTTGTCCTGCCTAGCGGGGTTACGTCAGCCTGTCGGCATGAACGGCATGACCCTCGAAGCGGGATGCGCGACCGTCCCGGGCAGCGCGCGCGACCACCGGCGGCTCTCCCTTGCCACCGGCATCTACGCCCTGGGAGAGGGCTGCCGCATCGTCGTCGCCACGCTGGACGGGATCTCGGCGTGATCGCACTGACCGTGAAGGCGCTCGTTCCGGTCGTCCTGCTGATCGCGCTGGGCTACGCGCTCAAGCGATCGATGATCACAGCGGAGAGTTTCTGGTCCGAAGCCGAGCGCCTCAGTTATCGCGTGCTGCTGCCGGCCCTGTTCCTGCACAGCCTGGCGACCGCCGACACCGACGACCTGCCGGTGGGGGCCCTGGCCGGCGCGCTGATCGCCTCCACGCTGGCAGTGGCCGTGCTGGTCATCGCCTGCAAGCCCCTGATGCGGCTGAAGGGCGATGCCTTCACCTCGGTCTTCCAGGGCAGTATCCGGTTCAACAACTACATCGGTGTGACGATCGCCGCCGGCCTGTTCGGCACCAAGGGCGTTGCGATCGCCGCGGTCTGCAACGCGGCGATCGTGCCCACCGTCAATGTGCTGTGCGTGCTGGTCTTCGCGTGGTTCGGGACAGCGCGCCTTCAGTTCTCGGGCGTCGTCAGACAACTCGTGACCAACCCGCTCATCCTCGCCTGCGCAGGAGGCATCCTCCTTCAGGCACTCGATCTGAGCCTGCCGCCGGGCATCGCACCAGCGCTCCAGGCCTTGGGGGCCGCCTCGATGCCGCTGGGTCTGCTCTGCATCGGTGCCGCTCTGCGCTTCGGCGCCGCACGATCATGGGCGGCGCCGATCCTCACGTCCTCGTCCGCCAAGTTCGCGCTCATGCCCGCCGCTACGTTCCTGGCCGCCCGGTTCTTCGGCCTGGGTTCTCACGCGCTGCTCATCGCCGTGCTCTTCCAGGCCCTGCCCACGGCATCGTCGTCGTACATCCTGGCAAGGCAACTCGGCGGCGACGCACCGCTGATGGCCGGGATCACCGCCACACAAACACTCCTGGGCACAGCCGCTGTCCCGCTCGTCGTGGCCTTGGTCCCGGCATAGCCCCGACCCGGCGCTACCGTTGCCTGCCGCGGTGGCGGCGGACCGCGTCGGTGTTGGCGCAGCGGGCGGAGCAGTAGGCACGGCGGCCGTTGCGGCTGGTGTCGACGAAAGCGGTCCGGCAGGAGTCCAGCGCGCATACGCCCAGCCGTTTCCCCTCGGCCTCCATGGCGAAAATGGCCAGACCTCCGGCGGTCACGGCTTTCACGCGGCTCTGGAGGTCCTGGGCGTCCGGAGCGAAGTGCAGATGGGGCCGCAGGTCGTCGTGTGTGGTCAGATACACGCTCCTGGCGCCGTCCGCGAGCAGGGTGTTGATGTTCTGACACCGCTCGGTCTGCGAGGACGCCTCGAAGACCGGCCTCATCCGCCGCGACCAGTCCCTGATCTCCCGGCACGTGGAGCCGGTGACACGCGGACGACGGATCTGGTGCTCTCGCAGCACCCGTTCCAGTGCCTCAGGCAGCCATGACCCACTGCCATCGAGGTTCACCAGGGCTACGGCCAGGTGAACCCCGACCATGTTGTCATGCTCAAACTGCACTTGACCATTGCAGCACAGGGTTCCCGTGGGGGCCAGGGCCTGCCTGCGGGCGGATTACTGGCGGGCGTCGTAGCTCTCACGCGCCGCGAGTACTTCGCTGATGTGTTCCTCGGCCCAGTGGCCCAACGCCTGGAGCGGGGCGTGCAGGGTGCGCCCCAGTGCGGTCAGCTCGTATTCGACCCTCGGCGGGACCTCGGCGTACACGTGCCGGGTGACGATACCGTCGCGTTCCAGGTCCCGGAGTGTCTCGGTGAGGACCTTCGCGCTGATGCCCTCGACGGTGGTGCGCAGGTCCCGGAAGCGCATGCGTCCGGCGCTGAGAGCGATGACCACCATGGCCGTCCACTTGTTGGCGATGCGGGCGAGCGAGGTGCGGGACGGGCAGGTCGCCGTCATGACATCGAAGGCCGGATGCTGTGGCATGCGTCACATCTCCCCATTGGTTACGTTGAGGTGACTGGTTACCGATGGTGAGTATAGGGCTTCAGCAGGAAGTACTCGACTGGACTCAACCGAGGAGAATCGATCATGGAGCCCACCACCACGCTTGCCGTCGCCAACCGCTACGTAGACGCGGTGTCCGCCAAGGACTTCGCCGCTGTCGCGGGCATGTTCGCCGACGACATCGTCTGGCACCAGCCCGGTGCCCACCGCTTCTCCGGCAGCCACCGTGGCGGGGCGGCGGTGGGGGAGTTCCTCGGTGCCCAGATGACCGCCACGCAGGGCACGTTCGATCTGTCGCTGACCGGCGCACCCATGATCAACGGTGATCTGGTCGCGATCCCCGTCCACTTCTCCGCCAAGTGTGACGGCAGGGAGATGTCGATGGACGGTGTGGACGTGCTGCGGGTCGTGGGCGACAAGATCGTGGAGGTGTGGCTCTTCTCCGCCGACCAGGAGGCCGAGGACGCCTTCTACGGCGCCTGAGCCGACGGGTGTGTTCACGGGGCGACGGACGGGAGGCGGCTGCCGTCGTGGCAGCTCGTGCCGGTAGCTCGTACCGACGAGTGAGCCGGGGACCTGCGCCCGCTCTGGCGTGTCTTTCGGAGGCGAGGAGCCCCGAGCCACGGAACGGTCCGCGTCACCCGGGTCACGACCACCGCGTAGCCGACGCCGACAACGAGAGAGGCGAACAGGGCGGTGAGCGGGAAGTCCTCCTGTAGGTAGGGATAGACCTGGTAGTGCGTCAGGTAGATGTAGAGGGAGCTGCTCGCCAGGACGCCCGCGAGTGCGTTGAGCGGGCTGAGGCTGGGCAGGGCCGGTACCCAGATCAGCAGCGCCAGGCTGACGAGCACGACGGCCGTGCGCAGGGGCTGGTCCTGGAACAGGCCGGGCAAGGTGAGCAGCAGCAACGCCGTCAGCAGCGCTCGTTGACGTACGGTTTCGGCTCGCGCCGCAGCCCACCCCAGGGCGAACAGCCAGAAGACCACCGTGGGGCTCAGCTGGGGACGGGCGGACGCCAGGCCCGGCAGGTCGTAGCGGCCGACCAGGGCGACGGCCGTGAGGGCCAGCGGCAGGCCGAACGCGTACCGCCGCTCCAGCCGGTCCAGCAGCGGTACGGCCATCAGGGCGGCGAGGACGACGAGGAAGTAGACCAGGGCCTCCACGAACCAGTACGCCCAGTCGAAGCGGTCGTCCCCCTGGTCGAGCAGGCTGTTGAGCAGCACGGCGTTGGCCGGATCGTAGAAGTCGGTCAGGAGCACCGCGCCGGTGATCCACACCATGCTCGGTACCGCGATGCGGGCGATGCTGCGCCCCATGTGCCGCAAGCGCTCGCGGCGTTCGGCGCCGGTCAGCTGGAAGCGGGCGAAGTTGTAGCCGGCGACACAGATGAGGATGTGGGCGAAGCCCTTGATCTCGAAGATTTGGACATGTGAGCCGACGATGAGGACGATCCCGACGGCGCGCAGGGCGATGCCGGTCTCCAGAGTGCGGCGGGTCCGCCAGGACTCCGGGGCGGACCAGGAGCGCAGCGCCCTGCGCAGTCCGGGCGCCGGGCGGGCCCGCCGGGGCTCAGGCCGCTCCTGCTGCCCTCCCGTTGGCTCCGGCGCGGGCGCCGCCGTGGCTCGCAGCTCGCGGATCGTTCTCCGGTGCCAGTCGGCAGGGAGGTGGCCCAGGGACTCCTCCAGGCGCAACGACATCTCGACGTAGCACAGCGAGTCACCGCCCAGGCTGACGAAGCTGCTGTCCTCGGTGACGTCGGCGTGGTCGAGGATCTCCGCGTAGAGGCGGAGGAGATCCTGACCGGGGCCGGGTGCTGCCTCCCGAGCGGGGCGCGTCAAGCGCCGTACCGCCGCGTAGTCGGGCTTGCCCGTGGCCAGGCGGGGGAGCCGGTCGAGGACGCGGACCCGTACCGCGCGGGACGGGAGCCCGCACTCCTGCGCGACCAGCCGCCGGATCCTTGCCTGCTCACCGGCGTGCCCGAGCGCGGCCACCGCGAGCGCCTCCCCGTCACCCGCGCAGTACGCCGTGACCCCGTGCTCCTCCAGCAGCGACTCGACGCGCTGCGGGTCGATCCGCAGCCCCAGGATCTTCGCGAAGCGGCTGCGGCGGCCCACGATCTCGTACAGCCCGTCGGGCGCGCGCCGGGCCAGGTCCCCGGTGCGCAGTTCTTCCACGGTCCGGCCGAGGGCGAGGTCGGCCGGGCTCTCGGCGTAACCGAGCATCACGTTCGGCCCCGAGTAGAGCAGTTCGCCTACGTCCGGACCGTGGCCGTCGGCCGGCAGCAGCCGGAACGAGCCGCCGGGTATCGGTACACCGACGGCCTCGGGGCGCTCCGCGGCGAGCTGCGGCGGGAGGTAGGCCATGCGGGCCGTGGCCTCGGTCTGGCCGTACATCACGAACAGCTGCCAGCCCGAGCGGCGCCCCAACTCGGCGTACCTGACGACGCGTTCGGGAGCGAGTCTGCCCCCTGCCTGGGTGACGCGGCGCAGATGCGGCAGCTCCATGTGCTCGAAGCCGATCCGGTCGAGCAGATCGAAGGTGTACGGCACGCCCGCCAGCGAGGTGCCACCCCCGGCCCGGAACTCCTCCCAGAAGGCCGCCTCGGAAACCGACCGCTCGGTGAGGATCAGCCCGGCGCCGCGCAGCAGATGGCTGTGGATGACGGACAGGCCGTAGCAGTAGTGCATGGGCAGGGTGGTGGCCGCCCGGTCGGAGTCGTCGATGCCGAGGTACGTGGCGATGGACTCGGCGTTGGCCTGGAGGTTCTCGTGGGAGAGCCGCACCAGCTTGGGTGAGCCGGTGGAGCCGGAGGTGCTCAGCAACAGGGCGAGGCCCGGGTGCAGGGTGTGGACGCTGAAGCGGTGATTTTCGGTCAGAGTCCATGTTCCGTCGGCCTCCGGTCGGGCCACGACGTCGGGGGCGTACGCCTGTGTCAGCGAGCGGATCGTGCTCTCGCTGTCGCCGGGGACGAGCAGGAGGGGATGTCCGGCGGAGAGGGCGGCAAGATACGTGACGAGCGCGTCGGCGCGGTTGGCCCCGGCCAGCAGCACCAGCCGCCGAACGGGCCCCAGGCGTTCGGCGGTCTCGGCGACCCGCTCGGCCAGCTCGCGGTACGACAGCTCTCCCTCCGGCGTGATGAGTGCGACGCGGTCGCCGTAGGCCGCGAGTTCGCGCGCGAAGGACACGCCGTTCGGCCGCGCAGGCCGCGCAGGCCGCACGGGCTGCGCGGGCAGCAGACGCACGGGGGACGGAGCCGGGAGGGGCTTGGAGGGGTGGAGCACGGGGTGCGCCCTTTCCGCGGCAACGTCCGCTTCAGCACAGAACCCTTGACGTTTAGGTAATGCTTACCTTATTCATGACAGGGCCATAATCAAGCCACAGAAAAATCACAGGTTCCGCTTCGCCCCCGCTTTCCACCGACGCGACCGGCGGTGGCACACAGGCGAGCCCCGCAGGAAGGCACACACCATGCGACGCCCCTCGGTTCGCCGGATGACCGCGCTGGTCGCGGCCGCTTTGCTGCTCCCCGCCCTCGCGGCGTGCGGCTCCGGCGACAAGGACAGCGGGGGCGAGGGCGGGAGCTCCTCCCTCGTCATCTACTCCGGCCGCAACGAGAAGCTGGTCAAGCCACTTCTGGACAAGTTGGAGAAGGCCGTCGGCACCGAGGTCGAGGTCCGCTACGGCGACAGCGCGGAGCTCGCCGCCCAGATCCTGGAGGAGGGCGACCGCACCAAGGCCGGGCTGTTCTTCTCCCAGGACGCCGGAGCTCTGGGCGCCCTGTCCAGGGAGGGCATGCTGGAGAAGCTGCCCACGGCCACCCTCGACAAGGTCGACGAGGCATACCGCGGCGCCGCTGGTGACTGGGTCGGCCTCTCGGGGCGCGTCCGTGTCATCGCGTACAACCCGGACCAGGTCGACGACGCCGAGGTCCCGGACAGTGTCTTCGACGTGGTCAAGCCGGAGTGGAAGGGCAAGGTCGGTTTCGCGCCGACCAACGCCTCCTTCCAGGCCTTCGTCACCGGTATGCGCGTCCTGAAGGGTGACGACGCCACCCGCGAGTGGCTCGAAAACCTCAAGGCGAACGGCGCCAAGACCTACGCCCACAACCTCGCCACCCTGGACGCCGTCGAGGCCGGCGAGGTCTCCCTCGGCCTGGTCAACCACTACTACTGGTACGAGCGGGTCGCCGAGAAGGGCGAGGACAAGGTCAACTCCAGGCTGCACTTCCTGCCCGGCAAGGACCCAGGCGCGCTCGTCAACGTCGCCGGCGCCGGCGTCCTCGAGGACAGCGGGCAGAGCGAGACCGCCCAGAAGGCGGTGGACTACCTGCTGTCCAAGGAGGCGCAGACCTACTTCGCGGACCACACCAAGGAGTACCCGCTGGCCGCGGGCGTCACCAGCGCCGTGGAGGACCTGCCGCCGTTCGAGTCGCTCGAGTCCCCCGACATCGACCTCGGCAAGCTGGAGTCCCTCCAGGAGACGCTGGTCATGCTCCAGGACGTCGGACTGGTCTGACCCGCCGTGCCCGCATCGCCGTCCCCTCCCACAAAGACGCGTACGCCATCCCGTAAAGCACGAACAGGGCGTACGGCCGACCGCAGACCACCCCTGATCCTGCTCGTCCCCGCCTGCGTGGCCGCCCTGTTCGCCCTGCTGCCCCTTGCCTACCTCGCCGTCCGCGCCCTGGAACGCGGAACGGTCTTCGCCTGGGACGTCGTCTCCGACGAACGCACCCTGGACCTCCTCGGCCGCAGCCTCGGCCTGACCGTCGTGGTCGTGGCGGCTTGCCTCGTGCTGGGGATCTCGCTGGCCTGGCTGACCGTGCGCACCGCACTGCCCGGGGCCCGCGCCTGGTCGGTGCTGGCCACGCTGCCGCTGGCCGTGCCCAGCTACGTCGCCGCGTTCGCCTGGCTGTCGGCCGAGCCGGGCCTCGCCGGGTTCGGCGGCGCCGCCCTCGCCCTGACACTGGTCAGCTTCCCGTACGTCCATCTGCCGGTCGCCGCCGCGCTGCGGGGCATCGACCCGGCACAGGAGGAGGCCGCACGCTCCCTCGGGCACGGGCCGCTGCGGACATTCCTCAGAGTCACGCTCCCGCAACTGCGGCCCGCGGCCGCCGGCGGGGCGCTGCTCGTCGCGCTGTACGTGCTCTCCGACTTCGGCGCGGTGTCCCTGATGCGGTACGACACCTTCACCCGGGCCATCCACACCTCGTACCGCGCCTCCTTCGACCGGACCCCCGCCGCCGCCCTCAGCGTGGTGCTGGTCGTGATGACCATCGTCCTGGTGGCCGCCGAGGCCCGCACGCGCGGACGCGCCGGGCACGCCAGGACCGGCGCGGGCACCGCCCGCCCGGCTCTGCCGGTCGCCCTCGGCCGGTGGCGGCCGATCGCCCTGCTGTGGTGCGGGGCGGTGACGGCCGTGGCCGTCGCCTTCCCGCTGGGCACCCTCGGGTACTGGCTGGCCGTCGGCAGCTCGGCCGGCTGGGACCTCGGCGGGCTCGCGGAGACGGCCTCGGCGACGTTCGGGGTCGCGGCGGCGGGCGCCGGCCTCACCACGGTCCTCGCCCTGCCCGTCGGTGTGATCGCCGCCCGGCACCGGGGCCGCGGCGCGCGTCTGCTGGAGCAGGCGGCGTACGCGGGACACGCGCTGCCCGGCATCACGGTCGCGCTCGCCCTGGTCTTCTTCGCCGTGCGCTACGCGTACCCGCTCTACCAGCGACTCCCGCTGCTGGTCTGCGCCTACGCCGTGCTGTTCCTGCCGGTCGCGGTGGCCGCCACCCGCGCGGCCGTGCTCCAGGCACAGCCCGTCCTGGAGGACCTGGCCCGCTCACTCGGGCGACGGCCGTGGCAGGTGCTGCGCGAGGTCACCGTGCCGCTGGCGGCGCCCGGAGTGGCAGCCGGGGCCGCGCTCACCTTCGTGGTCTGCATGAAGGAACTCCCCGCGACCCTGTTGTTGCGCCCCACCGGCATGGACACCCTCGCCACCCGGCTGTGGACCGAGACCGGCGCCGGCTCCTTCGCGGCAGCCGCCCCGTACGCCGCCGCGCTGATCCTGCTGGCCGCCGTCCCCTCCTACCTCCTAGGCAGGCACCGGACATGAACGAACTGCACGTCGTAGGACTCACCAAGTCCTACGGAGCCGGGGAGCCGATCCTGCGCGGACTCGAACTCACCGTTCCCGCAGGCGCGTTGGCGGCGGTTCTCGGCCCTTCCGGCTGCGGCAAGACCACCCTGCTGCGGGTCGTCGCCGGGTTTCTGCGCGCCGACGCGGGCACCGTCCGACTCGGCGACCGCCTCCTGAACGGGCCCGGCGTCCACGTCCCGCCGGAGCGCCGCCGTATCGGCATCGTGCCCCAGGAGGGCGCCCTCTTCCCGCACCTGAGCGTGGCCCGCAACGTCGCCTTCGGCCTGACCGGCGCCGACCGTTCCGAACGGCGGCGCATCACGGACGAGATGCTCGAACTGGTCGGCCTCACCGGCTACGGCGACCGCATGCCGCACGAGCTGTCCGGCGGCCAGCAACAGCGTGTCGCCCTGGCCCGCGCCCTGGCGCCGCGACCCCAACTCATCCTGCTCGACGAGCCGTTCAACGCCCTCGACAGCGCACTGCGGGCAGGGGTGCGGGCGGACGTACGGTCAGCGCTGCGGGCGACCGGCGCCACGGCCGTGCTGGTCACCCACGACCAGCAGGAGGCCCTGTCCACCGGCGACCTCGTCGCCGTCGTACGGGACGGCCGGGTCGCCCAGTGCGCCACCGCGCAGGACCTCTACCGACGTCCGGCGGATCCCTGGGTCGCCGGCTTCGTCGGCGACGCCGTCCTGCTCCCCGGCACTGTCGACGTCGGCAGCACGGCCCGGACCGCCCTGGGTACGGTGCCCCTCGCCGCCCCGCCCGGCGGCCTGCGCGCCGGCACGGTCCTGCTCCGTCCGGAACAGCTCCGCCTCACCGACGCGGACTCCGAGGGCGCGGTCAGAGGGACGGTCACCGATGTCTCGTACTACGGCCACGACGCCATGGTCACGGTGGCCGTCGAAGGTCACGACACCCCCATCGGCATCCGCGTGGTGGGACCGCTTCCGGTCCGCCCCGGGGAGGAGACGGGCGTCCGCGTCGAGGGCGAGGCGGGCTTCCACCCGTAGGCGATTCCGCGTGCGGGTTCCCTGGGCTTGCTCCGTGTCGTACGGCTTGGTCCGTGCCGTGACGCAAGCACGCGGGAAAGGCGGAACGTGTGCTCTGATGCCAGGCGCACCACCTGGAGGAACGGAGCGGTTGACACAACGTCCGGATACCGCGCCCCGGCCGGACAGATCACGCATTGGCGCTGCCTGGAGTCGTCGAGATGCTCAGGAGACCGCAGCAGTCCGACGACCCAGGCCGGGAGACGAACATGACCGCACTGTCGCCGCACCTTCGCCAGGCCACGCCCGTGGTGGCGGCCCGGGGCGAGGGCGTCCACCTCTTCGGTGAGGACGGCCGCCGCTACCTCGACTTCACCGCCGGCATCGGCGTCACCAGCACCGGGCACTGCCACCCCAAGGTCGTGGCGGCGGCGCAGGAGCAGGTGGGCACGCTGATCCACGGCCAGTACACGACAGTCATGCACCAGCCGTTGCGCCGCCTCGTCGACAAGCTGGGCGAGGTGCTGCCGGCCGGCCTCGACAGCCTGTTCTTCACCAACTCCGGCAGCGAGGCCGTCGAGGCGGCGCTGCGGCTGGCCCGGCAGGCCACCGGCCGGCCCAACGTCATCGTCTGCCACGGCGGTTTCCACGGCCGTACGGTCGCCGCCGCCTCCATGACCACCTCCGGAATCCGCTTCCGGTCCGGTTTCTCCCCGCTGATGAGCGGTGTGGTCGTCACGCCCTTCCCGACGGCCTTCCGCTACGGCTGGGACGAGGAGACCGCCACCCGCTTCGCGCTGAAGGAACTCGACTACACCCTCCAGACGATCTCCTCGCCCGCGGACACGGCCGCGATCATCGTCGAGCCGGTGCTCGGCGAGGGCGGGTACGTGCCCGCGAACCGCGCCTTCATGGAAGGTCTGCGGGAGCGGGCGGACCGGCACGGCTTCCTGCTGATCCACGACGAGGTCCAGACCGGCGTCGGCCGCACCGGACGCTTCTGGGGACACGACCACTTCGGCGTCACCCCGGACATCCTCGTCACCGCCAAGGGCCTGGCCAGCGGCTTCCCGATCTCCGGCATCGCCGCCTCCGAGGAACTGATGACCAAGGCCTGGCCCGGATCGCAGGGCGGCACGTACGGCGCCAACGCCGTCGCCTGTGCCGCCGCCTGCGCCACCCTCGACGTCGTTCGCGACGAGAAGCTCGTGGAGAACGCCGAGGCGATGGGCAAGCGGCTGCGCCAGGGCCTGGAGGCGGTGGCCGACCGGACTCCGGGCATCGGCGACGTCCGCGGCCTCGGCCTCATGCTCGCCACCGAGTTCGTCACCGAGGACGGCAGCCCCGACCCGGAGACCGCCGCCCGTGTGCAGCGGGCCGCCGTCGACGAGGGCCTGCTCCTGCTGCTGTGCGGCGCGTGGAACCAGGTGGTCCGCATGATCCCCGCCCTCGTGATCGACGAGGCGGGCGTCGACGAGGGCCTCCAGGCCTGGGCGAACGCCGTCGAGGCCGGCACTTCGGGAGCGGCGGACCGATGAGCACCGCCACCCGCGACCTGGCGGGTCTCACGGCCCGTATCGCCGAGATCGCGCCCGGTTTGCGGGTGGAGACCGGCCGGGGGGCGACGGGCCCCTACGCCTACGACGCCTCCAACTACCGTGTGCTGCCCCGGGCCGTGGCCTATCCGCGCACCGCCGACGACGTGGTCGCGGTGCTGCGGGCCTGCCGCGAGACGGGCGTCCCCGTCACCGCCCGGGGCGGCGGCACCAGCATGGCCGGCAACGCCGTCGGGCTCGGAGTCGTCCTGGACCTCTCCCGGTACATGAACCGGATCCTGGACATCGACCCGGCGACCCGCACCGCACGCGTCGAGGCCGGTGTCGTCCTCGACGCGCTGCGCGGCGCGACCGCCCTGCACGGGTTGGACTTCGGCCCGGATCCGTCCTCGCACAGCCGCTGCACCCTCGGTGGCATGATCGGCAACGACGCGTGCGGCAACCGGTCGGTGCGCGACGGGCGGACCAGCGGCCACGTCGAGGCCCTGGAGATCGTGACGGTCGACGGCGTGCGGGCCGTCGCCGACCACTCCGGGCTGCGGGCCGCCGAGCCGGGCGACGCGGATGCTGTGCGGCGCGTCGCCCGGCTCGAATCCGACCTCAGGCGGCTGGTCGCGGACAACCTGGCACTGATCCGCACCGAGCTGGGCCGGATCCCCCGTCAGGTCTCCGGCTTCCAGCTGCATCACCTGCTGCCCGAGAACGGCTTCGACCTGGTCCGTGCTCTGGTGGGCACCGAGGGCACCTGTGCGGTCGTCACCGCCGCGACGGTCCGCCTGGTGGCGACCGCACAGGCTTCCACGCTGCTGACGCTCGGCTACGAGGACGTGGTCGAGGCGGCCGAGGACGTGCCGGAGATCCTGCGCTGGTCGCCCAGCGCGGTGGAGGGCATGGACGAGGCGATCGTGGCAACCATGCGCACCCGCCGTGGTGCGGATTCGGTGACCGGGCTGCCCGAGGGGCGGGCCTGGCTGTACGTCGAACTCGAAGGCGACGACCAGGCTGCGGTGAACGCCCGCGCCGCTGAACTGCTTGAGGCTCTCAAGGCCCGGGGTCGGATGACCGGCGGCCGGGTCGTGGAGAGCCCGGCCGAGCGGCGGTCGCTGTGGCGGGTGCGTGAGGACGGGGCCGGGCTGGCCGCCCGGCTCGTGGACGGCGGGGAGTCCTGGCCCGGTTGGGAGGACGCGGCCGTCGCGCCCGAGAACCTGGCCGCCTACCTGCGCGACTTCCGCAAACTGCTGACCACCCACGACCTGACCGGTGTGCTCTACGGGCACTTCGGCGCGGGTTGCGTCCACGTACGCATCGACTTCGACCTGGCCACCGAGGCCGGGCGGGCGGTCATGCGCCGTTTCCTGACCGAGGCGGCCGCGCTGGTCGTCGGGCACGGCGGCACGCTGTCGGGTGAGCACGGTGACGGGCGGGCGCGCAGCGAACTGCTCGAGGTCATGTACAGCCACCTCATGATCGCCGCATTCGCCGCGTTCAAGAAGACCTTCGACCCCGAGGGGCTGCTCAACCCCGGCGTGATCGTCGATCCAGCGCCCTTGGACGCTGACCTCGCGCTGCGTGAACTCCCGCTGCTGGAGACTACGTTCGGCTTCCCGCACGACGAGGACGGCTTCGCGGGCGCGGTACGCCGCTGCGTCGGTGTGGGACGCTGCCGCAGCGACTCCGGCGGCGTGATGTGCCCGAGCTACCGGGCCACGGGCGAGGAGAACGACTCCACCCGCGGCCGGGCCCGCATGCTCCAGGAGATGGTGCGCGGCGAGGCCGTCGCCGACGGCTGGCGCTCGACCGAGGTCAAGGACGCCCTCGATCTGTGCCTGTCGTGCAAGGCCTGCTCCAGTGACTGCCCGGTCGGCGTCGACATGGCCACGTACAAGGCCGAGTTCCTCCACCAGCACTACAAGGGCCGCCTGCGCCCCCGCTCCCACTACTCACTCGGCTGGCTGCCCAAGACCTCCGCCCTGGCCGGTTACGCCGCCCGGCCGATCAACGCACTGCTGCGCGGGCCGGTCGGGCGGGTGCTCGCCCGTCTCGGCGGCGTCACGACGAAGCGCACCATCCCCGCCTTCGCCTCGCGCCGCACCCTGCGCAAGACCCTGCGCGCCGCCAGAACCGCCGAGCCGGCGAAGGCCGTGCTCTTCGTCGACAGCTTCACCCGCGCCTTCCGTCCCGAGGTCGCGGGAGCCGCGAGCCGTGTGCTCGCCGACGCCGGCGTCTCCTGCGCGCCGCAGGACGGACTGTGCTGCGGGCTGACCTGGGTCAGCACCGGACAGCTGAACGTCGCCCGCAAGATCATGGCCCGCACGGTCGCCGCGCTCGACGGCGGTGACGACCGGCCGATCATCGTCGCCGAGCCGAGCTGCGCCGCCGCCTTGCAGCGTGACGTCCCCGAACTGCTCGGCACCGAGGCCGCCCAGCGCGTAGCGAGCCGCGTCCACACCTTCACCGGGGCCCTGGCAGACCTGGCCGACCAGGACTGGAGCCCGCCGCCGCTGCCCGAGAGCGTCGTCCTTCAGACCCACTGCCACGAGTACGCCACCTTCAAGGGCCGCCGCCCCGCCGACCTGCTGCGCCGCCTCGGCGTACGCAGCGTCGACGAGGCCGAGGGCTGCTGCGGACTCGCCGGGAACTTCGGCTTCGAGGCGGAGCACTACGACACCTCCATGGCCGTCGCCGATCTGGCCCTCAAACCCCGCATCGACAACCTCGACGGACGCACCGTCGTGGCCGACGGCTTCAGCTGCGCCACCCAGATCGACCACCTCGCCGGTGAACGGGACATCCGCGCCCTGCACCTCGCGGAACTCCTCGACCCCGCCGCCGATCACACAGGAGAGACATCATGACCGAGGTACTGACCCAGTTGTTCATCGGCGGTGCCTGGGTGGACGCCGCGGACGGCGCCACCATGCCCGTCGACGACCCCGCGACCGGCGAGATCCTCTGCCACGTCGCCGACGCGGGCCCCAAGGATGCACGGCTCGCCGAGGAGGCCGCCGTCCAGGCCCAGGCCGAGTGGGCACGTACCGCGCCCCGGGCCCGCAGCGAGATCCTGCGCCGCGCCTACGAGCTCATCCTCGAGCGCACGGACGAGCTCGCCCACCTGATGACGTCCGAGATGGGCAAGCCGCTCGCCGAGGCCAGGGGAGAGGTGGCGTACGCCGCCGAGTTCTTCCGCTGGTTCTCCGAGGAGGCCGTCCGCATCGACGGCGGCTGCGGCACGTTGCCCGACGGCCGCAACCGCATGCTGCTCTCCCGCCGCCCGGTCGGTCCCTGCCTGCTGATCACGCCGTGGAACTTCCCGCTGGCCATGGGCACCCGCAAGATCGGCCCGGCGATCGCGGCGGGCTGCACGATGATCCTCAAGCCGGCCCCGCAGACCCCGCTGTCCAGCCTCGCGCTGGCCGGCATCCTCAAGGAGGCCGGCCTGCCGGACGGCGTGCTGAACGTCGTCACCACCTCCCGCGCCGGAGAGGTCTGCGAACCGCTCCTGCGCGGCGGCCGGATCCGCAAGCTGTCCTTCACCGGCTCCACGGCCGTCGGCCGGCTCCTGCTCGCCCAGTGCGCCGACACCGTCGTCCGGACGTCGATGGAGCTGGGCGGCAACGCGCCGTTCATCGTCTTCGACGACGCCGATCTCGACGTGGCCGTGGACGGCGCGATGGTCGCCAAGATGCGCAACATGGGCGAGGCCTGCACGGCCGCCAACCGCTTCTTCGTGCACCGGTCGGTGGCGGAGGAGTTCGGACGGCGGCTCGCCGAGCGGATGGGCGCGCTCGTGGTGGGCCCCGGCACCCGGGACGGTGTCGACGTCGGCCCGCTGATCGACGCCACCGGACGCGCCAAGGTCGCGGAGCTGGTCGCCGACGCCGTCGAGCGCGGCGCCCGGGTGCTCGTCGGCGGCCGTACGCCGGAAGGCCCGGGCTGCTTCTACCCGCCGACCGTGCTCACGGATGTCTCCCCCGAGAGCCGCCTGATGGACACGGAGATCTTCGGCCCCGTCGCGGCGATCCTCACCTTCGACGACGAGGAGGAAGTCCTGCGCCGCGCCAACGACACGCCCTGGGGTCTGGTCGGTTACGTCTTCACCCAGGGGCTGGACCGCGGGCTGCGCGTCAGCGAGGGTCTGGAGGTGGGCATGGTGGGCCTGAACACCGGCCTCGTCTCCAACCCGGCCGCGCCGTTCGGCGGGGTCAAGCAGTCCGGCCTCGGCCGTGAGGGCGGCCGGGTCGGGATCGACGAGTTCCTGGAGTACCAGTACGTCGCGGTGCCCGTGCGATGACGGCGTTCCTGTCCTGACACACGCCCCGTCGCGCACCGCGCGGGAAGCCCCGCGTACCCGGCCCGTTCCCCCAGGGCCGCTCGCGGGCCGCCCCGTGCCCGGCCTCCCCCCCCGGCCGGGCACGGGGCACACGGCCGACACGTCCGGCGCACCGGCGGCCCCACGACACCCCGGGCCAGGACGACTTCTGGAAGCACGTCCGCGCGGCTTACCCGGAGCAGCAGCCCCTGCTCAACCTGAACAACGCCGAGTCAGCCCGCCGCCCCTGGTCGTCGAGCAGACGACGATCGACGCCTACCGGCTGGTCAACCGGAACCCCGACCGCAACATGTGGAGCAACCTCGACCTGGCGCTCCCCGAGGCCAAGGCGGAACTCGCCGAGCTGATCGACTGCGACCCCGGCGAGATCGCGCTGAACCGGAACTCCACCGAGGGCCTGTGCACGGCGATCTTCGGTATCCCGCTGGCCGCCGGCGACCCGGTCGTGGTCTCGCACTGGGACTACCCGAGCGTGCGCGCCGCCTGGTTCCAGCGGCAGGAACGCGAGGGCATCGAGGTCGTCACCGCCGACTACGACCTCATGGACAGCGACGACGAGATCTTCGCGGCGTACGCGGCGGTCCTGACACCGCGCACCCGTGTCCTTCAGATCACCCACATGTCCCACTGGACGGGACGGGTCGTGCCGGCGAAGCGGCTGTGCCGGCTGGCGAAGGACCACGGGACGCTCACCGTGGTGGACGGCGCCCAGACCTTCGCGCAGATGCCGGTGAGCTTCCGTGACCTGGATTGCGACTTCTTCGTCACCAGTCTGCACAAGTGGATGGGCGCGCCGGTGGGCAACGGCATGCTGGTCGTCAGGGAGCAAGTCATCGACCGTACGTGGCCCCTGCTGGCCCCCTTCGATCCGCCGCCGCTGCGCGTCGACAAGTTCGACCACTGGAACCTCGGCACGTACAACTCGGCCCTGCAGGCCGGCATCCTGCCGGCGGCGCGCTTCCACCGGGAGATCGGGGCCCGGGCCGTCCACGCGCGCGTACGGGAGCTGACCCGGTACTGGGTGGAGCGCGCCGCCGCGATCCCCGGGTTCAGGCTGCACACGCCTCTGGACACGGAGTCCCTGGGCGCGGTGAGTCTCTTCTCCGTCGACGGCCTGGACGCCAGGGCGGTGGAACAGGAGCTCCGTGACGCACACCAGGTGCATGTGCAGTACCGGGAGGTACGGCACCTGAGCGGCCTGCGCGTGTCGCCCCACATCTACATGCGCGAGAGCGAGCTCGACCGCTTCGTGGACCCTCTCGCGGAAGTGGTGGACAAGCAGAGCGCGGGCCGCTCCTGACGCGCGAACGCGTCACGCCCCTGCCGGCCGTCGGCAGCAGGGGGCGCTGTCATGCGTGCCGGGCTGTCACGCACCCAGTCGGCGGTCGCCGATGCCGGACGCCGTGTCGGCGACCAGGCGGCCCCAATCGGGCAGCCGGTCGGCGTCGTAGCGGGAGTCGGGCATGGAGACGGCCACGGAGGCGAGCGGTGTGCCGTTCTCGTCGAGGACGGGTGCGGCGATCGCGCAGACATCGGGGCGGTACTGGTTGCGGTTGACGGCGTAGCCGTCCGTGCGCACCCGCTTCAGCTCGGCGCGCAGCTCGGCCGGGTCGACCGTCGTCGCGTCGCTGTAGCGCTCCAGCCTCTGGGCGACCAGTTCGTCGACGTCGGCGGGCGGCAGATGGGCCAGGATCGCGCGCCCGGTGGCGGTGGCGTGCAGGGGAGAGGTGTCGCCGATCGCGTAGTACGTCCGCACCGCGTGAGCGCAGTCCACCCGGTCGACGACGACCATGCACTGCAACGCGTCCGGCACCGACAGGTGGATCGTCTCGTTCAGCGCGTCCCGCAGCCGGATCATGGGCTCCCTCGCCGCCGCGAAGAGACTGGAGCCCTGAAGCGCCGCCGGACGTACGGCGAGAACCCGGGCGCCGATCTCCCAGCGGGTGGTGTCCTGGCGGTTCGCCCGCAGCCATCCCGCCTCGTTCAGGCTGACCAGCGTGCGCTGCACCGTCGACTTGGGCAGGCCGAAGAGCTTGGTCAACTCGCCCACCGTCACGGGCTGGTGGTGGGCGACCGCCTCCAGGATGCGCAGCGACCTGGTCACGCTCTTCATTTCCATCGGGGCCCCGTCGTCGGTCTCAACCCTTTGACTCGCTCCTGGAGCCGCAGGCGTGATCGTGCCGGATTATAGCATGGCGTTCCACAATACGGCACGCACACAGGAAAAGGGCCGCCCCTTGCGCGGGGGCCGGCCCTCCGCCGGTGCCCGGTCAGGCGCCCAGGCGGCGCCCCGTGATCTCCGCGGCGGCGTCGGCGACCAGGCGGCCCCACTCGGGCAGCCGGTCCGCGTCGTAGCGCGAGTCGGGCATGGAGATGGCCACGGTGGCCAGTGGTGTGCCCTCCTCGTCGAGGACGGGCGCGGCGATCGCGCAGACGTCCGGCCGGTACTGGTTGCGGTTGACCGCGTATCCGTCGATGCGGATCCGGTCCAGCTCGGCGCGCAGTTCATCCGGGTCGGTGGGCGTCGTGTCGCTGTAGCGCTCCAGCCCCTGCGCGATGAGCTCCTCGACGTCCTGCTTCGGCAGGTGGGCCAGGACGGCGCGCCCGGTCGCGGTGGCGTGCAGGGGCGAGGTGTCGCCGACGGTGTGGAACGTCCGTACGGCGTGACTGCAGTCCACGCGGTCGACGACGACCATGCACTGCAGGGCGTCCGGCACCGACAGGTGGATCGTCTCGTTCACCGTGTCCCTCAGGCGGACCATGGGCTCGCGCGCCGCGGCGAACAGGCTGGACCCCTGGAGCGCGGCGGGCCGTACGGCCAGGACGCGGGCGCCGATCTCCCAGCGGGTGGTGTCCTTGCGGTTGGCCCGCAGCCAGCCGGCCTCGGCCAGCGTGACCAGGGTGCGCTGCATGGTCGACTTGGGCAGGCCGAAGAGCTTCGTCAGTTCCCCCACGGTGACCGGCTGATGCTGGGCGACTGCCTCCAGGATGCGCAGCGACCTGGTGACGCTCTTCATTTCCATCCGGTTTCCCCCTGTTAATCCTCAGAATCTCTCGTGGACACCTCTTGACTCCCCTGGGAGCCACTGTCATTCTCTGTGCCAGATACTAGCACAGCGTTCCACGATGTGGCACGACTCGGAAGATCCCGAGGACGCAGCCGGAACTCCGAGACAGGGCGTTCGTGAGCCGAGGTCCCCCGAAGGACCCGCCCCCGCCTCCCGAAACCACCTCGAATCGAACAGCCTCACGCAGGGGCTCAGCATGCGCCCCGGCGATACGAAAGGACAGCCCCGTGTCAGCTGCCAGGAAGCGAGTCGCCGTCGTCGGCGTGGGAACCATGGGCAGCCAGGCCGCCTGGCGCCTCGCGGCCCGTGGCGCGGAGGTCGTCGCCTACGACCGCTTCGCCCCCGGCCACGACCGCAGCGCCGCCGGCGGCGAGACCCGCATCTTCCGCAGCGCGCACTTCGAGGACTCCCGGTACGTCCCGCTCCTCAAGCACGCCGACACCCTGTGGGGGCAGCTCCAGCAGGAGACCGGCCGCGAGCTGCGCCGCCTGACCGGATGCCTGCTGATGGGGTCCACCGAGCACCAGCAGATGGCCACGGTCCTGGAGTCCATCGCCGAGCACGGCCTCGACCACGAGGTGCTCGACGCCGAGGTCATGGCCAAGCGCTTCCCGCAGTTCCGGCTGGAGGACGGCGACGCGGCCGTGCTCGACCGCCGTGCCGGATTCATCCGGCCCGAGCTGACCGTCCAGACCGCGGCCCGGCGCGCCGAGCAGCTGGGCGCCCGCATCGAGCGCTACACGCCGGTGCGCGAGATCACCCCGGCCGGCGGCGGGGTGGAGGTACGCACCGACGCCGGCAGCGAGCGCTTCGACGCGGTCGTCGTCACCGTCGGCCCCTGGGTGAACGATCTGCTTCCCGACCTGCCGTGGGAGGTGGACATCCGCCGCCTGATCAGCGCCTGGTACGTCCCCACCACCGACGCCTGGTTCGGTGAGGAGCGCCCCGCGTTCATCCGCACGACCCCCACGCACTGCTACGGACTGCCCTCACCGGACGGCGTCTCCGTCAAGCTCGGCCTGTCGCGCGCGCTGCACAAGCCCGCCGGTGACCCCAACGCGCTGGACCGCACCGTCCAGCCGGAGGAGCTGGACATCTTCACCGAGCAGATCCGCCGCCACCTGCCGGACCTGCACCCGGACCCGACCCGCCTGGCCGTCTACATGGAGGGCTACACCGAGAGCAGCCGCCCGCTGATCGGCCCGCTGCCCGGCGCCGACAACGTCGTCCTGCTCGCGGGCTTCTCCGGCCACGGCTTCAAACTCTCACCCGCCTTCGGCGACATCGCCGCCGACCTGGCGCTGGACGGCACCTCCTCCCAGCCCATCGACTTCGTGTCCACCGTCGGCCGCACCACGGCCTGAACCGGCCCCGACCACCATCCGGCACACCGGCACGTCCGGCACATCCGGCAAGGAGAACCACATGGCGAGGAAACGCGTCGCGGTCGTCGGCACCGGCACGGTCGGCAGCCAGGCCGCCTGGCGGCTGGCGGCCCGCGGAGCCGAGGTCGTCGCCTACGACCGCTTCGCCCCCGGCCACGACCGCAGCGCCGCCGGCGGTGAGACCCGGGTCTTCCGCAGTGTGCAGACCGACGACGGCCGGTACGTGCCGCTCGTGCGGCACGCCGACGCCCTCTGGAAGCAGCTCCAGACGGAGACCGGCCGCGAACTGCGGCGGCTCACCGGATGCCTGTTCATGGGGCCGGCGGACGACCCCGAGATACGCACCGTCCTGGACGTCGTCTCGGAGCACGGCCTCGACCACGAGGTCATCGACGCCGAGGCACTGGCGAAACGTTTCCCCCAATTCCGCGTCGACGACGGTGACCTGGCGGTCCTCGACCCGCATGCGGGGTTCGTCCGCCCGGAGCTGACGGTTCAGACCGCGGCCCGCCGCGCCGAGGAACTGGGTGCGAGGATCCGCCGCTACACCCCCGTGCGCGGCGTTCGTCCCGCCGCAGGGGGAGGCGTGGAGATCCGCACGGACAGCGACACCGAGCGCTTCGACGCCGCGGTGGTCACGCCGGGACCCTGGGTGGGCGATCTGCTGCCCGACCTGCCGTGGGAGGTGGCCGTTCATCGTGCGATCAGCGCCTGGTTCCTGCCCCACGAGGACCACCGGGCCGGCGAGGAGCGCCCCGCCTTCATCCGCCGGGGCGGCCCGGTCCCCTTCTACGGCATCCCGTCCCCGGACGGCCTCTCCGTCAAGCTCGGCGTGTCCCAGGCCCACCACCGGCCCGTGGACGACCCGAACCGGCTGGAGAGGACCGTCGCGCCGGAGGAAATGGAGATGTTCAGCGAGATCGTGCGGCGCCACCTGCCCGGTCTGAACCCCGACCCGGTCCGCGTCTGCGCCTACATGGAGGGCTACACCGGCAGCACCCGCCCGCTGGTCGGCCCCCTTCCGGACTGCGACGACATCATCCTGCTGGCCGGCTTCTCCGGCCAGGGCTTCAAACTCTCGCCCGCCATGGGCGACATCGCCGCGGACCTCGCCCTGGAAGGCCGCACCTCCCAGCCGATCGACTTCATCAGCACGCTCGGCCGCACCACCGCCTGAATGAGGAACGACATGACACTCACCGTAGGCCCGCTGCGGGCCGAGCCGGGCCGCAAGACCCGCGGGGTGATCCCCGTGGACCTCGGACTCACGACCGTCGAGATCCCCCTCGTCCTCGTCAACGGCTCCCGCCCCGGACCCCGGGTCGTCATCACCGGCGGCGTCCACGGCGGCGAGTTCGTCGGCATCGACGCGGCCACCCGCCTGGCCGGGTTCCTGGAGCCGGACGACGTCACCGGCCAGGTGGTGATCTGCCCCGTGGCCAACCCGCCGGCCGTGTACGACGGCCGCCTGGGCAAGTCCCCGCTGGACGACGTCAACATCAACCGCGTCTTTCCCGGCGACCCCGCCGCAGGGCCCACCGAGCGGCTGGCGGCCTGGCTCTTCGAGCACGTCATCTCCGGTGCCGACGCCTACGTGGACCTGCACAGCGGCGGCATCGACGAGACCCTGCTGGACTTCGTCGGTTACCGTCTGACCTCCGACGGGGAACTGGACGCCAGGACGCGGGCCATGGCCCACGCCGTCGGCTACGAACGAGTACTGTTCGGCCGCAACGCCGAAGGCGGCAACAGCCACGCAGCGGCCGCCCGGCAGGGCATCCCCGCCATCCTCATCGAGACCGGCCAGCTCGGCGAACGCGACCCCGCCCAGGCCCGGGCCCTGCTCGACGGCCTGTACCGGCTGCTGCACCACCTCGGCGTCATCGATGCGCCGCAGCACGTCGCACCGGTGACCGCGCCGCCGCGCGAATGGGTCTGGACCGGCTCCGTCGTCTCACCGGCCACCGGCCTGTGGTACCCGGACGCCGCGACCGGTGACGAGGTGACCGCGGGTCAGCCCGTCGGCCGCGTCATCGATCCGGCCGACGGCAGCGAACACAAGGTCACCGCCACCGCCACCGGACAGATCCTCTACGGCATGAACGGGCTCACCGTCGCCCCCGGCGCCGAACTCGCCGCCATCGCGGTGCCGCACGACTGACCGGCACCGCCCACAGACCGTCCCTCGAACCACCGCTCACCTCGAACAGCTGGTCCCCACGCGCCATTTCAGGAGATTTGTCATGAGTGATCCCATGATCGGCCGCAGAGCGCTCCTGCGGGGAGCAGGCGGCCTGGCCGCCCTCGCCGCCGTGCCCTCCCTCGCTGCCTGCGGTACCGGCACCAGCCGGGCCTCGTCCGGCAGCGCCAAGGGCGGCGGCAAGTCGGTGGTCGTCCGCGACAGCGGCGGCACCTTCGGGGAGGCCCTCCAGAAGGCGATCTACACGCCGTTCACCCGGGTGACCGGCATCAACGTCCAGGTCGTCAACCTCCAGGGCACCCAGATGCTGGCCCAGATCAAGCAGGGCCGCCCCCAGTTCGACCTCATCAACAACTCGATGATGGACCACATCAAGTTCGCGGCCCAGGACGCACTGGAGCGGCTGGACACCGACCGGATCAAGAGCCTGAAGAGCGCCAAGATCCCTCAGAACCAGATCACCGACCATGCCGTGGGCAACAGTTTCTACGGCCAGTGCATGGCGTACCGCACCGACGCCTTCGGCGGCCGCAAGCCGGAGTCGTGGGCGGACTTCTGGGACACCAAGGCGTTCAAGGGCAGCCGCTCGATGTGCAACCCGGACGCCGACCTGCCCGAGCTGGAGTTCGCGCTGCTGGCCGACGGCGTCCCGATGGACAAGCTGTACCCGCTCGACCTGGACCGCGCCTTCAAGGTCCTGACCCGGCTCCGGTCCGACATCAAGAAGTTCTGGGACAGCGGCCCGCTCCCCGGTGTGCTCCTCAGCCGCCAGGAGGTGACGATGTCCACCGTCTGGGACGGCCGGATCGCCGATCTGCAGAAGCAGGGCGTCCCCGTCGCGCGGCAGCTCAACGGCATGCGCCGTCAGTTCCAGGGCTACGGCATCGCCAAGGGAGCGGCCCATGTGGACGCCGCCTACCAGCTCATGGACTACTCGCTGCGTCCCGAGGTCCAGGCCGCTCTGGCCAAGGCCTTCCCGTCGAACCCGTCTTCCCCGGTGGCCTACGAGAAGCTCACCGAGGAGGAGCGCAACGCTCTCGCCGGCGCGCCGCAGTACTACGACAAGGGCTTCGACGCGGACATCGACTGGTGGATCAAGAACGAAGCGACCGTCACCAAGCGCTGGTTGGAGTGGGCTCGTGGCTGAATTCGGTGTAGTCACACCGTCCGTCGAGGTGGCCGGTGGCAAGCTGCCCACCGCGACCGGCAAACCGCTGTCGGTGGTGGCCCTGCGCAAGACGTACGGGGACGTCGTCGCCGTCGACGAGGCGTCCATGGAGATCGCCGCCGGGGAGTTCGTCACCTTCCTCGGCGCCTCCGGATCGGGCAAGACCACGACCCTGATGATGATCGCGGGCTTCTGCGAACCCGACTCCGGCACCATCACCGTCGGAGACCGCGACGTCACCCGGCTCGCTCCGCAGAAGCGCAACCTCGGCTTCGTCTTCCAGCAGTACCTGCTCTTCCCGCACATGACGGTCAGCGAGAACGTCGCCTTCCCGCTCACCCTGCGCGGGGTGCGGAAGGACGAGATCCGACGGCGAGTGGGGGAGACCCTGGAGATCGCGGGCCTGTCCGGGTTCGGCGGCCGTCGTCCCCGGGAGCTGTCCGGTGGCCAGCAGCAGCGTGTAGCCCTGTGCCGGGCGCTGGTCTACCGGCCGCCGGTCATCCTCATGGACGAGCCGCTCGGTGCCCTGGACAAGAAGCTCCGCGACCAGCTCCAGGTCGAGATCAAGGCCATCCAGCAGGAACTCGGCCTGACTGTCATCTACGTGACACACGATCAGGAGGAAGCACTGGTCCTGTCGGACCGGATCGCGGTGATGCGCAACGGCCTGATCGAGCAGTTCGACACCCCCCGCGAGTTGTTCGAGCGCCCCAGGACCCCGTTCGTCGCGGACTTCCTCGGTGCGGCGAACTTCCTGCCCGGCCGCGTGCTGCAGAACACCGATGAACACACCGTGGTCCGCCTCGACCAGTCCGGCGGCCTGCTGACGGCACGACGCCACGACCTCGCCTCCGGCACCCAGGTCAAGGTCGCCGTCCAGCCGGGCCGACTGCGGGCCTGCGCCCCGGACGACGGTTTCTGTACCGGCACGGTCGAGACCGCCACGTACGTCGGCACCCTGGTCCGCGCCGGCGTACGCATCGACGGTGGGGACGCGCCGCTGCTGCGCCTCGAAGTACCGGCCGGCCGCGGGCCCGTCACCGGCGAGCGGGTCGGCATCACCGTCGACGCCGAGGACGTCAACCTCTTCCCCGTCGAACAGGGCGGGTGAGCCATGGCCGCCACCCTGACCGCCAACGCCCCCGCCCGTCCGCGCAAGCTGCTGGCCTCCCGCAGAACAAGGGTCGGCATCCTCTACGCGCTGCCGGTCGTCGTCTATCTGCTGGTGCTGTTCGTCTACCCGATCCTCAGCACGCTCTTCCTCAGCCTGAAGAACACCGACGGATCACTCACCCTGCACTGGTACGTCGACGCGCTGACCGGCGTCAACCTCTCCGTGCTGTTCACGACGTTGCGGATCTCCGCGGAGACGGCACTGTTCAGCCTCGTCTTCGGGTTCGTTCTGGCCAACGCGATCTCCCGGCTGAAGCCCCTGTGGGCCGGCGTGGCCATGCTGATCGTGGTCGTCCCGCACTTCATCAGCGCCCTGGTGCGCACCTACGGCTGGATCATCCTGCTCGGTGACAAGGGCCTGGTGAACCAGGGCATGGCCGACCTGTGGTTCCCCGGGGCGCCGTACCAGCTGCTCTACAACGAGATCGGCGTGGTCATCGGCACCACCTCGGTGATGCTGCCCTACACCGTGCTGCTGCTGTACGGCGTGATGCGCGGCGTGGACAGGAGGCTGCTCGCCGCCGCGGCCAGTATGGGCGCGGGCCGCGTGACGATCTTCCGCCGGGTCTACCTGCCCTTGGTCGCTCCCGGCCTTGCCAGTGCCGGACTGCTGAGCTTCATCCTCTCGCTGGGCTACTACATCACCCCGGCCCTGATGGGCGGCCCGCAGCAGACGATGATCGCCTCCCTCATCAACCAGCAGGTGATGAAACAGAACCAGTGGAACGGCGCCGCCGCCGAGGGCGTCATCCTGCTGCTGCTCACCTTCGCCGGACTGCTGCTGGTCAAGCTCATCACCTCGCTCGGCGCGAGCCGGAAGAAGAGGAGCGCGTCATGATGGAGCTGCGCAGCACCCTCGCCGGGCGGATCACCCTGACCGCGGTCGCCACCGTGATCCTGCTTTTCCTGGCACTGCCGATCGTCGTCATCCTCGTCACCTCCTTCAGCGACAACGCCTTCGCCGCGTTCCCGCCCGACGCCTGGACGCTCAACTGGTACACGTCGCTGTTCGCCGACGGCAGCAAGTGGCCGGCCGCCCTGTCGCTGAGCGCCTTCGTCGCCTGCCTGAGCACCGTCTTCTCGCTGATCATCGGCGTGACCGCGGCGACCGCCCTGACCAGAAGCGAACTCCCGCTGCGCTCCGCGGTTTACGCTTTGGTCCTCGGGCCGTTGCTCATCCCGCAGATCGTCACCGCCCTGGGCCTGTTCCTGCTCTTCGAACCGGCCGCGATGCTGGGCAGCCCCCTCGCCATCGCCCTCGGGCACACCGTGCTGGCTTCGCCGATCGCGGTGCTGATCCTGGTGGCGACCCTGCGCGGGATCGACGAACGGCTGGAGGACGCCGCCGCCAGCATGGGCGCCGGCCGTCTGACGATCGCCCGGCGGATCACCTTCCCCCTGGCCGCGCCCGGCATGATCGCGGCGGCGATCTTCTCCTTCATCACCAGTTTCGACGAGTTCTACATCTCCCAGTTCCTGTCCTCGGTCGACACCGTCACCCTGCCGGTGCAGATCTACAACTCCCTGACCTTCGACATCGACCCCAGCGTGACCGCGATCAGCGCGATCCTGATCGCCTTCGCGGTCCTCGCCCTCGTCCTGGTGGCCCTGGTGCGCTGGCTCGGCTCGGGACGGCAGGACTCCCTGCTGTCGGTCGAGAACACGGCAGGGATCGCCGCCCCCGGAGGTGAGGCCGTATGACCGCCACCGCTCAGCGGCACCTGCTGCTGAACATGACCGCCAACGGATCGCTCCCGAAGCCCGGCAAGGACCTCTTCGTCGTGCGCCACGGCGAGGGCCCCTACGTCGACGACGCGGCCGGCAACCGCTACATCGACGGCCTGTCCGGGCTGTACTGCTGCCAGATCGGCTACTCCTACGCCGACGAGATCGCCGAAGCGGCCCAGAAGCAACTGCGCGAACTCTGCTACAGCCCCCTGTGGTCGGATTCCGCGCACCCCACCGGCCTGGCTCTCGCGGAGCGTCTCGCCGCCCTGGCCCCCGACGGCATCGAGCACGTCTTCTTCAGCGGCGGCGGCGCCGAGGCCGTGGAGACCGCCTGGAAGATCGCCCGCAGGTACCACACCCTGTGCGGCGAGGCGGGCCGGACCAAGGCGATCGCCCGGCGCGGCGCCTACCACGGGCTCACCCTCGGGGCGCTGTCCTTCACGGACGACCCCGGCCTCACCGAGCCGTACGGGCCGCCCGCCGTGGAGACCCACTTCGTCGCCAACACCAACCGGACCGCCCTGGAACAGCCCCTCGACGAGGCGGCCTTCACCGCGTACCTGCTCGCCGACGTGGAGGCCACGGTTCTCGCCGCGGGACCGGAGAGCGTCGCCATGCTCATCGCCGAACCGGTGCAGAACCGGGGCGGCTGCATCACCCCGCCGGAGGGCTACTGGCAGGGCCTGCGGGCGCTGGCCGACCGGTACGGCTTCCTGCTGGTCGCCGACGAGGTCATCACCGCCTTCGGCCGGCTCGGCGAGTGGTTCGGCGGTGAGTGCTACGGCGCCCGCCCGGACATCGTCACCGTCGCCAAGGGCATCACCGCCGGCTACGCCCCGATGGGCGCGACCCTGGTCTCGGACCGCGTCGCCGAGGTGATCAACCAGCCCGGCGAGGTCCTCAACCACGGTTACACCTTCAGCGGTCACCCGCTGAGCGCGGCCATCGCCCTGCGCAGCCTGGAGATCATGGAGCGGGACCGGATCCTGGAGAACGTCCGCGGCCACCAGGGCCACCTCGCCCAGCGCATGGCGTCCCTGGGCGAGCTGCCGATCGTGGGTGACGTCCGCGGCGCCGGATACTTCTACGCCCTCGAACTCGTCGGCGACCTCGACGACGGCGGCTTCAGCGACACCGCCCGCGCGGCGCTGGTCGCCGATCTGATCCCGCGCCGGCTGCGCGAGGCCGGGCTGCTCGCCCGCGTCTACAACCGTGCCGCCCCGCTGGTGCAGATCGCGCCCCCGCTGATCAGCGACCTCGCACTGCTGGACCGTATCGCCGACATCATCGCGGACACCCTCGACGAGGCCTCCGCCCGCCTGTGATCCACCTTTTCGAAAGGAACGACATGTACTCCATCGGTTCCCTGACCGTCGCCCCCGGCGAGCGCGCCCAGGGTCTGATCCCGGTCGGCACCAGCACGTACGGCGTGGAGCTCGGCATCCCGCTGATCGTCGTCAACGGCACCGAGGACGGCCCCGTGCTGTGCGTGGACGCCGGTGTCCACGGTGACGAGTACGACGGCCAGGAGGCCATCCGCCGCGTCCTCGCCGCGGTCGACCCGGCCGGTCTGCGCGGCACCCTCGTCGGCATCCCCTGCATGAACACCCCCGCCTTCGAGGCGGCGGCCCGCACCAGCGGCCTGGACTACCTGAACCTCAACCGGATCTTCCCGGGTGACGCGGACGGCTCGTACTCGCTGCGCCTGGCCGCAACCTTCGTCGAGCAGGTCGTGCCCGCCATCGACGCCCTGGTCGACCTGCACACGGGCGGCACGTTCGGCGAGATCGCCCCGCTCGTCATCCTCCAGGGCGGCTATGAGGACCTGGCGACCGACCTCGCCCTCGCGGCCGGGCACGAACTGGTCTGGAAGGGCGGCAAGTGGGGCGGCACAGTCCGCCACCCCACCCTCGCGGCCGGCAAGCCCGCCGTCACCATCGAGGCGGGCGGCGGCACCTACCGCGAGCAGAACGTCGCCCTGCACGTCCACTCGATCCGCAACATCATGCGCCAACTCGGCATGATCGACGGCGAGGCGGAGCTGCGTGACAGCTACACGACCGTCTCCGGCACCTTCGCCCGGTCCGCCGCCGGCGGCTTCTTCCTCGGCCAGGCCGAGCCCGGCGAGACCTGCAAGGAAGGAGACCTGATCGCCCAGATCGTCGACCACTACGGCAACACGCTGGAGGAGGTCCGCGCCCCGCAGGACGGCATCGTGCTCTGGGTGCGCCGGATCCGCACCGTCCGCCCGGGCGACGAGGTCGTCATCTTCGGTGAGGTGCAGGGGGAGATCCAGCCATGAGCGGCGAACTCCCGCTGACCGAGCTGCTGCTGATCGACGGAAAGCAGGTCTCTGCCGCCGACGGCCGGAGCTTCACGGTCCTCGACCCGTCGGACGGCACGGCCCTCGCAGAGGTCGCCCACGCCGGCCCGGCGGACGTCGACCAAGCGGTGGCGGCGGCGCGCGCGGCGTTCACCTCCCCCGAGTGGGCGCGGATGCGCGCCGCGGACCGGGGCAGGCTCCTGTTCCGCATCGCGGAGGCGATCCGGCGCGAGGGCGAGTGGCTGGCGCGTCTGGAGTGCCAGGACGTCGGCAAGCCGCTCAGCCAGGCGAAGGCCGATGTCGAGTCCGCCGCCCGCTACTTCGAGTTCTACGCGGGCGTCACCGACAAGCTCGGCGGCACGACCATCCCCCTCGGCCCCGGTCTGATCGACTACACCGTCCGCGAGCCGATCGGGGTCTCCGGCCAAATCATCCCGTTCAACTACCCGCTCCAGAACACCGCACGGGGCTCGGCGCCCGCACTGGCCGCGGGCTGCACGGTGGTGCTCAAGCCCTCCCCGGAGGCGCCGCTCACCCCGCTGGAGATCGGCCGTATCGCTCTGGAGTGCGGGCTGCCGCCGGGCGTGCTGAACGTCGTACCCGGCGACGGGGAGACCGGCGCCGCCCTCGCCGGGCACCCCGGCATCGACCAGGTCACCTTCACCGGCTCGGTGCCGACCGGCATCAAGGTCGCCCAGGCGGCCGCCGCCAACGTGGTGCCCTCCGTGACGGAGCTGGGCGGGAAGTCGCCGTTCGTCGTCTTCGCGGACGCCGACTTCGACCTGGCGCTGAACGCCGTCCTGGGCGCGTCGTTCAGCAACGCCGGGCAGATGTGCTCGGCGGGCACCCGGCTGCTGCTCCAGCGAGGCGCCGAGGAGTTGCTGGACCGGTTGGTCGAGAAGATCGCGGGCCTGCGCGTCGGTCCGGGTCTCACGGACCCGGACATCGGCCCGCTGGTCGCCGCCCGGCAGCGCGACCGGGTCCTCGAATATCTGGAACTGGCCGGGCAGGAAGGAGCCGTGGCGCGGGTCGGGGAGGCGCCCCGGCCGCCCCCGAACTCGCCGACGGCTATTACATCGAGCCGACCGTCCTCACCGGCCTGACCAACCAGGCCCGGTGCGCCCGCGAGGAGATCTTCGGACCCGTTGTCACCGTCATCGAGTTCGACGACGCCGACGACGCCCTCGAGATCGCCAACGACAGCCCGTACGGCCTGTCCTCCTACGTCTGGACCCGTGACATCGACAAGGCGATGCGCCTGGCCGAGGGCATCCGCGCCGGACAGGTCTACGTCAACGCCACCGGTGTCGGCACCGGCGTCGAGCTCCCCTTCGGCGGCTACAAGCACAGCGGCTGGGGCCGGGAGAAGGGTCTCGAAGCGCTGGCGAGCTACACCCAGACGAAGAACGTCTGCATCGGATTCGGGGACCGGTCATGAGGTATCGCACGCTGGGCGAACGCGGCCCGGTCGTCTCCGTCGTCGGCGTCGGCGGCAACAACTTCGGCTCCCGCTTGGACGAGGAGGGCACGAAAGCCGTCGTCCACGCGGCTCTCGACGCCGGGATCACCCTGTTCGACACCGCCGACATGTACGGCGGGTTCGGCGACCTGGGCGGTGCCCGCGGCGACGGTGAACGTCTCCTCGGTGCCGCCCTCAAGGGCCGCCGTGATGACGTCGTCCTCGCCACCAAGTTCGGCATGGAGATGGGCCCGGAGGCCGACCGGTACGGCCCACGCGGTGCCCGCGCGTACATCCGCCACGCCGTTGAAGCCTCGCTGCGCCGCCTCGGCACCGACCGGATCGACCTGTACCAGTACCACGAGCCGGACGGCGTCACCCCGCTGGAGGAGACGGTCGCCGCGCTGCGGGAGCTGGTGGACGAGGGCAAGATCGGCCACATCGGCTGCTCGAACCTCCCCGCCGAGCAGCTCACCGACGCCTTCGTCAGCACGCAGGCCCGCTACCACCTGCTCGACCGCAGCGTGGAGGCCGACCTGATCCCCGCCTGCCTGCGCCACGGCATCGGGCTGCTGCCGTACTACCCGCTGGCCAACGGCCTGCTCAGCGGCAAGTACCGGCGCGGTGAGGAGCCCCCGCCCGGCAGCCGGCTGTCCTGGCGGCAGGGCTGGCTCACCGACGCGGCCCTCGACCGTGTCGAGGCGCTCACGGCGTACGCCGCCGAGCGCGGCCTGAGCCTCCTCCAGGTCGCCGTGGGCGGACTGGCCGCGCTGCCCGCGGTCGGCTCGGTCATCTGCGGTGCCATGAACCCCGGCCAGGTCACCGCCAACGCCGCGGCGGCCGACTGGATCCCCGACGCGGCCGACCTGGCCGCCCTGGACGCGATCGTCACCCCCGGCGAACGCGTCGTCTGAAGCTCCCGAATTCCCTTTCCCCATCCACGAATTGAGGCTGGACACCATGCGAGAGATCGTCACCTTCGACGCCTATGGCACCCTGGTCGACTTCCAGCTCGGCCCCACCACCCTGAAGGTCCTCGCGGACCGTCTCGACCTGGACAACCTGGACGTCGACGAGTTCCTCGACGACTTCCGCGTCATGCGCTTCCAGGCCGTCCTGGAGGCCTACCGCCCCTACCACGAGATCCTGCACTCCAGCCTGCGCAACGCCATGCGCCTGCACGGTCTGGAGTACCGCACCTCCGACGGCGACGCCCTGGTCGAGGCCGTACCCACCTTCGGCCCGTTCCCCGAGGTCCCGGAGGCACTGCGTCAGCTCAAGACCAAGTACGAGATCGCCATCATCTCCAACACCGACGACAACCTGATCGCGCGCAACGTCGAGAACATCGGCGTGGAGTTCGACTACGTCATCACCGCCCAGCAGGCCGGCGCCTACAAGCCGGACCGCCAGACCTTCGAGCACGCCTTCACGAGCATGGGCGTCGAGCCGTCCCAGGTCATCCACACCGCCCAGGGCTGGGAGTACGACCACATCCCCACCCGCGACCTCGGCCTGAAGCGCCGCGTGTGGATCAACCGCTTCGGCCGCCCCGGCAGCGCCGACTACCAGCCCTACGACGAACTGCCCGACCTGTCGGGCCTGCCGAAGCTGCTCGGCTGCTGACCCAGGGCGACAACGGACAGAGAACACAGAGGACGCACGTCATGAAACAGATCCCCTACTGGCTCGACACCGCTCCAGCCCTGCCCGACCGTTCCGGGAAGGATTTGCCCGAGGAGGCGGACGTGGTGGTCATCGGCGGCGGCCTCACCGGCCTGTCCACCGCCTACCACACCGCACGCAAGGGGGCCCGGGTCGTCCTCGTCGAGAAGGACAAGATCGGCTCGGGCGCCTCCGGCCGCAACGGCAGCATGTGCACCCAGGGGCTCACCATCAGCCCCGCCGAGGCCCGCAAGCGCTACGGCCAGGAGCGGGCACGCGAGCTGTACGACGCCTTCCGCGAGGCGGTCGACGTGGTCGAGGAGATCACGCGGACGGAGCGGATCGACTGCGACTTCCACCGCGCCGGCCGGCTCGGAGTCGCCTTCAAGCCGCAGCACTTCGAGGCGATGCGGGCCACCCAGCGCGACCTGGCCGACAACTTCGACCACGAGACGCAGCTCCTCACCCGCGGTGAACTCAAGTCCGAGCTGAACTCGGACTACTACCACGGCGCCCTGCTCGACCCGCTGAGCGCCGCCCTGCACGTCGGCAAGTACGTCCACGGTCTCGCCGAGGCGGCGGAGCGGGCGGGCGCGGAGATCCACGAGCGCAACGCGGCGACCGGTCTCACCCGCCTGCCGGGCGGCGGCTTCGTGGTCGAGACCCTGGGCGGCACGATCCGTGCCAAGCAGGTGATGGCGGCGACCGACGCCTACACCGACAAGGCGCTGCCCTGGTTCCGCAAGCGGCTCATCAACGTGGGCAGCTTCATCATCGTCACCGAGCCGCTCGGCGAGGCACGCGCCAAGGCGCTGATCCCGAACGGCCGCCTGGTGGTCGATTCCAAGAACATCGGCCACTACATCCGCCTCACCCCCGACCACCGCCTCGCCTTCGGCGGCCGGGCCCGCTTCGCCCCCTCCAACCCGGCCTCCGACGTCAAGAGCGGCGATGTCCTGAAGCGGGAGATGACCGAGATCTTCCCGCAGCTCGCCGGGGTGCGGGTCGACTACGTGTGGGGCGGCATGGTCGGCTTCTCCTGGGACCGGCTGCCGCACGCGGGCGAGGTCAACGGCCTGTACTACTCCATGGGTTACTGCGGCCACGGTGTCCAGATGGCCACCTACATGGGCCGGGCCGTGGCCGAGATGATGGACGGCAAACCGGAGGCCAACCCCCTGCGCGGCCTCGGCTTCCCCAAGGTCCCCGTCCCCTTCTACAACGGCACTCCGTGGTTCCTGCCGTTCGGCGGTGCCTACTACAAGGCGAAGGACCGCCTGCGCTGAGCCGGCGCCGACAGCGGTGACAGGGCGGGGGCCTTCCGCGAGAACTTCCCCATCCCAAGGAAGCCCTCGCCATCGGACGAGGCGTGGCCGAACTCGTCCTCATCCGACTCTGACATCCCAACAGCAAAGAAGCCCTCCCAATCCAGTCGAAACCTCCAGCCCCGACGACGTCGCGCCGGGCCTGACCTACGAACACGCCGCGCGTGCCGGAGACTTCATCCTTGTGTCCGGCCGGTCGACGCGCGGCACGCTGCGCCGTGGGCTCGGGTACGGCCGGTCTGACAGCCGCGCTGCGCGCGCTCGGAATCGGACCGGGAGACGAAGTCATCACGGTTGCCCATACCGATCTCGCCGGATCGGCGGCGATCAGCGGGGTCGGTGCGTCCGTGGTCTGGGTCGACATCGACCCTGAGTCCCGATGCATCGACACAACCGCCTGCGAAGCCGCGATCACGCCACGGACACGCGCTCTGCTGCCTGTCGACATGTACTGCCATCCCGCCGACATGATCGAGATGCGGCGCATCGCCGATCGTCGTGGCCTCGCGCTCGTCGAGGATGCCTGTCTCGCGCTCGGCGCGGAGATCGACGGCAGGAGACTCGGCAGCTCGGCCGATGTCACCTGCTTCAGCTTCGCCCCTGGGAAGCATCTCGCAGCCTATGGAGCCGCGGGCGCCTGCACGACACAGGACGCCGCTCTGGCAGACCGGATCCGCAGGCTCGCGTCCGACGGTCAGGCTCGTGGACGGCACTACGGCCCGAAGGGGATCCTCGGCCTGCACCACGAGACGGAGGAGCACAACCAGCAGATGGACGAGATGCAGGCGGCCGTCCTGCGCGCGAAGCTGCCCCATCTCGACGAGACGCTGGCGGTGCGCCGTGCTCAGGCCGACCGCTATACCGGCGTCTCGCCGGCCTGGCCGATCTGCCGGGAGAAAAGGCAGGCTTCCGTCATGCTTGGCGGAACTACGTCATCGAGCTTGATCGGACAGATGCGCTGGCCGCTCACCTCTTCGCGCAGGGCATCGAATGCAATGCGCTCCATTCCCCACCGATGCATCGTCAGCCGGTCTACAGAGGGCTGGGATACGCTGTCGGCAGCCTGCCCAGAACGGAGCGTTCGGGCAACCGGCTTCTCGGTCTGCCGGTGGGACCGCATCTGGGCCTCCGTCAGATCGACATCGGCGCCGAGGAAATCCGCGCCGGACTGGCCTGAGCGCAGGGCGGAGACAACAAAAATCCACCAGCTACAAGCAAGCGCCGGGCGATGTGGTCGGTGAGGTTCTTTCTGGGTGCGGCAAGAACTTTCATCCTGGTCCACTTGGATGTACCGAGGTGAGGATCACTCCGCTGATCTCGGATTTTTGCGCTGTTTGGCATTGAAGCGCGCCTTCTTCTGACGATTCCCGCACGTGTTCATGTCACACCATTTGCGGGTGCGACTTCGGCTGGTGTCGAAGAAGGCGGCTTGGCAGGTGGGTGATGCGCACAAGGCCAATTTTCCGTCTCGTTCGCCTGCGATGACGCTGATCGCGTCGTCGGCGATCACGCTGAGGGCGTCTTCCACGCGGGATGCCGAGCTGAGCCGCCATCGCCGCTCACCCTCGGGCGTCAGGATCGCCGCGGCCCGACCCAGAACGCTGCAGTCATTGATGACTTGGACAGCGGACGCAGGGAGAGCGTCCTGGAGCGCGGCCGCTGTCGCGGCGGCGTGAATCGACTCCCTCAGTTCCCGAGCGAGGTCGAGCTGGGCAGGGGTGCAGGAGTCCACGGCGAGGCCGTTCACTGCCAGCCAGTCGACGAGTCGGTGCGGTGTGGGAATGCGCTCCACGGGGTTGCCGTGACGCTCCGACAGAGTCCCCGTGAAGCTGGTCGCCAGCACGTTGCCGAGGCGGAAGTCAGGGAACGCAGCGCGCATGGAACCACCTTAGCGGGTTGCAGCGGGGCTCCCAGGACTGCTAGAACCGCCTTAGCCGGTTCGTTGTAGGTCGTAGCCGGTTCCACGACGGCCAGGAGGCCCCATGCCCCGTCCAACCAGCGACGTGCAAGCCTTTGAAGCCCGCGCGACTGACGCTGACCTCGACGATCTGCGCGCGCGACTGGCGGCGGCGCGACTACCGGAGGCTGAGACCGTCTATCGCGCCGCGCCCGACCCTCGCCGATGGGAGCAGGGCGTTCCTCTCGCCGACCTCGTGGATGTCGTGAGCTACTGGCGCACCGGGTACAACTGGCGGTCGTTCGAAGAGCGCCTTGACCGTATCGGCCAGTTCCGCACGACCATTGATGATCTGGGAATCCACTTCCTGCACCGCCGATCCGCGCGCGCGGATGCCACTCCTCTGATCTTGACGCACGGCTGGCCAGGCAGCATTGCTGAGTTCATCGATGTAGTGGACGAGCTGGCAGATCCGAAAGATGCAGACGCGCCGGCCTTCCACGTCGGGCCTTGTCCCCGGAGGGTGGACACCTGTTCGTGTCGTTATGCGGCAAGTGTCAGGGTAGCTGACTGCTGCTCGTAGGCGATCGGCGCCTGCTGTCCATTCGCCGAGTGCCGTCGGCGGGTGTTGTAGCGGGTGATCCAACCGAAGACGGCCAGGCGGCAGGCGCGGGCGCCGTCGAAGCAGCGGGCACCGCGCAGTGTCTCGCGTTTGAGAGCGGCATTGAACGACTCGGCGAGGGCGTTGTCCGCCGAGGTGCCGACCGCGCCCATCGACTGCCGCACCCCCAACTCGGCGCAGACTTCGGCGAAATAACGGGAGGTGTACTGGGCTCCGTGATCGCTGTGAAAGACAGCGCCGGCCAGGCTGCCGCGGGTCGCGGCAGCGGCCCGGAGCGCGTCGGCGATCAGCTCGGTGCGCATGTGGTCGGCGATCGACCAGCCCACCAGGCGGCGTGAGAAGCAGTCGATGACCGTCGACAGATACAGGAACTCGCCGTCGCCCACCGGCAGGTAGGTGATGTCGCCGACGTACTTGGTGTTCGGCGCGCTCGCGGTGAAGTCGCGCCGGAACAGGTCCGCCACCGGGGTGGCGGACGGTTCGGGCACGGTGGTGACCTGGCGCTTGCGCAGCCGCAGTCCGGCGATGCCGAACTTCCGCATCACTCGTCCGACGCGCTTGTGGTTCACGCGCTCGCCGTCGTCGCGCAGCTCGGCGGTGATCCGGGGACGGCCGTAGGTGCCGTCCCACTCGGCGTGCACGGTCCGGATCCGCTCGGCAAGCGCGACGTCGGCCCGCTCACGTGCCGCGCGGGCCGCGCGGCCGGCCCGCCACTTGTAGAAGCTGGAGCGGGCGACCTCCAGCACGGCGCACAACCGCTTCACGCCCCAGGCGCGGTGGTGGTCCTCAATGAACTGGAAGCGGTTCACCAGGTCATCTCTTGTGCGAAAAACTTCGTCGCTTTGCGCAGGATGTCGCGCTCGGTGGCCAGTTTCTGGTTCTCCTTGCGCACCGCCGCCAATTCCCGGCGCAGGGCCTCGTTCTCGGCCTGAAGCTCTTCGGCCGTCGGCGGGGAATCCACCGTGTTCTTCTCCGTGCTCGTGCTCGTCGTGCTGTCCCCGCCGTGGCGGGCCCGCTCGGCCCGGACCCAGTTGCGCAGCGTCTCCCGGCTGATCCCCAGGTCCTTGCCGATGCCCTCGAAGGTGTGGCTCGGGTCCGACAGGTACAGCGCGACAGCGTCCGCCTTGAACTCGGGCGAGTAGACCTTCATCACCATAAGAGATCCCTCCTACCCGGCCCCTGGCGGGGCCGGGCTCAGAGGTGTCCACCCTCCGGGGACAGGTCCCGTCGTGGTCCCGTCGCTACCAGGCTTTGGGTACAGCGACAAGCCGGCCACCACCGGGTGGGGAACCGAAAAGATCGCCGCCGCATGGGTGGAACTGATGGGAAGGCTCGGCTACAGCAAGTTCGCAGCCCACGGCGGCGACTGGGGAGGCAATATCACCACGGTTCTCGGCGGCAGGTTCCCGGCGCACGTTCTCGGCATCCACACATTGTTCGCGGAGGCGCCGCCCGGGTTGACAACGGACGGGCTGACGGCGGTCGAGCGCAAGTGGACCGAGGAAACCAGCGAATTCTGGCGCCACCGTGCGGCGTACGCGAAGCAGCAGGCGACCCGACCGCAGACCATCGGCTACTCGCTCGTCGACTCACCGGTCGGGCTTCTTGCCTGGATCCTTGACAAGTTCGCCGAGTGGTCGGACACCGAAGACAGCCCGTTCGAGAAGATTTCCATAGACAGGGTTCTTGACGACGTCACCCTGTATTGGCTGACGCGGACCGGCGCATCGGCAGCCCGCATCTACTACGAGAGCCACAACTCGCTGGACCCCGAACTTCGGGTCGACGTCCCGTCAGCAATCACTATGTATCCCCGCGACATCGAGAAGTGTCCGCGCCCCTGGGCACAGGATCGGTACCGACAGATCGTCCGATGGAGGTCGCCCGAAACCGGCGGGCATTTCCCGTCGCTGGAGGTTCCCGAGTACTTCGTCAAAGATCTGCAAGAGGGCCTTGCGGCAGTGCTGGCCGCTCATCGGTGAACGCGGTCCGGCCGGGAATGGTCCGGATCTCGTCCTCATCGAGACGGGCCTGGTCATCTGTCGACGCCGCACCCCTCGGCTCGTGGACTGCTTCAAGCGGATGTGCTGGCCCGCCCAGTGCTACGGCGAGGTGGGCAGGTGCGGGGAGCGGAGCACGAGCAGGGTGATCTCGCTGGGGGCGAAGACGCGGAACGGCGGGCCCCAGAAGCCGGTGCCGCGGCTGGTGTAGAGGAGGGTGCGGGTGCCGTGGTGGCTGAGGCCGGCGAGGGCGGGCTGGTCGATGCGGACCAGGTGGTGGAAGGGCCAGATCTGGCCGCCGTGGGTGTGACCGGAGAGTTGGAGGTCGACGCCGCCGGCTGCCGCCCGGTCGACGAACTTGGGCTGGTGTGCCAAGAGCAGGACGGGTAGGTCGGGGTCGGCGCCGTTCAAGGCTCCGGCGAGGTGGGCGCGGTGGCCTGCCAGGCCGGAGGACTCGGCGGTGACGTCGTCCACGCCGGCGACCACGAGGGTGTCGCCTCCGCGTTCGAGCAGCAGGTGGCGGTTGCGCAGCGGCTCCCAGCCCAGCTCGCCCATCAGGTCGACCCAGCCCTGGGCCTCGCTGTAGTACTCGTGGTTGCCGGTGACGTAGACACGGGCCCGGGTGGCCCGCACGGTACCGAGTGGGACGGCCTGGGCGCGGCGGCGTTCGGCCGTGCCGTCCGCGATGTCGCCGGTGTGGCAGACCAGGTCGGCTTCCAGAGTGTTCACCGTCTCGCATACCCGCGCCGACCAGCGAGCGCGATCGAGCGGGCCGTAGTGGGTGTCGGTGATGAGGACGACGCGGATGCCGTCCAACCCGGCACCCAGCCGCGGGAGTTGCACATCGAGTCGGCGCACGCGCGGCACGCGGCGGGCTTCGGCGTACCCCCAGGCGAGTAGTACGGCGGTTATGCCGAGGACGGCCCAAGTGACGATTCGGGCCCGGTCCTGACTCTCGTCGACGCCGGCCACGGTCAGGGCGAGCCGCAAGGGGATGCCGAGCAGAACGGACCAGGTGAACAGAACCCAGCTGGTGCCCAGCAGGGTGTCACCGACGATCGCCGCCCGGTCCTGCTGCCGCCGGCCGTGGCCGCGCGCCATCGCGAGCGGCATGCCAACGAGGCCGAGGGCGAACAGGGCGGTGCCGACCAGCGTGACGGGCAGCGGCCAGTGCTGGCCGGTGTGCAGGAGCACCCAGCAGGGCACGGTCCACAGCAGGACGGGGGCGATCAGGGGGATGTAGCGCATCAGGCGGTGCAGTCGGCTCTGCCGCGGAGCTTGCGCTTCGCTGTCGGCGGGTCGGGTGTTGCTGGTGTGGGTCATGCTTCCCCTCCCTGACCAGGTGCCGTCTCGCGCACTGTATCCGGTCAGTGTCGCGCTGACGTTGTCGCGTGACCCGGGCGGGCTCGGCCTTCCGCCGAGCCCGCCACACCGGCTCCGTACCGGAGCCGGACTCGTGTCACGCCGTCAGCGCCGCAGTGTCAGCAGACCCGGGCGGTAGGGCCAGTGGCCGTACTCGCCGCCGGAGTCGGGGCTGCGTCCCTGGTAGAGGAACTGCAGGTTGCAGGGATCGACGGTGAAGGTCTGATCGGCAGTGGTGCGGATCAGTTCGCCGTGGCTGATGTCGTTGGTCCAGGTGGCGCCGCTGTTGGCCTTGCCGGCGAAGGGGTTGCTCTCGGTCGCGGCCTGGGGTGTCCATGAGCCGTTCAGGCTTGTGGCCGTGAACGAACGGAAATAGCGGCCCTGCGAGCCGATGGCCTCGACGATCATGAGGTAGCGGTTCTGGCCCTGCAGCTTGTAGACCTGCGGGGCTTCGAACAGGTTGTTCGTGGTATCGCTCATGATCGTTGTGTAGGTCGAGCCGAAACTGCTCGGGAAGTTCCCGATCGGCATGCTGGCCCGGTAGATCTTGCCGTTGTCACCGGCGAAGAACAGGTACATGTTCTGGCCGTCAGCGATGAGTGTCTGGTCGATGGGGCCGGTGCCGGAGCCGGTGATGCTTCCGGAGAAGAGCACCTGCTGTGCGGACCAGCCATTGGGGTTGGAGGGGTCGCTCGACGTCCGGTAGGAGAAGGCGCTCCCACCTCCCCACTGGTAGGCGAGCACCCAGATGTTCTTCGGCGCGAAGTAGAAGAGCGAGGGCGCCACGACGGAGTTCGACATCGTGTTCTGGCTGGCCGAGGCCATCTCCGGCCAGTTGCTGAACAGGCCGAAGTTCATCGAACCCCAGCCCACTCCCGTCCCCGCGGCGCCGTGCGTCGTCGCATAGACGAGATGCTTGCCGTTGTAGGGGACGACGGTGAAGTCCTTGAGCGAGGCCCACCCGGCCTTGGGCTGCGCCAGCGCGCCCGTCGATGTCCAGCGGTATGTCGACGGAAGACTGCACGTGCCGGGGTTGTCGCCGCCGACCTTGACGAGCTGCCACTGCTGGTTGGTGCCGCCCCAGTCGTCGTACTGGACGATGTTCGCGTTGTCGGCGGTGGAGGCGCCTTGTACTTCGAGGGCCTTGCTGCTGTGGCGCGAGATGAGCCGCACGTAGCCGTCCGGGCTGTCGGCCAGCCGCCATTGCTGGTTGGTGGCGTTCAGGTCGGCCCACTGGACGATCGAGCCACCGTTCGCGGTGGACCAGTTGTGGACGTCCAGCACCTTGCCCGAGTGGCGGGACGTGATGCGGAAGTAGCCGCCCCCGGAATCGACGAACTGCCACTGCTGCTGGCTCTGATCGTTCCTGGTCCACTGGGTGATGCGGGCGCCGTCGCCGGTCGCCATGTTGTAGACGTCCAGGGCCTTGCCGCTGTTGCGGTTGACCAGCACATAGGAGGCGTTGGGGTCTACGGTCGCCGCGCCGGCTGGCTGGGCACCGAGGAAGGTGGCCACGAGCAACAGGGGCGCGAGGACGGCGAGTAAGCGTCTCAGACGCATCAGGGGGCACTCCTTTGGGGGCGGCGGGTGAGGGGGACCTCGAGGAACCATCTCGAAACGTTTCGAAGAATTCCCGGAATCTTTGACGCCACAAGCTAGGAATGGGGGGCCCTCTGGTCAAGGCCTGTCGCTGATCTGTCTACAAACAGCGCCTCGCTCGGCCTCGAATGTTTCGGGCTAGAAATCGAAACTTCTTCTGTGAGGAGTATTGACGATGCATCGTCAGTCCCTCAATCATCCGGTCTGAGAAACCGGCCGTAGTTCGAGACATCGAACCTCGTCGGCCCTGAGCAATCTGTGCTGCACGACAGGCGCCACTTCCCCTGCGCTTCAGTCCTTCCGTGATTTCTGCATTGGAGGCACAGTCATGGGCTCGTATGCCCTTCCCAGACTCGTTGTCCGCCGGAAGATCCGCGGCCTGCTGTTGGCGCTGGTCGTCGGCGTTCTCGGTGTGGTCGCCGCACTGGTCGCGCCGCCGACCGCACACGCAGCCGAGAACACGCTCGGCGCCGCGGCGGCGCAGAGCGGCCGCTACTTCGGCACCGCCATCGCCTCGGGCAGGCTGGGCGACTCGGCGTACACGACGATCGCGGGTCGTGAGTTCAACTCGGTGACGGCCGAGAACGAGATGAAGATCGACGCTACCGAACCGCAGCGGGGCCAGTTCAACTTCACCGCCGGTGACCGCGTCTACAACTGGGCGGTGCAGAACGGCAAGCAGGTGCGCGGCCACACCCTCGCCTGGCACTCCCAGCAGCCCGGCTGGATGCAGAGCCTCAGCGGCAGCACGCTGCGCCAGGCGATGATCGACCACATCAAGGGCGTGATGGCCCACTACAAGGGCAAGATCGCCCAGTGGGACGTCGTGAACGAGGCCTTCGCCGACGGCAGTTCGGGAGCCCGGCGCGATTCCAACCTGCAGCGCACCGGCAACGACTGGATCGAGGTCGCCTTCCGCACCGCGCGCGCCGCCGACCCGGCCGCCAAGCTCTGCTACAACGACTACAACGTCGAGAACTGGACCTGGGCCAAAACCCAGGCCATGTACGCCATGGTCCGGGACTTCAAGCAGCGCGGCGTGCCGATCGACTGTGTCGGCTTTCAGTCGCACTTCAACAGCGGCAGCCCCTACAACAGCAACTTCCGCACCACCCTGCAGAACTTCGCCGCCCTCGGCGTCGACGTGGCCATCACCGAACTCGACATCCAGGGCGCCCCGGCAACGATCTACGCCAGTGTGATCAACGACTGTCTGGCCGTCCCGCGCTGCCTCGGCATCACCGTCTGGGGTGTGCGCGACACCGACTCCTGGCGACCGGAGCACACGCCGCTGCTGTTCAACGGCGACGGCAGCAAGAAGCCCGCCTACACCGCCGTCCTCAACGCACTCAACGGCGGTTCCACTACGCCCCCTTCGGGTTCCGGACCGATCAGGGGCGTCGGTTCGGGCCGCTGCCTGGACGTGCCCGGCACCAGTACCACCGACGGCACCCAGCTCCACCTGTGGGACTGCCACAACGGCACGAACCAGCAGTGGACGTACACCGCCGCCGGCGAGCTCAGGGTCTACGGCAACAAGTGCCTGGACGCCGCCGGCACCGGCAACGGCACCAAAGTCCAGATCTACAGCTGCTGGGGCGGCGACAACCAGAAATGGCGCCTCAACTCCGACGGATCCATCGTCGGCGTCCAGTCCGGCCTCTGCCTCGACGCCGTCGCGGGCGGCACCGCCAACGGCACCCTGATCCAGCTCTACTCCTGCTCGAACGGCAGCAACCAACGCTGGACCCGCACCTGATGGGACCCGCCGCAGACGAAGGGGTGAGTCGATGAAGACCTACGGTGCGGCTTCCTCCGCCCCTCCATGCAGACATCGCTGGTGGTCCCGGGTAGCCGCCGTGGTGGCGGCGACCCTCGCGATCGGCATGCTCGCCGCGGTGAATCCGGCGCCCGCCGAGGCGGCGACGGTGGACACCAATGCCTGGTATGTCCTGGTCAATCGCAACAGCGGCAAGGCGCTGGGCCTCTCTGGCGCGTCCACCGCCGACGGCGCGCGGGTCAGCCAGTGGACGCGCAACGACGGAGCCAACCAGCAGTGGCAGTTCGTGGACTCCGGCGGCGGTTTCTACCGCCTCAAGGCCCGGCATTCGGGCAAGGTTCTCGACGTGGCCGGCGCCTCGACCGCAGACGGTGCGGCGATCCAGCAGTGGGCCGATTACAACGGGGCCAACCAGCAGTTCCGCCTGGCCGACTCCGACGCGGGCCACGTCCGGCTGATCAATCGCACCAGCAGCAAGGCGGTTGAGGTGCAGGGCGCCTCCACCGTCGACGGCGGCAACGTCGTTCAGTACTCCGACTGGGGCGGCGCCAACCAGCAATGGCAGATGATCAAGCTGTCGTCCGGTGGCGGCGGCGGATGCGGCAGCGCCCCGACTCTGGCGAGCGGTACGCACACGATTCAGAGCGGCGGCAAGAGCCGCAGCTTCATCCTCAGGGTTCCCGCCAACTACGACAACAGCCACCGCTACCGGCTGATCTTCGCGTTCCACTGGCGGGGCGGAACCGCCGGCGAGGTCGCCTCGGGCGGCACGAGCGGGAGCGCCTGGTCCTACTACGGCCAACAGGAACAGTCCCACAACAGCGCGATCCTCGTCGCCCCCCAGGGCCTCGCCAACGGCTGGGCCAATTCGGGCGGTGAGGACATCACCTTCGTCGACGACATGATCCGGCGCATCGAGGGCGGCCTCTGTGTCAACACGGCACAGCGTTTCGCCACGGGATTCAGCTGGGGCGGCGGTATGAGCTACGCACTCGCATGCAGCCGGGCGAACGTCTTCAGGGCCGTCGCGGTCATCTCCGGCGCTCAGATCAGCGGGTGCAGCGGCGGCACCCAGCCCATCGCCTACTTCGGGATCCACGGCATCAGCGACTCCGTCCTCCACATCGCGCAAGGACGGTCCCTGCGCGACAGATTCGTCAGCAACAACGGCTGCACCCCCCAGAGCCCGCTCGAGCCCGCGCCGGGCAGCCGAGCGCACATCACCACCACCTACTCGGGCTGCAGTGCCGGATACCCGGTCCAGTGGGCCGCGTTCGACGGAGGCCACGTACCCGGTCCGGTCGACGGTTCCCCCGGCGAGAGCGGCGTCGCCACCTGGACCAAAGCAGAGATCTGGAGGTTCTTCGCACAGTTCCAGTGACATGCCCGCACCACCACAGGTCGTAACGACCGTCCAGGGGCGTCCGGCCGATCCAGGTGGCAACGGGCATCGCGCCGCGCCGGCGGCGCGATGCCCGGCTGGGGCCGGAAGTTCAGCCGCCGTGCACGGCGCTGACGAGGTCGGGCAGGAGCTTCGCCGCGTCCGGCGTCCCCAGTCCGGTGACGGGGTCCCATCCCGCGCCGGCCGCATAGCCCGGGACCGACGTCTCGGCGGTGTTGTTGCCCACGGTGACGTCGTTGAAGTCGGCCGCGTAGGTGGCCGGGTCGGACGCGAGCTCGTACAGAGCCGGGTTGATCCGTCCGAGTCCACCGTGGTTGATCTGGGCGGCGATGGAGACCAGGCCCGCCCACTGAGGACACGCCAGTGACGTGCCGCCGATGTCGTACCAGCCCGTGCTGCACGGTGTGCTGCCGCACTTCAGCCCGCTCTGGCCGTCGGGCGGGAGGGACAGGTACACCAGTGCTCCCGTCGACGGGCTCGCCTGCAGGGAGATGTCCGGAACGCCACGCATGGCGCCGATGGCCGTGCTGCCGGCCGGCAGCGTGCCCGACTGGTAGTCCGGCTTGGCGAAGACGCTGCTGTAGCCGCCGCCGGAACCGGTCCAGCCGGTCTCCGACTGGCCGGGGGCGTTCTGGCAAGCCCCCGGCGGGGAGGCGTTGTCGACGACCCTGCCGCTGGTTGTGCCCGGGTCGGTGCACAGGTTCGTGCCGCCCACTCCGGTGACCAGCGGGTCGGATGCCGGCCACTCGACAGCGGGACCGGAGAGCGTCGACCCGCCCTGGCCCACCGGTGTCTTGGCCGAGCCGGCGCTTCCGTCGTCACCCGACGAGCCGAGAACGGTGACGCCGTTCTGTGCCGCCGACTTGAAGGCGTAGCGCAGTTTCTCCAGCGACTGGGCGCTGCCGAAGGCGCCTTCCGCGGAGGCGAACGACTGGGAGATGACGGTGGCGAGGTGATGCTCGACGACGTACTGCTCGGCGGCCATCATCTGGGGGAAGCCCTGTACCCCGAGGGTCTCGGCGGTGGGGGTGGTCACCAGCAGGATGTTGGCGCCGGGCGCCATGGCATGGGCGGTCTCGACGTCAAGAGCCACCTCCAGTGCCCACGCGCTCTTGTCCTCCTGCCCGGGGCTGCTGCTCGTGGACGGCGGCGCTTTGGTGGCGGGCGAGCCCTGTAGATGAAGCTCGCTGAAGGTCGGCATGCCGGACGCGCAGCTGACGCCCTCCTCCCCGCACATGGGCGCGATGCCGAATGCACGGTCGAAGACATGCAGGTCGTGAGCCATGGTGTCGCTGCCGTAGGAGTCGACGACGGCGATCGTCTGACCGCGTCCGTCGTCCCCGGCTGAGTGCAGCGGGCCCACGTTGTAGGCGGCCTGGATGGCCTGTGGGGTGAAGCAGCGGCGTCCTGCGGAGGCACACTGCGACTGAGTGGGTGGGGTCTGGCTGGTGGTCACCTGTGTGTAGTCGGCCACGGCAGGCCGTACGCGCGGATAGGCGGCCTGGTGGGCCGCGCTCATCGCGGGGACGGCGCCCGCCGCCGCGAGGCTGAGGGTTCCCACCCCCGCGAGCAGCCACCGTCTGATGGTGCGTGCCATCAGAGTCCTTCCTTGAGTGCCAAAGGGGACTTGGGCGTCCGCCACCTCAGGTGGGGGGTGGGTACAGGGGGTGCGGACGTGGCGAGGCTAGCCCTCGCGGCTGCCGGGCCAACACATTCGTCCTGTCAACAATGATCAAAGAATGGCCCTTGCCGAACAGGGCGAGTGGACGGCCCACACCGATGTGATGCTCCCCACGAGCCCGGAATGAAAGGCGACGATCGGGCAAGGCTCACGCGCATGCCGCACATGTACAACACTCGGCGGGTGACGTGATGGCGGCGGCCGGGGCAACCCGGACGCCGCCCGCCGCAGCGACCGCAGTCGAGGCCGCTTCCACAACTCCGGCGCCTTCACTGCCGTCGCTCACGGGACTGCGATGGATGGCGGCGTTGCTGGTCTTCGGGCTGCATGTGCGCAACTTCGGATATTTCGGGGGTACCGGCGGGCGTATCGCGACGTGGGGGTTCGGGGCCGGGGCCACCGGGGTGTCGTTCTTCTTCATCCTCTCCGGCTTCGTCCTGATGTGGTCCGCACGGCCGGGCGACCGAGCACCGGCGTTCTGGTGGCGGCGTATCGCCCGGATCTATCCGGTCCACCTCGTCACCGCCGCGATCGCGCTGCTCATGAGCCTCACCCTGGCCCATCAGACGAAGCCCACCCTGCATCAGGCACTGGCCAATGTGCTCCTGTTGCATTCCTGGTGGCGCCCCTGGTGGCAGACGCTGGACCCCGTCAGCTGGTCGCTTGCCTGCGAGGCATTTTTCTATGCCGTCTTTCCGCTGCTGGCTCTCTGGCTGCGCCGCCTGGGAGCCCGGGGATCGGCCGTCCTGGCCGGGGTTTCGGTGCTGGCGGTGCTGGTGCTGGCCTGGTCGGACGCGCACCACTGGCTGGGCCAGCCGCTCTACTCCTTCCCCGCGGCCCGGCTCCCCGAGTTCGTCCTCGGTGCCGCTGTCGCCCGCATCGTCGGTCTCGGCCAGTGGCGCGGGCCCAGCCCGCAGGCCTCACTCGCTCTGGCGATCACCGGCTACTTCCTCGTCCCCCACGTCCCCGCCGGATACCCGGCCACCACCTGCACCCTCATCGGCTTCGCCCTGCTCATCCCGGCGGCGGCCGTCGCCGACCTACGTGGCCTTCCCTCGGTGTGGCGGCACCGAAGGCTGGTGAGGCTGGGCGAACTCTCCTTCGCCTTCTACATGATCCATCTCCTGGTGCTGCGGATCGGCACCGACCTGCTCGGCACCTCTCCGCACTTCGGCGTGCTGCCGGCGCTGACCACCACCGTCGTCGCGTTCACCGTGGCGCTGGGGTTGTCCTGGGCCTTGTACGAGGGCGTGGAACGCCCGGCCAGACGACTGCTCCTGCGCAGGTATGCCCGGCGTGAACACCGCGCCGGTCAGCCGGCCGTCGGACGGCAGTCGTAGAGGGTGAAACTCCCGTCCGTCCGGCGCTCTTGGTATGCGCGTGGGGACACGCGTGAGCAGTGGCCCTTGACCCAGGTGGTCGCCGGGGTGCTCGGACGCTGGGTCGTCAGCATGGCGTAGCGGACCTGGTGCTCGCCCACCAGCGTGCTCAGCCGCGCCGCGTTCGGGAAGGGTGTCAGCCCGGTGAAACCGCCCATGACCAGCAGCGGATCGGAAGCGGCTCGCAGCAGCGGCTCGGCGGTGTACGCGGCCTGGGTGGCCAGCAGGTACTTCTCGCCGCTCCGATGGGCCGTCAGATAGGCGAGGAGGGCCTTGTCGCGGGCGCTCGGTGTGGAAAGCCCGGTGCTGAAGGCGGGCTCGTGGCCGTGCAGGCCGGCGTAGTTGCCGCCGACCGGGCCGGCCAGGGGGGAGGTGGCGGCTCCTGCGTAGAGCGGGTCGGTGCTGGACACCGCCCAGGCCGTGGGGAGGACGAGCACGGCGGCGACGCCGGTGGCCAGTGCCCAGGCCCGCTGCCGGGAACCCGTGCGCGGCCCGCGCTGGCACAGCGCGGCTACGCTGCACACGGCGAGCATCACCACCACGGGCAGCAGCCGGGCGGCGAAGAGGGTGTGTGCGTCCTGCAGTAGGGCCCAGCCCGAGGTCAGCGCGATCGCCGCGGGCAGTACCGCGCGATGCCAGGCGGCCTGAGGTGCCCGGTACTCCCGCCAGAAGGTGGCCAGGCCGCCGCCGCTCAGCGCGGCGAGCGCGGGGGCGATGACGGCGGTGTAGTAAGCGTGGTTTCCGTTGGAGGTGCTGAAGACGGCCACGTGCAGGGCCAGCCATCCGCCCCAGAGCAGGAAACCGGCCCGCGCCAGGTCGCCGCGCGGCTGCCCGGCCCGCCACAGCACCCCCAGCAGCGCCGCCAGCACGGCCAGCGGCAGGAGCCAGGCGATCTGAGGGCCGACGGTGTGGTTGACCAGCATCCCCCACCCGGTGTTGCCCGTGGTGCGGCTGGCGGACGTGCCCGCCACCGCTCCCAGCGCGCCGGCGTCACCGCCGAAGCGGCTGATGCCGTTGTAGCCGAAGACCAGAGTGAAGGGGCTGTTGTTGGTGGTGCCGTCCAGGTAGGGGCGGTCGGCCGGGCGCGTCGCCAGCACCAGCAGCAGCCACGAAGAGGAGACCGTCAGCGCGGTGGCGCCCAGCAGGACCGCCCGCCCGACGCGACGCAACGCCCCGCCCGGGGCCGCCAGCAGGTAAACCGCCACGAAGACCGGCAGTGGCAGCCAGGCCTGCATCATCTTCGCCTGGAAGGCCAGGCCGACCCACATGCCGCAAGCCAGCAGCGGCAGCAACCGTCCGCTGCGCGCCGCCGTCAGGAGCGCCCCGGCGGCCAGCACCAGCAGCAGGGTGAGCAGCTCGTCCGGGATGGTGGCCCGGTCGAGCGCCGCCGTCACGGGAGTGGCGGTGAGCGCCAGAGCCGCGATCAAGGCGGCCAGCGGCCCGGCCCAGGCGCGCACCGTCCGGTGCAGCACGTAGATGGTGAGCACGCCCTCCAGCACGTGCGGCAGCGCCACCGCCCAGGTGTGCGGGCCGAAGAGCCACACCGAGGCCGCGTCGGGCCAGAAGCCGCCGGGTGTCTTGTCGATGCTGATCGTGCCGCTGGGGTCCAGCCCGCCGAAGAGGAACGCCCGCCGGCTGGTGGCCATGGAGCGGATGGCCGCACCGTAGTAGGGGTGCACGGCGGCGTGGTTCAGGCCCCAGCCGTAGAGCAGCGCTGCGGCGGCGAGGACGCCGAGCAGGCTCGCGCGCTCCCAGCGCGCGGGGGTGTTCCGCCCCGCGTCGAGGGCGTCGCTGCGGCGGGAGCGGTCGGCCCTGCGGCGGTGCGCGCCGGTTTCCCGGGCACGGGGAGCGGTGGCCATGAGACGGGGTCGTCCTTCGTGCGGTGCTGGTTGGGATCGGGGCGGTAGGCACCGCTACAGGCGGCGGGCGGCGCGGAAGCCGCGGGCGTAGAAGTCGGTGCCGTCGAGCAGGGCGTGGCCCGCGAGGTCACCCATGGTGGGGCCGTTGGCGGCGGAGCGGCTCGAGTAGAAGCGGGGGCGGCCCGCGTTGTCGAGGCCCAGGTACATCCCGCAGTGGTCGATGACGTTCGGCTCGTTCTTGATGATGGCGAAGAAGACCAGATCGCCGGGTTGCAGCACGCCGAGGTCGATGGGCTGCCGGCCCTTGTCGGGGATGAGCAGATTTCCGGGGCCGTAGGCGGCGATGGCGTAGGCGCGGCGGGGCAGGCCGACGCCCGCGGTGTTGGTGTTGTGCATGGGTATGCCCATCCGGTAGCCCCACACCAGGCGCTGGAAGCCGGAGCAGTCGACGTCGCCGTAGCGGGCCTTCTCCGGCTCGACGCGGCTGCCGTCCGGGAAGGTCCACGGAATGCCGAGGTAGTCGTAGAAGTCGGACCGCTCGTCGTGGTATCCGAAGTCCAGCGAGGAACCGACACCTGGATTGCGCGGCCCGAAGTGGGCCGTGCCGGCGTAGCGCACACCGGCGGGGTTGTGCTTGTCCGGTGCCCCGGCGCTGCTGTACTGGAACGCGACCGCGAAGACGTCCGGGCTGGTGTCGCGCAGCGCCTCGGGGAACCACCGCTTGAACCAGGAGCTCTCCTCCCTGCCCTGCCGCCACTGACTGGGCAGGACTCGCACCCAGGCGTCCGTGGTGACGGTGGCCGTGGTGGTGCGGGGTTCGCCGAAGGTGCGGGACGGACCGGTGAGCACGGCCGTGCGGGCCCCGTCGGTGAACGTCGCCACCACGCTGCCGTCGGCGTCCCGTACCACGGTGCGGGCCGGGTTGCCGAGCCGCTCGAACCGGTGGCCGCCCACAGGCCTTGCCTGGGGCACGGAGCCGTCCACCGTGGGGATGTTCGCGCCGGGGCGGTGTTCGAGGCGCTGCCAGGCGTATGCGCCGCCCGCGCCCGCCACAGCGAGGCCGACGAGGGAACCGAGGACCTGGCGGCGGGTCAGTCCGCCGTCCTTGCCGTGACCGGACCTGGAGTCGGGATACATCTCGTCCTCCTGAGGCGTGCGAGGCGGTGGGTCAGGTGGTGGGCACAGCGCCGAGCAGCAGCCCGGCGGAGATGATCACGTAGGTGGCCAGGGTGACGGCCGTGGTGGAGAGCACGGTCGCCCCGAACGGCTGGCGGACGAGCTGGTACGCGATCAGGCCGGGCACGATGAAGCCCAGCGTCTGCGAGGTGTACAGCAGCGGGAACTGATGGTTGAGCGCAAGCATCACGGTGGTCTGCATGACCACTGCGCACACGACCACCGCGGCGAACAGCCGCTTGCCATAGAGGATCACGTTGCGCTGAAGCAGTCGGGTCGCGCCGTAGGTGAGCGCGGCCACGCCGACCATCATCGCCGCCAGCTGCACATGGGTGACCAGTGTCAGCGCCACCCAGCCGGGGGTGATCATCCCGCCGGGCGAGAGGTTGGTGGTCAGGTAGCACACGAGAGAGAAGACCAGGCCCAGCGCGATTCCCAGCGCGGCGACCTGCGGTGTGAGGTTGGCGGATATCACGGCTGGTTCCTCATCGGCTGGGCCGGGGAGCCGTCCGGCCTCGGTTCGGACCGGTGGGCGTTCCGGTGCGCGTTGTGGCGGGGCCGTCCACGGCGGCCGGGTATGTGGATGCCGTGCGCCGGGGTCTCCAGCGGTGCCACCCAGCTGAAGGGCTCGGGCTCGGGCGGGCCGGCCACCGCGATCCGCAGGGTGTCTTCGCCCAGAGGCCCGTGGTACGGCGCCGGGATGAGCGGCTCGTCCGAGTCGTCCAGCGGCAACTCGGCGAGAACCTCCAGCAGCAGCTCGCCCTGACCGTGGATGTTGCCCACCGCCACCAGCGAGGAGGCCGGGCCGAGCTCGGCCAGAACGGCCTCGGTCAGCTCCCGCGGGTCACGGCGGTCGCCGCCCAGGTCGATCACCCGGCCGGCGAACGAGGACGGGATGGCGTCCTTGGCGCTCTTGGTCGGATGGCCGATGAGGAAGACCGCGTCGGGGCCGAGGTCGGGGATGACCGCGCCCATCTGACCGTTGCGCTCCACCCGGTCCGGGCGGCAGTTGACGACCACGTTGAGCGGGCGGCGGATCGCACCGAGATCCAGCAGCTGACGGACGTTCATCAGCGTCGACTCCGGGTCGTTGGCGGCGAAGACGTTGGCGAACCGCAGCCGCTTGCCGTCGTGCGTGCGGTAGCGCTCCACGGAGAGCACGCCCGGGTCCGGCGGCGCGTCCCACATGCCCCTGAGCGCCGTCTCCCGTTCCACACCCATCAGTTCGGCGACGGCCAGCGCGATGGCCACGTTCTCCTTGAACGTGAACCAGCTGAAGCCCCGCAGCTCCGCGTCGCTCACCGTCTCCGGATCCACTGCGACGAGGCGGCAGTTCCGCCTTTCGGCCTCCTCGCGCAGGATGTGCAGCCGCTCCTTCTCCGCGGTGACGCACACCCCGCCGACCGGCATCGAGCGGGACAGCGAACGGGCGACGTCGTCCAGTGTGGGGCCCATCTCGGCCAGGTGGTCCTCGCGGACGTTGCACAGCACGCCGATGGTGGAGCGGATCAGCTTCTCCTGATTGACCTCCTGCAGCGCGGGCAGCACAGCCATGCACTCGATCACCAGCGCGTCCGGCGTGTACGCCGCCGCCCGCCGCACAATGCCGATCTGCTCCACGATGTTGGGCAGCCCGAACTTTCGGTAGACGGGCTCCTCGGTGGCGTCCGGGTGGATGAAACGGGCGGCCGTGCCGGTGGTCTTGGCCACCGTCACCAGCCCGCTTCCGCGCAACGCCCCTGCGCACAGCCGGGTGATGGAGGACTTGCCGCGGATGCCGTTCACCAGGACCCGCACCGGGATCTGATCCAGCGCCGCGTAGTGCCGCCGCTGCTCGATGACACCGGCTGTCAGCAGCATGGCGCTGCTCAGCAGCAACATGGTGTAGAGGAAGAGCACCTCAGTCCGCCTTCGTGTTCACTGCTGTGGTGTGTACTCGGCCGTGACCGGCGGACGAGGCTTCCGCGCGGGGTGCGGCAGGGATTGCCGTCCCCGACCGGACCCGGTCGGCAAGCGCCTGCCTGATCAGCTCCAGACTGCGGGTGACGGAGCCGGTCTCGTCGTGGTTCACCGGGTACAGCACGGTGCGGCGGTCGCCGCCCGCCAACCGTTCGGCGAGTCGCGCCAGTTCGCGCAGCGGCCGTACCACCACGATGTGCACCCAGCTCAGGCAGGCCGCCCCCACCGCGAGCCCCAGCAGCCCGGCCAGCATGGTCATCCGCTCGGCCCGGAAGACCGGCAGCCGCAGCGAGGCGGCCGGCTCGGAGGTGACGACCCGCCAGCCCAGGCCTGCGGCCGGGCCGGCCTCGGCCAGTGGAGCGGCGGCGGCCACGGACATCGCCCGCGAGACGCCCGAGGAGGTCAGCACCGCGCTGGTCGGGGTGCCGGCGGTGCCGGGCGTCCGGGTACGGTCGGCGAGCCGCGCGAGCCCTGGGCCGGGCAGCGGCTGGAACGCCCGGAAGCCCACGCCGGCGGCCAGTACCCGGTCGTGGCTGTCCGCCAGCCACACACTGCCCAGGCCGGGCTCGGGGAGCAGACCGTCGAGCACCTTCACGTCGATCTCGCCGAAGACCACCACACCGGAAGCTGTCGTCCCGGCCTTCGCCCCCGGGATGTGCGCGTACGCGGCGATGGCCGGGATCCTCCCGTACGTGTTGACACCGGTGATGCCGTTGCCGCCCGGGACGTGGACGATGGTGCGGAGCGGGGTCTGGCCGACCCGCAGCACGATGGAGCCGGCACGGTCGAGCAGGTAGAGCGAGCGGTACTGGCCGTGATCGGCCAGCGCCTTCCGCAGCACCCGGTGCTGCTGGGCCGTGCTCTTGCCCTTCAGCGACGCGGCGACGTCGACCAGGTCGGTGTACGACTGGTCGAGCGACTGGCGCGCCCGGTCGGACGCGTACTGGGTGCGCGTCTGCTGCCCGGCCACCGCGCTCACCGGTATGGAGGCGGGGGTGTCCACATGGTCGACGACGAAGAGCATCGGGGCGGCCCAGGCGGTGACCAGCAGAGCGCAGCAGGCCACCAGCGCCCGGGTCCCCGGCCCTCGTGGGGCGAGGATCTCCTCCGGCGTGTCCGCACCGAGCAGTTGCCGCCGCAGGGCCTCCAACGCCCGGCCTGTGCGGCGCGGTTCGCCGTATGCGGGAACCGGTACGGGCCGCGACAGGTCCTCGAAGGCGAGCGGGTGCCGACCGACGGCGCCCCGGGCGAGGCGGGCGGCGGACAGGTGCAGCCGCAGCAACGGGCGCTGCACGGCGAAGACCAGCAACAGCCAGTTCACCACGGCGATGGCGGCGAGCGCGCCGCCCGTCAGCAGGGCGATCCGCAGGTAGCCGGTGGACTGGGGGGTGAGCGCGACGGACTGCGCGGTCACGACCGTCAGGTGAAGGCCGCTGGTGTTGTCCCTGCCGGTGTCGCCGGTGCCGGTCCGCTGCGGTGCGACCACCGCCCAGCCGGCCACGGTGCGCGTGCCGGAGGCGGCGGCGCCGAGCAGGCTGCCGGAGGCGTCTGTCCGCCATCCGGAGACCGCGGCGGCCCGGGCTGCGGTTCGGGGGAGCGTCCGGTCGGCGCCGGAGAGGGCCCGCACGCGGGTAGCGCTCGCCAGGACGGTGCCGTCTCCCCCACCAGCCAGGTGCCGCGGCCGTCTCCGTGCGCCGCGGGCGTCGGCAGAGGTTCGAGGACCACCACCAGCCAGTGCTTGGTCTGCTGCTGTGTCTGGTCCTGGCTCTGGTCGGCATTGGTGTCCTGGCTGTGCTCGGGCACCGTGAGCCGGGCGAAGTAGAGGATACGGGCGCCGGAGGCCGCGGCCACCAGCCGCGGCGGGACGATGCTGCGCTCCGCGTCTGCGGCCAGGCTCCCCACGCCGATCCCGGCGAGCGGCACGGTCACGCCGCTCGCGGCCAGCAGGTGACCGGTGGCCGGATCGACCAGGGCGACGCCGTGCACCGATCGGCGGCCGGCGACGACCGTCTTGAGGGCCGTCGCCGGCGCGGTCGTACTGGTCGGGGTGTATGCCTCGGCAGCACGGCGCAGCGTGTTCGCCTCCGCGCTGATGGAGCCCCGGACCGACACGGCGGCGTCCGCGGCGATCTGCTGCTCGCTGTCCCGCACCGCAAGCGGCAGTTGCTCGCTGGAGATGGAGCCGAGGGCGTAGACGGTGAGTCCGGCGACCGAGAGCAGAAGCACCATCAGGATGGCGACCGGCGGGCGGACGCCGCCTATGAGCGGCATGTCGGCGCGGCGGCGAATGCGGTGTCGTCGCGGAGCCCGGGCGTACGTGGACAGGGCGGGTCCTCTCACAGCGCCGACAAGCACCTGCAAAAGCCGACAACGGTCGCTGAACGCACACAGGTTATTGCGGTTTCGTCATAGTTTCTTCACTTCTGAGTGTGAAAGCGGTAAGGATCAGGATCCGCCGCCTGCGCACCTCATCCTGAGACGTTCTGGAGGGGCCGGCGCCGGAGCCCCAGGTCATCGGTGTGGTGATGGCCCGCCACCGTTCCCCTGCTTGCCGTCTCCCGGGCCGAAGAGACCTCCGGTCAGGCCGGGACTGGTCGGCGAGGGGGAGGGTGTGGGAGCGGTGGGGGAGGTGCACCCGCCGGGGATGTCGCTGCACGGCGTGAGGGACGGGGACGGTGCCGGTGTGGTGGGTGAGGGGGTGCTCGAGGGCGACTCGGTCGGGGATGCCGAGGGGGTGGCGGACGGAGCGCCGTTCTCGTCGGCTCCCTTGCCGAGTGGCGGTGCCGGGGGAAGGACTTCACGGGCTGGCCCTGGAGGGCGGCGGACATGTAGCCGAGCCACACCTGGGTGGGCATGTCCGCGCCGAAGACCTTGCTGTAGCCGCCGACTCCGGACATGGATCGCAGGCCCGAGTTGCCGGAGCCCTCCTTGAACATGGTGACCGCCGTGGACAGCTGCGGGGTGTAGCCGATGAACCAGGCGGACTTGTAGTCGTCCGTGGTGCCGGTCTTGCCCGCGGCGGGTCGTCCGAGGGCCAGGGCGTTGGTGCCGGTGCCGTGCTCGACCACGTCCCGCAGCACGCTTGTGACGGTGTCGGCGGTCGAGGCGGGCATGGCCCGGCTGCCGGCGGGCGGGGTGAAACCCGGGAGTTGCCGCCCGCCGTCGAGGACCTTGGTGACCGAGTAGGGCTCGTGGTGGACCCCGTCCGCGGCGAAGGTGCCGTAGGCGTCGGCCATGCGGATGGCCGACGGGGTGGAGGTGCCGATGTAGAAGCCGGCGGTGTCGTACTGGAGGCTGCTGCGCAGCAGGCCGGCCGCCATTGCCTCGTTCTCCACGTTGCCGTACCCGACGTACTCGCCCAGCTGGACGTACGGGGTGTTGACCGACTGCTCCATCGCCTTGCGCAGGGTGATGTAACCCCACTTGGTGGAGACGTCGTTCTGCTGATGGAGCAGCCCGGTGGGGTCGCTGCCGTCCGGCAGGTACTGGCCCTGCTGGTTCTTGATCTCGATGCCGTTGTCGCCGTCGAACCTGCTCTCCGGCGTGATCGGCGACGGCGGCTGCCCGGGGGAGAGGACCGCGCCGTGGTCCAGGGCGGCGGCGAGATCGAAGGGCTTGAAGGTCGAACCGACCGGCACGCCCGAGCTGTTGGCGTTGTCCGTGTAGTGGCCCTTGTTCCAGCCGTCACCGCCGTACAGGGCCACGATCGCTCCGGTGGTGGGGTCGACGGAGGCGGCACCGACCTGCACGTTCCGGTCCGCCGGCCGGTTCTTGGGGTCCAGGTGCTGCCCCCGCATCCTGGCCACCGAGGAGCTCAGCTCGGCGACCTGGTGCCTGTCGAACGTGGTGTGGATCTGGTAACCGCCCTGGTTCAGCTGCTGTTCGGTGAGGGACGAGTGCTGCTCGACGTACTGCTCGGCGGTCTGTACCAGGTAGCCGACCTGCCCGCTCAGCGAGCCGGAGCGGGACATCGGTTTCGGCACCGGGAAGCCCGCCCTCAGATACCGCTGTTCCTGTGAGGGGCTCAATTTCCCGATGGCGGCCATCCGGTGCAGCACGTATTTCCAGCGGGCGGTGGCCTGGGGGCGGGCCTGCGGGTCGTCGGCGTTCATCATCACGCTCGGCTCGTTCACCGTGGCCGCCAGGAACGCTCCCTGGCTGACGTTCAGCTTCTCCACCGGAAGGTGGTAGTACGCCTGGGCGGCGGCCTCGATGCCGTAGGCCCCGCGGCCGTAGTAGTTGCTGTTCAGATAGCCCTGGAGAATCTGCTGCTTGCTGAGCTTTGTTCCGATCTTCAAAGAGATCATGATCTCCTTGAACTTGCGTGACAGGGTCTGGTCCTGGCTGAGGTAGGTGTTCTTCACGAACTGCTGCGTGATGGTCGACCCGGACTGCACCTGGCCGCCCTCCGCCATGTGGTACAGCGCCCGGAGGATGCCCTGGGGGTCGACGCCCGGATCGGTGTAGAAGGACGCGTTCTCCGCCGCGAGGAAGTCCCACTGCACATCGGACGGAACCTGCGACAGGCTCACGTTCTGCCGATTCACCTGGCCCACGCTGGCCATCTGCGAACCGTCCGACCAGTAGAACACGTTGTTCTGGAGCTGTGTGTTCGGATTGACGCTCGGAACGGCCACCGTCACGTAGGCGAAGCCGATCGCGCCGGCCATGCCGCCGAAGAGCAGCATGAGGACGGTCAACACCTGCTTCCAGGACGGCAGCCAGCGCCGCACACCGCGCCTGCCCGCCCGCGGAAAGTCGATCAACCGCCGCTTCCCGGACGTCCCGCGCCGGGAAGAAGCGGCCGGTCGCCCGCCCGGTCCGTGTCTCGCCGTCGTCCTGCGCGACGAGCGCCGGTTCGCCGTCCGGGCGGCCCTGCGCATCTCCGCTCGGGTCATCCCGGGCTGTCCGCCCGCAGGGTCCTGGTGCGAAGGAGGCTCGCTACGGTAATCGCTCATCCTTGTCGCCTTCAGTGAGATTCGCATGCCCAAATCGGTCGTAAGAGGCGTGACCGTGCGTGCGGGTGAGAAGGCTCCGTGCAGGTGAACGGCCCACCGCTTTTGCTTCTGTGTCGGTTCGAGGGACCGGCGCCAAGCTGAGCCTAAGCAGACCATGCCGGGCAGAGGCGACTGCTTGGCGCCCTGTTGACCGCTCCATCGATACGAAATGGCCTCCGGCTGACCGACTCGATACTTCGATCAGGCCCTCCGACCGGGCGTCCGGGAGGGCGTGATCGCCTTCGATCCCGACGGCCGGATCACCGTTGGTCAACGACGAGGCCCGCAAACTGCTCGGCCTCGGCACGGCGCTCGGCCGCGGACTGGAGGAGGTGCTGCCGGACGGGCGGCTGCGCCGCGCCCTGGACGGCACCCTGACCGGCACCGACCTCCGCGTGCTGACCGACGACCACTGCCTGGTGGTCAACCGGATGCCGGTGGCGCTGCACGGCCGCGAACTGGGCGCGGTGGTCACCGTCCGCGACCGCACCGAGCTGATCGGGCTGCTGCGCGAACTGGACTCGGTGCGCGGGCTGACCGACGCCCTGCGTGCCCAGCAGCACGAGTTCACCAACCGTATGCACACCGTGGCCGGGCTGCTGGACATCGGCGACCACGACGCCGCCTTCAAGTACGCCGTCGAGGCGGCCGGTGCCGAACAGGCGCTGACGGAGTCCGTACGCGAACGCATCGGCAGCGCGCTGCTCGTGGGGCTGATCGTCGCCAAGACCACGGTGGCCGCGGAACGCGGGGTACGGGTGGTGCTCAGCGACGACTCCGCGCTCGGTGAGGACCCGCCGCATCTGCGCCGGCTGCTGACCATCGTCGGCAACCTGCTGGACAACGCGATCGACGCCGCGGCCGGCGGAGCGGCCCCGGCGGGCGGGCGCGAGGTCGAGCTCTCCCTGATCGAGGCTGTCGACCGGGTGCTGGTGCGGGTCGCGGACAGCGGCCCGGGGATCCCGCCGGGTGCCGCCGGATCGATCTTCGAGGACGGCTGGTCGACCCGGCCCGACCGGGGCACCGCCCGGCGCGGGCTGGGGCTGGCCCTCGTCCACCGGCTGGCCCAGCAGCACGGCGGCACGATCGAGGTCAGCGAAGGGCCGGGCGCGGTCTTCACCGTCGCGCTCCCGCTGCCGGACACCACCCCGGTACCACGAGACGCACCGTTCACCACGGCCTCGCCGACAGGAGGTTTGGGGTGGCGCCCTCGCGCTGACGGCGGCCGTCCTCGTCGCCCGCCGCAGGGGCGGGTGCCGGCCGCGCCGTTGGAGGACCTCTCCCGGCACTGCCGGGCGGTCACCGCCGGCGACCTGAGTGCCCCGTCCCCGCCCAGCAGCGTCGCGGAGATCGACCAGGTCGCGAGCACTTACAACGAGACCGAACCGACCGATCGATGTTGCTTGCGCAACGGCCTCGGCGGACCGCCGGTGGGTGGCCGGGCTGGAGCAGTACGAACCGGTGCTGAACGCGCTGGACACTTCGAGAGCCGCTTGCAAGATCGGGAACTCGGCGACGGCCCTCAGCGTGATTTTCGCCGTGTTCGAGCGCCGCGGCAGCAGGCCGGGCTGGTGCGGGGCGGTGGCGCCGCCCGCACCGGCGTCAGGATCCGTCGATCAGTTTCTGCACCTCGGGCGGCAGTTCCTTGTGCGAGTAGACGGCAACGAGCCGCGCGTCCGCAGGCGTGTCGCCGACCGCGATGGCCACCTCGGGTGGGACGCCGTTCACCTCGTAGGCCGTCATCGTGTCCGCCGGCAGGGTCTCTTCCTGGCCGCCTGTGTCGTCGCACGCGGGCTGGGTGGCGGTGCCCAGCTTCCCGCCGACCGTGAACGTTACGTTTGTGACGTCCTCGTATGTCCGGTTTTGATGCAGGATCCGGTAGGCGCAGGACGCCGACCCGTCGCCGTCACTGGTGTTGCTCGTCGTGCACGCCGTAGCCGCCACGGCCATGGCCGCCATCAGCAGCGGCAGACCCGCGGAGCTCCCGGACCATCTCATCGACGCCTCCCATGGGGACTGCCTGGTAAATACTGCGCAGGGTCAGGACATCGCCCTGGCCGAGAGTCCTCGCGATCGTCTTGCACCTTAACGAAGCCGAATTTCTCCGGCGCGACTTACGCGCCGGACGGCTGTTCACGGTTGTGCGCCGACGGGCGAGCCATGGCTGGCGCCCAGCAGTCGTCCACGAGCCTGAGATGCCCTGCTGGCACGGCCTGTTCCGGTTGGTGCTTGTATGTGCCGACCGCAGAGGCCGTAGGACGACTCAGCTCCGGGACCGCGTCGGTGGGCAGCCCGTCCCCACCGCGTGACAGTCCCCACCCGGTGGCCTTGCGCCCGCCCATGCTGTCGCCCATGTGACTCCAGGCCGAGCAGTGAACGTTCCGCGCGCGGCTCCCGTCGTGTGAAGAGCAGGAGGTGAGGGAGAGCGGCAGTGAACACGCGCACGTCCACGACGGTCGAGCTCAAGTACGGCGTGCGGCAGATCCGGCTCAGACTGCTGGGGACCAAGGGCCGGACAAAAGGGCGCCTGACGGGCATCCGCCCAGGTCAGGCGCCCTTCTCGGCGCCTAGAAGAAGCCCAGCTTCTTCGGTGAGTAGCTCACCAGCAAGTTCTTCGTCTGCTGGTAGTGGTCGAGCATCATCTTGTGCGTCTCGCGCCCGATGCCGGACTTCTTGTAGCCGCCGAACGCCGCGTGTGCCGGGTACGCGTGGTAGCAGTTGGTCCACACCCGGCCCGCCTTGATCTCGCGGCCCAGGCGGTAGGCGGTGTTGCCGTCGCGGGTCCAGACGCCCGCGCCCAGGCCGTACAGCGTGTCGTTGGCGATCTTCAGGGCCTCGTCGACGGAGTCGTACGTCGTCACCGAGACCACCGGGCCGAAGATCTCCTCCTGGAAGATCCGCATGTCGTTGGTGCCGCGGAAGATCGTCGGCTCGATGTAGTAGCCGCCATCGAGGCCGGGGACCGCGCGGGGCTTGCCGCCCGTGACCAGTTCGGCGCCTTCCTTCCTGCCGATGTCGAGGTAGGAGAGGATTTTCTCGTACTGGTCGTTGCTCGCCTGCGCGCCGATCATGGTGTCCGGGTCCAGCGGGTCGCCGCCGACGATGGCCCGGGTGCGCTCGACGCAGCGGGCCATGAAGTCGTCGTAGATCGAGGAGGGGATCAGGGCTCGGGACGGGCACGTGCACACCTCGCCCTGGTTGAGGGCGAACATCACGAAGCCCTCGACCGCCTTGTCCAGGAAGTCGTCGTCGGCGGCCATCACGTCGGGCAGGAAGATGTTCGGGCTCTTGCCGCCCAGTTCCAGCGTGACGGGGATGATGTTCTCGCTCGCGTACTGCATGATCAGGCGGCCGGTCGTCGTCTCGCCCGTGAACGCCACCTTCGCCACGCGCGGGCTGGAGGCCAGGGGCTTGCCCGCCTCCACGCCGAAGCCGTTGACCACGTTGACCACGCCCGGCGGGAGCAGATCGGCGATCAGCTCGATGACGTACAGGAGACTGACCGGGGTCTGCTCGGCCGGTTTGATGACCACGCAGTTGCCGGCGGCCAGCGCGGGGGCCAGCTTCCAGGTGGCCATGAGGATCGGGAAGTTCCACGGGATGATCTGGCCGACCACACCCAGCGGTTCGTGGAAGTGGTACGCGACGGTGTCGGCGTCGAGCTCCGCGATGCTGCCCTCCTGCGCGCGGACGACACCGGCGAAGTACCGGAAGTGGTCCACGGCCAGCGGGATGTCGGCGGCCAGCGTCTCGCGGACCGGCTTGCCGTTCTCCCAGGTCTCGGCGACCGCGATCTGTTCCAGGTGTTCCTCGACGCGGTCCGCGATCCTGTTGAGGACACGCGCGCGTTCCGCGGGGGACGTGCGGCCCCACTGGCCGGCCGCCCGGTGCGCGGCGTCCAGGGCGAGGTCGACGTCGGCCGCGGAGGAGCGGGCGACCTCGCAGAAGACCTTGCCGGTCACGGGGGTCGGGTTCTCGAAGTAGCGGCCCTCGACGGGGGAGACCCAGTCACCGCCGATGAAGTTGTCGTAGCGGCGGGCGAACGTGACGATGCTGCCGTCCGTTCCGGGCTGCGCGTACACCATGGCGGCTCTCCTCGGTGAGTTGACGGGCGGGCTACAGTTCACGCCGTCGTGACGATCCCACTGTGCTCCCGGCAGGTTGGCGCGAGGTTGGCGCCGTGACATGCCGTCAGTCGCGCCGGGCCGTGATCAGGCGGCCCCGCGCGATCGCCCGGCGGGTGTCGTCCGGGCCGAGCAGGTGCAGCGCGTGTTCGTGGATCTCCGCGTCGTACGGGGCCCGTTCGCCGTAGCGCAGGGCGTGTTCCGGGCGGGTGCTCGCCAGTACGGCCTCGCGTACGGCCACTTCGAGGCGGGTGCGCCACTCCTCGACGCCGGGTGCCTCGGAGCGGGGGAGCAGCGGGCCGCCGTAGAGGCGCAGGGCGGTGTCGGTGTCGCCCTGCTCCAGTGCGCGCAGGACGTCGGCGGCGTCGCAGGAGACCGGGATCGTCAGGGCGTAGCGGCGGGGGGAGATGCCGCCGCCGAGGGCGCGGCGCAGGTGGGAGATCTCCGCCTTGAAGGTGGACGCGGTGACCGGCCGGTCGCCGTACAGGGCGGCGCGCAGCCGCTCCGGGGAGAAGCCGCCGGGTTCGAGCGCGAGCAGGGTGAGGATCTCCACCTGGCGGGGGCGCAGGGGGAGTGGCCGGCCGTCCAGTGCTGCCTGTTCGGTACCCAGGCAGGTGAGCCGCACCTGTCCCGAGCGGGGCTGTTCGGTGGTGAGACGGGCCTCGATGGTGGACACCAGCGTGCGTACGGTGGACATGGCCAGGGGGTGCGAACGGTCCCAGGTGGTCGACAGGTCCAGTACGCCGAGGACGCGCCCGTCCGGGCCGTGGACCGGGGCGCAGTAGCAGACCCAGCCGTGCAGGGCCGACACCAGGTGCTCGGCCGAGAAGACGGAGCTGGGGCGGCCGGTGCGCAGGGCGAGGGACAGGGCGTTGGTGCCCATGGCCTGCTCGTCCCACCGGCCGCCCGGCGCGAAGTTGACGCGCTCGGCCCGGCGGCGCATGGTCGGGCCGCCGCAGGTCCACAGGATGGTGCCGGACTCGTCGGTGACCGCGGTGACGAACCCGGCGTCCTCGGCGATGCTGCGCAGTTCCCCGGCGAGGTCCGAGACCGGCCGGTACAGCGGGGAGGACGTCCAGCGCTGGTGCACCGGGCCGCCGTCGGTGACCGGGGCGCTGTCCCGCCCGGGGTCCACGCTGCTCAGCGAACGCGCCCAGGACTCGGTCACCTCGTGGCGCAACGCCGCGCTCCCGCCCGGCCGCGCGCCCGCGACGCTCAGCCGCGGCACCCAGCGGGACCACTCGTGCTCCAGCACGGCCCTGCGCTGCCGGAGGTCAGGGCGCTGTGACATGGCCTCTCCCTGCCGTCGTACCGGGAGGACCGGCTGCGGGCGCGGTGCCGACAGGGTCCTCGGTCTGAGGTCAGTGTTACCGGACGCGTACGGCCGGGTCGAGGAGAGCGTCGGAATGCGAGCTGTGCGGACGCCCTCGCTGGGAGTGAGCGCGTTGCCGAGCGTTGTCGATCATCCGGGCGGCCGTGTTTGCGACCGACCGGCCCGGGAACGACCCGGCCGGAACGGGCGACCGCCCGACCGGATGTTTGTCCGGTGTCCGCGTGCCGCCGTACGGGTGACGGGTTCACTCGACCCGACGGACGGGGCCGGCCCGCGTATCACCGGCGCGCCGCGGCGCGTTGCCCTGGCATGGACAGCACTGAGACGGCGCGGCGCCCTCTCGGGAACGACGCCGCTCCCCGGTCGTATGCCGAACTCACCAGCGGATACGGGGGTCATCCGCCCATCTACGCGGCGCTCGTCGCCGAGTGGCAGGCCAGGGGCCACGCGATCCCGGGGCACCGGGACGGCCAGTGGGTCTCCTTCGCGGCCCCGTCCGCGAGCGAGACCTGGGCCGCCCTCACCACATGGACCGCCGGCCGGCACCCGGGGACGGCCGCCCCCGACGGCACTCGCCTCACCAGCAGTCGGCCACCGCGTGCTCCGCGCTGACCGGCGCCAGAACGGCGAGGGCCTCGGTGGCCTCCCGCAGGGCCGACTCCAGCGTGCCCGGGGCGTGCAGGCTGCCCGTGCCGTCCGGTGGGACCAGCCACTCCAGACGCCCGGCGGGCCGGTACGGCGGCGGCACGGCGACCCAGGAGCCCCGGCCGACGTGCCGGACACCGGAACCGATCCACTCGCTGTCGGGGTCGGGTGGCAGGAAGAAGCCGACTCTGCGTGCCGCGCAGTCCACCAGGGTGGGTCCGGGCACCTTCAGGGGGTCGCGCCACAGATAGTCCAGGGCGAGCAGGCCGAGCCGGTCGGGGACGCTGAGCACGTCCCAGTACCGCCCCGCCTCCACGAGCGCCGTCCCCGTGCCGTAGTCCCATTCCCGCTTGCACTCCTGGGGGTCCCTGGCGGCCGCGGCGAGCCACTCGACGGCTTGCTTCCACATCACGCTCTGCATGGCCACCCCAGGCACAGTCGGCCGCGCCCCGACGGGCGCACGCTGGTCACGGGCCGGTGACCCGCGGGGCCTCGGGCTCCGCGTGCCGATCCGGCACTGGCCATGCTCGTAGATATTTCTACGCCCCGGAAGGGGTGGCGCGGTCTGGCGTTTGGGTCGGGCATGTCCCGGTCGAAAGGGGGCACTCGGAGGTGGATCCCGTAAGGCATCGATCAACTTCGTGCGCCTCCATGCCGCCCCGCTGAAACCGGCCATCGAGGGATGGACGACCGGGGGAGGACCTGGGGGGCGCGCCGGGCGGATGTGGCGCCGGTGCCGGAAATGCGGGGTCGTCCAGGTGTGCCCTCCGCCCGGCGATCACCGCCGCTGTGCAGGAGGTGTGGGCCAGTCCGCGAGGGCGCGCGGGCGGGATGTGCGGATCGCGGAATTTTGCCTTCACAAAACCTCCTATTGTGCTGGCCAGAACCCGTCTTGTTCGGTCAACTTCGAACTCAGCAAGGTGGGTTGAGCACTTGAGCATCAGGAGTCACAAGCGCGCTGCTTGACCCGTGCGACCGAACCGCACGGGTACTGACGGGGGAACTGATGAGGTGCGCGCGTGTCCACCGCCGACGGGCGGGGACCGAGTCCTCGCGCACGGCCGGAACGTCTCTCCCTCACCTCTCTTGGTGCATTCATCCGGTGCCCGATACAGGGATAGGAGGGGGAATGCCGATGAGTGCAGTGAGCGCCGCCAAGCCGACGTATCCCGGTGTCTACGTCGAAGAGCTTCCCAGCAGCACCCGCACCATCTCGACCCTGACCACTTCGGTGACCGCCTTCGTGGGCCACACCCGCCGCGGTCCGCTCAACGAGCCGGTCCGCGTCACCAGCTTCACCGAGTTCGAGCGCCGCTTCGGGGGGTTGAGCTCCCAGAGCGCTGTCGGCTACGCCGTTCACCAGTTCTTCGGTAACGGCGGCACCGTCGCCGTGATCGTCCGCGTCGCCAAGGCCGGCAGCGGCAAGGCCGCCTGCGTCACGCTGGAGTCCACCGAGGGCCACAGCGAGTGCGACGTCCTCAAGGTGCACGCCAAGGAGCCCGGCGTGTGGGGCAACGGTCTGCGCGTCGCCGTCGACTACGACACGCCCTGCCCCGACGAGACCTTCAACCTGCGCGTCCACGACGCCAAGGGCGAGGCCCGCGAGACCTTCACCGGCCTGTCCACCGACCCGTCCCACGGGCGGTACGTGCAGACCGTCGTCAACGCCGGCTCCCGGCTGATCCGCGTCGAGGTCGTCGGGGAGGGCCGCCCCGACCCGTCCGGCACCGTCTCCAAGCCGTTCGGGAACGAACTGCCCGACCTTGCCATGGACCTCACCGTCAAGATCGGCGACGTCGAGCGGGAGTTCACGCTCTACGACCCCGACTGCGACGGCGAGGCCCCGCACTCCGTCGCCGAGCTGGCGCTGCTGCTGGAGCGCAAGCTGCGCGCCCTGCCCGACGCGCCCGGCAAGCACGCCTTCGCGGGCGCCGAGGTCACCGCCTTTGGCCGGCGCGTCCAGGTCGTCGCGGGCTCCACCGACCCCGAGGACGTCGTCCGCTTCCTCGGTGAGTGCGCCAACGACCTGGGCCTGGAGGCCTCGGTCAATCCGCCCGTCTTCCCGCTGGAGGGCGGCCAGGACGGCGAGGCGCCCGGCCCGCGCGACCTCATCGGCAGCGAGGGCGACAAGACCGGCATCCAGGCGCTGCGCGGCGTCGCCGACGTCAACCTCCTCGTGCTGCCCGAACTCGCGGCCTACGAGAAGACGGAGGACGCCGTCACCGTCGTCTCGGCCGCCCAGCGGCTGTGCCAGGAGAGGCGGATCTTCCTGCTGGTCGACGCGCCGAGCACCTGGGTCAGCGTCGACACCGCACGCGCCGGTCTCGCCGCCTTCGACGCCGTGCGCGGCAACCACGCGGGCCTGTACTTCCCGCACCTCCAGCTCACCGACCCGCTCACGGGCCGGCTGCGCTCCTTCCCGCCGTCCGGCGCGGTCGCGGGCGTCATCGCCCGTACGGACGCCGAGCGCGGCGTGTGGAAGGCCCCGGCCGGCACCGAGGCGCGGCTCGCGGGCGTGCACTCGCTCACGGTCAACCTGACCGACCGCGAGACCGGCCTGCTCAACCCGCTCGGCGTCAACTGCCTGCGCACCTTCCCGGTGACCGGCCCGGTGGTCTGGGGAGCGCGCACGCTGGAGGGCTCCGACGCCCTCGACAGCGAGTGGAAGTACGTGCCGGTGCGGCGGCTCGCCCTGCACGTCGAGGAGAGCCTTCAGCGAGGCCTCCAGTGGGTGGTGTTCGAGCCCAACGACGAGAATCTGTGGCAGCAGATACGGCTCGCCGCCTCCTCGTACCTGCACACCCTCTTCCGCCAGGGCGCCTTCAAGGGCGGCACGCCCCGCGACGCCTACTTCGTCAAGTGCGACAGCGACACCACGACCGCCGAGGACATCGAGAACGGCATCGTCAACGTGCTCGTCGGCATCGCACCGGTCCGGCCGGCGGAGTTCGTGATCGTCAAAATCCAGCAGACGTCCGGGCAGTTCGCGCTCTAGGCGCGGGAATCGTGGAGAACTGAAGGAATCCGATGGCTGAGTTCACGGTCAACGCGCATCGCTTCGACCCGTACAAGAACTTCAAGTTCCTGGTCCTGTGGGACGGGCGTACGGTCGCCGGCATCAGCAAGATCAGTCCCCTGAAGCGGACGACGGAAGTCGTCAAGCACCGGCACGGAGGCGACCCGTCGTCTCCCCGCAAGTCGCCGGGCCGCTCCGAGTTCGAGGGCATCACCCTGGAGCGCGGGGTCACCCACGACCCCGAGTTCGACCGCTGGGCCAACAAGGTCTGGCAGGTCGGCGCGGGCCTCGGCTCCGAGGTGTCCCTCGCCGACTTCCGCAAGGACATAGTCATCCAGGTCCTCAATGAGGCCGGCCAGGTCGCCGTCTCCCACAAGCTCTACCGGACCTGGCCCAGCGAGTACCAGGTCCTCGGCGAGTTGGACGCCAACGCCAACGCGGTGGCCATCCAGTCGCTGAAGCTCGAGTGCGAGGGCTGGGAGCGGGACTACGAGGTGCCCGAGCCGCAGGAGCCGTCGTTCCTCAACCCAGCCTGACATAGGGCCAGTTGAGGAAGCGGGGGGAGAACATGGCGATCACCGGGGCGGCCGAGCTGCTGGCCACCTGGGAGGCGGGCCTCGCCGAGGCACCGAACGGGCGCGCCCTGCTGCTGCACCGCACGGCCCGCCCGGACGCCGACGCCGCGAGCCTGCCGGTACTGCCGGTGGGGGAGCGCGAGGCCGACCTGTTCGCGCTGCGCCGGGCCCTGTTCGGGGAGCGGATGCAGGTACAGCTGGCGTGCTCGGCGTGCGGGGAGGACATGGAGTTCGACCTGGACGCCGGGGAGTTCGCTCGGTCGCTGGGCGGGCGGGGCGGTCCGGTCGACCGGCAGGGAGGTGCGGTGGACGGGGGCGACTCGTCCGCCGGGTCCGTCGTGCGAGTGCGGCAGGACGGCTGGGACGTCGAGTTCCGGCTGCCCGGGGTCGCCGACCTGACAGCGGCGGCCCGGGCGGCCGACCCGCGCAGGGCCCTGCTCGCTCGGTGCCTGGTCTCGGCGGTGCGCGACGGGGCGGCCGTGGCCGCCGGTGACCTGCCCGTCCCGGTCCAGCGCCGGATCGCCGAGGCCGTCGAGGCCGCCGACCCCGGGGCGGACGTGACGCTCAACGTCGCCTGCCCTGGGTGCGGCGAGGCCACCCGGGCCGAACTCGACATCGCCTCCTATCTGTGGACCGAACTGGACGCCTGGGCCCGGGACCTGCTGCTCGACGTCCATCTGCTCGCCACCTCCTACGGCTGGAGCGAGCCGGAGATCCTGGCGCTCAGCCCGCTGCGGCGCCGTTACTACCTGGAGCTGTGTGCGGATGTCTGACGCCGAAGGGGCGCCGGTTCCCGACTTCCTCGACCGGCTGATCGCCCGGCACGCTCCGGCCGCTGTCGCCGGTCCGCGTGCGGGTGTGGTGCGGGTACGGCCCCGACTGCCGGGCCCGTTCGAGCGGGTGGACGCGGTCCGCGGCACCGCGCCGCAGCCGGACGACGGCTCCGAACTGCTGTGGCCCTCCGCCACACCGTCCGCCGTACGCCCGGGAGAGCCACCGCGTCCATCGGCGGCCGCGCCCCGGACGCACACGGAACGGGAGCGGACCGTCGTACACACCGAACGCGCCGCCGCGGACCCGGCGCCGAGGCCGGCCCCGAGGGCACTGCCCGAGGCGCAGTTGCTGCGCCCCGTCGCACCCGTCGCCGCGCAGTCGCGGCCGACACCCGACGCCGCGCACCGGGCGGCGGGCCGTGGGCGCACGGAGCGGGGCGCACCCCAGAGCACGGCGTCCGTGCCCATCCCCCCGGGCACGGACGCCGTATCCCCCGCTGCCGCCTCGGCCGCGCGGCCCAGCGCCGCAGACACCGCGGCGGCACGGGACGCCGTACGGCAGGCAGCGGCGCGGCGGCCCTCGCGGGCGCCCGAGCAGGTGGTCCAGGTGCAGATCGGGCGGCTGGAGGTGACGGCGGGACCGTCGCCGTCCGGCGGCGCCCGGCAGCGTACGTCGTCGAGGGAGCGGCCGGGCGTGACCTTGAGCCTGGCCGACTATCTGGCGCGGGGGCGGGAGTGACATGACGGATCGAGGAACCGAGGAACCGACTTCATGAGCAACGCACTCGCCATCGCCCATGTCACCCAGGCCCTCGCCCTGCTGCTCGCGTCCAACGTGGGCCCGGAGTTCGACGAGGCCGTGAAGGTGGAGCCGCACAAGCCGCCGACGGAGCCGCCGGACTACCCCACCCTCAACGTGTTCCTCTACCAGGTCACGCCCAACACGTCGATGCGCAACAACGACCTGCCGACCCGGGCGTCCGACGGCACGCTGGTGAAGCGGCCGGCCGCCGCCCTGGACCTGCACTACCTCATCAGTGCGTACGGCGACGAGACGACCCTGGTCGGGCAGCGGCTCATCGGCTCCGTGGTGCGAACCCTGCACGAGACACCGATTCTGCCGAAGGACGTCATCGAAGAGACCGGTCAACTCCCGCACCTGGCGGGCAGCGATCTCGCGGAGGCGGCGCAACGGGTGCGGTTCACGCCCACGGTGATGGACATCGACGAGACGTCGAAGCTGTGGGGGATGCTTCACCAGACGCCGTACGCCCTGTCGGTGGTCTACCAGGCGGCCCTCGTCTTCATCGAGGGCCGCGAGACGCCGGTGCCGGCGAAGCCGGTGGAGCGGCTCACGGCGCGGGTGCTGCCGTTCGGGGCGCCCGGGGCACCGGTGCCGCCGGGCAGCCGGGCGGAGGCGCCGCGGGACAGTGAGAGCGGCGCGCCGGCTCCCGAGCCCGTTCCCGCGGAGAGCGGGACTTCGGGAGAAGCGCACGTCCGGAAGGCGCGTGATAAAGCGCCCGCCAAGTCGGTCGCGAAGGTGCCTGCGAAGGCTGCGGCCAAGGCGCCCGCGAAATCCGCGGCCACGGCGCCCGCGAAGACTTCGGCCAAGGCACCTGCCCGCGCCCGAAAGGATGCACAGGCCGGCAAGGCGGCGCAGACGGCCAGGCCCGCGCGTGGCGCGGCCAAGAGCACGGGTGCCGCGCCTTCTTCGGACTCCTCGTCGGAATCGTCGCCGGGCTCCTCTTCGGCGAGGGGCTCCGAGGGCGCGGAGAGCTGAGGCGGCATGGGGACAACGGGGGCAGGCGAGGACATGGGGACACACCGGACGGGCATGGCGGGCGCACCGGGCGGCAGCCCGACGCTGACCGCGGAGATCCGGCGCGTCCTGGCCCGTGTCGACAACCACGCGGCGCGCGCGGCCGGACCTGGCACGGCCGAAACGGGCACGGCATCGAAGTCCGGCGACGGCACCCCCGGTCGTGACACAGCCGTCGATCACGTACAGGACCCGGCGGCCCCCGCGACCGCCCCCCTCGACACGCTCGTCACCTGCTTCGGTCTCTCGGCCTTCGAACGGGACCTCGTACTCCTCACCGCCGCCTACGAGCTGGACCCCACGACCGCCGCCCGTTGCGCCGCCGCGAGCGGTGACCCGGAGCGGGCCTACCCCACCTTCTCGCTCGCCCTGGCCGCCCTCGCCGAGCCGCACTGGAGCGCCCTGACCCCCGTGGCACCGCTGCGGCGCTGGCGCATCGTGGAACTGGACGACGAGTCGCGCCTCACGCTGTCCCGGCTGCGGCTCGACGAACGCATCCTGCACTTCCTGCTCGGCTCGCCCTACCTGGACGCCCGGCTGCACGGCCAGCTGCGCCGCACCCCGGTGCCCGACGAGCTGCCGCCGTCGTACGACCTGGCCGCGAGCCGGGTCGCCGCCGGCTGGACCACCGCCGCGCGCCCGGACGCGCCGCTGCTCGTCGAGGTGGTCGGCGGCGATCTGCCGAGCCGGGCCGAGATCGCCGCCGCGGCGGCCGCGCGGTCCGGGCTCGGGCTGTACGCGATGAGCGCCGAGGACATCCCCACGGACGCGGCGGAGCGCGACCGGCTCGCCCGTCTGTGGCAGCGCGAGGCGATCCTGCTGCCCGCCGCGCTGCTCGTGGAGGTCGGCGAGCTGGACCGCGACCAGCACGCGGCCACCGACGCGTTCCTGACCGGGGCCGCTGTTCCCGTCGTCGTGTCGAGCGGGGATCCCCGGCACTCGGACCGACCGCACGGCGAGCGGGTGACCGTGCCGCGCCTGGACGATGAGGAGCAACTCGGTCTGTGGGTAGGCGCGTTCCGGGACGTCGTCGACATCGGTGAGAGCGAACTGCGATCGCTGGTCGCCCAGTTCGAGCTGCCGCCGCACGTCGTGCGCTCCGCCGCTGCCGCCGTACGCCGTGATCTGCCCGGCGAGGACGAACTCGACGCCGCTGGGCTCGCCTGGCGGGCCGGGCTGAACGAGGCCCGGATCGGGATGGATGAACTGGGCCGCCGTATCGAGCCCGAGGCGGGCTGGGGCGATCTCGTCCTGCACGACCGGCAGACGAGCGTGCTGCGGGAGATCGTCGCGCATGTGCGGCAGCGGGCCACCGTCCACCAGGAGTGGGGGTTCGCGGCGACGCTGCGGCGCGGCCTCGGCGTCACCGCCCTGTTCGCGGGCGGCTCCGGCACGGGCAAGACCCTGGCCGCCGAGGTCATGGCCAAGGAGCTGGGCCTGGATCTCTTCATCATCGACTTGTCGCAGGTGGTCAGCAAGTACATCGGCGAGACGGAGAAGAACCTCCGCAAGGTCTTCGACGCCGCCGAACGAGGCGGCGCGCTCCTGCTCTTCGACGAGGCCGACGCGCTCTTCGGCAAGCGCAGCGAGGTCAAGGACAGCCACGACCGGTACGCCAACCTCGAGGTCAGCTACCTGCTGATGCGGATGGAGGCCTACCGGGGTCTCGCCATCCTCACCACCAACATGAAGAAGGCCCTGGACACGGCTTTCATGCGTCGTATCCGCTTCGTCGTCGACTTCCCCTTCCCGGCGGAGCACGAGCGGGCGGAGATCTGGCGCCGGGTACTGCCGCCGCAGACCCCGACGAAGGGCATCGATCCCGAACTCCTCGCCCAACTCACCGTCGCGGGCGGCTCGATCCGCAACATCGCCCTGTCCGGCGCGTTCCTCGCCGCCGAGGAGGGCGACCGGCTGCAGATGCGGCACATGCTCGCCGCGGCCCGCACCGAATACCTCAAGCTGGAACGCTCCTTGACACCGGGGGAGGTCCGCGGATGGGTGTGAACAGGCCCCAGCGGCAGAGCGCGGCCGGTCGTCCCGAGCCGCGCGAGATCCGCGTCGACATCGGCGAGCTGGTCCTGGACGGCTTCGGCCCGTCCGTGGACCCGCGACGCGTATCGGCTTCGTTCGAGCGGGAGTTGACCCGTCTCGTACGGGAACACGGCGTGCCGCTGGCTGCGGACGGCGCCGTGTCGGTGGACGGCGTGTCGGGACTGCCCCCGATGCCCGCCGGGTTGTCCGCGCGCCGCCTCGGCCAGGAGCTGGCCCGCGCGGTGCACGCGGGGCTTTCGGGCCGTGGGGAGGTGACGCGATGACGACCTCCGCCTCCCAGGACTCCCAGGCGGCCGAGCAGGCCGCCGCCGAGCGCCGCCGCAAACGCAAGGAGCGCGCGGCGAAGAACCGCGCGTCCGAGCCGAAGAACATCGTCAGCGGAGCCGGGCAGCCACTGGACGCCGGTGTGCGCCGGGAGCTGGAGGAGCAGCTCGGCCACGATTTGGGCTCCGTACGCCTGCACACCGACCGCGACGCGGGTGCTCTCACCGGCATGCTGGGTGCGGACGCGGTGGCGGTGGGCCAGGACATCTTCTTCGGTGAGGGCCAGTACCAGCCGGGCACGCAGCAGGGCCGCGCCCTGCTCGCGCACGAGCTGCTGCACACGATCCAACACCCTGTCGCCAGCGGCACGTTGGCCGCCGGCCGCGACCTGGGCCAGGTCAGCGCGCCGCACGAGGCGGCCGAGCGCGCCGCCGAGGACACCGCCCAGGCCGTGGCGCGCGGCGAGCAGGCACCCGAGGTCGCCCCGGAGGCCAGCACTCCGGCGTGGATGCGCTACACCACCGTCCACGCCGACCGCAATCGACTGGAGCACCTCGACCCCGCCACGCTGGTCGACCGCCTCGCCAACACGGTCATCCGGTCGCTCCGTACCGACCCGACGGACAGCGCGCAGCGCGTGCGCGCCTCCCTGGCCCCGCTCTCGGAGGAGCTTCAGGAGCGCGTACTGGATCGCCTGGAGCACCGGCTCCTCACCTCCGAGCACGACTTCGTGGTGGACCTGGTCACGGAGATCGACGAGGACGGCCAGGCGGAGAGCGAGGCCACCGCCCGGCAGCGCGGCCTGCTCGCTCCGGAGGTCGAGGAGGACACCGCCGAGGACGTACAGGCGGAGCGGGAGAGGGAGCAGGAGGCCGCCCAGGAGGAGCAGCGGCGCACCGAGCGGACGGGGCCCGCTCCCGGCCCGGAGAAGCAGTCCGTGGACGGGGCCGGGGACACCGCTCCGGCCGCGGGCAGTACGCCGGAGAACACGGGCGGCACCGTCCCGCAGGGCGGCACTCCGGGCGCGGACGCAGGGAAGGCCGAGGACGACAAGGAGTCCGACCCGCGGACCGGTGGGGACGCCTCCAGCCCCAAGGGGGACGGGGAGCAGCCCACTTCGCCCGCCGCGCAGTCGGAGCAGAAGTCGGGGCAGCAGCAGGGGTCCCAGGATGCCACGTTCGGCGGGAACGCCGGAGCGCAGGCGTCCGGGAAGCAGGACGCGAAGTCCGGCGCGGAGAAGAGCGGACAGCAGGGGCAGCAGCAGGCCAAAGGGGACAAGGGGAAGCAGGGCGGCGGGAAGGACGGCGACCGCGCCGGGGCGAAGCAGGCCGAGGAGAAGGGCAAGAAGGAAGCCGGCCAGGAGGAGGCGGCGGGCCCGCGCGCCGACGCCGAGGAGGAGGCCGCCAAGGCCCGCGAGAGCGCCGCCGCGGCCGAGGCGGCCAAGAAGGACGAGCCGGGCCGCGACGAGGGCACCCCCACGGACACGGGGAAGGACGACGGGTTCCCCGGCCGTGCCAGCATGCTGGACGGGGCCCGCGCCCAGGACCAGGAGGGCGAGGAGGAGCGGGAGGAGTCCCCCGGCCAGGGCGGCGACTCCGAGGTGGAGGTCGGCGGCGGGGAGCAGAGCGCCTGGGACATCAAACTCAGGCCGGAGGACTTCCTTCCCGAGCAGGACCTCGACGTGTCGAGCGTGCCGACCTCCGACCAGATCGACGAGTCCGCCGGGAACTCCGCCCCGCCCACTCCCTCCTTCTCTGCCCCGCCGCCGACCAGGGCCGAAAAGGTGCAGGCACAGCGTCAGCAGGAGGACGAAGAGGACGCCGAGCGCGAGGCGGCGGCGGAGAAGGACGACCCGGGCACCGACGACTCCCCGCCCGTGCCGGGCGCCGAGGAGGAGGAGGCGGCGGAGCAGTCGCGTCGTACGGAGAGCGAGCTCGACCCCGAGGAGAAGAACGAGCCGAAGCCCGCCCCGGGCGTCGCCTCCAAGGACCCCAAACAGGGCGACGATCCCAAGGCGGGCCCGGCCGCGGCCGAGGCCAACGTTCAGGAGGCCAAGGACCGTTCGAAGGAGACGGGCGGCGATACGGCCGAGAAGGCTGCCAAGGAGGAGAAGGGCACGCCCGCCGCGGGTGGCCCCGGCGACAAGTCCTCGGGCGGCGGCGAGAAGGGCTCCGCGCAGGCCCGTTCCGACACCTCGGCCGCCGCGTCCCCGTCGGACACGGGCACGAAGGGAGCCGAGGGGGAGAAGGCGGCTTCCGACGAGGGCGCCACGGGAGCGGCGAAGGCCGAGGAGTCCCCCGGTCCGCAGGAGTCGAAGGGGCCCAAGGACCAGGGCGGGAGCGGCACTTCGGAGGGGTCCACGTCCGGTGGCGGCACGACCGACTTCGGCAGCTCGGCCGATACCGGTGCGACACCGACGTCCGGCTCGACTTCCAGTCAGTCTTCGGACAGCGGCAACTACGGTTCGAACACGGCGAGTTCAGGCTCGCGTACGGAGTCCCGCTCTTCCTCTCGTACGGAGAAGCCGGGCCCGAGGGCCCAGGAGGCGCGGACGGAGCAGCCGAAGGAGCAGGCTCCGCAGCCGGAGAGCAAGGCGGAAAGCGGGGCCGACGCCGGAGGCGGGGCCGACTCCGGCTCCCGGGCCACTCCCGCGCCAACACGCGGTGGTGGCGGTGGCGGCGGCGCCTCGAAGGGCGGCTCCACGGGTGGGGGCAAGGCCTCCGCGGCCAAGGCGAAGAAGGCGTCCAAGGCGGCGCCGGACCTCTCCGGTGGCTCCCCCGAGGAGGGCCTTTCCGCCGCGTCGAACCTCAAGCCGCACCAGGCCGTGGAGGCGATGGACAGCGTCGGCGGCGCCGTGGACAAGGACGTTGGCAAGGAACACAAGCAGCTGGCGTCCAAGCCGCCCGCCATGGACCGCCCCTCTGGCGCTCCGAAGACCCTCCACGGCAAGCCGGACGCCGAGGAGGCGGCGCAGTACAACCAGGACAAGGCCCAGCGCGCCGAAGACGCCAAGGACGAGAAGGCCGAGGTCAAGGGCGAGAAGCAGCCGGAAGGCAAGATCGAAGCCGAAGAGATGGAGGAGCCCGACTTCTTCGACCAGGTCGGGATGATGGTGGGCTACGCCATCGGCGGGATCGGCGACTGGCTCGGCTTCGATGTGACGGCGGAGGATCTGGCCGCGCAGTTCGCCGGGATGCCCACCAAGGACGAGGCCATGAAGGAGGCGCAGAACGGCACCGCGCCGGGCGTCGACATGCAGGGCCAGGCCGACGACAAGGCCACGGAGCAGGGCGGCAACACCGACGACAAGAGCCAGGAGGCCGCCGAGACCGGCGCCGACGACGCCGGTCGCAAGATGGGCGAGGACCAGGTCTACCCGGACGCGCCGAAGGAACGGCTCGAAGGGAAGGTGCCGGCCGAGCAGGGCGGCAAGTCGCGTGTCGGCGGGGGCGGCGCGAGCACCGGTGCCGTACCGCCTGAAGCGGCCTCGGAAGTGGCCGAGCATGAGCGCAAGCCGCAGTTCAAGAAGGCTCTCAGCGACGGCCGCCAGGACATGGGCAAGGGTCGGGAGAAGAAGACCCAGGACACCCGCACCTCCCAGGAGAAGCACAAGCGGCAGGTCGACAAGGAAGTCCAGTCCAACACCAAGGAGCAGACGGGCAAGCGCGAGGGCGTCCTGACGGACGTGGACAAGCAGCGCTCCGACTGGACGGCCGAGCAGGACGACGAGCTGAAGAAGCTCGGCACGAAGAAGTCCGACCGTGAGAAGAAGATCCGCGACGACGTCAAGAAGGAAGAGGAGGACACCGACAAGGACGTCGACAAGCAGAAGGAGACCAGCGACAAGGAGGTCAAGGACAAGGGCGACAAGGCCGAGGAGGACGCGGAGAAGAAGAAGGACGAGAACGTCAACGACTCCAAGGGCTGGCTGTCCAAGACGCTCGAATGGATCAAAGAGAAGTTCATCGAGCTGCGGGACAAGGTCGTCCAGATCATCAAGGACGCCCGCGAGGCGATCGTCGAGGCCCTGAAGAATTTCAAGGAGACGGTCGAGGGCTGGATCAACGCGGCCCGCGAGGGCATCGTCGAGATGATCAAGCAGTTCATCGAGGACCTGATCGAGTTCGTCGTGTCCTTGGTCGAAGCGATCATCGAAATCGGCCGCCGAATCCGCAAGTTCATCACGGATCTCATCAACGCGGCGCTCGCGTTCGTCACCCAGCTCGCCGCGGCGCTGAAGCAGATCATGAAGGATCTGCTGGAGTCCATCGCGAAGCTTCTCAGCGACATCCTGAACGTCCTGAAGAAGATGCTCCTCGACGTCCTGAAGGCCTGCAAGGACGCGTTGAAGGCGGTCCTCGACTTCGCGACGAAGTTCATCGCCGCTTTCGGCGAGTTCATGATGATCCTCGTCGACATCCTGTCCGACCCCGGCGGCTGGCTGAGCGGCGCGAAGAACTCCGCGTACGACGGCGCGAAGAACCACCTCTTCAACGAGGTCAAGAGCGCCGTGAAGCAGTGGTTCAACGACAAGGTCAAGGAGATCACCGGCCTGACCGAAGCCGTCTGGAACAAGCTCATGAAGGGCGGCTGGACCCTAGAGAAGATCGCCAAGGAGGTGTGGGACGCGATCGTCCCCCAACTCCCCTTCATCATCGGCGAGATCGTCATCACGAAGGTCTTGGCGAAGCTGATCCCCGGCGCCGGCTGGGGCGCGGCCATCCTGGAGGCCATCCAGGCCGCGATCGGCTCACTCGGCGAGATCATCAAAGCCGTCGGTGCCCTCATCACCTGGCTGAAGTCCGTACGCCAGGGCGGCGCGGGCGTCCTCTTCGCCAAGGCGATCGCGGCCGGCGTCGTCGTCCTGCTGGAGATGGCCTACGAGCTGCTCCTCAGCGGCATCGGCAAGTACGTGTCGAAGGTGGGCCAGCGGTTGAAGGGCGTGGCTGCCAATTTGGGCAAGGACAAGGGCGGCGGCACGGACAAGGGGAAGGACGGGCAGGGCGGGGACGAGGGCGCGCCTTCGTCGACACCGCCCAAGACGCAGACGTCCACGACGCCACCGGACAGGAAGTCCCAGGACGCTCCGGGCAAGCCGAAGGACAAGGACGGCCCGACCAAGCCGACGGACAAGGACGGTCCGGGCAAGCCGAAGGACCAGGCCCCTCCCGCCAAGCCCAAGGACCAGGCCGGCCCGAGCAAGCCGACGGACAAGGACGCGCCGGCCAAGCCCAAGGACAAGGACACTCAGGCCCCGTCCCCCAAGCCCACGAAGCCCAAGGGCCCCACGAACAAGAACGACAAGACCGAGGGCAAGAACAGCACCCCGAGCAACAAGTCGACCACGCCGACACCGCCCACGTCCAAGGACAAGAACGGCAACCCCAAGAACGAGAACAAGGACGACAAGAAGGACACCCAGCCGACACCGTCACCGAAGTCCACCACGCCCAAGCGCGACAAGACGGACGGCCCCGACAGCACCAAGAAGGACACCACCAAGGACGACAAGAGCAAGGGCCAGGGGCCCGACAGCAACAAGGACAAAACCGACTCGGACGGGAGCGGCAAGAAAGACACCGACACGTCGAACAAGAAGGGTACGGACGGATCGAGCAAGAAAGACAAGACCGATTCGGACGGGGGCAAGAAGGACGGGTACGGATCAGGGAAGAAGGACGCCGACGGCAAGAACAAGAGCGACGGCACATCACGACCGCGCCCCGGCAAGGACGGCCCGGGCAGGCCCAAGTCCAAGGCGGAAAAGGACAAGAAGAAGGAGGATGAGGAGGAGTCCAAGGACGATCGGCTGCCCAAGATCGTCGCCCGAATCCGGCCCAAGCTGCACCGGACGATGGAGCACGGCGTCCCCCAGTCGTCGTACCTCGCTCTCCTGGAGGCGTATCAGCTCTACTACCGGCTCAGGGGGCTCGAACCCGTCGGAGGAGACCCGTTCACCGTCGTGGCATCCCTGAAGTCCTCTCTCCCCGTGCTGGGTGGCGACTATTCAGAGCCTCGGTCACAGCCGCATGCGTACAACAATCCGCCTGGGGCGCCACCACCGGCCAACGACCTGCCGCAGCCGAGACTCCCCAGGTTCAATTCGAGCCGGGCGAGTACGATCAGCGCGGAGTTCCTCAGCCGTAAGCGAACCCCGATGGGTTCCCCACCCGGAGGTGCGAATCCGCCGGGCTGGGCCTACATAACAAATCCCGCCAACAATCTCCGGGGGAATGACAGCGGGGCTTGGTTGAGGGCGCATCTCCTCCCCGATCGCCTCGGCGGGGAAAACAGCAACAACAATCTCGTTCCCGCCCGCCGCGGGGTGAACAAGGACCTCGAGCGCGGTGTGGAGATGCCCGCTTGGCGCGCCAATAAGAACAAGCCTGTCTGGTACGAGTCCCGGGTGAAGTTCGGCAATTCAGGACCTATCGCGGACATACCGACCTACATACGCTCCACCTACGGCCGGTATGAGAAGGAACACGGAAAGACAGGCAAGAAGCGAAGCCACTGGAAGCGGCTGAGTGCCGCCTCGACCGGCAAGACCGTCGGGCTCGACATCAAACCACCGCAACAGGATGAGAAGGGCAAGTTTTACATCAACACCTACGGGGACACAGAAATCAGCAAATGGCTCAATGTGTCAAAAGGCCTGGCCAAGCATATTCGGGAAGAACGCGATGCACAATTCGGGCGCGAGTTCAGTGGTATGTATCACTTCATATTGGAGATGCGGAAACGGCAGGCGAGTAAGGGGCCAAGGTCGCTGCCGCAACTGCAACTGGCGATTGACCGCCTCAAGATGCTCAACCGGGCCGGGATGATTGGCTGGGACAAACTCCACAAGGATAAGTGAGGGTCGCGTGCGTACATATGAGCTTCGTTTGCTCCAGTCCATCCGTGAAGTGCGCGAATCGCCGTTCTTCGATGTCAAATACGAGAAGGTGGGACCAGGCGGGACGGGAAAGGACCCGACGGGAATCTTCGAGCTGATGGCCGAGGACGGCTTCCCCCTCGCCGAGCGGCTCAAGGAGGCCTACTTTCCGTACCGTTACATGGCGCTGCACTGGACCCCCTCCGACCCTGATGAATCACTCGTCGGCGACTTCAGCGTCATGAACCTCAGCGCCAGCATTGAACGAAAGCTCCTGCCCTTGGACGACTTCGCCTGGTACGAAAGCGACAAGGCGCTCCTCTCGGAACTCTCGATTCTCGACGACATCTCACGCGGCGGCAGCGGGCAACTGGCCACGATGAGGTTCCTGCCTGGTGTGTCGAGTCCAGAGATCTGGTATCTCGACAGATTTCACACATTCATCAGGCTCGACCTTGACTACCGCGACTACCTCGACAACCTCATCATTACTAAAGGTGTCATCGGCTGGCAGTACCTCTTCGCCGACGTATCGCTCAGTGACAGGGAGTTCAGTAACACCCTGGACGATCTCAGGACCATGCTGCGGGTCTTCCCCGAGCATTTCCCGGATCACGATTACGCGCCCCTGCAGCAACGCCTGGAGGCCCGCCTGTGACCCGCTACGCCAACATCCCCAAACCCATCCGCTCCGGAATAGTCCTCGTCGACCCAGAACTAGGCACCCCCCAACGCATCATCGTCCTCCAGTTCAACCCCGACACCCTGGAACGCAGCCTCTCGCCCCAGTCCGCAGGAGGGAGCGGCGATTCCGGTGGAGGAGGCAGCGGCAACGGGGACAGAAACGAAGCACTCCGCCTCAAAGGGCCGGCCCAGGAAACCTGGAAGTTCACCGCAGAGATCGACGCCACCGACCAGTTCGAGATCGCTGCACCCGACGGCATCCACCCCCAACTCGCCGTGCTCGAAATGCTCGTGCAGCCGACGTCCTCCCAACTGCGCGAAGCCAGCCGGCAGTCGCAGAAGGGGACCATCGAGATCTCTCCGATCGAGATGCCGCTCACCCTCTTCACCTGGGGGAGCAAGCGGGTCATGCCCGTGCGGCTCACCGAACTGTCCATCAATGAGTCCGCGTTCGATGTCAACCTCAACCCGATCCGGGCCTCGCTCAGCATCGGACTCAAGGTGCTCACCGTCAGCGATCTGCCGATGGGGCACCCGGGCGCCGAGTTGTACTACGCGCATCTCGCGCAGAAGGAGCGCCTCGCCGCCGCCGCGCGCACCGCGGGGATCGGGTCGCTGGGGCTCGGCTCCAGTGGCATCGGCGTGGGAAGGGGCTGAGGAGCGAACGCCATGGCTGAAATCGAGCCGTACGAGAACGCGCTGGACGCGATACCGGGGGCCCACCCGTACCCCCGGACGAGCCGGTACCACGATGCCGAGATCGGCGCGCACCGGCTGCCGGACGGGACCGAAGTCCGGTACACCAAGCGGCGGTTGCTCCCTCCGCTGGAGGAAACAGGCGACGCCACGCAGACCCACACCGTCCGCACCGGCGAGCGCCCCGACCTGCTCGGGCAGCGCTACTTCGGCGACCCCGGCCAGTGGTGGCAGATCGCCGACGCCAACCCGGTACTGGATCCGCGGGAGCTCACCGACGAGCCCGGCCGAGAGGTCGACGTGCCGCTCGCCGGGCACTTCCCGCAGGGGCCGCAGGGAGTCCGGCGTGGCTGAACTACCCGTGGGGCGCGGCCCCGTTCACATCACCCTGCACATGGGGCCGAAGCTGGCCAAGCCCGTGCCCGCGGAGGTCGCTGAGGCACTCCTCTCAGCCCAGATCACCGCCACCGCGGGCGAGCGCTCCGGCTTCCAGCTCGCCTTCGACCTCACCAAGAACGGGCTCATCAGCCGCACCCTCCTGCCCCAAGGCTTCTTCGACCCGAAGACGCGGCTCATCGTGACCGTCACCGTCCGCGGCACCCCCGAGGTGCTCTTCGACGGGCTCGTGGTGCGCCAGGAAGTCGGGGCCAGCAACCAGCCGGGGCACTCCACGCTCACCGTCACCGGCGAGGACCTGTCCCTGCTCATGGACCTTGAGGAGCGCACCGACCGGTACCCGAATCTCCCGCCCTCCCAGCGCGTCCTCGCCATCCTGCGCCGCTACTCCGACTACGGCATCCGGCCCGACGTCTACACCGAGAAGGTGAGCCAGCCGCCGCACCAGGACCTCCGCGTCCACTACCAGACGAGCACCGATCTGCAGTACATCAACGAGCTCGCCCGCGCGAACGGCTACACCTTCTACCTGGAGCCGGGGCCGAACCCCGGCCAGTCCTCCGCCCGTTGGGGCCCCGAAGTGCGCCTCGGCATCCGCCAGCACGCCCTCAACGTCAACATGGACGCCAACTCCACCGTCGACCAGCTCACGTTCGCCTACGACGGGACGGCCCGCGAGGAGCCGCAGGCCCGCTGGCAGGACCCCGGAACCCGGCAGTCCACCCTCCTGCCCCAGCCGCCGATCAGTCCGTTGCGCCCGCCGCTCGGCAAGCGCCCCACCCCGGCCCTCAAGCGCAGGACCCTCTCCGGCACCGCCAAGCACCAGCGCGAACAGGCCGAGGCCGAACTCCTCGCGCGCGCGGCCGTGTCCGCCGATGTCGTCTCCGGTTCGGGCTCGCTCGACGTGAACCGGCACGGCTACATCCTGCAGCCACGCCAGTTGGTGGGTGTGCGCGGCTCGGGCCGTACGTACGACGGCGACTACTTCGTCAAGTCCGTCACGCACATCCTGCGGCAGGGGTCCTTCCAGCAGAACTTCACGCTGTCGCGAGAGGGGCTCGAAGCACGCAGCGCCTACGTCAGGCCCTGATCCACCCCGAACCGACCATCACGACCAGTCAGACCAGGAGCAGTTCACATGGCGGCACCCAGCAATCGCTACCTCGGCAAATTCCGCGGCCGAGTCGTGGACAACAACGATCCGCTGCACATCGGCCGGATCACCGTCGAGGTACCCGACGTCCTGGGTGACGAGCCGTCGACCTGGGCGCTGCCCTGTCTGCCGTTCACCGGACCACAGGCGGGCCAGTTCGTGGTGCCGGCGCCCGGGGCCGGTGTGTGGGTCGAGTTCGAGCAGGGCGATCCCAGCTTCCCGGTGTGGACGGGATGCTGGTACGGGGAACAGGGCGAGCTGCCGCCCGACGCCCGCCGTCTCGTGCAGCCCGCCTCGCAGGCCAAGCCCGTCGTGGTGCAGACACCCGAGGCGCACAAGATCGTGATGAGCGACCCGCCGGGCCCCGATCAGGGGATTCTGCTGCAGGCCCAGGGCGGGGCGTACATCCGCATCACCAAGGAAACCATCGTGATCTCCAACGGCCTCGGCGCGGAGGTCATCCTGCGCGGAAACCAAGTGGACGTGAACGAGGGCCAGTTGACCATCGCGTCCAAGCGATAAGAACCGGGGGAAGGAAGAACGTGTCCGGGACATCCGGGAGTCTGCTCGACGCCAACGCCGTGATCGGCTGCCCGCACGGCGGTCGCGTCACCGCCGCCAGCTCACCGTCCGGCGGCGTACGCATCGCGGGTGCCGCCATCGCCACGGCCGCCCACAGCTACGTCGTCACCGGCTGCCCGCACACCGTGAACGGCGTGCCCACGCCCTGCGTGACGGTCCGCTGGACCGCCGTCGGCGCCGGTATCACCGTCGACGGCGCGCCCGTGCTGCTCGACACCTCCGCGGCCCACTGCTTCACCGCGGCCTTCGTGCCGCAGGGACCGCCCGTCGTCCAGGCCGCGCAGCGAAAGGTCACCGTCCGATGAGCCGCCGAACCAGCCAACGCCCGCGCAGCGATATCGCGTTCCCCTTCCACGCCGACCGCCGGGGTCGTACCGCGCACGCCACCCACGGCGAGCACGTCCACGACCTCATCGAACAGCTGCTGTTCACCAGCCCGGGCGAGCGCGTGATGCGCCCCGACTTCGGCTGCGGGCTCCTCGACCTGGTCTTCGCGCCGACCAGCCCGGAACTCGTCAGCACCCTCGAACTCTCCGTCCAGGCCTCGCTCCAGCGCTGGCTCGGCGATCTCATCGACGTGGAGGCCCTCGACGTGGTCAGCGAGGACAACGTCGTCCGTGTGTACCTGTCGTACGTCCTACGCGCCGACGGCGCCTCGCGCGACGACGTCTTCGAAGGGAGGGTCACGGCATGACCGGTACGACCACCACCTCCCGCCGGGCCAAGGTCCGCGCCGCCCAGCTCAACGGCGTCGACGCCGTCGAGGTGAGTGACGACGGCCTGCTGCTCACCGTCACCTTCCTCGGCAAGGCCCCGCACGGCCTCGGCCCCGAGAACGTCCGCATCGACGGCGGCCGGCGCATCACCGGCATCACCGCCGTCGACGTCAGCGTCGAACGCGAGGAGGACCCCGAGCTCGACGACCGGCTCTACGTCACCCTCGACAAGGCCGGCGACACCTCCCGCTACCGGCTCTCCCTCGTCGAGACCGACCCGTACGGACGGCCCGGCACCGAGCCCTACCGAGGCTTCGACCAGCGCTACCACAGCGCCACGTTCTCCTTCCGGCCCGACTGCCCGACCCCCTTCGACTGCAAGGACGACGACCAGCCGGAGCCGGACTTCCCCGCCGCGCCCGTCATCGACTACACGGCCCGCGACTACGACACCATCCGCAAGCTGCTCCTGGACCGGCTCGCGCTCACCACCCCCGACTGGGTCGAGCGCAACCCCGCCGACCTGGGCATGCCCCTCGTCGAACTCCTCGCGTACACCGGCGACCAGATCAGCTACCAGCAGGACGCGGTCGCCACCGAGGCCTACCTCGACACCGCCCGCCGCCGTGTCTCCGTACGCCGCCACGTCCGGCTCATCGACTACGCGATGCACGACGGCTGCAATGCCCGCGCCTACGTCACCGTCCGCACCGCGGACGACCGCACGCTCGCCCCGGGCACCTTCCGCTTCGCCTCCGTCGACGTGCGCAGCCTCGACCCGCACGACCGCCCCGAGCCGGGCACCGTCATCGACGAGAGCGAACTCGGCGACCTCGACGAGCGGGGCTCGGTGGAGGTCTTCGAACCGGTCGTCGCCGCCGACCCGCTTCAGCTGCGGGTCGCGCACAACGCGATCCGGCTGTGGACCTGGGGCGGCGAGGTGTGCACCCTGCCGAAGGGCGCCACCGCCGCCACCCTGCGGGACGCCTGGGTGGACCCGGAGACCTGCCGCGAGCGCCGTCTCGACCTCAGGCCCGGCGACGTCATCGTCCTGGAGGAGGTGAAGGGCCCGCGCACCGGCACCCCCGGCGACGCCGACCCCAGCCACCGTCAGGCCGTCCGCCTCACCTCCGTCACCCCCGGCCTGGACCGGATCGAGGACCAGCCCGTCCTGGAGGTCACCTGGGCCCCCGAGGACGCGCTGCGTTTCCCGCTCTGCCTCACCACGCGCGGCGGACGCGACTGCCTGCCCGTCGAGGACGTCACGCTCGCCCGCGGCAACGTCGTCCTCGTCGACCACGGCCGGACCCTTCACGGGCTGCCCGAGACGTTCACCGTCCCGCAGGCCCCCGCCGTCGTCGCCCCCTGCGACCCTCCCGCCTTCGGCTGCCGGGACACCGAGGAGGGCAACGCGCCCGCGCGGCTGATCAACGCCCTGACGGACAAGACCCGGTCGGGCCTGGCGCTCGTCCCCGACGACGTCCGCGAACTCTTCGAGGTCGTCGGCGAGCGCGCCACAACACGCGCCGGCCTCGGCCTGGAGAGCGCCGGGCAGCGGCACGAACAGGTCGTGCCCGGCACGGCGTACGCCCAGACCGCCGCGCTGCGCATCCTGCTCGCCCAGTCGGTCTACCCGGGCATCGCGCCCCGCTTCCGCCCGGTCCTCGGCCGTACGCCCGTCACCCAGGCGGTGCCCTTCCCCGACCCCGGGACCGTCGCCGCCGGGCAGGCCGAGCGGATCGCGTCCATCCCGGGCCGGATCCGGCAGCGGCTGGTCGAACTGTGGCGCAGCGCCCGCGACCGGGACGGGCTCGGCGAGCAGGAGATCGCCGAACTCGCCGTGGTCTACGGCCTGAACGTGCTGGAACGCTTCGAACTGCGCCGCCACCCGGTCCGCGCCCTGCGCGAACTGCTGTACCGCAGCGACCAGTTGCTCGACACCAAGCTGCGCCGCGTCGAGGTCCTCGCCGCCCGGGCCCGCGCGGGCACGGTCCTCGACGGGCACATCGCCTGGGAGATCGCGCACAGCTGGGGCCCGGCCTACGCGGCCGGCCTCCACCCCGAGGAGACGGTGCTGCGCGGCTCGGCGACCGCCGCCCTGGCCCAGGACCCGCGCCGGGCGCTGCCCGCCGTACGCGTCCACGGCGACGACGAGACCTGGGAGCCGCGCCGCGACCTGCTCGACAGCGGTCCGCGCGAGCGGCATTTCGTGGGCGAACTGGAGGACGACGGTCGTATGGCCCTGCGCTTCGGCGACGGCCGGCACGGCGCCAGGCCCGCGCCCGGCTCCCGTCTGGCGCTGCGCTACCGACTCGGCGGCGGCACCGCCGGAAACGTCGGTGCCGAGGCCATCAACCACCTTGTCGTGCAAACCGGTTGTGAAGCGCCGGCCGTCACCGTGCGCAACCCCCTGCCCGCGGCCGGCGGCACCCGGCCCGAACCCGTCGAGCAGGTACGCCAGCTCGCCCCGCTCGACCTGCGCCGCACCCGGCTGCGGGCCGTGACCGCCGAGGATTATGCGGCCCTCGCGGGTGAACTGCCGGGCGTACAGCGGGCGGCGGCCGAACTCCGCTGGACGGGCAGCGTCCAGGAAGCGCACATCGCGATCGACGCGTACGGCACCGCTGCCCCGTCGCGGGACCTGCTCGACTCGGTCGCCCAGGCCCTTGAGACGTACCGGCGCATCGGCCACGACCTCGTCGTGGGCCCCGCCCGACTGGTGCCGCTCGACATCGCGCTGACCGTCTGCGCCGAGCCGGGCCACCAGCACGGGCAGATCCTGGCCGAGCTGTACCGCGTGCTCGGCAGCGGACGGCTGCCGGGCGGACGGCTCGGCTTCTTCCACCCCGACGCGCTCACCTTCGGCGAACCGGTCCGGCTCAGCCGCCTGGTCGCCGTCGCCGCGGCCGTGCCCGGAGTGCAGAGCGTCGAGGTCACCCGGCTGCGGCGGCTGTACGGACAGGACCGAGGAGAGAGGGAGGACGGCGTGCTGCGGCTCGGCCCGCTGGAGATCGCCACCTGCGACAACGACCCGGACCGGCCGGAGAACGGCCTGCTGGCGATATCCCTGGGAGGTGCCCGATGACGGACACGCACCCGGTCACCGCGACCGACGAGTGCGGCTGCGGCGGCGCCTGCCGCGGCGGCCACGACGAGCGTCTCGCGCCGGCCCCGTTGCACAACCCGCCCGGCCGCACCGCGCTGGACTACCGCGTCGGCGAGTACGGCTCCTTCCTGGCCGCCCTGCTCGACCGGCTCGCCTCACCCGCCTACCCGGCGCTGAACCGGCTCACCGTCCGCACGGGGGACGACCCGGCGATCGGCTTGCTCGACGCCACCGCAGTCCTCGGCGAACTGCTCACCTTCCACTCCGAGCGCATCGCCGACGAGGCCTACGTCCGCACCGCGAACGAGCACCGCTCCCTGGTGCTGCTCGGCCGGCTCGTCGGGCACCGCCCGCGCCCCGGCGTCGCCGCCGCCACGCACCTGGCGTACACCCTCGAACGCGACCCGCGCGCCGAGGCCCAGAACGTGCTGATCCCGCGCGGTGCGCGCAGCCACAGCGTGCCCGCGTCCGCCGGCGAGGAGTCGCTGACCTTCGAGACCAGCCGGGACCTGACGGCCCGCTGGGACTTCAACGAACTGAAGGTCCGCCGCCGTCGTCCCTCGCTCGTCACCCCGCGGGATCTCGAAAAGCGCTCCGAGCTGTTCGTCGAGGGCACCGCGCACTCCCTCAGGACCGGCGACCAGTTGCTGTTCGTCTTCGGGGAAGGCGCCGGCGGCGAGCGCAAGCTGCTGCCGGTGGCGAACACGCGCGTCGACCGGGACGACGACGTCACGGCGATCTCCCTGCCGAAGTCGGCGCCGCCGACCCTGAAGGAACTCGTCGACGAGGTACGGCGCTGGACGGCTCCGCCCGTGCAGCCGGGGGAGCCTGGGGAGGAGCCGCCGACCCCGGAGGTGCCCAACCCGCGCCCGGTCAGCCGGCTGATCGAGGACTTCGAGGACCAGGTCCTCGCACCGCTTCGCAACGACCTGGACGGCGTCAAGACTCCCGAGCGGCTCGCCGCCCGTCTCGCTGAGCCCCTCGCCCGCCTCGGCGAGGCCCAGGTGCTGGCCGCGCCCTACGAGGACGTGGCGGCCTGGTTCGAGCAGCTGGAAGCGGTGCTCGCCGAACTCGCTGAGCGGGCGCTGGAGTTGGCGCCCGCCCAGACGGATGAGGAGGGTGCGTCGATGGGTGGTCGGCCGTCCGCGGCGCCGTCGGGGCTGGTTGCGCCCACGCGGCGGAGCCGCATATCAACACGGCCCGCGCCCCTTGAGGGCGACTCGCGCACCACCGCTCTGAATGCTCTGGGCGCCATACTCCCCGCCCTGCGCGCCCCTACGCCCGCCCCCGCAAGCCCCACCGGCCGTCAGCTCCCCGGCACCGACACCGCCAGGCTCCTCTCCGCCCTCAACCCCGGCCTCGGCAGCCTCTACCCGGCCTGGCGCACGGCCGCCGCCCCCGGCGGCCCGCAGCTCCTGCGCGAACTGCTCGCCCTGCGCGTCACCGCGGCCCCCTTCGGCGCCACGGCCCCGCTCAAGCCGGTCCAGGACGACCGCGGCCGGGTCATCCGCACCGCCGACTGGCCGCTGACCGGAGCGGTGCTGGCGACCATGCGCGTCGTGTACGACACGGCGGGCAAGACCCCGGTGCGGGCCGAGTTCCAGTACGTCGAGGGCAGCAGCTCCGACCAGCGCGCGGAGAACCTGCCCGTCACCCGGCCGGTCACCTTCACGCTCGGCCCCGGCCAGGTCGAGCTGTCCGTGCGCTCCGGCCAGGACCGCGACCTGAGCTGGCTCAACCGGCGCCCCGCCGACTCCCAGGAACCCGGCGTCACCGCCCGCCTCCACTCCGGCCTGCCCGAGCGCACCCTGTTCGTGTCCCGGCCCGACGACGAGGGTCTGATCCAGGTCGGCGTCCACAACGGCACGTCCGAGCAGATCGCGCTGCGGCCGGGCGCGAGTGAGCAGTTCACGCACGGCGAGCACGAGGTCAGCCTCACGTACACGGTGGGCAGCGCCGAACCCAACGTCGAGATCGTCATCGCCAGCAAGCCGGAGCCGGTCAACCGCCGCACGCTCCAGCTGGACACTGTGCACGACGGCATCACCGTCGGCAGCTGGGTGGCGATCCAGCGGCCCGCCAAGGGCGCCGACAAGGGCGTCCCCGGCGATCCGAAGCTGGCGTTCGTCACCACCCAGGTGACGGCCGTGCGCAGGGCCGCGTACACCAACTACGGCATCACCGGCCGCGGCACTGAACTCACTCTCGCCCACCCCTGGCTGGACGAGTTCGACGTGCTCCTGTCGCACATCCGCGACACCACCGTGCACGCGGCGGGCGAGCCCCTGCGCCTCGCCGACGAACCGCTCGGCGAGGACGTGCACGGCAACGAGATCGAACTCGCCGAGCTGTACGAGGGCCTCAGGCCGGGCCGCACGCTCATCGTCGAGGGCGAGCGCAGCGACATCCCCGGCACGGCCGGCGTACGGGCCACGGAGGTCGTCACGATCGCCGCCGCCGACCCGGCCGCGGACCCCCGACTCCCCGGCGATCACGTCCACACCCGGCTCACCCTCACCACCGACCTCGCCCACCGCTACCGCCGCGAGACGGTCCGCATCCTCGGCAACGTCGTCGAGGCCACCCACGGCGAGAGCCGCGAGGAGGCCATCGGCAGCGGCAACTCGGACCGCGTCAACCAGACCTTCGCGCTCTGGCAGTCCCCGCTGACCTGGCTCGCCGACGACAACCCGCTCGGCGCCACCCCGGTCCTGGAGATCCGGGTCGACGGCGTGCTGTGGCACGAGGTCGACAGCCTCGCCGGGCGCGGCCCGACCGAGCGGGTCTACATCACCGGCTCCACGGCCGACGGCCGGACCACCGTGACCTTCGGCGACGGTGTGCACGGCGCCCGGCTGTCCTCCGGCCACGAGAACGTCCGCGCCCGCTACCGCTTCGGCACCGGCAAGGCCGCGAACGTCCCGGCGGACCGCGTCACCCAGCCGCTCACCCGGCCCCTCGGTGTCACCGCGGTCACCAACCCGCGCCCCGCCACCGGCGGCGCGGACGCCGACGGCCCGGGTCTGACCCGCCGTACGGTCCCGCTGGCCGTCTCGGCCCTGGACCGGCTGGTCTCCGAGTCCGACTACGAGGACTTCGCCCGCTCCCGGGCCGGCATCGGCCGGGCCGCCGCACGCGAACTCTTCGACGGGCGGCGGCGCGTGCTGCACGTGACGGTCGCGGGCACCGACGACGTGCCCATCGCCCCCGATTCGGACACCCTGCGCGCCCTGCGCGGCGCCCTCACCGAGTACGGCGACGGGAACCTCCCGGTCCGCGTGGACGGCCGGGAACTGGTCCTGCTGCTGATCGCCGCCAAGGTGAAGGTGGCCCCCGACCACGCCTGGCAGACCGTCGAGCCGCGCCTGCGGCAGGCCCTGCTGAACCGGCTCGGGTTCGAGGGCCGGGAGCTGGGCCGCCCCGCCCGCCTCTCCGAGGTCCTGGCCACCGCCCACACCGTGCCCGGCGTCGACTACGTGGACGTCGACGTCTTCACCGGCGTGCCCGCCTCCGCCACCCCGGCGGACCTCACCGCGCTGCTCACCCGGCCCGGCCCGCCCAGGGCGACCGTCCCGGCGCACCCGGCGACGTACGACGAGAAGATCCACACGGTCCGCGCCGACAACGGCGAGACACTGTCGGAGATCTGCGCCCGGTACGGCGTCCCGCTGGCCGAACTGCTGCGCCTCAACCCCGACATCACCGACACCCGGCGCCTGTCCAAGGGCCGGTCGGTGTACGTCTTCCGCGGCATCCGCCCGGCCCAGCTCGCGCTGCTGTCGCCCCGGGCCGCGGACACCCTGATTCTGACGGAGGTCAAGTGATGTCCCCGGACACCCAGTCGGAGACGCCGGCCCATGGCGTGCCCCGGGAGCCGGACGGGCTCGCCGAACTGCTGCCACGCTGGCACCTGCTGCGCGACGCCGAGGAGGGCGAGCCGCTGCGCGCCCTCCTCGCGGTGATCGGCGAGCAGATCGACCGCGTCCGCGACGGCGTCCAGCAGGGCTACGAGGACCTGTTCGTGGAGACGGCGGCCCCCTGGGTGCTGCCGTACCTCGGCGACCTGGTCGGTTACCGCACCCTGCCCGGCTACGAGCGCGTCCTGACCACCGGCCTGCACGACGGCGGCCGGGCTGCCCTGGCCGAGGCGGTCGCCCCGCGCCGGGACGTGGCCGCCACGGTCGCGAACCGCCGGCGCAAGGGCACCCTGCACCTCCTGGAAGAGCTGTCCGAGCGGGTGGCCAGCTGGCCCGCGCGGGCCGTCGAACTGTCCCGGCAGGTCGCCCACACCCAGCCCGTGAAGCTGTACGGCACCGGCACCGGCACCGGCACCGGCACCGGCACGCACCGCGGCGAGCGTGGCCGGCTGGCCGACCTGCGCGACGGCGCAGAACTCGCCCTGGGGAGCAGCCCGTTCGCGAACCAGGCCCGTACGGTCGATGTCCGCCGCGCCGAGTCACGGCACCGGCAGGGCGGCTGGAGCCCGGCCGGCGTCGCGCTCTTCGTGTGGCGGCTGAAGGCGCACGTGCTGACCCGCACTCCGGCCTACTGCATCGACCGGGCCCGCAACCTCTACACCTTCTCGATCCTCGGCAACGACACCCCGCTGGTCACCAAGCCGTTCCCGGAGCCCTCGCCGGCGCACATCGCCACCGTCGACAACGTGCCGGCGTTCGTCACCCGCCGCCTCCTGCACGACCGGCTGCTCGACTACTACGGCCCCGGCAAGAGCTTCGTGATCCGCCTCGACGGCGAGGACAATCCGGTACCGCCCTCGGACATCGTGGTCGCCGACCTGTCGGACTGGCGCTACCGGCCCAGGCGGGGCCAGGTGGCCGTCGACCCCGAGCTGGGGCGGATCGCGTTCGGCTCGCGCTCCGCGCCCCGGCAGGGCGTGTGGGTCGACTACCACTACGCGTTCGCCGCCGACATGGGCGGCGGCGAGTACGAACGTGACCGCGAGCCGCGCCCGGACGCCGAGGTGTACCGGGTCGGCCCCGGACAGCCCTACCGGCAGATCATGGACGCCTACCGGGCCTGGCAGCACGACCGCCGCGCCGACCGCACCGGCCCCGCCGGCATCATCGAGATCACGCACAGCGGCGCCTACCAGGAGCAGCTGGACTTCGACCTCGACCCGGGCGACCGGCTCGAACTGCGCGCCGCCGAGGGCACACGCCCCGTCGTCCGCCTGCTCGACTGGTACAGCAACCGCCCCGACGCCCTCAACATCCGCGCGGTGTCCGACGACTGCGCCCCCCACGAGCGGCCCCGGGTCGTCCTCGACGGGCTGCTGGTAGCCGGACGCGGCATCAACGTCACCGGCGCGATGGGCGCCGTCGTCGTACGGCACAGCACGCTCGTGCCCGGCTGGTCACTGGAGCCCGAGTGCGAGCCGCACTCGCCCGAGGAGCCGAGCATCGTCCTGGACCGCACCACCGCCTGCCTCCAGATCGAGCACAGCATCCTCGGCACCATCGAGGTCATCGGCGACGAGGTGAGCGAGGACCCCCTCGACATCCACATCCGCGACAGTGTCCTGGACGCCACCGCCGACGACCGAGAGGCCCTGTCCGCCCCGGACTGCCGCCACGCCCACGCGGTGCTGCACCTGCACCGCACCACCGTCATCGGCGAGATCCACACGCACGCGGTGAAGATCGCCGAGAACAGCGTCTTCACGGGCCGGCTCCACGTGGCCCGGCGCGGCATCGGCTGCCTGCGCCACTCCTACGTCCCCACCGGCTCGCGCACCCCGCGCCGCCACCGCTGCCAACCCGAACAGGCCACGGACATCAGGCCGTTGTTCACCTCCCAGCGCTACGGCTCGCCCTGGTACGGCCTGTTGTCCGACCGCTGCCCCGAGGAGATCCGGCGCGGCGCGGACGACGGCGCCGAGATGGGTGCCTTCCACGACCTGTACCGGCCGCAGCGCGCGGACGGGCTCAGGGCCCGGCTCGCCGAGTACACGCCGGCCGGCACCGACGCCGGGATCTTCTTCGTGACGTGAGGCGCGCACCCGCCACCGACCTTGTGAACCCGCACTTCTGAACCAGGGGGGACACCCTTCATGCACGCAGACCTCTCCCGCTCCACGTTCCGCCCGGAGCGGCACTACTCCGCGGTCGTCGCCCAGCAGGGCCGCGTCCAGCTCGACGCCGACCTCAACGAACAGACCGCGATCCAGCTCCACCAGGCCCGCGCCCTCGCCGCCGACCTGATCGGCCCGCACGGCGGGCCGCGCTACGCCGCCGGCTTCCGCATCGAGTACGTCGGCGGCAGGCACGAGATCGACACCCTCCTCATCCACGGCGGCCGCTACTACGTCGACGGCATCCTGTGCGACGCCGACCGCCCGGCCGCCGGCGTGCCCGTCACCGACGAGGACAGCGAGGAGCCGGCGCCGGAGCCGCCCGCGCACTGGACCTACTGGGACCAGCCCGATGGCTTCCGCGACCCGGAGAAGCCCGGCGACCGGCTGCCCTCGCCCGCCCAGACGCCGTTCGTCGTCTACCTGAACGTGTGGGAGCGCTCGGTCACCGCGGCCGAGGACCCCGCGCTGCGCGAGGTCGCCCTCGGCGCGGCCATGCCCGACACCGCCGCCCGTGTGAAGGTCGTCTGGCAGGTGCTGCCGCTGTCCCTCGCCGCGCTGGAGATCGAGGAGACCGACCCCTCCAAGGACGTCGTCCGCGCCGCGTTCACCCGCTGGGCGCAGCGCCGGTCGGCCCCCTCGGCCCGGCTCGCCGCCCGCAGTGAGCGGCCCGATCACGCCGACGAGGACCCGTGCCTGGTCAAGCCGGACGCCCGCTACCGCGGCCCGGAGAACCAGCTGTACCGGGTGGAGGTCCACGAGGGCGGCGAGGCGAAGGACGCCACCTTCAAGTGGTCGCGTGAGAACGGCTCCGTCGTCTTCCCGATCGACGAACTCGACGGCACCTGGGTGCAGTTGGCGTCACTCGGCCACGACGACAAGCTGGACCTGGACGTCGGCGACCACGTGGAGTTCGTCGACACCGCCTACGCCTCCCGCCTGGAGCCCCTGCCGTTGCTGCGGGTCGAGGAACTGGATCTGCCGGGTCGCCGCGTCCGTCTGTCCGCCGAACCCGCCCCGGGCGTCGGACGGCTTGCCCACCTGAACCCGTATCTGCGCCGCTGGGACCATCGCGGTGGCCCGAAGCGCAAGGGCCGCACGATCGCCCTGCACGGCGGCGCGGTCCCCGTCACGGAGGGGGAGTGGCTGCCCCTGGAGGACGGCGTCGAGGTGTACTTCGCCAAGGGCGGCACCTACCGCACCGGCGACCACTGGATCGTCCCCGCCCGCACCGCCACCGGCAGCGTCGAGTGGCCGGTGGACGCCGCCCGCCGCCCCCTGCTCCAGGGCCCGGCCGGCATCGTCCGGCATTTCGCCCCGCTGGCCCTGATCAAGGGCGAGGGGAGCGCCGTAGACCTGCGTCTGGCGTTCGGCCCGCTGGCGAGCAGCATGCCGCCCGCGGACGAGGCCACGCTCGCGGCCGAGGAGCAGGCCCACCGCGAGGAACTGGCCGCCGAGGATCCCTCCCACGGGCGGTCCCAGACCACAGCCGAGGCGGAAGCCGCCGTGGAAGGAGACAACTGATGGCCAAGCCGCTGAGCGCGTCCAAGCTGGTGGAGATCCTCCGGGCCGAGGGCCTGACCGTCCACGAGGTCCGCAGCTGGCGCACCCACAACCGCAACAGCAAGGGCCCCTGGGGCCCGGTGAACGGCGTGATGATCCACCACACCGTCACCTCCGGCACCGCCGCCTCCGTCGACATCTGCTACGACGGCTACTCCAGCCTGCCCGGCCCCCTGTGCCACGGCGTCGTCGACAAGAAGGGCCACATCCACCTGGTCGGCAACGGCCGCGCCAACCACGCCGGTCTCGGTGACGGCGACGTCCTGCGCGCCGTGATCAACGAGTCCAAACTGCCGGCCGACAACGAGGCCGACACCGACGGCAACCGGCACTTCTACGGCTTCGAGTGCATCAACCTCGGCAACGGCAAGGACCCCTGGCCCGAGGCGCAGAAAGAGGCCATCGAAAAGGTGGCCGCCGCGATCTGCCGCCACCACGGCTGGTCCGAACGCTCCGTCATCGGCCACAAGGAATGGCAGCCGGGCAAGGTGGACCCGCGCGGTTTCACCATGGACAGCATGCGCTCGCGCATAGCCCGGCGGCTCAAGGGCGGCGGGGGCGGCGCCAAGCCGGACCCCGACCCGAAGCCGGCGCCCAAGCCGTCCTACGAGCCGTTCCCGGGCGCCGCGTTCTTCCACATCGGGCAGCGCTCCCCGATCATCACCGCGATGGGCCGCCGCCTGGTCGCCGAGGGGTGCAGCCGCTACGAGGAGGGGCCGAGCCCCGACTGGAGCGAGGCCGACCGCCGGTCCTACGCGCTCTGGCAGCAGAAGCAGGGCTTCTCCGGCAAGGACGCCGACGGCATCCCCGGCAAGCTCACGTGGGACCGGCTGAAGGTGCCGAAGTCCAAGTAGTGACCGCGTGCGCCCCTCCGCGCGGAGGGGCGCACGCTCATCACCACCGGGGCAGCCGCAGCTCGTACTCCGGCTGGATCCGCCGCATGTAGCCGGTGTCGTCCCTGCTGCGCATCCCGGAGTCCACGTACCGCCGGTGCAGCTGCTCCAGCTTGTCGTGGTCGAGCTCGACGCCCAGCCCCGGCCCGGTCGGTACCCGGACCTCCCCGTCGCGCAGCTCCAGCGCACCGGAGACGATCACGTCGTCCGCCGAGTTCCACGGATAGTGCGTGTCGCAGGAGTGGTCGAGGCGGGGGATGGCCGCTGCGACATGGGTCATCGCGGCGAGGCTGATGCCCAGGTGCGAGTTGGAGTGCATCGACAGGGCGATCCCGAACGCCTCGCACACGGCGGCCAGTTCACGGGTGCGGCGCAGCCCGCCCCAGTAGTGGTGGTCGGTGAGCAGGACCTGGATGGCGTTCTGCTCGACGGACGGCTTCAGATGTTCCCAGGCGATCACGCACATGTTGGTCGCGAGCGGCATGGGCGACTCCTTCACCACCTCCGCCATGCCGTCGATGCCCTTGGTCGGATCCTCCAGGTATTCGAGGACGCCGTCGAGTTCACGGGCGACGTACTTCGACGTCTCCACCGTCCACGCCACGTTCGGGTCCAGCCGCAGCGGCTGTGCGGGGAAGGCCTCCGCCAGTGCCCGGATCGCGGCGATCTCCTCGTCGGGCGGGAGCACCCCGCCCTTGAGCTTGAACGACCTGAAACCGTACCGCTCCTGCATCAGCCGGGCCTGCTCGACGATCCCGGCCGGGTCGAGGGCCTCGCCCCAGTCGTCGGTGATGGCCGCACGGCCGTCGAGCGCGGGGTGCTCGGCCCACTTGTAGAAGAGGTACGCCGCGAACGGCACCGCATCGCGGACCTTGCCGCCCAGCAGATCGCTGACCGGACGGCCGAGCAGCTTGCCCTGCGCGTCGAGACAGGCCACCTCCACCGCCGAGGTGGTCCAGCCGCGCTCGTGGGAGCTGGGCACGGTCGGCAGCAGGGCCGCGTCGATCGCGGCGGAGACGGCGGTGGTCTCGAAGACATCCATGCCGACCACCACCTTCGCCGCGGCCTGAAGTCGCTCCAGCCGGGCGGTGCCGCCCGGGGACTCGCCGAGTCCCACCGTGCCGTCCTCCAGGACGAGTTGCAGGATGATCCGCAGCGCGAGCGGCTCGTGCACGCCGTTGGAGTTGAGCAGCGGCGGGTCGCCGAAGGCGATCGGTGTGACGATCAGCTCACGGATACGCGTGGGGTTCATGCGCCGACCACCTCCAGTCCGTGGTCGAGGAGTTTCGCGAGCCGGGCGACGTGCTCCGGCGCCGGATCCAGCAGCGGCGCCCGTACGCCGCCGACGTCCAGGCCGCGCAGCGTCACCCCGGCCTTGACGAGCGACACGGCGTACCCGGGGACCTCGTCGCGCAGGGCGACCAGCGGGCCGTAGAACTCGTCGAGGAGCCGGGCGACCAGCGCCTCGTCACCCTCGGCGAGGGCCCGGTGGAAGGCCAGGGCGATCTCCGGGGCGAAGGCGAACACCGCCGAGGAGTACAGCTCGACGCCGATGCCCTGATAGGCGGGCGCGGTCATCTCGGCGGTGGGCAGGCCGTTGAAGAACTGGAAGTCCTCCGTGCCCGGCACGGCACGCACCGCGCGGACGACGCGGTGCATCCGCTCGATGTCCCCGATGCCGTCCTTGAGTCCGACGACCCCGGGCAGGGCGGCGATCTCGGCGGCCGTGTCCTCGGTGAGCCGGGCGGTGCCGCGCTGGTAGAAGACGACGGGCAGCGCGGTGGCCGCGGTGACCTCCCGGACGTAGCGCACCAGGCCCTGCTGCGGGGCGCTGACCAGGTAGGGCGGCAGCAGCAGGATGCCGTCGGCGCCGGCGCGTTCGACCCGGGCGGCCTGGTCCCGGGCGACCGGCGGGGGGCCGCCGGCGGCCGCGAGGACCGGTACCCGTCCGGCAGTCGTCCGCACCGCGACCCGGGTGGCCCGCTCGATCTCATCGGCCGACAGGGCGTGGAACTCGCCGGTGCCGCAGGCGACGAACACACCTCCCGCGCCTGCGGCGACACCCGACTCGATGTGCTGGGCGAGCCGTTCCTCGTCCAGTGAACCGTCCGCCGCGAACGGCGTGACCGGGAAGAACAGCACTCCGTGGAACTTCATGTCTCCCTCATACGTGGGGGGTGGGTGGTCAGCCCTTGGTGGCACCGGCGGTGATGCCGGTGACCAGCGAGCGCTGGAGGAGCAGATAGACGATCAGGCTGGGGACCAGCGCGATCACCGCACCGGCCAGCACCACCCCCGATCCGACCTCGGGGTCGGTGCGCAGGATGGACAGGGCGACGGTGACGGTGTAGTCGGTGGGGTCCTTGGCGGCGATCAGGGGCAGCAGGTATTGGTCCCAGATCATGATGAAGCCCAGCACCCCGGCCACGCCGAGCGCGGGCTTGCACAGCGGCAGGATGACCTGCCACAGCATCCGCAGCTCACCGACGCCGTCGATACGGGCGGCCTCCTCGATCTCGGCGGGGATGTCCTTCATGAACTCGGTGAGCACCATCACCGAGAAGCCCCACGCGCCGAGCGGCAGGATCACACCCCAGACGGTGCCCTTCAGATCGAGGCCGACCACGGGCACATGGCCGAGGACGAGCGACAGCGGGATGGCGATGACCTCCTCGGGGAGCATCATCGTCAGCATGAACAGGGTCAGGATCAGCGCCTGCCCACGGAACTTGTGCCGGGCCAGGGCGTACGCGGCGAGCGTGCAGACGACGAGCTGGAGCAGCAGTCCGCCGCCCGCGATGACCAGGGAGTTGCCGAAGTAGTCCCAGATGCCCCGCTCGCCGGCCACCTGGAAGTTCAGCAGGGTCGGGTGGTGGGGGAGGAACGACAGGGTCGAACCGCTGGCCTTCTCGCTGAACGAACCGGAGAAGACCGTCAGGAACGGCGCCGCGAAGACGCCCAGGGCGAGCGCGCAGAGCAGGACGCGCAGCGCCCAGGCGGGGCCCGGCCGGTCGCTCCAGCCGAGGGCGGTGTCGAAACGGGCGGGAGTGGTGCGCTGCTTCCCGGCGGACTTCCGCGCGGGAGTGGCGGTCACCGGGGTCCGGACGGGGTCGATGGCGGGCGCGCTCATCTCACGTCTCCCCTCTTGCGGAAGTAGTTGACCGTGACGGTGAGCAGCAGCGTCACGCAGAGCAGGAGCACGGAGGCGGCCGAGGCACCGCCGATGTCGTTGCGGGAGAAGCCGAGGGTGTAGGCGCGGGTCATCCAGACGTCGGTCGACCCGGCCGGACCGCCGCCCGTGAGGACGTACACCTCGGTGAAGACGCGCAGTCCGCGGATCGCGGCGAGGGTGAGGACGATGCCGAGGGCCGGGCGGATCGCGGGCAGGGTGATGTGCCGCAGCCGCTGCCACAGCGACACCCCGTCCATCGCGGCGGCCTCGTACAACGAGCGGTCCACGCCCGCCAGTCCGGCGAGGATGATCACCATGTTGTAGGGGGCGAGCATCCAGATGCCCATGGCCGTCGTCGCCCACAGCGCCGTGTCGGGGTTGTCGAGGTAGGGCACGGGCCCCAGACCGAAGAGCCCGAGACCGCTGTTGATCAGGCCGTCGGAGGTCGGGTAGTACATCAGCCGCCACATCTCGCCGACCACCGCGGTGGCGGTGACGACGGGCAGGAAGACGGCGGTACGGATGATCTTCAGCGAGCGGGCCTGGCCTTCGAGCAGCAGGGCCAGGAGGAAGCCGGCGGCGATGCCACCGAGGGACATGCCGATGCCCAGGACCAGTGTGTGGCCGACGACGTCCTGGAAGCGGTGGTCGGTCAGGACGCGCGTGTAGTTGTCGAAACCGACCCACCGGTCTCCGAGGAAGGGCCGCACGTCGAAGAAGCTGAGCCAGACGCCCTTGCCCATGGGGAGGAACTTGAAGACCAGGGCCAGCAGCAGACCCGGCGCGAGGAACAGCCAGGGCAGTACGGCCTTCTTACTGATGACCCGGGCTCTGCGCGGCCCGGGTGTCGTCACGGTCGCGGTCATTTCAACAGGTCCTGGTCCTTGAGGTCACCGGCGAGGGTGTCGTTGAGTTCCTTGAGACCGGCCTTCACGTCGCTGCCGCAGTACGTGAACAGCGCGTTGAGGGAGTCGGCCGTGTCCTGCTTCATCGGGGCCCAGTCCGGTGCGTTGGGGAACTGGAGTGAGTCGTCCTCGTACGCCTTCTGCACCACGCTCCAGCGCGCGTCGCCCCGCACCTTCGCCGCGTCCAGCGTGGAGTTGACGGGGATCCGCACGACGGGCTGGTGGTCGCCGGTCATGGCGAGCGTCTGGCCCTCGGGGGAGATCAGGAACGCGGCGAGCGTCTGCTCCTGCTGCGCCTTCCCGGTCCTGGCGCCGAAGTAGATGTTCTCGCCGTCGGCGAGCACGTCGTTCCCGGCCGGACCCGCGGGGGCGGGCAGGACCTCGTACGTGTCCTTGCCGAGCGCCTTGTCGAAGGTGGAGATGTTGTACGGGCCGGTGAGGTACATCCCGGCGTTGCCGTCCTGGAAGTTGGTGGTGTTCGCGGTGACGGAGGTGAGGGCGCTGGGCTGGATGACACCGTTGTCACCGCAGAAGAGGTTGTCCTTCATCCAGGTGACGGTGCGCAGGGCGGCCTCCGAGCCCATGGCGGGCCGGTAGCCGGTGCCGTCCTTCTCGATGATCCGTACGCCGCCCTGCCACAGCCAGCTGGCGCCCCACCAGGCGATATAGCCGTTCTGTGCGCTGCCGGGCACGACCATGCCGTATGTGTCCTTCTTGCCGTCCCCGTCCGGGTCGCGGGTGGCGAAGGCCTTGGCGAGGGCGAGTGTGTCCTGCCAGGTCTTCGGCTGTGGCAGGCCGAGTTTCTCGCGCCAGTCCTTGCGGACGAACAGCGTCATGGCCTGGCGGGAGTACGGGATGCCGTAGTGCCTGCCGTCGCGGCCCACGGTGGACGACCAGGACTTGGCGGTGATTTCGCCGTGTCCGGCGATCGAGGCCGGGTCGATGGGCTTGAGCAGGCCCTGGGCCTGGTAACTGCCCATCAGGGCCGTGTCGTTGATCATGACGTCCGGCAGGTCCTTGGTGGACGCGCGGCTCTGCAACTGCTGGTCGAAGTTCATGACCGGCTGGTAGTCGATCTTGATGCCGGTCTTCTTGGTGAAGGCGGTGAACACCCGCTGGTAGGTCTGCGCGGACTCCGGATCGCTCCGGGTCCACACCTCCAGCGTGTTCGGATCGCCGGCCCGGGCGCTGCCGGAACCGGAGCCGCAGGCGGCCGTTCCGAACAGGAGCCCCGAGACGGCGAGCGCGGCAGCCAGGCGGTGCCCGCGGCGGAGCCGCACATCGATGCAGCGTCGGCGATCCCGCATGGATGGTTCTCCGTTCGCCGTTCATATCCGTGAACTCGCTTCACGAATCTAAATGATCGGCCAAGCTACGGATCGTTTCATCAACATGTCAAGACATGGCCGAAAGATTTCACCGAGGTCACACGAGGCCGTGAAAGGGCACGGGGAACGACAACGGCCCCAACCGGAGGGACCGGTTGGGGCCGTGGGGAGGGAACCTGGAGGTCAGTCCTGACGCGCGGCGCGCTCGGCGTTCTTCCTCCTGATGCGGGCCGCCTCCTTGCGGACCTCCGCCTGGGTGGCGCGCTCCCGCTCGAGCCACTCGGGGTTCTCCCGCTTCAGCGTCTCGATCTGCTCGGTGGTGAGGGGCTCGGTGACGCCGCCGCGGGCGAGGCCCGCGATGGAGACGCCGAGCTTCGCCGCGACCACCGGGCGGGCGTGCGGGCCGTTGCTCCGCAGGTCCTGAAGCCACTGCGGCGGGTTCGCCTGGAGCTCGTTCAGCTCGGCGCGCGAGACGACACCCTCCCGGAACGCGGCGGGTGTGGCCTCGAGGTACACACCCAGCTTCTTCGCCGCGGTCGCGGGCTTCATGGTCTGGGTGCTCTGGTGCGACGTCATGAGCCCCAGGGTATCGAGCGTGTGCGCGACCCCCGACCACGGCCGGTAACCTGGCCAGGTGACAGGCTCGGAAGAATCTCCCTCGTTCCGGCTCGTGTATGTCCCCGGGGTGATGCCCGACAAGTGGGTGCGCGTCTGGAACGAGCGGCACCCCGATGTCCCGCTGGCCCTGACGCCGATGCCCGCCGGAGCGGCGGCCGGGCGGCTGCTGGACGGGGACGCCGACGCGGGTCTCGTACGCCTCCCCGTCGACCGGAGCGTCTTCAGCGCGATCCCCCTCTACACCGAGCAGACGGTCGTCGTCGTGCCCAAGGACCACCTGGTCACGGCCGTCGACGAGGTGTCTCCCGAGGACCTGTCCGACGACATCGTGCTGCACCCCCTCGACGACGTCCTCGACTGGGAGAACCTCCCCGGGCGGCCCGCCTTCGAACGCCCCGCCACGACGGACGACGCCGTCGAACTGGTCGCGGCGGGGATCGGCGTGCTCATCGTCCCGCTGTCGCTGGCCCGCCTCCACCACCGCAAGGACCTCACCCACCGTCCCCTCAAGGACGTCCCCGAGTCGAGCGTGGCCCTGGCCTGGCCCGAGGACGCGACGACGGACCAGGTGGAGGACTTCATCGGCATCGTCCGCGGCCGCACGGTCAACAGCACCCGGGGCCGCCGGCGGCTCTTCCGGAGGAGAACCCCAAGGGCGGCGTCCGACGAAAGCCGGTGCCCGGGGAGTCGGCGGCCGGGAGGTCGGCCTCTGCGAAGCCCGCCGGCAGGGGCGGGCAGTCGGCCGGCCGGAGTGGGCGTGGCGCCCCCAAGGGCGGCAGGCGCGGCAAACCGCGCCGCCGTTCGTAGCCTGGGGGCCCGCCGCCGGAGCGCGACCCCCGGCCCGCCCCTGGTTCACCCGGCCGGCGGGGACGGCTGCGGCTGCCCGTAGGACGGGTTGGGGGCGACCGTCTGCAGATCCTTCAGGTCTTCGGGGATCGGCAGCACGCGGACCGGCGCACCCTGCTGGGGTGGCGGCGGCGTCGTCTGCTCCTGGGGCAGCTTGGGCGGGGCGGTGATCTGGAAGCTGACCTGCTCGTGGTTGATCAGGCCGGTCTTCTCCAGGACCGTGATGTGGTCGAGAACGGTATCGTTGGTCGTGTCTGCGAGCTCCCGCACGAGGCTGTTCCGGGTGGTCGCCCGGATCTTGGCAATCGTCGGGAAGATGCCCCCGTGCGCGACACGCATGATGGTCACGGCCGTGGACTCGAACTCCTTGCCGGTGCTGCCTTCCGCCGTCGCCACGAACTGCTGCTGCTGCGGCGACGGCTCGTTCGGCAGGGTGATTCCCAGGTCCGTGGAGACCTTGCGGCAGCCCGCGTCGAGCCGGCCGTGACCCACGAGCAGATGCTCGGCGACTTCCCGCATCTCCTTCGACGAGCTCCGCTCCATGATCAGCTGCCCCAGCGGGTACTCCCACAGACCGGCCGCGCGCACGCGGACCACGAAGTCGCGGTCCGCCTCGGTCAGCGGACCCCACTGAGTGTTGGCGATGATGCGGTCCTGGCCGGAAGCCGTGTTCTGCACGCCCAGCATGCTCGGGTAGGCGAGCGCGGTGAGCGTCAGGATCATCGCACCGCCCACGAACGCGGTTCCTGCCGTGCTGCGCGAGATGCGCATCGTGCCTCCTGGGATATGAACGGCCCAACGCCAGGAGGTACGGATGTCAGGGGCGAAACAATCAGCCCTGCCGCAAGAAATTTTGTGAACCGGCCGGGCCCGGTGCCGAGGGCGGTGCGGCACCGGACCCGGGCGGAAAGCCTCAGGGCTGGTACGAGGCCGCGCCCGCCGTGCTCACCGCCTTGTCGCCGTCCGCCCTGCTCAGCAGCCCGGCCGCCACCCACGCGTCCACCGTGGAGCGCACCCGTGCCACCAGCGCCCCCTTGTTCCGGAACGGCGCCCCCGCCCAGACCTCGTCCAGCAGCGAGGTGCCGTCCGGCTTCACCGGATTGGCGACGCCCGAGTCCCGGCCGCCGAAGACGACCCTCGGCTCCGAGCGCCGGAAGTAGGCGTGCGTCGGATCCTCCGTCCCCTCGAAGAACGGCGCCCACTCCCTCCCGTCCAGCGTGAAGTGCAGCGGCTTGCCCGGCACCGGTGTGAGGGAGTGCGACAGATCACCGGACAGTCCGGCACGGCCGTACAGCCCGGCCTTCAGGTACTCCGTCGCGGCGTCGCGGGCGACCAGGTTGACCGGGCCGTGGAACAGCGTCTGCAGCGACGGGTCGTCGAGGGCCTTCTCCACCCGCGTCCGGAACGGCATGGCGATGCGGACGGTGTCGCCGGCCCGCCAGGTCCGGGACACGTCGAAGTAGCTCCCGGGCTTCGGAGTCCCGGACACCGCGCGCCCGTTGACGGTCACCCGGAACCCTGCGGTCGCCCACGACGGCACCCGCAGCCGCAGCGTGAAGGAGGCCTGGCGACCCCCGAAGGTCAGCGTGCTGCCCTGCTCCTCGGGGAAGCCGGTGGTCTGCGTGACCGTGACGCCCCTCTCGGCCCAGGTCAGCGTGGACGGGCTGTACAGGTTGACGTACAGGGCGCTGCCGTCGGACTTCGCGAAGTACACCGAGTCCTGGTACTTCGTGGCGCTCTCCATGCCGGTGCCCTCGCAGCAGGTCGTGCCCTGCTTGGGCGTGTAGTCCCGGACATGACCGGGCGTCAGCCCGATGAAGTACGTGACGAGCGGCTTCTCCGCGTCCGGCTTGTCCTGCTTCGAACCGAGCACCTGGTTGTACAGCGCCCGCTCGTAGTAGTCCATGTACTTCGGGTCCTGCTCGTGGAAGAACAGGGTCCGGCTCAGCTTGAGCATGTTGTACGCGCAGCAGGTCTCCGCGGTGGTCGCGCTGATCGTGCCCGCGATCACGTCCCGGGCCTTCCAGAACTCCTGGGTGCTGGTGCCGCCGATGCCGTACATGCGGTGCGGTACGACCATGTCCCAGAAGTTCTTCGCCGACGTGAGGTAGCGCTCCTCGCCCGTCTCGTCGTAGAGCCGCACGTACCCGGTGAAGATGGGGATGTGCTGGTTGGCGTGCAGCCCGTCGAGGATGTCGGTGTTCGCCGCGCATGCGTCGATCAGCCGGTCCAGGTCGAACAGTTTGGCCAGCGCGAGGTGTTCGGCCTTGCCGGTGATGGTGTGCAGGTCGCAGATCGCCTCGACGATGCCGCCGAACTCGCCGCTGGAGAAGATCCCCCACATGCGCTGGAGGGTGGACTCCGGCAGCCTGGACAGCCGGGAGTACATCCAGTCGCACATGCCGGACGCGAGGTCCAGGGCCCGGTCGTCGTCCGTGGCGGTGTACGCGTCGAGCAGACCCCTGAGGATCTTGTGCGCGGTGTAGTACGGCGCCCACACCTTGGTGTAGTCGGGGGTGGTCCTCGACTCCAGCTCGATGAACTGCGTCTCCGGGTACGCCGCGAGGAACCCCGGATGGCTGGGCCCGCCCCAGGTGCGGCGCAGGGTGGCGGTCAGGCCCCGGCCGGAGGAGTCCGCGAAGGTTCCGCCCGCCGTCTCGTCGAAGGCGTACGACGCCAGGTCACCCCGGCCCGTCGAGGCGTCGGCGGCCCGGCGGCTCTGCAACTCGGTGATCTCGGCGCCGGTCAGCGCCCGCGAGAAGACGTTGAACTCCTCGAAGGCGCCCGCGAAGACCGGGTCGGCGGGGTAGTTCGAGCGGCCGAGCCAGTTGTTCTTCAGAGTGCCGAGGGCCGCCGGGGTGAGGCTCATCGCGGTATTCCGCGCGACGGCGGTGCCGTTGACGTAGAGCGTGCCGGTGCCGCCCGCGATCGTCACCGCGAGGTGGCTCCACTGGTTCAGCGGCAGCGCGGCCGTGCCGTCGAGGGCCTGCTCGCCGCCGGGGCCCGACGTGGTGATGGCGAAGCGCGGCACTCCGGCCTGGTTGCGGGCGGCCAGATACAGGTAACGGGTGGTGTCGTTGCCGAAGTCGAAGACGCGGGTCCAGTCGGCGTCGTGCGTGGGCCGCGCCCAGACGGAGAGGGTGATCGCCGAGGCCCCGCCGAGCGCGGTCGCCGGCAGATCCACGTACTGGTAGGAGCCGCGCACCTGATCCGCGGCGGTCCCGAACTTCCCGGGGACGCTCAGCACCGCCGGATCCCGCCGCAGCGCCGCGCGCACCTCGGCCAGCGCCCCGACCATGGCGGTGATCCGGTCGGCGAACACCCGCTCCTTCGTGCCGCGGTACGCCTGCGCCAGCATGGTCAGGAAGTGGCCGGTGTAGTGGCCCCGAAGGTTGCCGTTGGCCTCGCCGTCCAGCCCCTCCCAGCCGCCGGGGGCGACCGCGCCGCCCGTGGCGAGACCGGCGTTGGCGCGGAACACCTGGAGCAGCCGGTTCACGTCGTAGCCACGGGCGTGATCCAGCATCAGCTGCCGCTTCTCGGTGAAGACTCCCCGGCCGAGGGTGACGTCCTCCAGGGCGAACGGCCGTACGGTCCAGGCGGACGGGGCGTCGGCGGCTGTCGCGGCGGATGCGGCGGACGCCGGGGCCGCGACGGCCCGGCCTGACGCCGCCTGGGACATCGCGGGTACGGCCGCGGCGAGGGTCGCGGCCTGGAGAAGGGTTCGTCTTGAGAGGGGCCGTGCCATGTGTGCTCCTCCACGGGTCCACGGATTCGAGTATTCGATATATCGAACGCTGTGCGAGAGATCGACCAGACGATAGGGAGGGGAGGGGGGAGCGTCAACGGGTGGGGAGAGGTGAGTTGTAGTGAGGTCCGTCGGGAGAGGTGGTTCAGTAAAGGCGGTCCAGGAGAAGGCGGTTCAGGAAAACTCGGTCAGGAAAGGCCTGCCGAGCGCACCAGCCAGTCGAACGCCGCCTGCGCCGTGAACTCCTCCTGGCCGCCGCGCAGAAGCAGACCCGCGGTGGCGAACTCCGGCGCGTCGGCCTGGGCGGCGACGTAAGGGAGGGCGATGCAGCGCATGCCCGCCGCGTGCGCGGCGGCGGCGCCCGGGGCGGCGTCCTCCAGTACCACGCAGGCCGCCGGGTCGGCCCCGAGCCGGAGGGCCGCCTCCAGGAAGACGTCGGGAGCCGGCTTGCCGTGCGCGACCTCGTCCGCCGAGACGACGATCCGCAGATGGGCGTCCAGGCCCGTGCCCGCCAGGACCGCCTCGATGGCCTCGGGCGAGGATCCCGAGGCCACGGCCATGGGCACGTCCTCGGCGGCCAACAGCTCGACGAACTTACGCATTTCGGGGTACGCGCGCGTGGAACTGCGGGCCAGCTCCAGATAGCGGCGGTTCTTGGCGGTGAACAGCTCTTCCACGGAGGCCCGCAGGTCGTACCGCTCGATCCAGTCCGCGACCGTCTCCTGCGTGCTGATGCCGACGTACCGCTCGTGGTCCGTCCAGCTGAAGTCGGGGACGCCGTGCTCGGCGAGGGTCTGCCGGCCCGCCTCGTAGTAGTTCGGCTCGCTGTCCACGAGCGTTCCGTCGAGATCGAAGATGACCGATATGCCGCCGAGATTGCTCATCGTTCCAGCATGTCAAAGACCATGATCCGCAGACTGCCGGGGGTCAGGCCCGGGCCGCGCGGCCGATCGACTCCACCAGCGGCAGCAGCCGGTGGGGGACCCGCTCGCGCAGGGCGATCTCGGTGCGGGTGCGGACGACCCCGGGCAGGCTGATCAGCTTCTGGACGACGTCCTCCAGATGCGCGTTGTCCCGCGCCACGACCCGGGTGAGCAGATCCCCGCCGCCCGTGATGGAGAACGCCTCGACGATCTCGGGCACCGCCGCCAGCGCGTCGCCCACCTCGTCGAGATGGCCCTGGGTGACCTCGATGTGCACGAACGCGAGCACCGGATGCCCGAGCGCGGCGGGGAGAGGGCCGGTGCCGTGCCGGTGATCACGCCGTCGCGCTCCAGACGGTCGAGCCGGGCCTGCAACGTGCCCCGGGCGACGCCGAGGGTACGGGCGTACTCGCGCACACTCGTGCGCGGCTGCTCCAGCAGCAGCCGCAGGATGCGGGTGTCGAGCTCGTCCACGGCCATGCCGCGCCCTCCTCGTCCGTTGGCCCTGCCGCGGCCGCTTTCCAGCCGCTTCGGCTGTACCAATGGCCCAGTCTAGATGGAGCCTGTTGAGCCAGTGGCGTCCGGGATGGTGATATGGAGGCGTCGATGGCGCTGCGGACCCCGCGGCGCCTTTTTCATGCTTTCCCATCCGGCGTTCCAAAAGGGGGCGGTAAGTGGTGCTGAAGAGGGTGTTCGTGGCTCCGGATCCGGGGCGGACGCGGCTGCGGTTCGCCACGCGTGCCGTGCTCGGCATCGCTCTCGCGATCGCCGTCTGCGGCCTCGCCGGACACTCCCTCACGGGGGCCGTCACCGGCGGTCTCGCCGCCCTGCTCGCTCTGTTCACCGTCACCGACGCCACGGTTCGCGGCCAGGCGGTCACCACCGCGCTGCTGCCCGCCGTCGGACTGCCCGCGCTCACCGCCGCGGCCGGACTGCACGACCATCCGGTGGCCCGCGACCTCACCTTCCTCGCCGTGGTCGGCGCGGGCGTGTACGCGCGCCGCTGGGGTCCGCGCGGGCACAGTCTCGGCGTGTTCGCGTTCATGACCTTCTTCGTCGCGCAGTTCCTGCACGCCACCACGGACCAGCTGCCCGAGCTGTACGCCGCGGTCCTGCTGTCCGTCCTCGCCGCCGCCGGAGTGCGCTTCGGACTGTGGTGCTACGAGCGCCGCCTGCCCCCGCCCGCCGTGCCCGCCCCGCCGGGCGGCACCGGCCTGGCCCGGGTGACCACCCGCCAGGCGATCCAGGCGACCGCCGGCGCGGGATTCGCCCTCGTCGTGGGCCAGCTGGTGTCCGGCCAGCGCTGGTACTGGGCCGTCGGCGCCACCTGGTGGATCTTCGTCAACACCACCTCGCGCGGCGAGACCCTGGTCCGCGGCTTCCGGCGACTCCTCGGCACGGTCATCGGCATCGCCCTGGGCCTCCTCGTCGCCATGCCGGTGCACGGCGACCCGACCGTCACGGCTGCCCTCGCCGCCATCTGCGTCTTCGGCATCTTCTACACGGCCGCCGTGTCCTACACCTGGATGATGCTCTGGGTGACCCTCCTCGCCGGTCTGCTCTACGGCCTCCTCGGCGTGCTCGGCCCCGGCCTGCTCGCCCTGCGCCTCGCCGAGACCGGCGTCGGCGCGCTCGGCGCCGCACTGGCCGTGATCCTCGTCCTGCCCGTCACCACCCACAGCGTCACCGACGCCTGGATCCAGCGGGCACTGCGCTGCGTCCACGCCTGCACCGCCGAGACCGCCCGGCGCCTGGCGGGCGCGGCCGACGCGGACCCGGCCCCTCGGGTGGCGGAACTCGAGCAGCTGCTCGCCCGGGTACGGCTCTCGGTAGCCCCGCTCGTGCACCCGCTGAACCCGATGCTCGGCCGCAAGCGCCGCGCCCGGCACGTGCTCGCCCTCCTCGACGACTGCGCCCGGGAGATCCGGGGTCTGGTCGCCGTCGCAGCCGACCCGGAGGCCTCCCACGACGCCCGCCTGGCCGCCGCCTGCCATCGCGTCCAGGCCGCGGTCGAGGCGCTCACCGACGGGGAGGACCTCTCGGTCCTCGCGGACGACCCCACCACGACGGAACCCGCCCTGGCCCACCTGCACGGCCTGGAACGGGCCCTGACAGAACTCGCCCGACCACTCCGCACGCCGTCGGGTTCACCGTTGGTCGGGGCGTGAGTGCGGGACGGTGCTGAGCGGGTGCTGGCCGGGGGCGGTCGGCGCTGGGTGCGCCGTGGGATCCGCTGCCGGTCGGGGCGCGAGTGCTGCACGGCATTGAGGGGACCTGGCCTGGCCGGGGGCGCTCGGCGGCTGTGCACGCCGTGGGGCCCCTGGGGCTTGAGAGCTCACGCCCCTGATACGGCCCTGGCCGGGCCCGGCCGACCGCTGTATATCCTCGCTGGCCGACCGCTGTCGCGCCACCGCCGGCTCGCCGCTCGGCCGGGCACGAGCGTGCCCCGCTCAGTCCTCGCGCGTGATCCTCGGCCGACAGGGGCGCGGGTCCGCCGCCCGACGACGAAGGCCCGCTCCAAAGCGGACGCTGTTGGTTAATTCCGCCCCGCTGGACTCATCCAGCGGGGCGGAGTGCTGCGAAGGGTGAAATGCGGGTCTTGGCGAGTGGTTTGCCGGTGAGCCAGGCATCGATGCGGGCGAAGTTGACGGCGGCGCCGGTGAAGTGGTGCTGCAATCGGGTCTTGGCGAGGCCGCGGTAGCGGGATCTGCGCAGGCCGAACGCCTGGACGCCCTGTGAGATCGTGCCCTCGACGCCGGCTCGGTGTCCGTAGCGGCGGCGCCACTGGTCGGTGTCCTGCTCGATACGGGCCTGTTGAAGGATGTCGTGTTCGGTCTTCGGTCTCAGGGTCAGATTGCGGCCGGTCCTGGAGCTGGTGCACGAGGTCCTCAGTCCACAGGGGTCGCAGTGCCGGGCGGCGAAGCGGATCCGGGTGACCGGGGCGCCCCACTGGCTCTGCTCTTCCCGCCAGACGACGTTGGTCTGTCCGCCGGGGCAGACGGCCCGGCGCTGGTCCCAGTCGATGGTGAAGTGGGTGTTGTCGAAGATGTCTCCGGTCGCCTGTCCCTTCACGGTGGTGGACTTGACCGGGCCGACCAGTTCGATGCCGTGATCGCGGCGGGCGTGGTGGATCTGTTCGGCGTCGACGTATCCGGCGTCCACCAGGTGCTCGTCCGGCAGCAGGCCCCGTTCAGCCAGCGCGGTGTGGATGTCCTCCAGGACAAGGACGTCGTTGACCGGCGCCGGCGTGGTGCGAACGTGGGTGATCAGATGCGGGGCATCGGGCTCGCAGGTCTCGCTGAGGTGGACTTTGTAACCAGACCAGCCCAGGTCCCGTTTCGAACCAGTGCGGGCCTCGGGCTCGTAGGGGGTCCGTAAGCGGATCAGGCCCGGCGGGAGGTCCTTCGTCCCGCGCCAGCGCACGGTGTCCTCGACGTGGTGGAACTGTTGCACCCAGGTCTGCCGCAGGAACTCCACCGCGGGCAGGCTTCGCAACGCGGGCGGTGACGTGGCCGACCAGATGGCCTTCAGCAGCGTCATGCCGTCGGTCCCGCACTGGTCGGCGTGTTCGACGCGGGCCGCCCACCGGGACGCGAAGCGACTGTCCTCCGGCCTGGCCGAGTAGCGGTCGAACCACTCCGGCGCCGACACCGTCACCAGCCAGTCCCCGGCCTCCTCCGCTACGTGGTTCAGGGCCGCCCGCAGGGTCTCGACCACGAATTCCAGCCGGTTCAGATCTCTCGTTGCGGCCAGCACGTGGGTGGCATCCGTGCGCTGCCGCTTGCCAGCCTTGACCAGCCCTGCCTCGCCGGCCGCCCGGAGTACGGCATCGAACACCAGCTGGCCGGCCTCGCCGTCGACCAGCCGGGCACGAAACTCGCTGAGTACCGAGAAGTCGAATCCGGTGTCGGCCAGTTCCAGCGAAAGGGCGTACTTCCAGTCCAGACGCGAGCGGACTGCGTGCGCGGCCTGCCGGTCGGTCAGCCCCTCAGCGAACTGCAACACCGACACCAGCGCGAGCCGGGCCGGAGACACCACCGGCCGCCCCCGGGCCGGGAAAAGTTCCTCGAAATCGGCATCCGAGAACACCGGCCCGAGCACGTCCCGCACCCGCATCACCAGGCAGCCCTTCGGGAACACCGCATGTGCCAGCCGAGCGGTCTCCTCCGGGATCTCCCCCAGATCCACCCCACGCAACGACACCGAACTACCCCTCAACATGACGACGGCCTGCACAACCCCAACGGGGTCATACAGGCCGTCGTCACGCCCGCACCCTATTTACCAACAGCGTCCAAAGCGGAGCGGGCCTTCTCAGTCGTACCAGGGGACGTCAGCGAACCGGCGTGCCCTGAGCCTGCTGCGGGGCGATCCCCAACGCCGTCGTGTACTTGGCCAGCGCCAGCTTTCCGATCGCCGGGTACGGCCCGAGCGACTCCGAGGCGGAGCACTCCGCCTCCTTCGCGGCCTCCTCGACCAGCCCCGGCTCGATCTCCGGGCCGATCAGATACGGCGCGAGGGCCAGCTGCTGCGAACCCGAGGAGCGCAACTGCTCGGCGACGGACGCGATGGAGCCCTCTTGGTCCAAGGCCGCAGCCATCACCGGCACCGCGAGGCGCGCGGCGAGCAGCATGCCGGTGATCCCGGCCGCCTGTACGGCCTCGTCACCCCCCACGGAGGCGAGGATGATGCCGTCCGCGGCGGTCGCCACGGTGAACAGCCGGGCGCGGTCCGCGCGGGCCAGACCCGCCTCGGAGAGCCGCACGTGCAGCGCCTCGGCGAGCAGCGGGTGCGGGCCGAGGACATCGGTCAGCTCGGCGGCGATCCGGCTCTCCATGACGGCCTGGCGGACCCGGCGCAGTAGCGCGCTGTCCGGCCCGGCGAGCAGCGGCACGACGACGGCCACGGGCCCGTCGGGCTCCCTGACGTCCATGCCGGCGGCACGCGCCTGCTCGAAGCGGGCGGTGCGCTCCTCGGCGGCGTACGTGAGCACGGCCTGAAGCGAGGGGAACTCCGCGTCATCCCCGTCCAGGTACCCGATGCGGGCGTCGAGGCCGGGCAGTTCGGAGCGGGCGATGCTCACGACCTCTTCGGCGAGGCTGCGCGTGGCGCTACTGGGCGTGCCCGGCACGGCGAGGACGAGCGCGGGCGCGCCCTCGGGAGCCACCAGCGGCTCCGGACGGCGGTGCCGTCCGGGCTGGCGGGGTCGCGGCATTCGTACTGGCAGGCCGGACTCGGGTCCAGTGGGGGAACTCATGGCGCCGCATGTTACTGGCTTCCTGGGCTCCCCTGTTCGGGGAGGGGGCAGGTGAGCGGTATCCGTCCGGTTTTGTCTGATGAGTTACGTACGGATGGAATGACGTGCGGATGGTGCGTGTTCGGATCAATCACCCGAGAGGGTTGTCATACTCAGTATGATCTCGTCGCCCGGCAGGGTGAGCGGACCGGCGCTCAGCTCGGCCGCCATGCGCACCGAGCCGTGCAGCGGATCGCCCTCGGCCGGCACTCGCCGCGCGTGCGGGAGCCGCTTCGCCAGTTCCGCGTCGAGGGGTACGAGGAGTGGGTCGCCGATCTTGAACAGGCCGCCCGTGACGGCGACGCGCGACGCGCCGCCGGAGGGGCACACGGCCGCCGCGGAGTCGGCCATGTGCCGGGCCGCCTCGCGCAGGATGCCCGCCGCCACGAGGTCCTCGTCCGCGCAGGCGGCCACCATGGGCGCGAACGAGGCGAGGACGGCGGGCCGGTCCGGCCGCGGATACAGCGCGGCGGGCAGCCCCGCCACCGGCCCGAACACCTCCTCGGCGCAGGCCAGCAGCCGGGCCGAGCCGCCCTCCCGCCCGTCGTGGGCCCGCAGCGCCGCCTCCAGCCCGGCCCGCCCGATCCAGGCACCGCCGCCGCAGTCGCCGAGCAAGTGCCCCCAGCCGTCCGCCCGATGCCAGCCCGCCAGGTCCGTGCCGATCGCGATCAGTCCAGTACCGCCGGCGATCACGGCACCCGGCCGAGGCCCGAGGGCGCCCACGTACGCGGTCACCGCGTCGGCGGCCAGCGCGACCCTCCGTACACCGAACTCCCGGGCCAGGCCACCCGGCAGTTCGGCGCGCAGCCCGGCACCGAGGGAGGCGAGCCCGGTCGCGCCGACGACGGCGGCGGCCAGTCGCACGGGACCGGCCTCGGCGGTCAGGGCACGCACCAGAGGCACGAGTCGCGCCATGAAGTGCTCGGGGTCGATGCCCCGGTCACCCGTGCGCACCGGCTCATCGGACGCCCGCCGGGCGAGAGGTCCGCGCTCGGCGGTTCCCACGACCACTCGGAGTCCGGACCCGCCGGAGTCCACGGCGAGATAGCCGGAGCCTTCCGGCGGCCCGGTCACGGCAGGCGCCAGTCCACCGGTTGGCCGCCCTGACGGATCAGCAGGTCGTTGGCCCGGCTGAACGGGCGGGAGCCGAAGAAGCCCCGGTCCGCCGACATGGGGGAGGGGTGGGCGGACTCCACGGAGGGCAGGTCGCCGAGCAGCGGGCGCAGATTGCGGGCGTCACGGCCCCACAGGATGGACACCAGGGGCTTGCCGCGCGCCGCCAGGGCCCGGATCGCCTGCTCGGTGACCTCCTCCCAGCCCTTGCCCCGGTGGGCGCCGGGCTTGCGCGGGGCGGTGGTCAGCGCCCTGTTGAGCAGCAGCACGCCCTGCCGCGTCCAGGGCGTGAGATCACCGCTGGACGGCTGCGGCAGCCCCAGATCGGCGTTCAGCTCCCGGAAGATGTTGATGAGGCTGCCGGGCAGCGGCCGCACCTCGGGCGCGACCGAGAACGACAGCCCCACCGCGTGCCCCGGGGTCGGATACGGGTCCTGACCGACGATCAGGACCCGTACGTCGTCGAAGGGCTGCTGGAAGGCCCGCAACACGTTCGGCCCGGCCGGGAGGTAGGTGCGTCCCGCGGCGATCTCCGTGCGGAGGAAGTCCCCCATCGCGGCGACGCCTTCGGCCACCGGTTCCAGGGCCTTCGCCCAGCCCGCTTCGACGATTTCATGCAAGGGTCGTGGTGCCACGGGCGTCACCCTACTGCCGTACGGGCAGCGGCGATCAACCGGTGGCCATGGCCCGCTCGTAAGCTCATCGCCCGCATCGTCCCCGCGTCATCCCCCATCTCGTCCCCGCCTCAGCCGACGACCGCGGCCCGCACGCACAGCACGTCCGGCAGATGTGAGGCGAGCTGCTGCCAGCTGTCGCCGTCGTCCGCCGAGGCGAACACCTCGCCGTTGCGGTTGCCGAAGTAGACGCCCGCCGGATCCGCGTCGTCCGTGCACATCGCGTCGCGCAGCACCGTGCCGTAGTGGTCCTCCTGGGGCAGCCCCGCCGAGAGCGGCTCCCAGCTCTTGCCCGCGTCCGCCGACCGGTAGACCCGGCACCGGCGGTCGGCCGGGACCCGGTCGGCGTCGGCGTTGATCGGGAACACGTACGCGGTGTCGCCTCTGTGCGGGTGCGCGGCCGCCGCGAAGCCGAACGTGGACGGCAGGCCCTCGCCGATGTCCGTCCAGTGCGCGCCCGAGTCGTCGCTGCGGTAGACACCCCAGTGGTTCTGGAGGTAGAGCCGGTCAGGGTTCGCCGCGTCCCGCGTCACCTTGTGCACGCACTGGCCGAACTCCGGGTTCGGGTCGGGCAGGAACACCGCGGAGACTCCCGAGTTGGAGGGCGCCCAGTTCGCGCCGCCGTCCAGCGTGCGGAACACGCCGGCGGTCGACACGGCGACGGTCACCGCCTTCGGGTCGCGAGCGTCGGTGAGCACGGTGTGCAGGCCCTCACCGCCACCGCCCGGCATCCACTTCGACCGAGTGGGGTGCTCCCACAGGGGCCGGACGAGTTCGAACGTCTCCCCGCGGTCCTCCGAGCGGTACAGAGCGGCCGGTTCCGTGCCCGCGTACACCACGTCCGGCTCGGCGGCGGCCGGGTGCAGCTGCCACACCCGCTCCAGGGACGCCCCCGTGTCCTTGGGGAACTTGACGGCCGGCCGGGCCGGTTCCGTCCAGGTCCGGCCCAGGTCGTCGGAGTGGAACACGGACGGGCCCCAGTGCGCGCTGTCGCCGCCAACCAGCAGCCGCGGGTTCGCGGTGCGGGTGTCGATGGCGACCGAGTACACGGCCTGCGCGTTGAAGTAGGGACTCTCGTCGAACTGCCAGACGCCGCCATCCCGTCGGCGCCCGATGAACAGGCCTTTGCGCGTGCCCACGGCGAGCAGTACCTCGGTCATGCCGATCACCTCCGCGGCGTCGTCGTCGACGCCCTCGTCTTAGACACGGGCCAGTCTGCACCCCACCACTGACAGTCACCCCCGGAGCGGACTCGGCGCAGGTCAGGACCGTGTCGGCGCCCGCGCGAGCGTTCGTCGACCCCGTCCACGAAGACGCCGCCCCGGACCGCGGCGCCCTCCCGGAGTACGTGCAGTGAGCATCCAGCGGCCCTCTTCCGTATGGGGGAGGGCGGCGGGATGGTCATGCGCTCGTGAGGAGGATGCCTTCGATGGCGTTACGTGGTCCGAAGGTGTGGCTGTGGCGCTGGCGGCGCAATCCGCTCAAGCGGCGCGCCGACAAGGTGGAGGCCTGGGTCGTGCTGGGCGTGTGGATGCTCACCGTGTTCGTCGGGGTGCTCGCCGGCATGGCGGTGAGCCGGTCCGTCGAGGACGGGCTGGCCCGCGAGCGCGTCGAGTGGCGCCCCCTCGTGGCCCGGCTCGCCGAGCGGGCTCCTGGGACGGCCTCCGAGAACGGCAGCGTCTCCCGTGCCGAGCACGTGTGGGCGGAGGCCCGGTGGACCGCCGCGGACGGTTCCTCGCACTCCGGCCAGGTGCGGGTCCTGGCGGGCAGCCAGGCCGGTTCGCCGATCACCGTGTGGACGGACCGCGAGGGCCACCAGGTGACCCGCCCCGTCACCGAGTCCCAATCTCGCGTACGCGCCTCGCTGATCGGCGGTGTGGCAGGCGTCTGCGCGGCGCTCCTGCCACTCGCCGGCGGCCGCGCGGTACGCCGCCGCCTGGAACGCCGCCGCATGGCCCAGTGGGACGCCGAGTGGTCCCGCTTCGGACCGATGTGGGGGCGCACGACGGGGTGACGGGCCGGGCGGCGCCCACCCCCGGCAGATGGTTGGTCCCAGTCCGATGGGGCGGGGTGGTCCTGTTCCGGCGGGGGCCGGCCGCAGTTCGGCGGGGCGGGGTCCTGTCCCGCCGAGGGCGACGGCCTCAGCCGGTGGGCGGGGTGGGTCCCGTTCCTGGCTGGGCGGCTGATTGCAGCCCGGCGGGTGGTCGGTCTCGGTCGGTCAGGGGTGGCCGGTCCGACACCGGCGGGGCGGAGCCCATTACGACAGGCACGACTGATTGCAGTCCGGTAGGGCCGCGGGTGCCATCCCGGCAGGGCGGCTGATCGCAGTCCCGCGGGTGCGGCCGGTCCCAGCCCGACAGGGCAGGCCGGTTCCACCCCGGCAGAGAGAGGCCCGCCCCATCCCGACCGCCCTACCTGCCCCCCTCCCGCCCCAGTGCCCCCCGGCACACCCGCAACAACTCCTCGTCCTCATGGACGTCGTGGCCGGCGTAGCCGCCAGCGGCGGCGTGATGCCGTCGTGGGGACGTGAGCTCCGCTCGCAGCAGGTCGTGCAAGGGCGCTCCCCTGGGCCCCAGCGCTGCCACGCACCCGGCGATCGTCGTGCGAGTGCGTGGGTGCTCCACCCATGCGGAGCGGAGGACGGGAAGGACCTGGTCCCCGTCCGGCTGCCCGGTGATCCGCCACACCGCGCATGCCGCCGCGACCCGTTCCGACGCTGCGCCGGAGCCGGTCATCCGGCGCAGCCCGGGCATGGCCGTACGGGCCGCCTGCCCCAGTCGTCCGAGTACGTCCGCGGCCGCCGCGGGGAGATACCGGCCGCCACCGTGGTCTGTCAGCTTCCGGAGCAGTACGGGCACGACGGCATCCGCCTCGTCCGTGACCGACCACAGCGCGTCCGCGGCCGCGACGGCGCAGTCGGTCGCCAGCAGCCCACGCAGATCCGGTATCGCCTCGCGCGCGGCGCCGCCGAACGCCCCGAGGGCACGGGCCGCCGCCCCCGTGACGGCGTCGCCCAGCCGCCGCCCGTCCGGCATGCCCCGCAGCAGGCGCAGCACCGACGGCACGGACTCGGCGTCGCCCAGTGCCGTGAGCGCCGACAGGAGGGGAACGGCTCGCTCAGGCGTGTCGGGGCCGTCGAGGGGAACGTGGGCGAGGCGTCGCCGCAGGGCTGGGGCGAGCGGCGCGGCCGCGCAACCCAGGTGGGGTATCACCAGCCCGGCCGACCGCCTGACCGCCTTCGCCGCCGTCGTACGGCACCTGCTGGCCGACCCCGTCCTGCCGCCCGGACTCCTGCCCGCCGACTGGCCGGGAACCGAGCTGCGCGCCGCCTACACCGACTACCGGCGGGAGCTGATCGGAGAGGTACGCGCGCGCGTGCGGGGCGCATGACGCGGACGGCCGTGCGAAGCGCCCGCCGGGACGCTTCGCACGGCCGTCTTCACCGTGGGGGGAGTACCTGAGGGACTACCTGTAGGTGATGTCCGAGGTGGAGTAGAGGCAGTTCTTGCTGTCGGGTCCCGTCCCCACGGCGGTGTTGTTGTTGTACTTCTGGCAGGGGATGACCTTCCGGCCGGCGTCGTTGCGGATCGTGATGCCGCGCAGCGTCGCCACGTCGTTGCGGTTGACGTTGATGCCGACGAGCCGGGCGGTGGTGCCCGTGCCGGTCACGTCGATGGTGTTGAGGTTGACCTTGCGGGTGTACTGCGTGGAGCAGTCGCCGCAGGAGCGGTAGAGCGTCTTGAACTCCTGCACCGCGAAGTTCGAGATGTTCAGCGTGCCGCCGCCGTTGTGCTGGAAGACCTTGTCCGCCGCCTTCTTCGCACCGCCGCCGATCACGTGGTAGGTGGCGCCCGTGCCGCCCCGGAAGGTGGCCGCGTCCTCGCCGACGTCCTCCCACCAGACGTTCTGCAGCGTGCAACTGCCCTGGCAGTGGATGCCGTCGGCGGCGGGGGCGCCGAGGATGACGTTCTTCAGCACCGCGCCGTCCGCGAGCTTGAAGATCGGGTCCTGGCCCTCCTCCTGGCCGTCACCGGCCAGGCTTCCGGTGCCGTAGAACCGCTTCATCCCGTAGTCCTTGGTGCCGGACACGGAGATGGTGGAGGAGGTCCCCTGGCTGCCGTTGGGGGTCGGCCAGGTGGCCGCGCTCGCCGTCGGCGCATTGGTTGTCATGATCATGCCAACCGACAGGCCGAGGGTGGCCAGCGCGCCGGTCAGTGCGCGCCTGCGGGGGCGCGGACGTGTCGCAGAAGTCATGTCCCGATTCCTTCTGTCTGGGCGGTTGAGGGGTGTCCGAGCGGACGGGGTGTCAGAGCTTTCCGGCGCCCGCGCCCGACGTCACCGAGGCGACGACGGACGAGGCCGGCTCCGCCGTGTAGCCGTACGGCGGGCTGGTGAAGGTGCCGACCCGCGAGATCTCGGTAGCGGCTCCACCGAGATCGTTGCCGCGCAGGTTGGCGTATCCGTCGACGTCGCTGCTGCGGTTCGTGGTGACCGCGATCTTCGTCGAGCGGAAGACGTTGTTCTCGACCAGCATCTGGGCGCCCATGCGCGAGTGGCAGGCGGTGTCGGCGCCCTCGACGTAGTTGTTGTAGAAGTGCCCGGTGCCGAAGCGCAGGCTGGGGATGCGCGAGTACACGTTGGCGAAGTGGTTGTGGTGGTACGTCACCTTCAGCCGGCCGGTGTCCTCGCTCGCGTTGTTGTCGCTGTGGCCGACGAGCGAGCCCTTGAAGTGGTTCTTGAAGGTGTTCCAGGACACCGTGACGTTGTCCGCACCGTGGTTGACGTCCAGCAGACCGTCGTAGTGGTCCTTGTCGTGATCGCGGTCGGCCGAGAAGGAGTTGTGGTCGATCCATACCTTGCTGGACGCCTCGACGGTGATGCCGTCGGCGGGCGCCACCGGCTTGCTGATGTTCAGGTTGCGGATGACGACGTTCGAGACCCTCTTCAGCCGGAGTCCGCCGCCGGTGAACCCGGACGCCGAACCCACGCCCAGGACCGTCGTGTTGGACCCGATGTCGACCTGACCGCTCAGCGGGATCAGGCCGTTGACCCGGACGACCTTGGCCGAATTGCCGGTCACGGCCGACTTGAAGGCGCTCAGTGTGGAGACGGTGACCGCCGAGGCGCTGCCGCCGCCGGTCGTCCCCGCGCCGAACCCGACCGGGGAGGTCTCGGCGGCCCCGGCCGGCTGGGGAACGGCCAGGACCGTCACGGTCGTCAGGGCGGAGGCTGCGGCGAGCGCCAGGGTGGATCTGCGGACACGTGTACGTGGGGGATGAGTACGCATGGGGGGTGCGTCCCTTCGTGGTGCCTTCATGGTGCCAGGTCGGTCATGTACATGAATACCGTTCGCCATGTTGTTCACCGCGCGCGCTGTGTGCGGCCGGTCCGGAGGTCTTGCCATGCCTCGGGGGTGCACTTCCCCGGGCCCGGCAGGCTCCGGCGGGCGCCCTGGCGGAGGCGCTTCCGGGTCACACTGTTGAACGGAACGTAGGGGGCAAGCGCTTTCTAGTCAACGCCTCGCGCAGAACGCATTCGGCCGGACCTGTTGTGGGCGCCGGCATCGCGGGAAGCGGCGTGGGAGCGCTTCCATGCGAGCCATGTCCATGCCACCATGCCGATCGGACGCTTCCCTTCACGAGAGGGCGGGTCGATGAGGAATCCGCGCATGCGTACGTTCGTCAACGGGCTCGTGTTCATGCTGCCGACCGTCGGTGTCCTGTCCCTGTCGCCCGGACCGGCGCCTGCTGTCCGAACCCAACCGCTCCGACCTCTTCGAGGCGGGCCACGTCTACCGGCTCGGCGACGGCGACGGCTGCCTCCTGCTCGTCGAGGCGCTCGCGACCGGATCCGACTGGCGGCGCTACTTCCGTGCCCGGATCGCCGACAGCCTGGGCGGCACGTGGAAACCGCTGGCCGACATCGAGGCCAACGTCGACCAGGCCCTTACGGTCGACCCGTGCCGCCTCCCAACCGAAGGGACCCGCACGTGCCTGCCACCCCCCACCCCACGACGAGAAGACCGCTGCGGTCGATGCCCGCCGCACTCCTCGCCACCCTCCTCGCGCTGCTGCCGTTGCTCGCGGTCACGGTGCTCGCCGCACCCGCGGCCGCCGCTCGTGAACCCGCCCGTGATTCCGCCCGTGAGAAGGCCGTACCCACCGCGACCCTCACCGAGGTCACCGACTTCGGCACGAACCCCAGCAACCTGCGGATGTACCTGTACGTGCCGGAGAGCGTCACACCGAACCCGGCGGTGGTGGTCGCCGTGCACTGGTGCACCGGCTCGGGCCCGGACATGTACAACGGCACCGAGTACGACACCCTGGCCGACCGGTACGGGTTCATCGTGCTCTACCCGTCCGTCACGCGCAGCAGCAAGTGCTTCGACGTCTCCTCGCCCCAGGCACTGCGCCGCGGCGGCGGCAGCGACCCGGTCGGCATCAAGTCGATGATCGACTGGGTGACCCGCACCTACGACGCCGACACCGGCCGCGTGTTCGCCACGGGCATCTCCTCCGGCGCGATGATGACGAACGTCCTGCTCGGCGACTATCCCGACGTGTTCGCGGCGGGCGCGGCCTTCTCCGGCGTGCCGTTCGCCTGCTTCGCCACCACCGACGGCTCCGAGTGGAACAGCAACTGCTCGAGCGGCACGGTCACCCACACTCCGAAGGAGTGGGGCGACCTGGTCCGGGGCGCGTACCCCGGCTACAGCGGCCCTCGCCCGCGCATGCAGATCTGGCACGGCACCGAGGACGACGTCCTGCGCTACCCCAACTTCGGGGAGCAGATCAAACAGTGGACGAACGTGCAGGGCGTGAGCCAGACGCCCGCCGCCACCGACACGCCCCAGCCCGGCTGGAACCGCACCCGCTACGGCGGCACAGGTGACCAGGCCCCCGTGGAGGCCATCAGCCTCCAGGGCATCGGCCACAACCTGTACGCCCACGGCATGGCATCCCGCGTGCTCACCTTCTTCGGTCTCGACAAGTCGGGCCCGGCTCCCCAGCCCCAGCCCGGCGCCTGCAAGGTGACGGCAGCGGTGAACGCCTGGAACACCGGCCTGACTGCCTCCGTGACCATCACCAACACCGGCGCGACGACGGTCAACGGCTGGAAACTGGGCTTCACGCTCCCCGCCGGGCAGACGGTCACGGGCGGCTGGGGCGCCACGTACACGTCCTCGTCCGGGTCGGTGACCGCGGCCAACGTGTCCTACAACGGCACCATCGCGCCGGGCGCGAGCGTGAGCATCGGCTATCAGGCCGGCCATGGCGGCAACAGCGCCGCCCCGGCCGCGTTCACGCTCAACGGGACGGCGTGCGCGACCGGTTGACGTGTGGGCGGTGTGGCTCGGGGTGCGGTTGCCGGCTGAGACCGACCGGTGGTACTGGTCCGGCACCCGCCCCTCGCCGCCGAGTTCCCGCGCCGCGAGCCGGGCCCACGAAGGGTTGCGCAGCAGCTCGCGGCCCAGCAGGACCGCGTCGGCCTCGCCGTTGGCGAGGATCTTCTCGGCTTGCTCGACCTCGGTGATCAGCCCCACCGCGGCGACGGGCAGCGTCGTCTCCTGCTTCACCCGGGCGGCGAAGGGCACCTGGTAGCCGGGGCCGGTGGGGATGCGGACGCCGGAGGCGTTGCCGCCGGTGGAGACGTCCAGCAGGTCGACGCCGTGGGCCCGCAGGTCGGCGGCGAAGCGGACGGTGTCGTCCGCGTTCCAGCCGCCCTCGTCGAGCCATTCGGTCGCCGAGACGCGGAAGAACAGCGGCTTGTCCCGCGGCCACACCTCCCGTACGGCGTCGACGACTTCGAGCGCGAAGCGGGTGCGGTTCTCGTACGAGCCGCCGTAGGCGTCGAAGCGGTGGTTGGAGTGCGGGGAGAGGAACTCGTTGATCAGGTAGCCGTGGGCGCCGTGGATCTCGGCGATCTCGAAACCGGCGGCGAGCGCGCGGCGGGCGGCGGCTGCGAACTGTCCGACGATGTCCTTGATCTGCTCGACCGTCAGCTCGGCCGGAACCGGGTGCCGTTCGTCGAAGGCGATCGGGCTCGGCGCCACCAAATCCCATCCGTACGCCTCCGGACCGACCGGGGCGCCGCCCTTCCAGGGGCGGTCGGTGGACGCCTTGCGGCCGGCGTGGGCCAGCTGGATCGCCGGCACCGTGCCCTGCGCGGCGAGGAAGCGGGTGACGCGGCGGAACGCCTCGACTTGTGTGTCGTTCCAGATGCCGAGGTCGTACGGCGATATGCGCCCCTCCGGGGACACCGCGGTGGCCTCGACGATGATCAGGCCCGTGCCGCCGGTGGCGCGGGCGGCGTAGTGCGCGAAGTGCCAGTCGTTGGGGGCGCCGGTCTCCGGGCCCTCCGGTGCGGCCGAGTACTGGCACATCGGGGGCATCCACACGCGGTTCGGGATCGTCACATCGCGCAGGGTGCAGGGCTCGAAGAGCGCGGTCACGGCGGACTCCATTCGTCACGGGGCCGATGTCGACTCGTACGATAGGCATCGTAGTACGGCGGATGTCAAACTACGAGAGGTCTCGTATTATGGGATCCCCGAAGGAAGTGGAGCCGCCGTGACCTCTCCCGCCGTCAGCAGCCGCGACCTGCCGCATCCCGTGCGTGACGAGATCCGGCTGGAGGGTGTGCTGCACGCGCTCTCCGACCCGATGCGGCTGCGGATCGTGCGGGAGCTCGCCGCGGCCAGCGGGGAGTTGTCCTGTTCGCACTTCGACCTGCCCGTCACGAAGTCCACGACCACGCACCACTTCCGGGTGTTGCGGGAGAGCGGGGTGATTCGGCAGGTGTACCGGGGGACGGCCAAGATGAACGGGCTGCGGCGGGATGATCTGGACGAGCTGTTCCCGGGGTTGCTGGATGCGCTTCTCGATGCCGCGGGTCGGCAGGCTGTCCGTGGTGGCTAGACCGCGTCGCCGTGCGCGGCGGTCATCAGCGACTGCCAGTCGGGGAGCTTCACCACGTTCCTGCCGAGTGACGCTCCCAGCATTGCCTCCGCCTGTTCGATCGACTGCCAGCCCGCCCACTCGACCGGGTCGGCTCCCTCTGCGCGCAGTGCCGTGAGCGGGTCCTGCGCGACGTTCTTCCGGGCGAGGACCGGGGCGTCCTCCAGCAGGGACGTCGCCGTCTCCTTCGCGCACGGGCGGTTCGTGCCGATGACGCCCGTCGGGCCCCGCTTGATCCAGCCGGCCACGTACTCGCCCGGCGTGACGACGCCCTCGCGCAGGACACGCCCGGCCAGGTTCGGCACCGTGCCGCTGTCCGGGTCGAACGGCAGCCCTTCCAGCAGCACTCCGCGATAGCCCACCGAGCGCAGCACCAACTGGGCCTCGACGTCCTCGAACCGGCCCGTGCCCGTCACGCCGCCGTGCCCGTCCGGTGCCGTCCGTTCGAACCGCACCGCGCCCACGTGGCCCTGCTCGGCGAGCAGTGCGGCCGGGCGGAGGAAGAAGCGCAGCCGGATCCGGCGCGGGGCGCCGCTCGGCGGTGTCTCGGACCAGCCGCGCAGTACCTCCACGTTGCGGCGCTGCGGGGCGGGCAGCGCGGACGGATCGGTGTACCCGGGGTCCAGGGCCAGCTCCGCCGGGTCCACGGTGACGTCGGTCTCCGGCAGGGTGCCCAGTTCGCGCAGTTCCTTGGTGGTGAAGCGGGCCTGGGACGGGCCGCGCCGCCCCACCATGTGGATCTCGGTCACCCGGCTCGCCGCCAGTGTGGTCAGGGCCGCCTGCGGCATGTCGGTCGGGCTGAGCTCGGCCAGGCCGCGCGCCAGCATCCGGGTGACGTCCACGGCGACGTTCCCCACGCCGATCACCACGGCCGACCGTGCGTCCCGCAGGAACCCGGCGTCCACGGCGTCCGGGTGGGCGCTGTACCAGGACACGAACTGTGTCGCCGACCAGCTGCCCGGCAGGTCCTCCCCGGGGATGCCCAGATGCCGGTCGGTGGCGGCGCCCACGCAGTACACCACCGCGTGGTAGAGCTCCCGCAACCGGGTGACCGGCACCCCGCCTGGGCCGGCCTGGACGCCTCCGAGGAACCGGACCCGGTCGTGCTCCAGGATCGTGCGCAGGTTGTTCTGGAGCGACTTGATCTTCTCGTGGTCGGGAGCCACGCCGTAGCGGACGAGACCGTACGGGCACGGCAGCCGGTCCAGGACGTCGACGCGCACCTCGGGGTCCAGCTGGACGAGGCTCTGGGCGGTGTAGCACCCGCTCGGCCCGGACCCTACGACGGCGACTCGCAGCACGGCGGAACTCCTTACCCGGGGATCCCGAGGGCTCTCAGGAGAGCGCTGACGCCTCCAGCATCGCACCGGCCGGGCTCCGCTGACAGGGTGCTGTGCTCCGCTTGGGGTGCGTGTCCGATCTGTAGGGAATGTGATCATTAGGTTACGTTCTGTGTGTGCTGGAAGCATCCTTTCTTAATCTTTCTGATCGCTCTGCGGCGGACAGTGCGGTGTCCGTGCGGCCCGCGTGGGAGGTGCGGGAGAACGAGGACGCCACGCGGTGGTTCGACGTCCGGCTGCTCTTCACGGACGGCGCCCACGTCGAGGCGCTGGCCGTCGTGGCCGGGGGATGCGTCGGCGTCGAGGACGTGCGCGCGCAGCCCGCGCTATCCCTGGACGACCTGGCGGTGCTCGCCGACTGGATCGAGGACTCGCTGGCCGAGGCGTGCTGCGCCGGTGCCGGGACGGCTCCGGAAGACGGCGGAGGCCAGGGGCGGCGCGCCCGCGCGGCCTGGCCGCGCGGTGCGGAGGGGCGGCGGCTGGTGGCCCAGGAGTACCGCGCGGCCCAGCAGGACGGTGCCGATCCCGTCCTCGCCGTGATGGGCGCGACCGGACACAGCCGCCGCACCTGCCTCAGGCTGATCGGCCAGGCCAGGGACGCCGGGCTCCTGACGCCGCGCCGCGCCCGGCGCTGACCGGAGCCCGCCAGGGCCCTGTCTAGAGCATGTCCCGCATCCGCGTGATCTCGCTCGTCTGCTGGGCGACCACCTCGTCGGCCATCTCCTCGATCCGGATGTTGTTGCCCTGGCCCTTCACGTCCGTGGCCATCGTGATCGCGCCCTGGTGATGGGTCGTCATCAGCGTCAGGAAGAGCTGGTCGAACGCCTTTCCGTTGGCCGCGCGGAGCTTCTTCAGCTGCGCCTCGGTCGCCATCCCGGGCATCGCGGCGTGTTCGTGCCGCTCCGCCCTCAGTGGCTTGCCGTGCGACTTCAGCCAGGCCTTCATGGCTTCGATCTCCGGCTTCTGGGCGGCGGCGATCCGTTCGGCGATCCGTTTCACCTTCGCCGACTCGGCGCGCTCCGGGGCGAGTTCGGTCATCACCAGGGCCTGGGCGTGGTGTTCGATCATCATGCGGGCGTAGGAGACATCCGCCGAGTTGGGGGAGTCGTTCTCCGAGCGCTGGTCGGCGGCCTCCTCGGCGGACAGGGTGCGGTTCGCCTCGCCGGGCTTGCCCGGCGCGATCACGGCGGGTCCGTCCGCGGCGGCCGGCTTCCGGTCAGGACCGGAGTCGCAGCCCCCGGCCGTGAGTGCGGCCAGGGCGATCAGCCCCGTCGTGAGGACGGACGTGCGGGACGCGCGGCGGAAGGGCACAACGACCTCCTGTGGCAGGCGTGTTGGTGGACACCTGGTGATGCTTACGGCCATTCGGGCATGCTTCGCGGGTCATTGACCGAGCGACTTCTTTAAGATCCTGTTGCCGCCTGTTGGTATGTGCATGGCGAGGACGATACTGCGTGGTGCGTGAACCGTTCCGAAGGGAACGGAACCAGGGAGGAAAAACAGTGAACCTGTTGAACGACCGCAGAACACGCCGCAGACGCCTCGGGGTGGGCGCGATGGCCGGCGGACTGCTGGCCGCGCTCCTCGTGGCTGCGCCGGCAGGAGCCACCCCCGACCCCGGGGACGCCCCGCCCAAGCCGAAGGAGGTCTCCAAGAGTGCGCAGGCCGAGGCGCGCGAGGCCATCGAGAACGGCGAGATACCCGGCCAGGACGAGATCGTCCACTCCGCCAACATCGAGCACGTCGCCAACATCCCCAAGGACGTGCTGCCCGGAACCAACTCGGACCTGGCCTTCCAGGGCAGGTACGCCTTCGCAGGCAACTACGACGGCTTCCGCATCTTCGACATCAGCAACCCGAAATCCCCGAAGACGGTCGCCCAGGTGCTGTGCCCGGGCTCCCAGAACGACATCTCCGTCTCCGGCAACCTGCTGTTCCTGTCCACCGACTCCTCGCGCAGCGACAGCAGTTGCACCAGCACCACGCAGCCGGCGACCGAGAAGTCCTCGTGGGAGGGCATGAAGGTCTTCGACATCAGCGACAAGCGGAATCCGAGGTACGTCGCCGCCGTCGAGACCGCCTGCGGCTCGCACACCCACACGCTGGTGCCCGAGCGCCGCAACGTCTACGTCTACGTCTCCTCGTACTCGCCGAACGCCACCTACCCGGACTGCCAACCGCCGCACGACGGCATCTCCGTCATCAAGGTGCCGCGCAACGCCCCCGAGAAGGCGGCGGTCGTGGGCTTCCCCGTGCTGTTCCCCGGTGAGGGGCCGGACGGCGGCGGCAACCCGGGCGGGCCCACCAACCCGGGCGTGTCCAAGACCACCGGCTGCCACGACATCACCGTGCTGCCCTCCAAGGACCTGGCCGCGGGCGCCTGCATGGGCGACGGCATCCTGTTCTCCATCAAGGACCCGGAGCACCCGAAGGTCATCGACCAGGTGCAGGACAACGTCAACTTCGCCTTCTGGCACTCGGCGACCTTCAACCAGAAGGCCGACAAGGTCGTGTTCACCGACGAGCTGGGCGGCGGCAGCGGGGCCACCTGCAACGCGGCGACCGGGCCGAACCGCGGCGCCGACGGCATCTACGACGTCGTCGGCAAGGGCGACAAGCGCAAGCTCGTCTTCCGCAGCTACTTCAAGATCCCCCGCCACCAGGCGGACACCGAGAACTGCGTGGCCCACAACGGCTCGCTGATCCCGGTCGAGGGCAAGGACCTCATGGTCCAGGCCTGGTACCAGGGCGGCGTCTCCGTCTGGGACTTCACCGACTCGTCGAAGCCGAAGGAGATCGCCTACTTCGAACGCGGTCCGCTGGGCACCGACCGGCTGACCTTCGGAGGCTCGTGGTCGGCGTACTACTACAACGGCTACATCTACTCGAACGAGATCACCAAGGGCTTCGACGTCCTGAAGATCAAGGACCGGCGCACGGACCCGGCACGGTGGGTCCACCTGCGTGAGCTTAACGTGCAGACGCAGCCGGACTACTTCGACTGATCCTGCGGGTCGCACTCAGGTGCGGCCCCGGTGGCGAAGAACCGTGACAGATCCCTGTCACTCCTCCCGCCGGAGGCTCCGGTCTCCGGCGGGACTCCCAGCTCCCAGTCGAGCCGGTAGCGCTTGAACAACTCGGCCCGCAGCACCGGGACCGGCATCGGCACCCCCGGCACCAGGGCGGCGTACACGGCGCCCATCAGCAGGGCGCGCAGCATCGGGTAGTCGCTGTCGACGTCCCGCGACCCGTGCCGGGCGACGGTGTCCCGCAGCAGTTCGGCCAGGCGCCGCTGTTCCGGGCAGGGCACGAAGCCCTCGGCCTGCAACAGTCCGGCCATGTGCTGGCGCATCAGCACGGGCCGGTCCCCGGCCAGGCCCAGGATCGCGTCGATGGCCCGAGCCATCCGCTCCCGGCCGTCCTCGGCACGCGGTTCGCGCTCCAGCGCCTCCTCCAGCGTGCGGTGCATCAGCCGGTGCACGGCGGACTGCACGAGCTGGCGCTTGCCCGGGAAGTAGTACGAGACCAGTCCGCGGGCCGAGCCCGCCCGGTCGGCGATGTCGCCGAGCGTCGTGGCCTCGAAGCCGCGCTCGTCGACCAGTTCGACCGCCGCCTGGAGAAGCCGCTCCTTCGAACGCCTCCGCAACTCTTCATTGACCGAGGCGCTGCGCGGGGACATGCTGTAACTCCTGCGTTGACTGGCTGCCAGCCAACTATACTCGGAGGGGTCCGGCCAGACCGCTCGGTCCAGGCCGGGGATGCCGTCTGCCTCGGGCGACGCGGGGGATCGCCCGAGGCGGGCGAGCAGGTGACCCGGTGGTCCTCAGCCCACCAGGTCCAGGACCGGCCGCAGCCCGTCCGGCCGGTCGGGCACCGGCAGGTGGTCCACGAAGTGCACCCCGCAGCCCAGGGCGGTGGCCCCGCCGTCCGCCCTGCGGTCGTCGCCGACCATGAGCGTCCGGCGCGGATCGGCGCCGAGCGCCTCGCAGGCGGTGGCGAACAGCCGCGGGTCGGGCTTCTGGATGCCGTGCTCGTACGACAGGACGTACACGTCGATGTAGCGGTCCAGGTCGTGCTCGCGGAACACCGGGCGCAGGTCCCAGCCGATGTTGCTGACCACCCCGACGGGGATGCCCCGCTCCCGCAGTGTGCGGAGCACCTCGACGGCGTCCGGGTACGGGGTCCATGCCGCCGGTGCCATATGGCGGTCGTACAGCGCGTCGTGCCACGCCGGGTCGGGCAGCGTGACCTGGCGGGAGAGGCCGGTGTAGGCGGCCCGGTGCAGTGCGGCGCTCTGGTCCCGGATCAGCCAGGCGTCGGCGAGTTCCTCCGGCACCCGCGCGGGATCGCCCCCGCCCGGCAGCGCCCCGACCGCCTCCAGCGCCCGCGCGGCGGCGGTCAACTCCGCCTCCGTGAAGGGGACTCCTGCATCGGCCACGACGCCGCGCAGCCAGGACTCGGTGGACTCGACACGGAAGAGCGTTCCGGAGAAGTCGAACAGCACAGCCGTCATGGGGCGATCCTACGAGGCGGTGTCCGGGTGGGAGCGCGGCTGTCGGCGCTCGTGCGCCCACACCGCCAGGGCCACCACCGTCGCACCCAGCAGCCAGCCGCCCACCACGTCCGACGGCCAGTGGACGCCCAGCCAGACACGGGTCAGCCCCACGCCGACCACGGACACGACGGCCACGGTCACGGCCGTACGCCACACGGCACGGCCGACGCCGTGACGGCGCAGGAGCCACAGCAGGAGGCCGCACACGACCGTGGCGGTCATGGCGTGGCCCGACGGGAAGGCCGAGTAGTGGGCCGAGTCAACGGGGTCGGGCCAGACCGGGCGGGGGCGGTTCACCACCGCCTTCAGGGCCTGCTGGAACAGCGTGCCGAGCGTGACGGCCAGCGCCAGCCACACCGCCGTCCAGCGCGCCGCGAACCGCACCACCAGCCACACGACGACGACCGCGCACAGCAGTCGCATGGTCCACGGATCCCACACCCAGTCCGTGAGGATGCGGCACGCCTGGGTGATGCCGGATTCCTCGACCGCCCAGCGGTGAGTCGTGGCGGAGATGTCCCCGTCCGCGCTGATCAGCGGGCTCCATCTGGCCGCGACGAGGGCCAGCAGCAGAGCGGAACACAGGGCCAGGACGCCGGCCGACCGGGCGGCGGTGCGGTGCTGCGGGCGGGGCGGGGAGTCAACGGTCGGGGTGTGCATATTGCGATCCTCGCCGAACCGGGGGCTCCGGATCCAGTACGGTGACGATCTTCCGGCCCTCGACCGCAGACTTCGGCCACCTGACGCCTCTCTGACGCCCGCGAAATCAGCACGGACGCCACCGGGCCCCGGAGCAGGTGCCCCGGCTATCCCAGGGCTCGCAGCCCCGGTACGAACGCCACCAGCACCGGCACCACGGGCACCAGTGCGGCCGCCGCCGTCAGCCGCAGCCGGCGTGCCGGGGCAGCCGGTCCGGGGGAGTGAGCAACCGGTGCACCCGCGCCGGGACGTGGGCCTGCGGTGTGGGGCAGGGGCCGAACACGCCGCGGTGCTCGTTGAGTTCGACCAGGGCCAGGGCCGTGGTCAGGCGGCCGAAGCGGCGGGACGCCGTGTCGTCGGCGGCGAGTTCGACCAGGCGGTGCATCTCGTCACGGAACGCGGCGAACACCGGCACCTGAGGAAAGCCACCCGCCAGTGCGGAGGAGCAGTTCAGCAGCCAGTCGTGCCGGGCCCGGGCGTGCCCCTGCTCGTGGGCGAGCACGGCGTCCAGCTGCCGGCCCTTCAGCCGGCGCAACGCGGCCGTGGTGACGACCAGTTGTGGCGGAGTGCCGGGCTGCCACCAGGCGTCGGGCTGCTCGCTCTCCAGGACGACGAGCCGGCCGGACACAGCCACCTCGCCCGGCAGCAGCGGCGCCCTGACCAGCAGATCGGCACGCCGACGGCGGCGCCGGGCGCGCGCCCCGCCGATCTCGCGGACCAGCATCGCCGCGCTCCACAGCCCGCCGCCCGCCAGCGCCACGGCGGTGGCCGCCGCCCAAGGGCCCGCCGTACCGAGGGCGTAGGCCTCGACGACCGGGCTCGGCGCCGTCGCGAAGACATGCCCGCCGACCGCGTGCCAGGCCGCCGCCGCGCTGAGCGTCATCGACAGCGCACAGCACACCAGCACGGCCGCCACCACGCACTGCCACACCCACAGCGCCACCACCGGCTCACGATCCGGCCAGTCCGCCCGGGCGAGCAGCCGGGGAGCGACCACTGCGGTCAGGGCGCCGAGCAGCAACAGTGCCGCGGGGAGCATCATGAGACGCAGCCTACGAGTGACGCGCCGCTCAGCGGTACGACTTGTGGCGCCGAAGTGACGCAGGCAACGAATCCGTACGGTGTGCCGGGACGGCCCCGCTCACAGCGTCAGCAGCATCGCCACCATGGCGATCCCCATGGACAGCCGGCAGGCCCGCGCCAGCTCCGGCCGGTCGCCCCACCCGGCCCCGTCGTCCCCGGCCCCGCTTCCCGCCACGGCGGCCACCGGCACCAGCCGGACCCCGGTCAGCAGCACGTATCCGGCGAAGTAGAGCAACAGCGCACCCGTCAGGAGCGGAACCCCCGATCCCCCCTGATCGTGCGCGTGCGCGGGAGCGCCGGCCATGACGACGGACATGTAGACCATGGCCCCGGCCCCCACCAGGTGGTGGAGGTGGTGCGCGCCGGCCCGCGCCGCCCACAGCGCGGGTACTGCGGCCGCCCCGAACACCACCGCGTATACGGGCCAAGCCCACGAGGGCGGAGTGAACACCGCCGCGGGCACGGCCATCGCGGCCATTCCGAAGCCCATCAGCGCCTCGCCGCCCGCGGTGCCGCGCTGCTCCCCGGCGCCACTGCGCATCCGCACCAGGCAGTAGGCGCCGGTCACCGCGCAGAGCGCCACCAACAGCCAGCCGGACGAAGCCGGTCCGTGCACGCGCACCTCCCCGCTCGACGGTCGGTCATTCGATGCCCGGGCCATGCGGCGCGCACGCGAGCGCAAGGGTGTACACGGGGTGCATCCGACGGAGCACGCCAGGCGAGAGGGTGTGTTTTACGAGTAAAACACCTGTTAATCTTGCCTGCCATGAGCAGTGCGCCCCCCGCCCCCGTCTCCCCGCCCGCCGGGCGTCTCCCCCTGGCGGGCGTGCTGCGCGTCGGCCGTCCCTCGGACATCTGGTTCAAACCCGCGCTGAGCGTGGTCGCGGCGATCGCCCCGCCCAACCTCATCCTGCTGGCGCTCGGCCGGCTCGACCTGGCGATGTACACGATGGCCGGATCCCTGTGCGCGCTGTACGCCCACAACCGGCCCTACGCCGCCCGGGCCCGGGCTCTGGTGTGGGTGGTGCTCGGTATGCTCGGCGGGCTCGCCGCCGCCCTGGTCGCGGCCTCGCTCACCGGCAGTGCCGTCGTGCTGGTCACCGTCGGCGCTCTGCTGGCCGCCGCGCAGAAGGTGCTGTGCGACGCGACCCGTGTCGGAGCGCCCGGCAATGTCGTCCTCACGTTCGTCAGCTCCGCATCCCTGTTCGTGCCGCAGACCCTCGCTCAGGTTCCCGGCCATCTGGCGCCGGCCGCCGCGACGGGTGTCTGGGCCTGGCTGGTCTGCATGGCGCCCGCGCTGGTCCGCCCGCACGGCCCGGAGCGCCGCGCGACCGCCGCCGCGCTGAAGGCCGCCGCCGCGTACGCCGAGACGGGCGGCACCGGCGAGGGCCAGGCCCGGCCCCGCGCCGCGGGCTACGCCGCCGTACAGGCCGCCTGGCAGTCGCTGCTGTCCACCGGCGCCCGTTCCCGTACCCGGCGCGCGCTCGAACGGCTCGTCGTCCGTGCCGAGGTCGCCCTCGCCGCGCCGACGGAGGCGGACGCCGACCGTCTGAGGGCGTGGGCGGGCGCGCTGCGCGGCACCGGTCCCGTCCCGCAGGCCGGGCTGCCGCGGGCGGCGGCGGACGAACCGCTCGGTGGCGACGCGGCCCGCGGTCTCCGGGCACGGCTGGGCCCGCTGACCCCGCTCGCGGTACGCACCGCGCTCGGCTGCGCGCTCGCCGGCTACGCCTCCCTGGCCCTCGGCATCGGCCGCCCCTACTGGGCCCTGGTCACCGCCGCCTCGCTCTACCAGGCGAACGTCGCCCTGACCTGGAGCCGGGCCGTCCAGCGCGTCGTGGGCAACGTCGTCGGAGTGCTCGTCTTCGCGGCCGTCGTACCGCTCGCGCACCTGGGTCAGGCGGTCCTCGTGCTGTGCTGCCTCGCGTTCAGCTTCGGCGCCGAGCTGCTGATCAGCCGCAACTACTGGCTCGGCAGCGTCTGTGTGACCCCCATGGCGCTGCTCATCACCGAGTTCGCCGGGTACCAGAAGCCGGGCGAGCTGATGACGGAGCGGGTCGTGGACACCGTCGTCGGTGCCCTGGTCGGCTTCGCCGCCGCCGTGGCCGTCACCAACCGGCGTGCCGGCGACCGCGTCGAACGCGCCCTGACCGACGCCGACCGTGCCCGCGAGCGTGCCGCCCGCCTCCTGGCCGAGCCCGACCCCGATGCCGCCGCCCTGGAGACCGCCCGCCGCGGGCTCGCCCTCGCTCTGGTCGACCTGCGCGCCACCGCCGACGCCGCGGCCGGCGAATGGTGGCAGCGCGCCCTGCCCCAGGAGCGGGTCGTACTCACCGAACAGTCCGGACACCGTACGCTCGCCGCGACGGCACGACGCCAGGGGCTGCTCCCGGACCGGGGCACGGACACAGAGGCGGAGGAGGCACGGCCATGACGGCGACGGATGGACCATCGCCCAACGGGGGCGGGCCAGGGGGCGGCCAGGAGCCGGCGGCCGGGGCCGAACCGGGGCCGGGCCGGAAGCCGGAGGCCGGTGGGGAGCCGGTGGGGGACAGCCGGGTGGCTGATGAGACCCATCGGGCCCGGGCGGCTGGAGAGGGCTCAGGTGGCAGGGGTTCCACGACTGGAGGGGGGCCGGGCGGCGGGATCGCTCCGGCGGATGGAGGGGGCTCGGGCGGCGAGGTCCCTGCGGTGGAAGGTGATGTGGGCGGCGGGACTTCTGCGGCTGGAGGGGGCCTGCGTGGCGGGACTTCTGCGGCTGGAGGGGTCTTCGGCGGTGCCGCCCCTGTGGCTGAAGGTGATGTGGTCGGCGGGACTTCTGCGGCCGGAGGCGGCCCGGGCGGTGCCGCCCCTGCGGCGGCAGGAGGCTTCGGCGGCGAGGCCCATGAGTCTGGCCGGCGCCCGGCTGATGAGGCTTCGGCGGCTGATGGAGGCCCAGATGGTGCGGCCCCGGCGGCTGGACGGGATGCGGCCGGTGATGCCTCTGCCGTGGGTGAGGAAGCCGTCGGCCCCCGGCAGCGCGATACCGTCTCCGCCGTCGTCCGGCAGTGGCAGGCCGTTCACCCCGGGCTCGACACCGGGCCGATGGAGATCATCGGGCGCATCAACCGTTGCGCCGCCCTCCTCCAGCAGGCCGAGGACGCGCCCCTGCGCAGGGCGGGGCTCAGCCGTGCCGAGTTCGATCTGCTCGGCGCGCTGCGCCGTACCGGGCACGAGCTGACGCCCGGGGAGCTGGCCCGGGAGACCTTCTCCTCGGGCGCCGCCGTCACCAAGCGCCTCAAGCAGCTGACCGAACGCGGTCTGGTCGAACGCCGAGGCGACACCCGCGACCGTCGTGTCGCCCATCTCCGCCTCACCGACGCCGGACGCGAACTCGTCGACGGCGTCCTGCCCGCCCAGCTCGCCTACGAGACCGCCGCCCTGTCCGGCCTGGACGCCCCCGAGCAGGGCGAACTAGCCGCTCTGCTCGGCGAGTTGCTCGGCCAGCTGGAAGGCCGCCTGGGCGCGCTGCGGAGCTGAGGCGTCCACCAACGGCCCCGCCATGTCGTCAGAGCACGTCGTGCGCCGTGCGGCGGTGCGTGGAGCGGCGGTCGTCGATGGCGGTCCAGCGATCGCCGTAGATGTTCCGGGTGACGGCCGGTTCGCGCACGAAGTCGTGCGGGAAACCGAGCGGCACCGCGCTCACCTCGTCGAGGCGGGTGAGGGCGTCCGCGTCGAGGCGGACGTCGACGCTGCCCAGATTGTCGGCGAGCTGGCTCTCCTTGGTCGCCGCGATGATCGGGACCACGTTGCCCGGCCGGTCCAGCAGCCAGGCCAGCGCCACCTGGGCCGGACTCCAGCCGCCCTGCTCGGCGACCTCCAGGACGGCACTGATCACCGCCTCCTCACGCGGGTCGATGTCACCGCCCGTGGTGCCCAGCCGCCCCGCCTCGCCCCTGCGGTACTTGCCCGTGAGCTTCCCGGCCGCGAGCGGCGCCCACGCCAGCACGGCCAGGTCGAACGCCCGGGCCTGGGGCAGCAGTTCGCGCTCCGGGGTCCGCTCCAGCAGGCTGTAGCGCAGTTGCGAACCGGCGAACGCGGTCCAGCCACGCAGCTCCGCCAGAGTGTTGGCCTGCGCAATCTCCCAGGCTGGCCAGTCCGAGACACCGACGTACAGCACCTTGCCCGTGCGGACGAGGTCGTCCAACGCCCGCATGACCTCCTCGACCGGTGTGAAGTTGTCCCGGGCGTGCACCCACAGCACGTCCAGCCGGTCGGTGCGCAGCCGCTCCAGGCTCGCCTCCACCGACTGGACCAGGTTCTTGCGGTGGTTGCCCGCGGCGTTGACGTCGCCGTCGCGGATCCCGCAGGTGTACTTGCTGGCCAGCACGAACGTGTCGCGGCGGCCTTCGAGCAGTTCCCCGAGGATCCGTTCCGAGCTGCCGTCGGTGTAGTTGTTGGCGGTGTCGATGAAGTTGCCGCCCGCCTCCGCGTAGGCGTCGACGATCCGGGCGCTGGCCTCCTTGCCGGTGCCCCAGCCCCAGTCGTCGCCGATGGTCATCGCGCCGAGGCTCAGCTCGCTCACGCGCAGACCGGTCTTGCCGAACAGTGTGTAACGCACGGTCTCTTCCCTCCGGGCAGGTCGTACGCATGACGCTAGGAGCTGGAGCGCGCTCCAACGCAAATCACGGCCCCGGCGTCACACACCGTCGCCTCAGTCCTCGTCACCCGCCCGGTACACGCCGAACATCGCCCCCTGCGGGTCCCGAAGCACCGCGAGGCGCGGTCCGTCGGGCACGGAGGTGGGGACCATCAGAACGTCGCCGTGCTTCTGGACGACGGCGGTCGTGGCGTCCACGTCCGCCACGGCGAAGTACGGCAGCCAGTGCGCCGGGACCTCGGGCGGGAACTTGTCGTCCATCGTCACCATGCCGCCGAAGTCCGCCCCGTCGACACCCCACTGGGTGTACCGCTCGGAGGCGTCGACGGTCCAGTCGAACACCCGCGCGTAGAAGGCCACGGCCCGTTCGGGGTCCCGGGTGTACAGCTCCACCCAGCCCAGCGAACCGGGCGCGTTGAGCAGCCCGGCGCCCGGGAAGGTCTGCGCCTGCCACACCTGGAACACGGCACCGCCCGGATCGGCGGCCACCGCGAACCGGCCCAGGTCGAACACGTCCGTCGGGCCGAACAGCAGCGTCCCGCCCGCCTCGGTCACCGCACGGGCGGTGGCGTCCGCGTCGGTCACCGCGAACGACACGTTCCACGCGACCGGCTGCGACGGCTGGTACAGCGGGGCGAGCGCGGCGACGGCCGCGTCCCCGAGGTGCGCGATCGTGTAGCCGCCCGCCTCCTGACGCGGGTCCGTCTCGGGCCGCCAGCCGAACAGCCTCGTGTAGAACCGCTGGGCCGCCTCGAGGTCGGTGGTCCCCAGCTCGGTCCAGCAGGGCCCGCCGGTCACCGGTGCGTCGAGCTTCATGGCGTTCCTTCCGCAGCAAGTCCCCGGGCATGAGCCTCTCCAGCACGCTAAGCCGCAGCGCGTTCTCCCTGCCATCCGGGGAAACCCACTGGTGTGCCGCACCGGCCCCGGCATACCCTCGGTCCCGTACCGCACCGCGTGGCGTCCTCCAGCTCCTTCACCCCGCCCGGAGGTTTCCCATGCCCGCGCTCGAAAGGTGCTCCGCCGAGCCGACCGCGACCAGCTCACCGACCTGGTCAACATCCACGTGGCGGCCGTCGTCCCCGGCGTCTCCGGCTCGGTCGACACCGTCCTCAGCGACCTGGAACGGCAGCCCGGCGAGTTCATCACCGACCCATGGGTGGCCGAGCGGACGACGCTCGTCGCCGAGCGGCGCGAGTACGTCGTCGCCGCGGCCCACCTGCTGCGCTACCGCGCCGATGCCGAGGTCGGCGAGAGCTACCGGGACGCCGCCGAGATCGACTGGTTCGTGTGCCGCCCGGCGTCCTTCTGGCCGGACGCCGACCAGGCCGCGGACCTGCTGATGCGGGCGTGCCTGGCACAGTTCACCCGCTGGACGTACGCGTCCGGCAGCCGACGGCGCGCTGCCCGCCCCCCTCGTCTACGGCCTGCCCCACCACGCCCGCGCCGCCGGTCTGGCGGACATCGGCAACCTGCGCATCGACCCCGTGCAGTACGGCACGGGACTGGAGTACTGGCTGCTCGGCCAGGCCGCCGACTGGCTCCGCCTGTGCGGCGTCGACCGGCTCGTCGCCTACGAGCCCGCCACTGACACGACCATGCTCGGCCACCTGGCGGGTGCGGGCTTCCGTGAGCTGACCCGTACCGACCGGGGCTGGGAGCACCATCCCGGGTGACCTCAGATGCCCGGCCTGCAGCGCATCGGATGGTCCGCCGGGACCTCCACCAGTACGATCGGCGTCCCGTCCGGATCCGCGATCCACATCTCGACCAGCCCCCAGGGCTCCTTCACCGGCGGCCGCACGATCTCCACGCCCTTCGCCCGCAGTTCGTCCTGCGCGGCCCCCGCGTCGGCGACCTGAAGCCACAGCCGCGTGGCCGGCGCCGGTGAGGTCTCGGACCGGCCCGAGACCTCGAGGAAACCACCGCCGAGGAAGTAGACCGTCCCGCGGTCCGGCCCCGTGCCGAACTCCCGGTACACGGCGAGCCCGAGTTGTTCGCCGTAGAAGGCACGGGACCGCTCGGGGTCGGTGGGGCGGAGCAGGATCCGGCTGCTGAGTACATGCACCATGCACCGGAGCCTAGTGGGGGAGCTACTCTCATCCCTGCCCGCGTGCGCCACGGAACGGAGACACACACCCATGGACACCGCCGCCACCGGACTGACCTTCCGCGATGCCACGGACGCCGACGTGGACGAGCTGGTCGAGCTGATCGAGTCGGCGTACCGGGGCGACGCCAGCCGGGCCGGGTGGACCACCGAGGCGGACATTCTCCAGGGGCAGCGGACCGACCCGGAGGGTGTGCTGGCCGTCATCAAGTCGCCCGACGGCCGGCTGCTGACGGTGGAGCGGGAGGGCCGTATCGTCGCCTGCTGCCAGCTCGAGCACCGCGGCGACCACGCCTACTTCGGTATGTTCGCGGTCAGCCCAGGACTCCAGGGCGGGGGCCTCGGCAAGGTGATCCTCACGGAGGCGGAGCGGCTGGCCCGCGAGACGTGGGGTGTGACGCAGATGCACATGACCGTGATCTCCGTCCGCGACGACCTCATCGCCTGGTACGAGCGGCGTGGCTACCGCCGTACGGGACGGACGACCCCGTTCCCGTACGGCGACGAGCGTTTCGGCATCCCGCAGCGCGACGACCTGGAGTTCGAGCTGCTGGTCAAGGAGCTCGCCTAGTCACCAGGGCTTGTCTCCCCACAGGCCCTACGCCGTGAAACGGCCGGTGCGCTTGATGTCCGGTTGGTCGGTCGTCGCGCCGTCCAGGCCGAAGGCGCGGACGAGACGCAGATGGTCCTGAGTGTTCACCACCCAGCCGATGATCCTCAGGTCGGCCTTGCGCGCGTGCTCCACGATCTCCAGGGTGAGCCGGCGGATGTTCAGGCAGACGGTAGCGGCACCGACCTGGACGGCCCTCTCCACGATGTCGGTGCCGTACCGGCTGGCGATCAGCGCGGTGCGCACCCCCGGCACCAGGCGGGCGATCTCGGCGATGGCCTCGTCGTGGAACGAGGACACCTCCACCCGGCCGGCCAGCCCGCGCCGGTTCATCACCTCGGCCAGGGCCCGCGCCGCCTGCACGTCCTTGATCTCCGCCTGGAGCGGCGCCTGAACGGCCTCCAGGACCTCCTCGAAGACCGGCACCCGCTCGCCCCGGCCCGCGTCCAGCGCTCGCAGCTCGGCGAGGGTCTTCTCGGCGATCGGACCGGTGCCGTCGGTCGTGCGGTCCACGTCGGGGTCGTGCATGACGACGAGCGCGCCGTCCTTGCTCAGATGCAGATCGAGTTCGATGGCGTCGAGGCCGGCCTCCTGCGCGGCGACGAAGGACCGGAGGGTGTTCTCGGGTTCCACACCCATGACTCCGCGGTGACCGATGGTGAGGAAGTTCAAGACGCGACTCTCTTCCGTCGACAGGCGGCACTGGGGGCCTGACGGCCCACCTGACCGTATCGCCTGCACCCGCCCTGTGCAGAGGGTGAGGGCATGGTCGGCGTGCGTGCGGGCACAAGCATGGCCGACAGGAAAAAGTGCGGTGAAGTGCGGGGTGAGGCAGGATATTTTCCCGAGGCGGCCCTTGCTGGGAGGAACCTCGTATGTATACGGTCGGTGTACGCGAGATTCTCCCGTGGAAGGTGTGACATGACGGAAATTCTTGTGCAGGTGGGCTTGGAGGATCGGGTTCCTCCCGTGGTCAGGGTGGTGGAGCACCCGGCATGGCCCGTGCTCAAGGATGCCGTGGAGCGGATCCGGCCATGGCAGTCCAAGGACGGGTCGATCGACTTCGACGCCGAGGACGCGCCCGACCCGGCTGACGCCGAGCTCGCCGTCCGTCAGATCACGGACGCGGTCCTGGAGCTCTCCCCGCTGCTCCCGCACGACGGCGACTACCACGAGGCCCTGGTCAAGGACCTCGGCCGGTGGGCCGACGGCGGCTTCCAGGTGCCCGACTTCCTCGACTCGCTGCTGGCCTTCCAGCCCGCCGCGAACCGCGTGGACGGTCTCCAGCACCTGGTCGTCTTCCCGATGTACACGCAGAACGGCAACCCGGACCGCAACCTCGAAGCCGTCGTACTGCGCATGGTCTGGCCGGACTGGCTGGCCGAACTGGAGCGCACCCGCTACGACAACCCGCTGTTCTGCGGGATCAAGTTCGAGGACTTCACGGCGGGCTACGACACCAACTCCGCCGTGCTCTTCCCCGAGACCATCGCCGTGCGCGAGGCCCCCGAGCGGTTCAGCTGGGGCGGCATCTTCTGCGACCGTGAGGCCGCCCGCTTCCGGCGCGTCACCGACGCCGCCGTCGACGTCCTCGGCCTGGAGCTGCCCGAGGACGTCGCCGCGATGGTCCACGACCAGAAGCGCTGCGAGGAGGCGTTCGTCCTGTGGGACATGGTCCACGACCGCACCCACAGCCACGGCGACCTGCCGTTCGACCCGTTCATGATCAAGCAGCGCCAGCCGTTCTGGATGTACGGCCTGGAGGAGCTGCGCTGCGACCTCACCGCCTTCAAGGAGGCCGTGAAGCTGGCGGCCGACGGCGTCCCGCAGGCTCGTGACGTGCAGGTCGCGGTGCTCTTCGACCGCATGTTCCGCTTCCCGGTCACCGGCGAGCGCGTGCGCAACTACGACGGCCTCGGCGGCCAGCTCCTCTTCGCCTACCTGCACCAGCACGACGTCGTCCGCTGGACCGACAACAAGCTCTCCATCGACTGGGACCGCGCCCCGCGGGTCACCAATCAGCTGTGCGCCGAGATCGAGCAGCTGTACCGCGACGGCATCGACCGCCCCAAGCTCGTCCACTGGTTCGCCGGGTACGAGCTCGTCTCCACCTATCTCCCCCCGCACCCGGGCTCGAAGTGGGCCAAGGGCCCCGACGCGCTGGACGTGACGCAGCCGCCGCGCAAACTCGTCGATGACGTGCTTCCGGACGAGTTTCCGCTGAGCATGTTCTATGAGGCACTGTCCAAGAAGCTGAAGAGCGTGATCGCCTCCACCAAGGGCATCACGGCGGACGGCGCCGAGCGGATCGCCGCGTGAGCGACCGCGATACCAGGACCACTGCTCAGGAGGCGAAGATCATGGCGGGGAACGGGGCGCTCAGGGGTGCGGTGATCGCGGTGGCCGGAGCGGGCGGACCCGCGGGCCGGGCCGCGCTGCTCAAACTGGCCGAGGCGGGGGCCACCGTCATCGGCTCGGACAACGACCCGGAGCGGCTGGCGGAGGCGGTGGACGCGGCGAGCTACGCGACCGGCGGCGCCACCGTCACCGGTGACACGGTCGACCTGCTCGACCTGCGGGCCACCCGCGACTGGGCCACTCGTATCGAGAAGGACTTCGGCCGCGTCGACGGCCTGGTCCATCTCGTCGGCGGCTGGCGCGGCAGCGAGACCTTCACCCGGACCAGCCTCGACGACTGGGACTTCCTGGAGATGCTGCTCGTCCGCACCGTGCAGCACACCTCCCTCGCCTTCCACGAGGCGCTCCAGCGCAGCGACCGCGGCCGGTACGTGCTGATCAGCGCGGCGGGCGCCAGCAAGCCCACCGCGGGCAACGCCGCCTACGCCGCCGCCAAGGCCGCCGCCGAGGCGTGGACGCTGGCCATGGGCGACTACTTCCGCAAGGCCGGGGGCGCCGAGGGCCCGACATCGGCGGCTGCCATCCTGGTGGTAAAGGCACTGATGCACGACGCGATGCGCGCCGAGCGACCCAACGCGAAGTTCGCGGGCTTCACCGACGTCAAGGACCTGGCACAGGCCATCACCGAGGTCTGGGAAAAGCCCGCCGCCGAAGTGAACGGAAAACGTCTGTGGCTCACCGAGAAGCCGTGAACCCGCCGAAGACCGACGCCCGTCGCCATCACGACCCCGAGGTCCGCGGTTTCGCCAGCGACAACTACGCCGGCGCCCACCCGGAGGTGCTCGCCGCCCTGGCCCTGGCCAACGGCGGGCACCAGGTCGCCTACGGCGAGGACGCCTACACCGAGACCCTCCAGAACGTCATCCGCAGCCACTTCGGAGCCACGGCCGAGGCGTTCCCGGTCTTCAACGGCACCGGCGCCAACGTCGTCGCCCTCCAGGCGGTCACCGACCGGTGGGGCGCGGTGATCTGTGCCGAGAGCGCGCACATCAACGTCGACGAGTGTGGGGCGCCCGAGCGGGTCGGCGGCCTGAAACTGCTGACCGTGCCCACGCCCGACGGCAAGCTCACGCCCGAGCTGGTCGACCGGCAGGCGTACGGCTGGGAGGACGAGCACCGCGCGATGCCCCAGGTCGTCTCCATCGCCCAGGCCACCGAACTGGGCACGGTCTACACGCCGGACGAGATACGCGCCCTGTGCGAGCACGCCCACGCGCACGGCATGAAGGTGCACCTGGACGGCTCCCGGCTGGCCAACGCCGCCGCCACCCTGGACGTCCCGATGCGGACGCTCACCAACGCCGCCGGCGTCGACATCCTCTCCCTGGGCGGCACGAAGAACGGCGCCCTGTTCGGCGAGGCGGTCGTGGTCCTCAACCAGGACGCCGTCAGCCACATGAAGCACCTGCGCAAGCTGTCCATGCAGCTCGCCTCCAAGATGCGCTTCGTCTCGGTGCAGCTGGAGGCCCTGCTCGCCCGGGACCTGTGGCTGCGCAACGCCCGCCACTCCAACGAGATGGCCCAGCGCCTCGCCGAGGGCGTACGCGCCGTGCACGGCGTGGAGATCCTCCACCCGGTGCAGGCGAACGCGGTGTTCGCCCGCCTGCCGCACGACGTGAGCGAGCGCCTCCAGAAGCGGTTCCGCTTCTACTTCTGGGACGAGGCCGCGGGCGACGTCCGCTGGATGTGTGCCTTCGACACGACCGAGGACGACGTGGACGCGTTCGTCGCGGCACTGAAGGAGGAGATGGCCCGCTAGGGCCATCTCCGGGTGGGGTTCCGTCAGTTGACGACGATCCGCGCGCTGTTGTTGCGCAGGTTCGGGTCGAACTTGCTGATGCTCAGCTCGGGGTCGTCGTTGACGGTGGCGACCGTGGTGTGCGCGCCGCGCACCACACGGTCGATCCGCAAGGGGATCTCGAAGGTGTACGACGCCTTGTCGTGCAGGTGGATCGGCGTCCTGCAGTAGTGGGTCGTGGGGGACGCGCCGTCCGGCGAGGTCCAGCAGTCCTCCTCCGGCAGCCCCATCACCGTGGTTGCCTCCGGCACCTGGAACCGCACCGTCGCCACGGCGGCCCCCGCGCCCAGCGACGCCACCCAGGCCGGACCGCGGTTGTGCACCGTGACCCGGGCGGTCACGGTGTCACCGGCGGCCCCGCTCACCCTGCTGCCGGTGAGCCTCAGGTCGGCGGTGTTCCGGGCGTTGAGGATGACGGTCCGGTAGTTGTCCTGCGGATCGATGTCGGGGTCCGCCGTCGCGGCCCGGGCGGCGGCCAAGGGGCGCAGGTCCAGCTCGGCGCCCGTGCCCCGGGTCCACGTCCAGTCGCCCCGCATCTCCTCCAGCGCCTCGTCGGAGTACGGATGGACGGAGTGGTCGAACCGCTCGTACAGCGCCTTCCGGCCCACGCCGAGGCCGGTGCTCAGCGCGTACTGCTGCCCGGGTGCCACGGCCTCGTCCAGCACGCACAGGGCGGACGTACCTGTGTTGTGGTCCCGGTACTCGCAGTTGGCGTGCCGCTCCTCGAAGCGCAGCCCGTACGAGGCGTTGAGCCACAGCAGCGTGCGCTCCGCGGTGCGGTTGCCGCTGTTGGACAGCGTCGCCCGCACGCTCGTCTTGGAGCCCGGCCTGAGGTCGCGCTGGTCGTCGGCCTGACTGAGCCCGAGGTCCGGGCCGTTGCCCACGCCGACCCGGGTCTCGGCCGGATGGGACGTCGCCTCTCCGGCGACGGCCGCGTAGCGCACGTACCCCGAGGCGTCGACGTCCGCTCCCGGCAGCGCGCGCAGCCCGAACGTGGCGGCCGGCACGCTCTCCGTCCCGGCGGGCATCTCCGGGACGTGGCAGACCGCCCTGACCTCCGACTCGGGTGCGCAGTTCGCGGGCCATGACACCCGCGCGAAAGAGGCGATCTCGCTGACGTCGACGGTCAGCCGCCCCGCCGGCACCCCGCCGTCGGCGACGTCGCGGCTGACCTGCACGGCCAGGCTGCGCTCACGCGCGCCGCCGCCCGCGTCCGCTCCCGGCAGCACCGTCTCGTAGGGCGCGCTGATCCACAGCCGGTTCTCCTGGGCGTACGCGGGCCCGGCCCCGACTCCGGCCGCCGCCAGGGCGCAACTCACGAGCGCGGCGCCTAGCAGGCGGTGTGGGTCCTTCATGTCTTCCCCCTTGTCACGGATCTGCGGAGGCCGAGACCGGTGGCGCGAGGGAAGGGTTGTGGCCGGACGGGTGGTTGCGCCGATGGTCAGCCGTTCTTCCCATCGATGCATAAATATACGACAGCTTGAAAATAAATTGACCAGAGGGTGTTCTCGTCCCTATGCTCTGCCTGCATGCAGCTGATCCAGGAAATCCCGGACCTCTCCGCCTATTTGGCCCCTGACGAGGCGATAGACCATCACCATCCGCTCGTTCGCGAGACAGCGGCCAAGCTGGCCAGGGGTGTGGCGAATTCGTATGAGTATGCGCGGGCGGCGTTTGAATTCGTGCGCGACACCATCCCGCACTCCCAGGACTCCGGTGATCTCCGCGTCACCTGGCGTGCCTCCGATGTCCTGGAACAGCGCACCGGCATCTGTTACGCCAAGGCCCATGCCCTGGCCGCGCTGCTACGGGCCGAGGACATCCCGACCGCGTTGTGCTACCAGCAGCTCGGCGTGTTGCACGGTCTGGTCGCCGTGCGGTTCAACGGCGACTGGCACCGGCAGGACCCGCGGGGCAACAAGCCGGGTGTGGACGCGCGGTTCTCCCTCGACGGCGAGCGGCTCGCTTTCACGCCCGATCCGGCGCTCGGTGAGACGGACTGTCCGGTCCTGTATGCCGCGCCTCACCCCGTCGTACTCGACACCCTCAAAGCAGCCGACGGCCGGCCCCACTTGTGGGAGACACTCCCCACCGCACTCTGAGGCGAGACCCGCCCCCAGGGCCGACCATCACCAGCGGTGTCAGCGCGCGTCCGCCTCCCGCACCTGCTCCGGCGTCGGAGCCGTGCCGCCGAGGTGGGCCGGCATCCACCAGGTGTCGTCCGGGCCCTTCGGGCGTACGGGGTAGGCGCGCTGGGCGGCCTCGAGGAGTTCCTGGACGCGCTCGCGCAGCTGCCGGGTGATCGCGCCCGCGTACTTGTCGCGGGAGGCCTCGATCGCCTCGCCGACCCGGATCGTGATGGGGATGTGGCTGCGCTTGAAGTTGCGGGGGTGGCCCTTGGTCCACAGCCGCTGCGTGCCCCACACCGCCATCGGGATCAGCGGGACGCCGGCCTCCTGAGCCAGGCGCGCGGCGCCCGACTTGAAGCTCTTCAGCGTGAACGACTGCGAGATGGTCGCCTCCGGGAAGACCCCGATGATCTCGCCCGACCGCAGCGAGTCCAGGGCGTGCGCGTAGGCCGCCTCGCCCTGCTTGCGGTCCACGGGGATGTGCTTCATCCCGCGCATCAGCGGGCCCGAGATCTTGTGGCGGAAGACGGACTCCTTCGCCATGAAGCGCACGAGGCGTTTCTGCGGCAGGGCCGCCAGGCCGTTGAAGACGAAGTCCAGGTAGCTGATGTGGTTGCTCACCAGCACGGCGCCGCCCGAGCGCGGGATGTTCTCCGAACCCTGACAGTCGATCTTGAGGTCCCACGCCTTGAACAGCGTGCGGGCGAAACCGACGACGGGACGGTAGACGAGCTCTGCCATGGGCGGGTCGGACCCTTCCTGCTCTGCCTGGGAAGGGATTCCCAGTGGAAGTTACGCAGCCGTAGGTTTACGGCTTGTCGAGATCGTGCCCGAAGAACGGCCGGGTAGCCAGTCCCCGTGCCCGCCCGTGAAGAGATTCTCGTCACGTCGCCGCCGGATCCCACCTCGTCCTTTTACGTTCGTATTACTTCACGCCTACCGTCATCCGCCGGACGAGCAGGTACAACTCGCACCCCAGGCAGTACCCGAACACGGCGTTCAGGAAGGCGGCCGCGAGCGCGGCGCCGGTCGCCGCGAGCCCCAGCCAGCCGGGGCCCAGGGTGTGGCCGACGAGCCCGAGTGCGGCGAAAACCAGCCCCACCGCCTGGGCGAAACGCGGCGGTTCGGGCGCCTCGAACGCGGTCGGCGGCCCGAGCCGCGGACGTACGGCCTTCCGGAACAGCAGGCCGTACGGCGACCGGGTCACCCCGCCCGCCGCATCCAGCAGGAACGCCAGCGTCTGCCAGGCCAGCAGCCACGCGTTCCCCGTGATCAGAACGACCGCCAGGACGACGGTCGTCACGCCCGCGCCGAAACGCGGCCCTCGTGCATCGATGTCCATGGGGACCAAGCATTCCGCAGTGCGGGCCCGTGGAGAGGGCGGGAATCTTTGCGGTCTCGTGAACGCTTGCAGCAGGTGATGACCGGACTGGTGGTGTGCGTGCTGGTGCTCGCGGCGGCGAGCGCCTACGGAGTGCTGCAACGGCGGCGGAGCGGGAGAGTGCGGGTGCGCGGGCGGGACGACGGCAAGCGGCTGGACGCGGCCGAGCTGGGCGCGGAACTGGGGGAGCGGGCCACCCTCGTGCAGTTCTCCAGCGCGTTCTGCGCGCCCTGCCGGGCGACCCGGCGGATCCTCGGCGAGGTCGCCGGCATGGTCCCGGGCGTGACTCACGTCGAGATCGATGCCGAGGCCCACCTGGACCTCGTGCGACGGCTGGACATCCTCAAGACCCCGACCGTGCTGGTCCTCGACGCCGACGGCCGGGTGGTGCGGCGGGCCACCGGCCAGCCACGCAAGGCCGATGTGATAGCCGCGCTGGGGGAGGCGGTGGGAGGGACGCGACCCGGTCAGTGAGTCATCTCCCACATCCGGGAATGAACTTGACTGCGCCGACCATTTATCGTCAGCCTGACCCCATGCCTGCGGACCTTGTCGCCACCCCCGACCTCCTGCGATCGGTCTTCCGGCGGCACGCGGCGGGGGTCGCCGTGATCACCGCTCGTGGTGACGCCGGTCCGGTGGGCTTCACCGCCACCTCCCTCGCCTCCGTCTCCGCCGAGCCGCCCATGCTCTCCTTCGGGGTCGGCACCGGCTCGTCCAGCTGGTCCGCGATCGCGGCGGCCGATCATGTCGGCGTCCACATCCTCGGCGAGCACCAGCAGGAGCTCGCCGCCACCTTCGCCCGCAGCGGAGCCGACCGATTCGCGCCGCCCACCGCCTGGCGGGAAGGGCCCGACGGAGTCCCCGTGCTCGACGGCGTGCTGGCCTGGCTGGTGGGCCGGGTGGTCGCGCGCGTGCCCGCCGGAGACCACCGGATCGTGATCGCGGAGGTCGTGCGGGGCGACCCCACGGGCACCGGCCGACCGCTCCTCTACCACCAGGGACGTTTCAGCCGGCTGCGCGACTGATGCGCGTGTCCCCCGGGCTGCGGGACCGTCGAGTTCCGGTTACGCTGCGTTGCGAAGGTCACAGTTCAAAGCGCTTGCTTAGCGGGAACGAACTGGGTGTACTGGCGAGTAATATTTCGCGCGGAGCGTGGGTCGCCCCGACCGGGATCGGCCGCTTGAGGCGCCTATGCTGCCTGCAAGTAGGCAGCATGGAAATGACGATGCAGTAGGAGAGCCGGCGTGAGCTTGAGGATCGTTGTCACTGTGAAGTACGTGCCCGACGCCACTGGCGACCGGCACTTCGCCGATGACCTGACCGTCGACCGGGACGACGTGGACGGTCTGCTCTCCGAGCTCGACGAGTACGCGGTCGAGCAGGCGCTGCAGATCTCCGAGAACTCCGACGACGACGTGGAGATCACCGTCCTGACGGTGGGCCCCGAGGACGCCAAGGACGCCCTGCGCAAGGCGCTGTCCATGGGCGCGGACAAGGCGATCCACGTCGAGGACGACGACATCCACGGCACCGACGCCATCGGCACCTCCCTGGTCCTGGCCAAGGCCATCGAGAAGGCCGGCTACGACCTGGTGATCTCCGGTATGGCTTCCACCGACGGCACCATGGGCGTCGTCCCCGCGCTGCTCGCCGAGCGTCTGGGCGTGCCGCAGGTGACCCTGCTGTCCGAGGTGTCGGTCGAGGGCGGCACGGTCAAGGGCCGCCGCGACGGCGACGCCGCCTCCGAGCAGCTCGAGGCGTCCCTGCCGGCGGTCGTGTCGGTTACCGACCAGTCGGGCGAGGCGCGTTACCCGTCCTTCAAGGGCATCATGGCGGCCAAGAAGAAGCCGGTTCAGTCCTGGGACCTGTCCGACCTGGACATCGAGGCCGAGGATGTCGGCCTGGAGGGCGCCTACACCACGGTCGACAGTGCGGCCGAGCGCCCGGCCCGTACGGCGGGCACGATCGTCAAGGACGAGGGCGAGGGCGGCAAGCAGCTCGCTGAGTTCCTCGCGGGCCAGAAGTTCGTCTGAGCCCCGCATCCGCTGACCGCCCCTCATCTTTCGCAAGCAGGAGAGAAGAAGTCCCATGGCTGAAGTTCTCGTCTACGTCGACCACGTGGACGGTGCCGTCCGCAAGCCCACCCTGGAGCTGCTGACCCTGGCCCGCCGCATCGGCGAGCCGGTCGCCGTCGCGCTGGGCAACGGCGCCGCCGACACCGCCGCCACCCTCGCCGAGCACGGCGCGGTCAAGGTCCTCACGCACGAGGCCGCCGAGTACGCCGACTACCTGGTCGTACCGAAGGTGGACGCCCTCCAGGCCGCGGTCGAGGCCGTGTCCCCGGCCGCCGTGCTGGTGCCGTCCTCCGCCGAGGGCAAGGAGATCGCCGCCCGCCTGGCCCTGCGCATCGGTTCGGGCATCATCACCGACGCCGTCGACCTGGAGGCCGGCGACGAGGGCCCGGTGGCCACGCAGTCGGTGTTCGCCGCGTCCTTCACCACCAAGTCCCGTGTCTCCAAGGGCACCCCGGTCATCACGGTCAAGCCCAACAGCGCGGCCGTCGAGGCCGCCCCGGCCGCCGGTGCGGTCGAGGCCCTGTCCGTGACCTTCTCCGCGCAGGCCACCGGCACCAAGGTCACCGGTCGCACGCCGCGTGAGTCGACGGGCCGTCCGGAGCTGACCGAGGCCGCGATCGTGGTCTCCGGTGGCCGTGGCGTCAACGGCGCGGAGAACTTCGCGATCATCGAGGCCCTCGCCGACTCCCTCGGTGCGGCCGTCGGTGCCTCGCGTGCCGCGGTGGACGCCGGCTGGTACCCGCACACCAACCAGGTCGGCCAGACCGGCAAGAGCGTTTCCCCGCAGCTGTACATCGCCTCCGGCATCTCCGGCGCGATCCAGCACCGCGCCGGCATGCAGACCTCGAAGACGATCGTGGCGATCAACAAGGACGCCGAGGCCCCGATCTTCGACCTCGTCGACTACGGCGTCGTCGGCGACCTGTTCGACGTCGTCCCCCAGCTCACCGAGGAGATCAAGGCCCGTAAGGGCTGATCACCTTCCGGCCGCAGCAGGCCCCCGTGACCGCGCCGGTCACGGGGGCCTCGTCGTCACCCCGGCCGTCACCTCAGCCGGAGCGAGGCCTGCACCGGCAGATGGTCGCTCGGGAACTGCCCGTTCAGGGCGAACGTGTTGATCACCGCGCGGTGCACCGTGACGCCCGGCGTGGCCAGGATCCAGTCGATGCGGGCGCCGCCGGGCACCAGCGGCTTGTACCCGTGGAACGTCCCGTAGAGCTCGCCGCGCTCGGCCGCCGCGTCCCAGGTGTCGACGAGCCCGGCGCCCAGCATCGTGTCGTAGACCGAATTCCCGTGCGCCGCGACGTTGAAGTCGCCCGTCACGACCACGGGGAGGGAGCGGTCCAGCCCGGCTATCCGCTGCGCCGTGAGGGACGCGGCACGCTCGCGCGCGTACTGGCTCGCGTTGTCCAGGTGGGTGTTGAGCACGTAGAACTCCCGCCCGTCGTCGCGCAGATCGCGCAGGCGCACCCAGGTGACCATGCGGATCGAGGCGTTGCCCCAGGTGTTGGAGGCGATCACGCTCGGGGTGTCGGAGAGCCAGAAGTGGTCGTACTCGACCGGGGCGAGCCGGCGGGTGTCGTAGAAGATCGCCATGAACTCGTCGCGGCTGCCGCCGGCGCGTCCGGTGCCGATCCAGTCGTAGTGCGCTCCGAGGTCGGCCTCGATGTCCTGTAACTGCTGGTAGAGGCCCTCCTGGGTGCCGATGACATGCGGGCGCTCGCGGCGCAGCAGGGCGCGCGTGACCGGTCTGCGGGCGGCCCAGCTGTTGGGTTCGGCCGCACTGGCGAAGCGGAGGTTGAACGACATGACCTCCAGGTGGCCGTCCGAACGCCCCTCGGCCGAGGCGGACACGGGGGAGACTGCTGTACTGGAGAGCGGCAGGGCGACCGCGCCGGCCAGCGCGGTCTTCAGGCCCAGGCGGCGCGTGACTCGAAGGTGCGGCACAGGGGCTCCTTCTGTGGCGGCTTACGGGCGAGTCGTGGTGACGGAGGTGTGACGGTGTGCGTGCTTCCGCGGGAAACGGTGCCAGATGGACGTGAACATGCCGAGATGGCGGAGTGGATCGGTACGTAAGGCGGTGTTGACCAGCGGGAAGGTCGGCCGATAACTTCGCTCTACGGATTGTTGATTCCGTACAGCGGAAATAGGAGGGTCTCGGAATGGGTCAGGGCCAGCAGGAGAAGGTGGCGACGAGCCTCGCGGGCACCGTCAGCGAGGAGATCAGCGCCTCCCTCGCGCCGGTCGACGCCGAACTGGAGCGCCGCTACCCCGGAGACCCCGGCACCCGCCAGCCCGTCCACACCGTCTACGTCCCCGGCGACGTCTTCGCCGCCGACACCGTCCGCTCCTGGGGCGACCGGGCCCTGGCCGCCCTCGACGAACACGCCCCGGACGCCGCGTCCTTCGCCGCCGTCCTCGGCCTGGCCGACGAACTCGCCGAGCCCGTCCACGCGCGCGTGCACGCCAAGCTGGAGCGCGAGCCGATCGAGGACCTGCGCGTCGACTTCGAGGACGGCTACGGCAACCGCCCCGACGCCGAGGAGGACGAGGCCGCAGCCCGCGCCGCGCGGCTGATCGCCGAGGCGTACGAGGACGGCACCGCGGCCCCTTACATGGGCATCCGCATGAAGTGCATGGAGGCGCCAGTACGCGACCGGGGCATCCGCACCCTCGACATCTTCCTCACCGGCCTGATGGAGGCCGGCGGCCTGCCCCGCGGGCTGGTGCTCACCCTGCCGAAGGTGACGTACGCCGAGCAGGTCACGGCCATGGCACGGCTGCTGGACGCCTTCGAGAAGACGCACGGGCTGGAGCCCGGCCGGATCGGCTTCGAGATACAGATCGAGACCAGCCAGTCCATCCTCGCAGCCGACGGCACCGCCACCGTCGCCCGCATGATCCAGGCCGCCGAGGGCCGCGCCACCGGCCTGCACTACGGCACCTTCGACTACAGCGCCTGCCTCGGCGTCTCCGCCGCCCACCAGGCAAGCGACCACCCGGCCGCCGACCACGCCAAGGCGGTCATGCAGGTCGCCGCGGCCGGCACCGGCGTCCGCGTCTCGGACGGCTCCACCAACGTCCTGCCCATCGGCCCGACCGAGAAGGTGCACGCCGCCTGGCGCCTGCACTACGGCCTGACCCGCCGCGCCCTGGCCCGTGCCTACTACCAGGGCTGGGACATGCACCCCGGCCACATCCCCACCCGGTACGCGGCCGTCTTCGCCTTCTACCGAGAGGGCTTCGAGCAGGCCGCCGCCCGCCTCGCCCGCTACGCCAACCGCACCGGCGGCGACGTCATGGACGAACCCGCCACCGCCAAGGCCCTCAGCGGCTACCTGCTGCGCGGCCTGGACTGCGGCGCCCTGGACATCGGAGAGGTCGCCCGGCTGACCGGCCTGACCCGCGCCGACCTGGAGAGCTTCGCGGTGCCCCGGCGGGGGGACCTGACGGCGTCCGCCTGAGGGGCTGCCGGCCCACGCGTACCGGCACTGTCACAACCGTCACCACCGGCTGTCGCCGTCACCGCCGCCCCGTAGGCTGCACGCCACGTACGGACGTGTCGGTGAATGCCGGTGGGGTCGGAGGAACGGGGCAGCGGTGTCAACGGGGGAGCACGGGCAGGCGGACGGGACCGGTCGGCTGCTGGCAGGCCGTTATCGCGTCACGGGCCGGCTGGGGCGCGGCGGCATGGGCGTCGTCTGGAAGGCCGTCGACGAGGTCCTCGGCCGTGAGGTGGCCGTCAAGGAACTGCGCGCCTACACCGACGCGGCCGGTCCCGAACTGGCCGATCTGCGACTGCGGATGCAGCGTGAGGCGCGTGCGGCGGCCCGGGTGCGCCACACCGGCGTCATCGTCGTGCACGACATCGCCGAGGTCGACGGGCGCCCGCTCATCGTCATGGAGCTGGTCGACGGGCCGTCCCTGGACGACGTACTGCGCGACCGCGGCCCGCTGGACGCGCGCGAGGCGGCCCGGATCGGCGCGAAGGTCATGGACGCGCTGGCCGCCGCCCACCGCGTAGGCGTCCTGCACCGTGACGTGAAGCCCGGCAACATTCTGCTCGACCGCTCGGGCCGGGTCGTCCTCACCGACTTCGGCATCGCCACCATGGACGACCCGGGCGACGGTTCGGCCACCCACCTCACCCGCAGCGGCGAACTCGTCGGCTCCCTCGACTACCTTGCCCCCGAGCGGGCCCAGGGCGCCGCCCCGGGCCCCGCCTCCGACATCTGGGCCCTGGGCGCCACGCTGTACGCGGCCGTCGAGGGCGCCTCGCCCTTCCGCCGTACGTCCACGTTCTCGACGCTCACCGCGATCGTCACCGACCCGCTGCCCGAGCCCCGTCGCGCCGGCCCTCTCGCCCCCGTCCTCCAGCAGTTGCTGGACAAGCGCCCCGAGGGCCGCCCGGAGGCCGACCAGGCCCGCGAGATGCTCCAGAGGGCGGCGGACAGGGGCGGCACGGACACGCCGACGTCCGCACTGCGGGGCCGTCCTGAGGCCTCGCCCCCGGGCCCGGAGACGGAGCGCAGCGTGCCGTCGGTACCGCCGGGATTCGGGCCACCACAACACGTGCAGCCCGGCGCCGCCGGGCCCCACGAGGACCCGGGCACACCGGTCTCCGGCACGGCTGCCGCCTCCGGAACCACCGGCAGTTCAGGAGCGACCGCCTCGGGTGCACCAGAACAGCCCGAACCGGGCCCGGGCCATCCAGCCCAAGCAGGGCCCAATCCGCATGGCTCGGGGCTCGGTTCGCAGGGCTCAGCGCCTGGTCCGCATGGCTCGGCACATGGTCCGCGCGGCGCAGTCCCCGGCTCGGATGGCTCAGGGGCCGCTCAGCATGGCTCAGAGCCAGGCCTGCACGGCGCAGGGCCGGGCCCGTATGGCGCGGGACACGATCCGCAGGGTTCAGGGGCCGTCTCGCACGGTTCGGGCGCTGGTCCGCACGCCGCAGTCCCCGGCCCACACGCCTCAGTCCCCGGCCCGCTCGGCCCGGGCCCCCAGGGCTTCGGGCCGCCCGGCCCGGGCAGCACCGGCCCCGGCGCCTGTGCTCCCACAGGTCCGATGAACTCCCGCGCCACGCCTCGCCGTAAGGCCCGCGTCCTCCTCGCCGCCGCGGCCGTCACCGTCGTCCTCGCGGCGGCCGGTGCCACGGTCGCCGTGTTGGCCGACTCCGGTGGCACGGACACGGGCGCGCGGACCGACGCCGCCGGTGTGGATGCCGCCGCCTCCGCGTCCGAGTCCGGTCGTACCGACGACGGTTCGAACGCGCCCAGGCCCGAGGGACAGGGCGACGAGAAGGGCAAGGCCCCCTCCGAGAAGACCGGGGACGAGGAGAAGCCGGAGCCCGCCGGCCGGGCGACCACGTCAGCCCCCGCCAAGTCCTCCGGCGGCACGACGGGAGGGACGTCCGGCGCCACCTCCGGAGGCAGCGGCACCGGCGGCGGTTCCGGCGACGGAGGTACGACAGGCGGCGGCGGAGCCACCACCGAGGCCCCCGTCTGCCACGTCATAGGCGGCGGCAAGTACAACTGCACGGTCTGGAAGACCGCAGACTCCTACACCGCCTCCGGCACCGAGGTCGGCATCCTCAACGCCGGCACCAACTACTTCTACTGCCAGCAGAACCTCGGCCGGCGGGAGACCGACGGCCAGTGGACCAACGTCTGGTGGGCCAGGACCGACGACGACAGCGGCAACACGAACGTCTGGGTCAGCGACGTCTACATCAAGGGCGGCGACAACGACGCGCCCGTCCCCGGGCTCCCGGTCTGCTGAGCGCGCAGTGATACCGCCACGTACTGCTCCAGCCCCGAGGCCGTCACCAGCTTCTCCTCGACGAACAGCCGCGTGCCCCGCTCGCACAGCCGACGGTCGGAGCGGGCCCGTGCGGAGAACTCCTCGGGCACGACGCCGAACAGTTCCCGCAAGCGCGGCAGGACGACGAGCAGCTCGGTGAGCAGCACCCGCTGGCCCGGGTGGGTGCGCGGCACGCCGGTGCCGTCGTGCAGGACGCCGTGCCGGTTGACGTACGCGTAGGCGCCGGGCAGGCGGGTGCCGTCCGCGAGCTCGATGCGCACGTCGGGCGAGGGCAGCCAGGCACGGTCGTAGTTGCCGGTCGGCAGCGGCACACCCTCGCTCGCGTCGATCACGGCGAGCTGCTCGGCGTCGAGCCAGATGACGAACAACTCCCGTACGGTGTCCGGGGCGCTGACCGGCGAAGCCGACACGTAACCCATGCGACTCACATGCGCCGACACGCCTGCGTCGACACCCGTCACCCGGGTCTTCACCATCGGGATCGGCGACATGATCCCGAACTCCTCCATCTTGTGCCGCAGTTGCCCTGGGCAGGCGTTCGAGCCGATGGCGAGAACCGGCGTGCGGTCCTCGTGCACGAGCCGGTCCAGGGGCAGGAAACAGTCCCCGTCCAGGAGCCCGGAGTCGGCGGGCCACGCGCCCGGGTAGAGCAGGGGGTGCTCGCGCGGCGCCTCGGCCAGGTCGAGTGCTCGCAGGGTGCGATCGGTGAGGTGCTCCGTAGGTTCCATGGCCCGTTCAGTCCGCCGGGGGAAGTTCGCCCGAGCCGCGGGTGATCAGCCGGGTCGGCAGCTCGATGCGTTCGGGGGTGACCAGGGTGCCGTCCAGCTGCCGGAAGAGGCGTTCCGCGGCGGTACGGCCGAGGGCCGCCGCGTCCTGGGCGACGACGGTGACGCCCGGCTGGAGCAGGTCGGCCAGCTCGATGTCGTCGAAGCCGACCAGGGCGACGCGGCGGCTCTGCTCGGCGAGCACGCGGATCACGGTGACCGTCACCCGGTTGTTGGCCGCGAAGATCGCGGTGACCGGGTCCCGGCCGGACAGCATCTCCTCGGCCGCCCCGCGCACCCGATCGGGGTCGGTGACGCCGAGGGACGTCCAGGAACCCGCCACCGGTATGCCCGCGTCCTCCATCGCGGCCCGGTAGCCGCGCAGCCGCTCGGAGGCGGTGTGGATGCGGGGCATGTCACCGATGAAGCCGATCCGGCGGTGTCCGTGGGCGATGAGGTGGGCGACGCCGTCCCGGGCGCCGCCGAAGTTGTCCGACAGGACCACATCGGCGTCGATCTGCCCGGCCGGCCGGTCCACGAACACCGTGGCGACCCCCGCCTTGAGCTCCGGCTCCAGGTACCGGTGGTCGTCACCGGCCGGGATCACCACCAGCCCGTCCACCCGCCGCGCGCACAGGGCCAGCACCAGCTCCTGCTCGCGGTCCGGGTCCTCCGCGCTGGAGCCGTTGATCAGCAGGGCGCCGTGCGTGCGGGCCACCTCCTCGACCGACCGGCTCAACGGCCCGTAGAACGGGTCCGCGAGGTCCTCCAGGACCAGCCCGATGCTCGCCGTACGGCCCTTGCGCAGCACCCGTGCGCTGTCGTTGCGGCGGAAACCGAGCGCCTCGATCGCCTCCTGGACCCGCCGCTCCGTCTCCGGGGTCACGCCCGGCTCCCCGTTCACGACACGGGAGACCGTCTTGAGTCCGACCCCGGCCCGTGCCGCGACGTCCTTCATGGTCGGCCGGGTGCCGTAGCGCGTGGCGGATCGGAGGTTGGTCTGGGGCACGGTGCGGTGTCCTGTCCTGTCGTCCACGAGGTGCGTCGGTCCTGGGCTTGTATGAGGATGTGGCGTCGAGCATAGGGCCTGGACAACGTTGTCAGGCTCGGGGGAGACTGTCCACCGCAATCTCCGGACCGCGCTCCGCTGCTGGCCGGCCAGTCCTATCACCGTCGACGGGGAGTTCCGACACTCATGCACACCGACCTCGTGGCCGCGCTCGACATCGGCGGCACCAAGATCGCCGGCGCTCTGGTGGACGGCCAGGGACGGATCCTCGTCCGCGCCCAGCGGCCGACGCCCGCCCGGGAGGACGGCGACACCGTGATGCGGGCCGTGGAGGAGGTGCTCGGCGAACTCACCGGGTCGCCGCTCTGGGAGCGGGCCACGGCCGTGGGGATCGGCAGCGCCGGTCCGGTGGACAGGCCGGCGGGCACGGTGAGCCCGGTGAACGTGCCCGGCTGGCGCGACTACCCGCTTGTCGGGCGCGTCCGGGCCGCGGCCGGCGACCTGCCCGTCGAGTTGATCGGCGACGGTGTGGCGATCACGGCGGCCGAACACTGGCAGGGAGCGGCCCGAGGCCACGACAACGCGCTGTGCATGGTCGTCTCCACGGGCGTCGGCGGCGGCCTGGTGCTCGGCGGCCGGCTGCACGCCGGGCCCACGGGCAACGCCGGCCACATCGGCCACATCAGCGTGGACCTCGACGGCGATCTGTGTCCGTGCGGCTCGCACGGCTGCGTGGAGCGCATCGCGAGCGGCCCCAACATCGCCCGGCGCGCCCTGGAGACCGGCTGGCGGCCCGGTCCCGACGGCGACACGTCCGCCGCCGCGGTGGCCTCCGCTGCCCGGGCCGGCGATCCGGTCGCCGTCGCCTCCTTCGAGCGGGCCGCCCAGGCGCTGGCCGCCGGGATCGCCGCGACAGCGACCCTCGTGGAGATCGAGATCGCCGTGATCGGCGGGGGAGTGGGCAAGGCGGGCGACATCCTGTTCACCCCCCTGCGCAAGGCCCTGAGCACCTACGCGACGCTGTCCTTCGTCCGGCACCTGACCGTCGCACCGGCCCGGATGGGCACCGATGCCGGGCTGGTGGGCGCGGCGGCGGCAGCACTGGCGCGGCGGACGGACACGGCCGCGGCGGGGGTGTGAGGCCCAGCAGGACGTTCAGGCGGGATATCTCCGGAGCCCGGCACGTTCCTGATGCGGAGGGAACCACTCCGACGCGGGGCGGTATCTCGCCCGGCGTGGGTGTCGGAATCCTGTTCTTCGGGCTCGCCTTCATGGGCGGATGGGCGGCGGCGGCCGGCGCGCTGATGTACGCCGTCGTCACGCTCGTTCGCGTCTGGCCGGAGGACTGGGTGAGGTGCCACGGACACCCCGCGGCTGCTGGTGCCGCCGCCCGCGTATCTGCGCTTCGATCTGGCGCTCGCCGTGGCGGCCCTGCTGGCCGACCTGTGGCTCGTGTCGGCGGCCATCGTGGTCGGAGCGGACGGCATCTTCACCGAGGACTGGATGGGCTACCCCGGCATGATGGACCCCACCGGGCAGGGATACCAGGCCGAAGTGGTGAGCGCGCTGCGAACCACGGCGTGGTGGGCCTTCGGGATCGCGGTCCTCGGCCGGTGCTGGATCACGGCCGGCGTGCAGGTGAGTCTCCTGCCGCTCGCCGCGTGGTGGATCGGATCGTTCGACACCTACTACACCTGACGGGCGCCGGTCCGGGATCCCGGGTTCTCCCTCGAAAAGCGCTCGAATGTGCGTGCGGTGTGGCACGATCGCGCCTGTGAGCAGCAGACCCGCACCGGCGCAGCGCCTGCGTGACCTCGCCCTCCTGCGCCGGGTCAAGGACCGGATCGACCGGGAGTACGCACGGCCTCTGGACGTCGAGGCGCTGGCCCGGGGGGTGCACATGTCGGCCGGGCACCTCAGCCGCGAGTTCAAGCGCGCCTACGGCGAGTCGCCGTACAGCTACCTCATGACGCGCCGCATCGAGCGGGCCATGGCGCTGCTGCGCCGTGGGGACCTCAGCGTCACCGAGGTGTGTTTCGAGGTCGGCTGCTCGTCGCTGGGCACCTTCAGCACCCGCTTCACGGAACTGGTCGGCATGCCGCCCAGCGCATACCGGCGCCAGGCGGTGCTCGCCACCGCGGGGATTCCGTCGTGCGTGGCGAAGCAGGTGACCAGACCGATCAGGAATCGAGAAGCGCCCACTGCGGGCCGAAACTAGCGTGATGGCCATGGACCTCACCATTCACGCCAGTTTCCTTCCGCACGACGACCCGGACGCCGCCCTGGCGTTCTACCGCGACACCCTCGGCTTCGAAGTCCGGGGCGATGTCGGATACGAGGACATGCGCTGGATCACGGTCGGCCCCGTCGGCCAGCCCGGCACGAACATCGTGCTGCATCCGCCGGCCGCCGACCCCGGCGTCACCGAGGACGAGCGTAAGACCATCGCCGAGATGATGGCGAAGGGCACCTACGCCAGCATCGTCCTGGCCACCCCCGACGTCGACGCCGCCTTCGAGCGGGTGCAGGCGGGCGACGCCGAGGTGGTCCAGGAGCCCGTGGACCAGCCGTACGGCGTTCGCGACTGCGCCTTCCGCGACCCCGCGGGCAACATGGTCCGCATCCAGCAGGTGAAGCAGTGACGGCGCGGTAGCGACCGGCCCGCAGACCCACACGCACCACCCCCGCGCCGCCTCTCCGGGTCGGCGCGGGGAAGCCAGATCGTCCGACCGCGGCAGCCCCGCCCGACAGATGGAGACCGATGAGCATGGCCACGAGGACGGACAGACAGTCGTCCGGGCCGCACGTCGCCGACAGCCACGATGTGATCCGCGTGCACGGCGCGCGCGAGAACAACCTCAAGGACGTCAGCATCGAGATTCCCAAGCGCCGGCTGACGGTGTTCACCGGCGTTTCCGGCTCGGGCAAGAGCTCGCTCGTGTTCGACACGATCGCCGCGGAGTCGCAGCGGTTGATCAACGAGACCTACAGCGCCTTCCTCCAGGGCTTCATGCCGAACCGGGCCCGGCCCGAGGTCGACGTACTCGACGGGCTGACGACCGCGATCGCCGTGGACCAGCAGCGGATGGGCGGCGACCCCCGCTCCACGGTCGGCACCGCCACCGACGCCAACGCGATGCTGCGCATCCTCTTCAGCCGGCTCGGCAAGCCGCACATCGGCCCGCCCAGCGCGTACTCCTTCAACACCGCCTCGGTCCGGGCGAGCGGCGCGATCACCGTCGAGCGCGGCGCCAAGACCAAGGCCCAGAAGGCGACCTTCGAGCGCACCGGCGGCATGTGCAACCGCTGCGAGGGCCGGGGCAAGGTCTCCGACGTCGACCTCACCCAGCTCTACGACGACTCCAAGTCGCTGTCCGAGGGCGCGTTCACCATCCCCGGCTGGAAGTCGGACAGCCAGTGGACCGTGCAGCTCTACGCGCAGTCGGGCTTCGTCGACCCGGACAAGCCGATTCGCGAGTACACCAAGAAGGAGATGCACGCCTTCCTCTACGGGGAACCGGTCAAGATCAAGGTCAACGGCATCAACCTCACCTACGAGGGGCTGATCCCCAAGATTCAGAAGTCCTTCCTGTCCAAGGACAAGGAGGCGATGCAGCCGCACATCCGGGCGTTCGTGGAGCGGGCGGTCACCTTCACCGTCTGTCCCGAGTGCGACGGCACCCGGCTGAGCGAGGGCGCCAGATCCTCGAAGATAGGCGACATCAGCATCGCCGACGCCTGCGCGATGGAGATCAGGGACCTGGCCGAGTGGGTCCGGAAGCTCTCGGAGCCGTCCGTGGCGCCGCTGCTCACCGCGTTGCAGGGGACGCTCGACTCGTTCGTGGAGATCGGCCTGGGCTATCTCTCGCTCGACCGGCCGGCGGGCACGCTGTCGGGCGGTGAGGCGCAGCGGGTGAAGATGATCCGCCACCTCGGCTCCTCGCTCACCGACGTCACCTACGTCTTCGACGAGCCGACCATCGGCCTGCACCCGCACGACATCCAGCGGATGAACAACCTGCTGCTGCGGCTGCGCGACAAGGGCAACACGGTGCTCGTCGTGGAGCACAAGCCGGAGGCGATCGCGATCGCCGACCACGTCGTCGACCTCGGCCCGGGAGCCGGCACGGCGGGCGGTACCGTCTGCTTCGAGGGCACGGTCGAGGAGCTGCGGGCCGCGGACACCGTCACCGGTTGTCATCTCGACGACCGGGCCACCCTCAAGGAGACGGTGCGCAAGGCCACCGGCGCGCTGGAGATCCGGGGCGCGTCGGCGAACAACCTCCGGAACGTCGACGTCGACATCCCGCTCGGGGTGCTCACAGTCGTCACCGGTGTCGCCGGCTCCGGCAAGAGCTCCCTGCTGCACGGGTCGATCCCCGCCGACGCGGGGGTCGTCTCGGTGGACCAGAGCCCGATCAAGGGCTCACGGCGCAGCAACCCCGCGACCTACACCGGGCTGCTCGACCCGATCCGCAAGGCTTTCGCGAAGGTCAACGGCGTGAAGCCGGCCCTCTTCAGCGCCAACTCCGAGGGCGCCTGCCCCACCTGCAACGGCGCCGGAGTCATCTACCTCGACCTGGGCATGATGGCCGGCGTCGACACCCCCTGCGAGGACTGCGAGGGCAAGCGGTTCCAGGCCTCGGTGCTGGAGTACCACCTCGGCGGCCGTGACATCAGCGAGGTGCTCGCGATGTCGGTGGCCGAGGCCGAGGAGTTCTTCGGCGGCGGCGAGGCCCGCACCCCGGCCGCGCACAAGATCCTGGAGCGGCTCGCCGACGTCGGGCTCGGCTACCTCACCCTCGGGCAGCCGCTCACCACGCTCTCCGGCGGCGAGCGGCAGCGCCTGAAGCTGGCCACGCACATGGCGGAGAAGGGCGGCGTCTACGTCCTCGACGAGCCGACCACCGGTCTCCACCTCGCGGACGTGGAGCAGCTGCTCGGCCTGCTCGACCGGCTCGTCGACTCCGGCAAGTCGGTCGTCGTCATCGAGCACCACCAAGCGGTCATGGCGCACGCCGACTGGATCATCGACCTCGGCCCCGGCGCCGGCCACGACGGCGGCCGGATCGTCTTCGAAGGCACACCGGCCGGTCTCGTCGCGGCCCGTTCCACCCTGACCGCGGAGCACCTCGCGGCCTACGTCGGCGCCTGACGCGGGTCCTCGGCAACGGTAGTGAGGCGAGTGCGCCACGGAGTCACTCGCCTCACCACCGTCATGATCAGCCTAATCTTCATATAAGTGGCAAAACGGGCGAATAGTGGCACGCTCCGAGGGCACTCCGTCTTCGGAAACCCCCACAGAACGGAGCCGCTGATGATCATCAAGAAGATGCACGAAAAGGGCGTCCGCAGCGAGCACGCCTACATGGCCGCCATGGCGTCCGTCGGCCTGAGTGTCGTCGCCTGGATGGGCTCCCTGAAGATGGAACCCGGCACCGGCCTCGCCCGTGCCGACCGCTGGGGCATCTTCGTCGGTGAATGGGCACCCACCTTCTTCGGTCTGGGCCTCGCCCTGTCCCACTACGAACAGCACGATGGCACCCTCACCGCCGATGTCCACGAATTCCGGCACGCGCAGAAGGCGGGCTGAACGGCCTATTCCGTCGAGCGCCCGGCGCCGTTCCCGCGCACCCTGGTGCCATGGCGTCCGTGAAGCCCGTCGTGATCTACCCGCCCGCCACGGACGGTGGCCGGCGGGTACGCGTGGACGACCACTTCCTCGGGATCGCCTACGGGCTGCTGGACGTCGCCGAGTTCCTGCGGCGGGCGGGGATCGAGGACGCGGACGAGGCGTACGTGGCGGAGTCCGGGCTGATCGAGTGGCGCGGTGGCGGCCCCGCCGCCTGGGGCGCCGACCCGGACGACGAGCCGGCGTGACGCCCTGCTTCGCCTGGTCGGGTCCGGGGCGTGACCCCGCGGCGGGTCCGGCAGTTGAGCCGGGCATGAAGAAGCGCAGCATGCTCGCCATCGCCTCCCTCGCCACCGGTTTCGTCGTCGCGGCGGTCACCCCGTCGCACGCCCACGGGGAGAGCTTCGGCACCCTCAACGTGGACGAGACCCTCCGCACCCTCCCCGAGACCGTCGCCGAGGACAGCCTGTCCCTGGACGGCAAGGACAGCGCCCAGAAGAAGGAGCAGGGCTGACGGTCCGCCCGTCCCCGGCCCACGGCACCGGCGCTCCCGAGCGAGGGGGCGCCGGCGCCGTCGTCATGCGCCCTCAACTGCGGCTGGTTTCCGTGGCAGGGTGGAGCGGGCAAGCCTCAGGGGGCCAACGGAAGAGGGGGACCTGTGACCGTCGTCTGGATCAACGGCGCGTTCGGTGCGGGGAAGACCACCACCGCACAGGAACTGATCGAACTGATCCCGAACAGCACGCTCTTCGACCCCGAGGTCATCGGCGGAGCGCTCCGGTATCTCCTCCCGCCCAAACGCCTCGCCGAGGTCGGCGACTTCCAGGACCTGCCGATCTGGCGACGGCTCGTGATAGACACGGCGGCCGCGATGCTCGCCGAGCTCGGCGGGACCCTGGTGGTCCCGATGACCCTGCTGCGCCAGGAGTACCGCGACGAGATCTTCGGCGGCCTGGCCGCCCGCAGGATTCCGGTCAGTCACATCCTGCTCGCTCCGGCCGAAACGATACTGCGGGAGCGGATAGCGGGCCGCGGGGTTCCGCAGGACTTGCCCGACGGCGAGATGCGAATACGCCAGTGGTCCTTCGACCACATCGAGCCGTACCGGGCCGCCCTCGCCTCCTGGCTTACCGCCGACGCCCACCCGGTCGACACCAGCGACCTCACGCCCCACGAGACGGCCGCCCGGATCGCCGAGGCCGTCAACAGCGGCTCCCTGCCCGTCTGCGACATCGTGCAGACGCCCGAGCCCACCACCGAGACGCTTGCCGCCGGTGTGCTCCTCTTCGACGAGCAGGACCGGGTGCTGCTCGTCGACCCCACCTACAAGGCCGGCTGGGAGTTCCCCGGCGGGGTCGTCGAGCCCGGTGAGGCGCCGGCGCGCGCCGGTGTGCGGGAAGTCGCCGAGGAGACCGGCATCCACCTCGACGAGGTGCCGAGCCTGCTCGTCGTCGACTGGGAGCGCCCCTCGCCCCCCGGGTTCGGCGGACTGCGGCTCCTCTTCGACGGCGGCGTCCTCGACTCCACGGAGGCCGGCCGGCTGCTGCTGCCCGGGCCGGAGCTGCGCGACTGGCGGTTCGTCACCGAGGAGGAGGCCGCCGACCTGCTGCCACCGGTGCGCTACGAGCGGCTCCGCTGGGCCCTGAGGGCACGCGAGCGCGGAGCGGCGTTCTATCTGGAAGCCGGGGTGCCGGTCGGCTGAGGCCGACTCCGTTCGCGCGCTTTACCCGGCGCGGGGGTTTTTGAGGGAAAAGCAAAAGGAAACGTCCGCGGGCCCATTACCAATCGCTGCCCAAGGAATCTTCCGCACTCCTTCACGCGACGGGTAATCACATTCCCCGCTCTCGTCAACACTTTTCCATGACCGCAAACAATCCCTTTTCTGGCCCCTGCTCGGCTTGACCGGACTCGCACGGCATTGCGAAAGTCCGCAGAGTCTCACGGCGGCGCTGACGACCGCCACTCAATTTCCTTGCCTCAGGGGCAGATCCGGGATGTCCGTACGATGACCACGCAACACCAGCCGGCCGACACCGGCGGCGGCACCGCGCTGCTGACCGAGCCGCCGACACAGGACCCCAGACCCGGCGGCACGGTCGTCGCCGGCCGCTCACCGGGCCGCATGGCCTGGAAGCGGATCCGGCGGGACAAGGTCACCATGGCCGCCCTGGTGGCCACCCTCCTGTTCATTGCGATCGCACTGCTCGCGCCGGTCCTCACCGCGCTGACCAGCTGGGGACCGATCACCCCCGACAACAAGGCGATCAACCCCGACACGGGCAACTTCCCCTACGGATCGCTGGGCGGCATCAGCGCCCAGCACCTCCTCGGCGTCGAACCGGGCACCGGCTACGACCTGTTCGCCCGCATCGTCTACGGCCTGCGCACCTCCCTCTACGTGGGCTTCGCCTCGGCCGTGCTGTCCACCGCGGTCGGTGTCGTGGCGGGGCTCGCGGCCGGCGACTTCGGCGGCTGGGTCGACTCCCTGCTGTCCCGGGTCATGGACGTGATGCTGGCGTTCCCGCAGCTGCTGTTCATCATCGCGCTCACCCCGGTGATCCAGAACGCGCTCCAGACCAACACCCACGGCGGCACCGACGAGAACCTCCGGCTGCTCGTCCTGGTCCTCAACATCGCCGTCTTCGCCTGGGCGTACACCGCCCGTCTGGTGCGCGGACAGGTGCTCTCCATGCGCGAGCGGGAGTTCGTCGACGCCGCGCGGCTGATGAGCGCCGGCCGGCGGCACATCCTCTTCCGGCAGCTGCTGCCCAACCTGTGGGCGCCGATCCTGATCTCCTTCGCCCTCGCCGTCCCGCAGAACATCACCACCGAGGCGGCCCTGTCGTACCTGGGTGTCGGCGTCATCCCGCCCAACCCCGACTGGGGAGCCCTGCTGTCGGACGCCTCCCAGTTCTTCCTCCAGGACCCGATGTACCTCTTCGTACCCGGCGTCCTGCTCTTCCTCCTGGTCCTGGCGCTCAACCTCCTCGGGGACGGCGTCCGGGACGCCCTGGATCCCCGCGCCCGGCGCGGCTGACAAGCCACCCCCGAGTGTCGGCCCGGCGGCCCCACGAACGGCCGCCGAGCCCGTAGCAAGAACGGAGTTTCCTCAATGACGCGCAGCACGCGCAGCACGCGCAGATCGCGCACGGTCGCTCTCACGGCAACCGTTGTCGTGATCGCCCTTGGAGCCACCGCATGCGGAGGGTCCTCCGGCAACAGCGCCAGCGGCTCCCCGTCGAAGGGCGGCACGCTGACGATCCTCGACGACGCCGACTTCAACCACATCGACCCTCAGCGGACCTACACCACCGAGGGTTCGAGCATGGACTACGAACTCGTCCGCACCCTCACCGGATGGGACGAGACGCGGTCCGAGCCCAAGCTGGTCGGCGACCTTGCCACCGACACGGGAACGCCCAGCAAGGGTGCCACCGTGTGGACGTTCCACCTGCGCCACGGGGTCAAGTGGCAGGACGGCAGCGAAGTCACCGCGCAGGACGTCAAGTACGGCGTCGAGCGGGCGTTCTCCCCGGACATCAACGGCGGCCCGCCGTACGCCAGTCAGTGGCTGGTCGGCGGCGATTCGTACAAGGGCCCGTACCAGGGCAAGCAGCTGGACTCGATCCAGACACCGGACAAGTACACCCTCGTCTTCCATCTCAACCAACCCGTCGCCGACTTCAACGAGACGACCGCCATGACCGGGTGGTCGGCGGTGCCCAAGGCACACGACACCGGTGCCACGTACGACACGCATGTCTGGTCCGACGGGCCCTACATGATCAAGTCGTACACCAAGAACAAGGAAATGGTCCTCGTCCGGAACAAGAACTGGAGCCAGTCGACCGACCCGATCCGCCAGCAGAACCTCGACGAGATCGACGCGAAGTTCGGGCAGGACCAGGCCGCCATCGACCAGCAGATCAAGTCCGACGGCGGATCCGCGCAGACCGCGATCACGCAGACGCCGATCGCCGGCTCCGACCTGACGACGATGGCGGGCGACCCGTCGCTCAAGTCGCGCTATTACAAGATCCCGGCCCCGGGCATCAACTACATGGCGATCAACATGAACCGGGTCAAGGACATCAAGGTCCGCGAGGCGATCGAGTACGCCGTCGACAAGACCACCGTACGCGGGGCCTTCGGCGGTTCGGCCTACGGCAACTACGCCACCACGATGCTCGCCCCGGGCATCGACGGCCACAAGGACTTCAACCTCTACAGCGGCAACCCCGCCGGTGACCTCACCAAGGCCAAGGCCCTGATGAAGCAGGCCGGCAACCCCAAGCCGACGATGTCGCTCGCGGTGGAGAACATTCCCACGCACGAGCACTTCGCGGACGCCGTGAAGACCGCGCTCGCGAAGATCGGCATCACGGTGAACATCACTCCGATCGACAAGAACAACTACTTCAGCACCGTGGACAACGTGAAGAACCAGTACGACCTGACGTGGGGCGACTGGATCGCGGACTGGCCGAACGCCTCCACCGTGCTGCCCACCCTCTTCGACGGGCGGCAGATCAAGAAGCTCCCGCAGTCCAACAACGACATCTCGTACCTGAACGACCCGAAGGTCAACGCGCAGATCGACAAGATCGGCAAGATGACCGACATCAAGCAGCGCAACGCCGCTTACGGGGAGCTGGACGAGCAGATCATGAAGGACGCCGCCGTGGTCCCGCTGATGTACATGAACTTCAGCGAGGTGAGCGGCTCGAAGGTCGGCGGTGTCATCGACGATCCGATCATGGCCGAACCCAGCCTGGTGCACGCCTACGTCAAGCAGTGACGTGTCCCTCCTGAAGCTCTGAACCCCGCCGGCGGTCCCGGCCGCCGGCGGGCATCCCACTCACGTCAGGTCCCGGCACCCCATGTTTCGTTACCTCATCAGACGCCTGCTGGCAGCGGCCGCGATCATGCTGGTGATCACCACGATCACCTTCTTCATCTTCTTCGCACTGCCGTCCGACCCCGCACTCCTGGCCTGCGGAAAGACCTGCTCCCCGTCCCGCCTCGCGGAGATCAAGCACTCGCTGGGCCTGGACCAGAGCTACCTGACTCAGTATTGGGAGTTCGTCAAGGGGCTGGTCGTGGGCCGTGACTACGGCGACCAGAGCGTCCGCATCCACTGTGGCGCGCCCTGCCTCGGCATTTCCTTCCAGACCGACACCCCCGTCCTGACCACGCTGCTCCAGGACTTCCCGGCGGACCTCTCCCTCGGCCTCGGCGCCGCGGTGGCGTTCCTGATCCTGGGTGTCGGCCTCGGTACGGTGGCCGCTGTCCGAAGGGGCAGGGCCGCCGACAAGGCGGCGGTCGGACTGGCCCTGTTCGGCGTCTCGGTGCAGATCTACTTCATCGGCCTGCTCCTGCTGTACCTCTTCGTCGACAAGTTCCAGATCCTGCCGACCTCCGGCTACACGTCGATCACCGAGGACCCGGTCGGCTGGTTCAAGGGCCTGATCCTGCCCTGGAGCACCCTGGTCATCGTCTACCTCGCGATGTACACCCGGCTCACCCGCTCCTCCATGCTGGAGGTCTTCGCCGAGGACTACATGCGCACCGCCCGCGCCAAGGGCCTGCCGGCCGCCACCGTCGTCCTCAAGCACGGGCTGCGGGCCGCCATCACCCCGATCATCACCATCTTCGGCATGGACGTCGGCTCCCTGATCGGCGGCTCCGCGGTCATCACCGAGTCGGTGTTCGGCATCAACGGCATCGGCAAGCTCGCGGTCGACTCCGTCCAGAACTCCGACCTGCCCGTCATCCTCGGCACCACGCTCTTCGCCGCGACGTTCGTCGTCCTCGCCAACGTGGTCGTCGACCTGGTGTACGGCCTCGTCGACCCGCGCGTGCGCCTCGCCTGAGCCCTTCTTTCGTCCTTAGGAACACCGTGTCCGTTCAGACCTCACCGCAGCCCGCGGACGTCACGTCCGCGCCCGCACCCTTCCTCGACGTACGCGACCTGAGGGTGCACTTCCCGACCGAGGACGGCCTCGTCAAGTCCGTCGACGGCGTCTCCTTCACCCTGGAGAAGGGCAAGACCCTCGGCATCGTCGGCGAGTCCGGCTCCGGCAAGTCGGTGACCTCGCTGGCCCTGCTCGGACTGCACAAGGGCACCCGCGCCCAGGTCAGCGGCGAGATCTGGCTGGAGGGCAGGGAACTCGTCGCCCTGCCCGAGGCGGACATGCGCGAACTGCGCGGCCGTACGGTCTCCATGATCTTCCAGGACCCGCTCTCCGCGCTGCACCCCTTCTTCACCGTCGGCGCCCAGATCGCCGAGGCCTACCGCGTGCACCACAAGGTCTCCAAGAAGGAGGCCAGGGACCGCGCGGTCGAGATGCTCAAGCGGGTCGGCATCCCGCAGCCCGAGCGCCGGGTCAGGGACTATCCGCACCAGTTCTCCGGCGGCATGCGCCAGCGCGCCATGATCGCCATGTCGCTGGTCTGCGACCCCGCCCTGCTCATCGCCGACGAGCCCACCACCGCCCTGGACGTCACCGTCCAGGCGCAGATCCTGGACCTGATCCGCGACCTCCAGGAGGAGTTCGGCTCCGCCGTCGTCATCATCACGCACGACCTCGGCGTGGTCTCCGACATCGCCGACGACATCCTGGTGATGTACGCCGGCCGCCGGATCGAGTACGGCACCACCCGCGAGGTCCTCAAGCAGCCCCAGCACCCCTACACCTGGGGCCTGTTGCAGTCGATGCCGCACCTCACCGGCGACGTCGGCGAACGGCTCAACCCGATCCCCGGCACCCCGCCGAGCCTGATCAACCTGCCGGACGGCTGCTCCTTCCACCCGCGCTGCGCCTACAAGGGCTGGGTTCCGGAGGGGCGTTGCACCGTGGAACGGCCCGAGCTGCGCCTCGTCGCCGGCACCGGAGGGCACCTCGCCGCGTGCCATCTCACCGACGAGGCCAAGCAGGAGATCCGCGGCGGGGCGGGCCCGGACGACCGCGGCGACGCAGCCGCACGGGCCGCGCAGTGACGGCGGACGAAAGGGAGCATGACGTGAGCACCACCCAGTCCCTCACCGGGCAGACCACCGACCGCGCCACCGGCGAGAACCTCCTCGAAGTGCGGGGCCTCCAGAAGTACTTCCCCATCCGGCAGGGCATCGTCTTCCAGCGGCAGATCGGGGCGGTCCGCGCCGTCGACGGCATCGACTTCTCCGTCGGGCCGGCCGAGTCGCTGGGCCTGGTCGGTGAATCCGGCTGCGGCAAGTCGACCACCGGCCGCCTGATCACTCGGCTGCTCGAACCCACCGGCGGTTCCGTCGTGTTCGACGGCGAGGACATCACCCACCGGCCCGCCGCGCGGATGCGTGAGGCCCGCCGCAACCTCCAGATGATCTTCCAGGACCCGTACTCCTCCTTGAACCCCCGGCACACCGTCGGCACCATCATCGAGACGCCGATGCGGCTCAACGGCATCAACCCGCCCCAGGGCCACAAACGGCGCGCCCAGGAACTCCTGGAGACGGTGGGCCTCAACCCCGAGCACTACAACCGCTACCCGAACGAGTTCTCCGGCGGCCAGCGCCAGCGCATCGGCATCGCCCGCGCCCTCGCCCTGCGGCCCAAGCTGATCGTGGCCGACGAACCCGTCTCCGCGCTGGACGTCTCCATCCAGGCGCAGGTCGTCAACCTCCTCCAGGACCTCCAGCGGGAGTTCGGCATCGCCTTCGTCTTCATCGCCCACGACCTCGCCGTCGTACGGCACTTCTCCGAACGCGTCGCCGTCATGTACCTCGGCAAGATCGTCGAGGTGGCCGACCGGGAGTCCCTCTACACCCGGCCCCGGCACCCCTACACCCACGCGCTGCTGTCCGCCGTCCCCGAGGCCGACCCGGACGCCATCGAGCGGCGCGAACGCATCCGGCTGGCCGGGGACGTGCCCTCACCGATCGACCCGCCCTCCGGCTGCCGCTTCCGCACCCGCTGCTGGAAGGCCCAGGACAAGTGCGCCACCGAGGAACCCCGACTGGTCAGCGCCGAGGGCAGCCCCGCGGGCCATCTCACCGCCTGCCACTTCCCCGAGGAACCGACGGTCGCGGCGCGCAAGCAGGACATCGTCCTCGACCCGGCACTCGCGGAGCTGAAGGGGCGCTCCTGATCCGAGGCACCAGGGACGAGGACGGCGCCCTGCGCGACGCCACCCGCCTGCACGCCGAACGCTTCACCACGGCCGTTTCCCAACTCGGAGACGACTTGGCCGCCGTCCGCCTGGGCGGCGTGCACGCGCTGGCCGGCCTCGCCGCCGACGCACCCAACCGCGAACTGCGCCAGACCTGCATCGACGTCCTGTGGTCCCACCTCCGCCTGCCCTGCACCGCAGAAACCGATCTCCAGGAGGACGACGCGGCTGCCTGGCACACCTACGTGGCCCTGCGGGAAGTTCCGGCGACCAGGTCGGTGCACCTCCGTCCGCCTCCGCACGAGTCGGTCGTCCCGTACTGCCGGTTTCACATGGCGTCGGCGAGGTCATGACGTGCGCAGCTCGGTGACCCGTGTGCTCATGCGCAGGAACAGCAGGCCGACCAGGGTCACGACGACGGTCGCGGTGACCGCTCCCCCGCCAGCAGGGGAGTTGCCCCCACGGCATGTGCACGGTGACCGGGACCTTCTCCGCCGTGAGCAGCGCTCCGTGCGCCTGCTGGTAGGCGGCATCCGCGCACGCGTCATGCGGATCACCCGGCATCGGTGTGCAGCGCCACACTTCCATGTCCGCGGTGTCGTTCGTACCGGGGACGGTCAGCCGCGGCAGCAGCATGCCGGCCAGCGTCGCCAGGGCTACCGCCGGTACCACGGGTGAGATCACCTGCCAGCTGAGCGCGCGGGCCAGCAGGCCATGTGAGGCGCCGGTGGCGACGAGCGACGCGAGGGCCCGCCTCCGGGCCAGAATGCCGTCGGCGAGTGCCACGAGCAGCCCGGCGGCGGCGATCACCATGGCCACGAGTACGGCGTAACCCACCAGTTGGTAGGCACGTTCGTAGAAGCCGGTACCTTCCGGCACGAAGGACTGCCCCGACAGTTCCGCGTACCGTCGCGTGTTCTCTCCCTGGGCTTTGACGTCTGCCAGGGTGAGAGCCGAGAGGCCCGCGGCGGCGGAGCCGATGACCAGCGCCACCAGCATCGCGGCGAAGGTACGGCTACCGGCGAAGGGGTCGGCCATCCCCTGGTTCTTGACCTGCTGGGTGCCTTGGGTCTGCGTGGAGACGTACTGGTCGTCGCGGACCTGGGTGGTGTTCTTCGCGGCGGCGACCGTGGCGATACGGTTCAAGGGGTCACAGCCTCCTTGTCGGTGGCAGGGCGTTCGGTCCCGCCGCTCACGCCGAGCGCGAGGACGGTCGCGACGAGTGCGGCGGCGGTGCCCAGCGGAACGGCGATCAGGGCGAGCCGCCGACGCGGGCGATGGCCTGCGGGCGGTGCCGGGGGTGTGACACGTGTGTGCGGGGCGGCTTGGCGGGTGATCTCCTGCATCAGGTGGTCCTCCAGTTGCGACAGACGGTCGCTCGGCAGGACCGGGGCACCCGGGCTCGGCAGCAGCCGGGCCAGTTCTTCGCGTTCTGCGGGCTTCATCGGCGTTTCTCCTGTGCCTGTGTCGACCGGACCGCGTCGGTGCGGCCACCTCGTTCCTGTCCGCTGCCGCGGGGGGATCTCGTTTCGCTTTTGGCTGTCGATGCCGACGGCCTTGCGGACGCGCTGGTGCGGCGGGCGAGTTCGGCCTCCGCCAGGTGGCGCAGTCGCTGCCGGGCGCGGGACAGCCGGGACCGTACGGTGCTGACCGGCACGTCGAGGGCCTCGGCGGCGGCCGCATAGCTCAGTTCCGACCAGACGCACAGCGCGAACACCTCTCGCTCGCGTCTGCTCAGCCGGTCCAGGGCCGCACGGGCGGCCGCCAGCCGGTCCGCGTCCTCCATGCGGCAGACCAGCGCGTCGGCGAAGTCGGGCACCGTCTCGTGATCAGCCGCCCGGCCCGGCAGCCGCGCGAGGGCGGCCGCGTGGCGCCGGGCGGCCCGCCGCGTGTTGCGCAGAACGTTGGTGGCCACGCCGAACAGCCAGGCGCGCAGTCCGTCACCTTCGCCCTCATCATGATCGACCCACTCGGCGTCGGGTTTCAGCTTCTCCCGCAGCCGCCACGCCTCCAACGTCGGTGACACGACGTCCTCCGCCGTGTTTCGGTCCCCGGTCAGCCGAGCCGCATGGCTGTACACCGCCTGTGCGTGGGCGCGGAAGAGCTGGGCGAACACCGGCCCGTATCCGGGCGCGCAGAGAAATTTCCACACTCACCTCTGTCCGCCCGGCACCAGGCATCTCCGTGACGCTGCTCACCAGTGTGCGAGCCCCAGTACGTCGCCCAACTGTCAAGGACGACGGGGAAGCGGTGCTCCTGCACGCGGTTTACCGGGGAACTCCACGCTCCTGCGCGGGAACCCCACGCCGAAGAGGCCGCGTTTCAGCAGGTCAGCGAATTCCGTCGGCTGGCCCAAGCGCCCGGACCGCACCTTCGCCTTCGACGAGTTCGGCCCGCTCGGCATCCGCCCGACCGCCGGGACCTGCTGGGCCAGGCAGAGCAGGCCCGACCGGCACCCGGCCACCTTCCACCGCACCCACGGAGTGCGCTACTTCCACGGTTGCCACTCGGTCGGCGACGACACTCTCTGGGGTGTCAACCACCGTCGCAAGGGCACCGATCACACTCTCACCGCGCTCAAGAGCATCCGGGCGGCCCGCCCGGACGGCGCCCCGGTCTACGTCATCCTCGACAACCTCTCCGCCGACATCCGCTGGGGCGGCCGCCCTCTCCGCCCAGTGCCCTGACCCGCCCGCCCCGTGATCGTCTGCGTTCTGGCACGAGCGGCCTCGCCGCAGGAACAAGCGCCGTCAGGGCCTTTCGGGCTTGCGGGTCAGGAGGCAGGCGCGCGGTCTGTTCACCCGTCCGCCGGGCTCCTGCTCCAGTCTCGCGGTGACAACGAGTCCGGCCTGGTCCAGCAGGCCGACTATGCGGTCCAGCGGCAGAAGGTACGACTCGTAGGACACCGGACGGCCATAACCCTGGGTCGGATGCAGCCGTTCATCGCCGACATAGTCTCCCCAGAGCAGGTAGCCGCCGGGCGCGAGCGTGCGGTGGAACTCGGCGAACACCGCCGGCAGCCACTGCGGAGGCGTGTGATGGGTGGAGTACCAGGCAAGGATGCCGCCGAGTTCGTCGTCCCCCATCTCCAGTGAGGTCATCGAGCCCTCGGTGAACCGCAGATTCGGATAGGCGTGGCGGGCCAGCCCGATCATCTTCGGTGACAGATCGACGCCGAAGGCGGACACCCCCATCCCGGCCAGGTGCGCCGTCACGCGGCCGGGGCCGCATCCCAGGTCCGCGACCGGTCCCAGTCCGGCCGTCCGCACGAGTTCGGCGAACCCTGCCAGCATCGCGCGTGACAGCGGGTCCATCTGGGCTGGAGGCGGGACGCGTTCTACGTAGTCGACGGCAACCGTGTCGTACGACTCACGTACGGCGGTCAGAAAGGAGGGCTCGGCCATGCGGGCGTCCTTAGACGGTGTCCTATGTGGTGAGGCGGACGTACCGCTTGTAGCAGCAGATGGCTGCGGCGAGTCCGAGGAAGGCCAGGTAGTTGCGGGGATTGCGTTCGTAGCGGGGGCTGAGTCGGCGGTAGCCGGACAGCCAGGAGATGGTCCGTTCGATCACCCAGCGGCGGCGGCCCAATCGTTCGCTGGACTCGATGCCCTTGCGGGCGATGCGCACTCCGATGCGCTTGCCGCGTAACCATTTCCGCAGGTGGGGAATGTCGTACGCCTTGTCGGCATGCAGGCGTTGGGGCTTGAAGTAGCGGCCGTTGTGGGGGTCGTGTCTCGTTTGGTGACCCGCGACCATGGGCTTCAGGCCTTCGCTGTCGTGGACGTTGGCGGCGGAGACGCCGACGACCAGGGGCAGTCCGTTCGCGTCCGACAGGACGTGCATCTTGGAACCCGGCCTGCCCCGGTCCACGGGGCTCGGACCTGTATGTTCGCCCCCTTTTAGCGCGCACGTGCGCGGAGTCCAGGACGACGCGGGAGACGTCGATGAGGCCTGCGTCGTCGAGTTGGTGCAGGACCGCTTCGTGGAGCCGGCCCAGACGCCGGCCCGCGACCAGATCATGAACCGGCGATGGGCCGTCGACTTCGATATGCCGAAGCACGGCGGCAAAGCCCGCCATGCGCAGCCGCTGACCAGCACGTAGATGATCGCCGCGAACAGCGTCTCATCAGGCGTGTTCTGAGTCCCGCCGCCCTGGGGCCGCACCCGCTCCTGCGGAATCAACGGCCTGGCAAGCTCCCACAAGCCGTCCGGAACAATCCAACTCCATGTACCCCGCCCCATGAACGGACCAACGAGCGATCACCACATAGGACACCGTCTTAGGGAGCGTATCGAGTCGTGATCACTCTGCGGGATTCGCCCTCTCGGTGGGGCCTGGACCGGTAGATCTTCTCGTGTGACGCGAGTGCAACTGACGGACGATGAGTGGGAGTTCATCGGGCCGTACCTGCCGATCGGCGAGTACGGCCCGTACCCCGGGCGGCTGCGGCAGCAGTACGAGGGTGTGATCTGGCGATTCAAGACCGGCGGGCAGTGGCGGGAGATGCCGCAGGAGTTCGGCGCCTGGTCGACCGTCCACAACCGCTTCCGGCAGTGGCGTGACGCGCGCGTCTTCGAGGCCCTGCTGCAGGGCCTGATCGCGGAAGCCGCGAAACGGGGTGAGGTGGATCTGTCCCTGGTAAGCATCGACTCCACCACCGCGCGCTCACCACGACGCTGCCGGGATGCACCTGGGCGAGGACGTCCTCACCGCCATGGAAAAGGCAGCGACCGAGGCGGAGAAGGGCAGGTCAAAAGGGGCAGCCTCGAAGAAGAAGACGGCCAGGACGCCGAGATCGATGCCGAGCGGGAGGAGCGGCGACGCATCCGGCGCCGGCGCAAACTCCGGCTGAAGGCCGTTCTCCTGGGACGTTCCAGGGGCGGGCAGACCAGCAAGGTCCACCTCGCCGCCGATCGGAAGTGCCGCCCCCTGGCCCTCCTCCTGACCGCGGGCCAGGCGGCGGACAGCCCGCAGTTCATCCCCGTCCTGAAGAAGGTGCGGGTGCGCGGGCCTGTCGGCCGTTCCCGCACCCGGCCCGACGCGGTTGCCGGAGACAAGGCTTACTCGTCCCGCGGTAACCGCGCCTACCTGCGTAAACGCCGCATCAAGGCGGTGATCCCGGAGAAGAAGGACCAGACCGCCAACCGGAAGAAGAAGGGCAGCAGGGGTGGCAGGCCCGTCAGCCACGACACCGAGCTCTACGAGGAACGGAACACCGTCGAACGCGCGATCAACAGGATGAAGGCATGGCCGGGCATCGCAACCCGCTACGACAAGACCCCGGACAGCTGCCTCGCCGGCCTCTACCTTCGCGCCTCGATGATCTGGATCAAGGATTTCACACGAACCACCCCTTGATGACAACTAAGCGCGTGTCCTTCCGCCGGAACCATGGCGTCCGCAGGTCCGTACATACGCGGCCCGACGTGAACATGCTCAAACCGTCAAAAGGCTGCGGCACCGGCAGTCAGGGCGCCCGGCTCCCTGTTGGCTTCGTTCACCCAGAGTTGCCAAGAAGCCCTGACTTCCGGCGCCTGCCTCCGCCTACTGCTCAGGCGGGAAAATCACCTTCCAGTACTGGGACAGCGAGGGCGGCGCCCCCCACATGCGCGTGGGCACGACGTACACGTTGTTGAGGGCACTGTTGTCCAGGGGGTGCACACCCGGACGAACCTGCCCGCCGTGACCAAGCCACGGTCGCACACCCGAGTGAAGGCCTGTTAGGTGTACGACCAGGGAACGCACCGGCTCCTACCACCAACCGGTCTTGGTGGCGGCCGCGTCGCAGTCGTGGGCGGGGTCGAACAGCAGGCAGCCCCGGTAGCGGACGCCGTCCCCCCGCTCGGTCTGCCTGCCCGTGGTGTACGTCCGGCTCGTCGCCTCCCTGTAGTGGGAGCAGTTGGCGTCGCCGTCGCCGTTGGTGTCGATCTCGAACTTGATGTACAGGCTGTCGTACTCATAGCTGGTCGTCCGCGCCCAGGCGTACCGCACACCGCCGTAGGTGCCGTACCGGACCTGGGCTGTGCCTGTGGTGCCGGTGGCCGTCTTCGCCGTGCCCGTGCTGGAGGCATTCTGCGGATCGCTCAGGATCCCCAGGTCGGAGCAGACGACGGCCGCCGTCGCCGCGCTCGCCGGGGCGGCGGCCGCCCCGGTGATCAGCGCGGCCGTCATGGCGAGCGCGGCGGTGGTGGCGGCCGCGGTCCTGCGGCTCAGAGTTCTGCCGGTCATGTTCGTTCCCCTCCTGAGGCCAATAGCCTTGTGCGTTACAGCAGTCAGCTTCAGGGGGAGTCGCGGGTACCGGTACCTATAAGGTTTCAGGGTGCGGCCGGGCAGGAGACCGGCAGGCCCCCGCCCGTCGGCCATGCCGCCGTTCGCGGTCCTCCCTGGAAGCGGACGCCCCAGCGCACATGATCGACGAACGCCGCGAACGCCTCCGGGGGGATGGTCAGGGCGGGTCCGTGGGGGAACTTGGAGTCACGGAGGCGGGGTCGCTCGCTGGAGGACCATCCCTTCGGCAGCCCTCACGAGAGGGCCGCCTCGGCCTCGGCACCGCCCCGTCGCCTCCACTGAAGCAACTCATTCACATCGCCCTGCCTTCAACGCCGGTGGGCCCAGCCCTGACTGCCAAGTGGAGCCACGAACCGGGTCTGGCGCAGGTTCCGGAACTTGCGCCAGACTCCAAAACGCGTCGCCATAGCCAGGGAGGCGCCCTGCGGCGTGCAAACGAGCCATAGACATCACTTCTCGGAGGTCACATAAGTGAATCGCTCCGGGCCTGCTCGCGGATGCCGGTAGCCGCCCAGCCACCGCACGTTCGCAGCACCGCTTCCGGCGTGCCCACTCGTTGAAAGTCACCCGGAGATCCGGGAGGCGATCTTCGCGGTCCACGACGAACTGCAGGGCCGGTCCCGAGTCGGGATGACCACCCGCACCCGCCTGATCCATCAGTACGTACGCGAGATCTACGGGCCCGGCCTGCACGTCCCGTCTTACAACACGCTGCGGCAGGTCTGGCACGAGTGGTTTGGCCCCAGCGGGTCACGGTCCCGCAATCTGGGGGTGCCTGATCTGCCGGTACGGGCAGGTGCTGGTCGACCGTCCCGGGCGGGTGGTCGCGCTGGACACCACGGTGCTTCCGGTGAAGGGCCTCGAAGACGCGCGCGTCACGCCACTGCCGGAAGCGGTTGTGGACGGTCGACCAGGCGCCGAACTCCTGCGGCATCTCCCGCCACTGCCCGCCAATCTTGAATCGCCAGATCACACCCTCGTACTGCTGCCGCAGCCGCCCGGGGTACGGGCCGTACTCGCCGATCGGCAGGTACGGCCCGATGAACTCCCACTCATCGTCCGTCAGTTGCACTCGCGTCACACGAGAAGATCTACCGGTCCAGGCCCCACCGAGAGGGCGAATCCCGCAGAGTGATCACGACTCGATACGCTCCCTAGATGAATGAGTCCGATGTGTGTGCTGGTCGCGACCACGGCGAAGGGCGCCCGTTGGTCAGTGTGTGAAGACAACCCCGTCCGCGGACGAGAACCTTGGCTGTGGGCAGAGCGGTCAGCTCGCCGCGTAGTTGCGCAGGAACAGCGCCTCCGCCACCGACAGCCGCTCCAGTTCCTCGGGGGAGACGCTCTCGTTCACCGCGTGGATCTGGGCCTCCGGCTCGCTCAGTCCGATGAGCAGGATCTCCGCACGCGGGTAGAGGGCGGCGAGCGTGTTGCACAGCGGGATGGAGCCGCCCTGACCGGCGTACTGCATCTCCTGCCCCGGGTACGCCACCGCCATCGCGTCCGCCATGGCCTGGTACGCCGGGCTGGTGGTGTCGGCGCGGAAGGCCTGGCCCTGGCCGATCTGCTCGGTGCTCACCCGCGCACCCCACGGCGTGTGCGCCTCCAGGTGCGCCTGGAGCAGCTTGGTCGCCTCGGCCGCGTCCACGCCCGGCGGCACCCGCAGGCTGATCAGCGCCCGGGCACAAGCCTGCACGGACGGGGTGGCACCGACGACGGGCGGGCAGTCGATGCCGAGGACCGTCACGGCCGGACGCGCCCAGATGCGGTCGGCGACCGTCCCGGAGCCGATCAGCCCCACGCCGTCCAGCACCTTGGCGTCCTGCCGGAACCGCTCCTCGTCGTACTGGAGCCCCTCCCAGGCCGTGTCCCCGGTGAGCCCGTCGACGGTCGTCGAACCGTCCTCGGCGCGCAGCGAGTCCAGGACCCGGATCAGGGCGGCCAGCGCGTCGGGCGCGGCACCGCCGAACTGGCCCGAGTGCAGGTTGCCGGCGAGCGTGTCGATCCGCACGCGGACGAGCGTCATACCGCGCAGGGTGGAGGTGACGGTCGGCAGCCCGACACGGAAGTTGCCCGCGTCGCCGATGACGATCGTGTCGGCCTCCAGCAGGCCGGGGTGTTCCTCCGCGTACCGCTCCAGGCCACCCGTGCCCTGCTCCTCCGAGCCCTCGGCGATCACCTTCACATGGACCGGTACGCCGCCGTTCGCCTTCAGCGCGCGCAGCGCCAGCAGGTGCATGATGACACCGCCCTTGCAGTCGGCGGCCCCGCGCCCGTACCAGCGCCCGTCCCGCTCGGTCAGTTCGAACGGCGGGGTCGTCCAGCCGGCCTCGTCCAGCGGCGGCTGCACGTCGTAGTGGGCGTACAGCAGGACCGTCTTCGCGCCCTTGGGGCCGGGCAGGTAGCCGTAGACCGACTGCGTGCCGTCGGGGGTGTCGAGCAGGGCCACGTCCTGGAAGCCCTCGGCGGCGAGCGCGTCCGCGACCCAGCGGGCGGCGCCCTCGCTCTCGTTCCTGGGGAACTGGTCGAAGTCCGCCACCGACCGGAAGGCCACCAGTTCGGCGAGCTCTTCCTTCGCCCTGGGCATCAGCGAGGCGACGGTCTCGGCGACCGGATTCGACGACATGGGCACGCTCCTCGTGGGTGCGACGTTGTAGCGGTGAGTGCCGTAGATCCTCCCACAGCGGCCTGTGGCCAGGTCCGCCGTAGGATGCGGGAGACAGCAGGGCAGGCGGCTTGATCGGGAGCAGTAGACCATCGTGAGCAGCGAGAACTCTTCGGCGGACGACGTGCGGCAGGTGTGGGACGTCGTCGTGGTGGGCGCGGGACCTGCGGGCGCTTCGGCCGCGTACGCGGCGGCGGTCGCCGGCAGACGCGTGCTGTTGCTGGAGAAGGCGGAGCTGCCGCGCTACAAGACTTGCGGCGGCGGCATCATCGGCCCCTCGCGGGACGCCCTCCCGCCCGGCTTCGAGCTGCCGCTCCGGGACCGCGTGCACGCGGTGACGTTCTCGAACAACGGCCGCTTCACGCGCACCCGCCGCTCCAGGCAGATGCTGTTCGGGCTGATCAACCGGCCCGAGTTCGACCAGCAGCTCGTCGAGCACGCGCAGAAGGCGGGCGCCGAGTTGCGCACGGGTGTCACGGTCCAGCGGGTCGAGCAGCACGGCTCGGCGGTGCCCGACCGGCGCACGGTCGCCGTGATCCTCCAGGGCGGCGAGGTCCTGCTCGCGCGGGCCGTGGTCGGCGCGGACGGCAGTGCCAGTCGCATAGGGGCGCATGTCGGGGTCAAGGTCGACCAGGTGGACCTCGGCCTGGAGGTGGAGATTCCGGTGCCGGAGACCGTCGCCGAGGACTGGAAGGGGCGGGTGCTCATCGACTGGGGCCCCATGCCCGGCAGTTACGGCTGGGTCTTCCCCAAGGGCGACACCCTGACGGTCGGTGTGATCTCGGCCCGTGGCGAAGGCGCCGCCACGAAGCGGTACTTGGAGGACTTCGTCGGGCGGCTGGGCCTCGCCGGCTTCGAACCGAGCATCTCCTCAGGGCACTTGACCCGCTGCCGGGCCGACGACTCGCCGCTCTCGCGCGGGCGGGTGCTGGTGTGCGGCGACGCGGCGGGGCTGCTGGAGCCGTGGACCCGCGAGGGCATCTCCTTCGCTCTGCGGTCCGGGCGGCTCGCGGGGGAGTGGGCGGTTCGGATCGCCGAGGCGCACGACGCCGTGGACACGCGCCGGCAGGCCCTCAACTACGCGTTCGCGGTCAAGGCCGGGCTCGGTGTGGAGATGAGCGTCGGTAAGCAGCTGCTGACCGTGTTCGAGCGCCGCCCCGGGCTGTTCCACGCGGCGGTGACGAGCTTCCGCCCGGCCTGGAAGGCGTTCAAGGAGATCACGCAGGGCTCGACGTCGCTGGGCGAGATCGTCCGCACGCATCCGGTGGCCCAGCGGGCCCTGACCGCGTTGGACCGCCGTCCCGCGACGACGGGTGACGAGGTCAGCCCGTCGCAGTGATCTCGAAGACCGGGTGGTCGGGGGCGATGCGGCGCAGCTGGTCGTCCGGGGAGTCGGGGCCGACTCCATTGAAGAAGACCCCGACCTCCGCCTTCCAGCGCTTGAGGTAGGCGCGCAGGATCGGGGTCTTGTCGTCGTCGGCCACCTCGGTCGCGGTGAAGGTGTCCACACGCTTGCCGAGGTGCAGTTCGCCGCCGCCCGCCGCGCGCATGTTGTGTGTCCACTGGACGTGGCCGCGGGGTGCGACCAGGTACTGACGGCCGCCCAGGGTCAGCACGTTGACCGGGGTGGTGCGCCACTGGCCGCTCTTGCGGCCGCGGACGGCGAGGACACGGGATCCCCAGACGCTGATGCCGCGGCGGGTCAGCCAGCTGACGAGCCGGTTGAAGACGTTGACGGTGAGCCAGCCGGGCTTGCGGACGTGCGTGGACATGGGTCCCCCTGGCGGTGTGAAGCACTGCTCTCATTTGGGAGCAGTGCTCTCGATTGGTGCTGCCAGTCTGCCCGAGACCGGCGCCCCAAAGCAAGAGCACCGCTCTCGTTTTTGTTTCCCGCTCTCGTTTGTGTGCGTCGATCTCGTTTGTGTGCACTGCTCCGCGTCCATGGCACACTGCCCCGCATGAGCACCGCACACGGCGCCCGTGCCCGGGCCAGGATCGAAGTCACCGCGGCCATCAAGGACGAGGCCCGCAGACAGCTCGCGGCCGAAGGCGCCGCCAGGCTCTCGCTGCGGGCCGTCGCCCGCGAGCTCGGCATGGTCTCCTCGGCGCTCTACCGCTACTTCCCCAGCCGTGACGAGCTGCTGACCGCCCTCATCATCGACGCCTACGACTCCCTCGGCGACACCGCCGAGGCCGCCCATGGCGCGGCCGCCGGCTCCGGTCCCCTGCAACGCTGGGTCGCGGTGTGCGAGGCGGTGCGGCGCTGGGCGCTCGACCGTCCGCACGAGTACGCCCTCATCTACGGATCGCCCGTCCCGGGCTATACCGCCCCCGACACCACCGTCCCGCCCGCCGCCCGTGTCGGTCTGCTGTTCTTCGGCATCGTGCGCGACGCCTACCGCGGCCTCGGGCTGGCCAGGCCCTCGTTGCCGGCCGACCTGCGCCCGGAGGCCGAGCGGATGGCCGCCGACCTCGCGCCGGACCTCCCGCCCGAGACGGTGACGGCCCTCGTCGCAGCCTGGGCCCAGTTGTTCGGGCTGGTCGGCTTCGAGCTGTTCGGGCAGTTCAACAGAGTGGTGGAGGACCGGGAGACCTTCTTCCGGCACGCGGTGGGGCAACTCGCCCACGGGGTGGGGCTGGTGTATCCGCAGTCGGGGCCCGCCTCCAAGAACCCCGCGTCATAGGGCCGAGACCACATGCCCGATCTGCGGGCTGACTAGGCGGCTGCGGGCTGCCCGGACCTCTCAGGCCACCGGAAACGGCGGCCCGGGCAGCAGCGCTGGATCCCGGCGCAGGACGCGGGCGTGCAGGGACCGCAGGCCGGGGCCCGGGTCCGCGTCCATCGCGTCGGCGAGCCGCCGCCGTGCCTCCTCCTACACGGTGAGGGCGTCCGCCGGGCGGCCGGTCCGGCACAGGGCGAGCATCAGCAGTTCGGCGAGGCGTTCGCGCGGTGGGTGGGCCGCGACGAGCCGGACGAGTTCGTGGACGTACTCGAAGGAACAGCCGCCTACGCGGGTGTGCTCGTGGTGGTGACGGCGGTCGCCGGCGCGGTGCTGTTCCTGCCCGCCGCCCTCGCCGCTGGGGGCACCGGGTGGAGCGTGCCACCGCGCCCGCCTCCGGCTTCTGGCAGCGCGCCGCGCTCACTCCAAGGAGGAGCACGACCGCACCGGCGACACCCGGCGCGCGGTCGCCGAGGGCATCCGGCGCGCCCCGCTGGTCACGGCCGCGGCCGTGATCCTGGCGCTGTCCTTCCTGTCGTAGCCACCGGAGGGGTCGTCTTCCTCAAGGGACCCGGTATCGGCACGGCCCTGACGATCCTCGTCGACGCCCCCCTGATCCGGGTCGTGCTTCTGCCGGTGACCATGCGGCTGGCCGGGCGCCGCGGCGGCTGCGCCGGCTGCGGATCAGGGAACGCGAGGCCGCCCGGCGGACGACGTACTCCGCGGGGAGTACGTGTGATCACCGCGCCTGGGTGACGCCGCCGCGGGCGGGCGGCGTCTAGCGTGGCCGGTATGGACGAGCAGCGCGTGCGGGGCGGTCCGCCGCAGTGGTGGCGGCACGGGCCTGTGCGGTGGGACCGGTGGGGGGAGGGGGAGCATGCGCCCCGGTGGCCCTGGCGGTCCACCGTCGTCCTCACGGTCTTCGTCCTGGTCGGCTCTCACTTCGCCGCTCATGGCCAGGAGGGCGAGCGGGCGGCCCTCGACCCCTTCGCGCGGGTGCTCCTGCTGCTGGCCGGGGCACTGCTGCTGTGGCGCAAGCGGTATCCGGTGGCCGTGGTCTTCGGCACGGCGGGCGCCGTCATGCTCTACCTCGGGGCCGGGTATCCGTACGGGCCGGTGTTCCTCACCGTCGCCCTGGCCTGTTTCGGTGCGATCGTCGCCGGGCACCGCTGGGCCGCGTGGGCTGCGATGGGCACGCTCTGGGCCGGGCACGTCCTGGTGGCGCACTGGCTCTACCGGTGGCTGCCGCCGTCGGGGGACTCCGCCGTCTCCTGGGGCGAGGAACTGGTGGTCGCCACCTGGGTGGTGGCGATCGCGGCCGTGTCGGAGCTGTTCCGGATCCGGCGCGAGCAGTGGGCCCGCGAACGGGCCGAGCGTGCCGAGGCCGCGCGGCGACGGGCCGACGAGGAGCGACTGCGGATCGCGCGGGAACTGCACGACGTGCTCGCCCACAGCATCTCCGTGATCAACGTGCAGGCGGGTGTCGGCCTCGCGCTCCTCGACTCCGATCCCGAGCAGGCCCGTACGGCGCTCACCACGATCAAGGCCAAGAGCAAGGAGGCGCTCGGCGAGGTGCGCCAGGTGCTCGACACGCTGCGCGCGCCCGGTGATGCGCCGCGGGCCCCCGCGCCCGGGCTGGACCGGCTGCCCGAGCTGGTGGAGCAGGCGGCGAGCGCGGGCCTGACCGTCGACGTCGAGGGCGAGCCGCCACGTCTCGCGCCCGGCACGGACCTCGCCGCCTTCCGGATCGTCCAGGAGGCCCTGACCAACGTCGTACGGCACTCGAACTCACGGCACGCGCGTGTGCACCTCGCGCACGACTCGGGCGCGCTGCGGCTGCGCGTCGACGACGACGGGCCCGCGACCGGTGCCGACGCCGGTGGCAGTGGCAACGGGCTGGCGGGGATGCGGGAGCGGGCCACCGCGCTGGGTGGCACCATCGAGGCAGGGCCCCGTCCGGACGGCGGTTTCCGGGTGCTCGCCGTACTGCCGCTGACGGCTTCCGCCGAGTTCGAGGAGGACCGGTGATCCGCGTACTGCTCGCCGACGACCAGTCACTGGTCCGGGCCGGGTTCCGGGCGCTGCTGGACGCGCAGCCGGACATCGATGTGGCCGGGGAGGCCGCGGACGGCGAGGAGGCCGTGCGCCGGATTCGCGAACTGCGGCCCGACGTCGTCCTGATGGACATCCGCATGCCCGCGCTCGACGGCCTGGCCGCGACCCGCCGGGTCACTGAGGACCCGGACCTCGGGGACGTCAAGGTGGTCATGCTCACCACCTTCGAGCTCGACGAGTACGTCTTCGAGGCGATCCGCTCGGGAGCCTCCGGCTTCCTCGTCAAGGACACCGAGCCGGAGGAACTCCTGCGCGCCGTACGGGCGGTGGTCGCGGGCGACGCGCTGCTCTCGCCGGGCGTGACGCGCCGCCTGATCGCCGAGTTCGCGGCCCGCTCCAAGGAACCCGCGGCGGCCGACGCGCTGGGTCGGCTCACCGAGCGGGAACGGGAGGTGATGGCCCTGGTCGGCATCGGCCTGTCCAACGAGGAGATCGCCCGCCGCCTGGTCGTCAGCCCGCTCACCGCGAAGACCCACGTCAGCCGCACGATGGTGAAGCTGGGCGCCCGCGACCGGGCCCAACTGGTCGTCCTCGCCTACGAGTCCGGGCTGGTGCGGCCGGGCTGGCTGGGCTGACCCGCCGAGTGGAACCGGACCAGCACACTGACGACCCGGGCGGCGAAGAGGACGGGCGCGAGCACCAGACCGATGTGCAGCAGCAGGCGCTCCGGCGTGTCCGGGAGGTCGAAGAGCAGAGCGGGACCGGCCACGGCCCCGAAGAGGACCGCCGCCGCGAAGGCCGCACTGCACAGCGCGTACCCGATCTCGACGGTGATCGCGTCCCGTTCGGCCTGCGTACGCCGTCCCCCGTGACTGGTCATAGGGCAAGTCAAACAGTCGGGTGCCCGGCCGGGCAATGCCAGAGCCGCCACCGGCTCGCTGTGCGTCTTGGCGGTGAGGCCCTGGTGGCGGCGTTCGTCCGTCTCCTCGTGTGAGATGTGCTCTTCGGTGACGCCTCCTGCAGGCGCTGCACAGCCGTGTCGCGGGTCCATGCCCGCCATCGTGACGTGCTCGCCGCCGAGCGCCGAGAACGCGCCCGGATCCGCAGCGAGAAGGGCATCCGCTGGGGCGGACGCCCCTCAAGCCGCGCGTCGGCGATCACCGCAGCAAGGACACTGTGTAGGCGGCGGCGCGGGGGTCGCCGAGTCCCACCAGGGACCGGGCAGGACACCGGCGTAGGGGTGCTCGGTGGCGGCGCGGTGCGCAGCGGTCAGGTAGTCCGCCAGATGCCGTGCTGCCGGACTGGCGTGTTCCAGCCCCAAGCCGACCCCATGTGCGGCCAGGGTGTCGCGGAAGCCCGGCAGGCCGGCCAGGGTCGTCACGGGGACCGCTCCGAGCACACTGGCGTCCTGCGCGACAAGGCGGTCGGTGGCCAGCACCCCGACGAGCAGGGGCCCGCAGAACAGCGCCGTGCCCGAACTGCCCGGCCATCCCGACTTGCCGGCCAGGCGGCGGGGCACGACACCCTCGTCGACGTGCACGGTCGGCATTCCCGATCTACGCGCGTGCAGGGCGTCCACGTGACCGCGCACCGGCATGGTGTCGCGTCGGCTGCCGGGACGCGCCTCCGCGTCGGGGAAGCCCAGCCCCACGCAGGGGACCTTGTCCTGGCCGGTGATCCGCCCGAAGCGGACCGCCCCGGCCGGCGGGCCCGCCCCGTCTGGGCCGTCGATCACCAGCAGCGCAGCATCATGGTCCGGTGCGGCATCCAGGTCCACCGCCTCGTGCGGCCAACACCGCGCTGCTGCCAGCCACCCGGTGCGCTGCGGGACCTCCAGAGGCCGGACCTCGACCCGCCCGCCCGGCGCCACGTCCTGCACCACGTGGTAGGACGTCAGCACCAGACGGTCGGCCAGCAGATAGCCGGTGCCCACCCGCCCGGTGCCCGCCTGCCCGGCGCCGGGAGCCCACACCTCGACGACCCGGGCCTGATCCATCCCTACCCCTTTCGGTCAGCGAGTCCGACGGCTGCGGCGCTCACCAGGGCCGCTGCACCGCCTGGGAGTGGATGCGTGCGTCCGCGCCCGCGTCATCGACCGGCTGCAGCGTGAGTTTGATCCGGTGACCATGCCGGAGCCTGCCGTACCACGGGCCCCGCCGACCACGGCAGCACGAACACCTTCGCCGTGGCCCCGGCCTCCTTGCGGACCTCGACGGAGAACTCCAGTTCCACCGGCCCCGCCCGGAACGCCAGTGCATTGCCGGCGCCCTCCTCCATGGCCTGCTGCAACTGAGCACGGATCGCACCGACCGCCTCACTCAGCTCAGCCCACGGCTCTGACACCATCACCCACCCCCTCAACCTGCTTGATGACGCTGCCAAGTTCACCGCAGGGCAACCGCCACACACGAGCAGGCCGCGACCGTCAGTTCGCGCCCACTCACCGGAAACCGGCCCTCCTTCGCGACCTCCGGAGGCCGCGAGCCTCCCGGCAAACCTTTGCGATCACAGACCAGGGCCTGTCTGACGAATTCCCGCCTGCCTCGCGGTGTCTGGCACGCACGCTCGCCGTGTTGCCGAACCGCTCACGCGGCTCCGCCACGAGGGCGCTCCGGCGCCTTGCGATCGCACGCACCAGACACCGCGAGGCCCGCCCTTCGAGCGGACGACGGGAATTTGTCAGACAGGCTAGGGGGCACCGTCGGCGACGCCGTCTTCGGGTTTGTCGAGGACGTACGCCGTGTAGCGAGTGACGCGCCCGATGGCCCGGTGAGCCCGGACGACGGCGATGACCTCGTCCCAGTCCTGTGCGTCGAGTGTTCTCAGGCCGGGCCACCGCACGCACAGGGCATGTCGGCCGGCCCGGGTGGACGCGGTGGCGACGAACAGGGCACAGAGTCGGCCTGCCCTGCGGAGTACGGGGGTGGTCCAGTCGAGGGTCCGGCGGGTGGTGAAGCCGGCCGCGGAAGCCAGCAACGGGTACCGCTCGTACGGTTCGATGTCGTCGAAGTGCCAGGCCCCGCGTACGAGGCCGCCCGGATCGAGGGTCCCGATCGGTTGCCCCGCACGGGAAGTGACATCCACGAGGACGAGCCGGCCTCCTGGGCGGAGCAGTCGGAAGCTTTCGCTCAGGAAGGACCGACGGCCCTCATGGCCGAAGTGGAAGGCGGCCTCCAGGCAGTGCACTCGATCGAAGGAACCATCCGTCAGCGGGATCTCCGCCGCCCGGTGCGGCAGAGCGGTGGCGTCGGCGACGGCGAAACGCGCGCGGGAACAGCCGCCGAAGCGGCGACGTGCCCGGTCGATCTGCGCGGGCTGGATGTCCACCCCCAGCGCCCTGCATCCCGCGGCGCCCAACCGCGCCGTGGTGTCACCGCGTCCGCATCCGGCATCCAGGACGAGCTGTCCGGGCCGGGCGTCCAGCAACGCCAGCGACCGGCGAGCCAGCCGGCGCTGAAAGGGCACCGGCCCGGTCAGGGCCACGACCGGCAGCGTGGGCAGCGTGAAGTAGCCGATGTTGGCCAGGCTGTCCCAGCCGAGGTGCCGCAGCACCCGGAAGAGCACACTGTCGTCGTTGTACGCACTCGCGATGTCCCCGCTGTCACCCATCCCGCGTCCTTCACTTCGCGTGGGCACCCATCCGCGGCCCGCTACCCGTGTCACCACTCCGACCTGCACCTACACTGACCCCATAGGGGATGTTCGTGACATACCGGAATCGCCATGCGCTGTCAGCGGATGCTCGTACCGGCCCTCGCCCTGGTCCTCGTGGTGGTGCCCGCGCTCTCAGCGCGGGCCCAGGGTGAGGAAGTCCCGCGCGGTCCCACGTTCGCCGCGCGCGCTCTTCAGGCGCTGATCGACGGTGTCCAGTTCGGGGTGATCATCGCGATCACGTCGGTCGGGCTCTCGCTGATCTTCGGCACGATCCATCTGATCAACTTCGCGCACGGTGAGTTCGTCACGATCGGTGCCACCTTCGCGTTCTTCCTCAACGTCTCCGCGGGCGGTCCGGGCTGGCACCTGGTTCCCGCCGCCCTCGCCGCGGTGGTCTTCGGCGCGCTGCTGGGCGGGGCGGTCGAGCGCGGCATCTGGCGTCCGCTGCGGGCCAGGGGCACCGGTCTGATCAACATGTTCATCGTCACCATCGGGCTCTCGCTGCTGCTGCGCCACGTCGTACTCGTGCTGTACGGAACCCGGCCCGCCTCCTACGCGCAGTACGACATCCAAAGCGTGATCGAGCTGGGTCCGGCCGGCATCACCCCACGGGATCTCACGGTCACCCTGCTCGCCGTGCTGGTGCTGCTCGGCATCGCCGTGCTCCTCCAGAAGACGCGGATCGGCACGGCGGTCCGGGCCGTCTCCGCCAACCGCGACCTGGCGGAGGCGTCGGGCATCGACGTACAGCGAGTGGTGCTGTTCGTCTGGATGCTCGGCGGCGGGCTGGCCGCGCTCGGCGGGGTCTTCTTCGGTCTGGTCGAGATCGTCACCTGGGACATGGGCTTCAAGCTCCTGCTGCTCATGTTCGCCGGGGTCATCCTCGGAGGGCTCGGCTCCGCCTACGGTGCGATGGTCGGCAGCCTCGTCATCGGCGTCGTCGCCCAGATGTCCACCCTGTGGTTCCCCGTCGACCTCCAGTACGCGTGGGCGCTGCTCGTCCTCATCGTCGTCCTCCTCGTCCGGCCGCAGGGCATCCTCGGCCGGGCCGAACGCGTCGGGTGAGGGGGTGCGCCATGGACTTCTCCGCCATCCTCACCGACGCCCTGCGCTCGGGAATCGGCCCCATCGCCGCCGTCTACGCGCTCGCCGCGATGGGCCTGAACCTGCACTTCGGCTACACAGGGCTCCTCAACTTCGGCCAGGTCGGCTTCATGCTGGTGGGCGGCTACGGGCTCGCCATCACGGTGTCGACGTACGACGGCCCGATGTGGCTCGGCGTCCTGGGCGGAATCGCCTGCGCGATCGTGCTGGCCCTGCTCCTCGGCCTGCCCACCCTGCGGCTGCGCGCCGACTACCTCGCGATCACCACGATCGCGGCGGGGGAGACGCTACGGCTGTTCTACCGCTCCGGCTGGGCCGAGCCGGTCACCGGTGGGGTGTTCGGGTTGCAGAGGTTCGCGAACGACTTCTACGCGCTCAGCCCCATCGAGCCCGGCACCTACGGCGTGTGGCTCGTGAGGTTCAGCTCCCGGGACCTCTGGGTGATGATCGTCGGATGGGTGCTGGTGCTCGTGGTCGGATGCCTGCTCGCCCTGCTGATCCACAGTCCGTGGGGCCGCGTCATCCGGTCGATCCGTGAGGACGAGGTGGCCGCGCGGAGCCTCGGCAAGAACGTCTACGCGTACAAGATGCAGAGCCTCGTGCTCGGCGGCGTCATCGGGGCGGTCGCGGGCATGATGCAGGCGATCCAGGTGCAGTCCGTGAACCCGGACAACTACGATCCGGGCGTCACGTTCTTCCTGTACACGCTCCTCGTCCTCGGAGGCGCCGGGCGGATCCTCGGGCCGGTCGTCGGTTCGATCCTGTTCTGGTTCGTCCTCAGCTTCCTCGACAGCGCACTCCGCCAGGCCATCGACGCCGAGTACATCTCGCCGGACCTCATCAGCACCTCGGAGGTCGGTGCGGTGCGCTTCGCCCTGGTCGGGGTCGCCCTGATCCTGCTGGTCGCGTTCAGGCCGCAGGGGATCCTCGGCAGCCGGAAGGAGATGCTGCTCAGTGGACGCTGACACTGTCGTATCGCACACCGGCCGGCTCTCCGCGATCGATCCCGAGCCGGGGGTGCGCAAGCCCGACCCTCTGCTGGTCATGGACCAGGTGACCCGTACCTTCGGCGGTCTCGTCGCCGTGCGGGTCGAGCACCTGGAGGTGCAGCGCGGGGCCATCACGGCGCTCATCGGGCCCAACGGCGCCGGCAAGACCACGTTGTTCAACGTGGTGAGCGGGTTCGACCGGGCGGACGGCGGACGGTGGTCCTTCGACGGGCAACCGCTCACCGGCTCCCCGGCGCACCGGGTGGCGCGGCGCGGAATGGTCCGTACGTTCCAGCTCACCCGGACGCTCGCCCGGCTGACCGTGCTGGAGAACATGCTGCTCGCCGCACCCGGGCAGCGCGGCGAGCGGGCACTGCCCGCGCTGCTGCGACCCCTGTGGCGCGGGCAGGAGCGGGAGGCCGAGCGACGGGCCGACGAACTGCTGGACCGGTTCCGGCTCGGGCCCCTGCGCGACGACCATGCCGGCACGCTCTCCGGCGGTCAGCGCAAACTGCTGGAACTGGCCCGCGCGCTGATGGCCCGGCCGGTCATGCTCCTGCTCGACGAACCGATGGCCGGGGTGAACCCCGCGCTGACCCAGTCGTTGCTCGGACACATCACGCAGCTGCGCGACGAGGGGCTGACGGTGTGCTTCGTCGAGCACGACATGGACGTGGTGATGGGCATCAGCGACTGGGTGGCCGTCATGGCCGACGGCCGCCTGGTGGCCGAGGGCCCACCGCACACGATCGGCCGGAACGCCGCCGTCGTGGACGCCTACCTGGGCAAGCGCCACGACGAGCCGGAGGCGGCCGAGGAAAAGGCCGACGAGAAGGCCGAGGAAAAGGGCAAGGAGGAGTAGCGATGTCCGCCGAGGACCAGGCACCGGTGCTGGCGGCCGACGACATCGTCGCCGGTTACGTCCCCGGTGTCGACGTGCTGCGCGGATGCAGCATCGAGGTGCGGCCGGGGGAGGTGGTCGGCGTGATCGGCCCCAACGGTGCCGGCAAGTCGACCCTGGTCAAGGCCGTCTTCGGGTTGCTACGGGTGCGCGGCGGGACCGTGCGGCTGCGCGGCGAGGACGTGACCGGCCGGCCCGCACACGAGCTGGTCCGGCGGGGCGTGGGCTACGTACCGCAGCTTCAGAACGTGTTCCCCACGCTTACCGTCGAGGAGAACCTGCGGATGGGGGTCTATCTACGGCCCAAGGACCACGCGCGCCGGGCCGCGGCGGTCGAGGAACTCTTCCCCGTGCTGGCCGACCGCCGCAAGCAGAAGGCCGGCGCGATGTCCGGCGGCGAACGCCAGATGCTCGCGATGGCCCGCGCGCTGATGATGGAGCCGCAGCTGCTGCTGCTCGACGAGCCGTCGGCCGGCCTGTCACCGCTCCACCAGGACCACGTCTTCGACCGGTGCAGAATGATCAACAGCGCGGGCGTCGCCGTGCTCATGGTCGAGCAGAACGCCCGCAGGTGCCTTCAGCTCTGCGACCGCGGTTACGTCCTCGACCAGGGCCGCAACGCGCACACCGGTACGGGTACGGCCCTGCTGCACGATGAGAAGGTGATCGAGCTCTACCTCGGCACACTCGCCCGCGTCCGTTGACTCCCGCTGTCGGTCCTCCCGGTCACTCCTCGGCCCTGCTGGTCTCGGTACGCAGGGTCTGCAACGCTCCCTTGTCGTCGTAGCCGTACACCTCGATCGCCGCCTGGCCGGGTTCGCCCTTGTCGGTGAAGTCGAGCGGACCGCTCACACCGTCGTAGTCGATGTCCCTGCCGTCGGCGAGGAGCTCCTTGCAGGCGGCGAACGAGTTGCACTTCTCGCCGTCCTTGGTGATCCCGTTCATCTCCTTCACGTACTCGGCGGGATCGTCGGACTCCGCCTTCTCGGCGGCGAGCGCGATCGTCGTCACGCAGTCGAACACCTGCGGCGCGAACTGCAACTCCTTCAGCTTCGGCGCGAATTCCTTGAGGTCCTTCACGTACTGCTCGTTCTCCGCGGATGCCGGCGCGGTTCCCTTCATCCCGGAGAGCCTCTCCGGCTGGCCCGGGGCGACCAGCGAGGGCAGTTCCTCGCTGCGCAGTCCGTCGGCGCCGTAGACGCCGATCCGGTCGGGCCCGAGTCCGGACTCGATCATGCCCTGAAGGATCTGCGTGCCTTCCTCGAAGGCGATCACCACGGCGGCGTCCGGCCTGGAGTTCTCGATCTGCTGGACGACCTGGTCGAAGTTGGTCGCCTTCGGGTCGTAGGTCTCGGCGAGCGTCACGGTCGCACCGCGCTCCTCCAAAGACTCCCGGGTGGCATCCATCAGGCCGCGCCCGTAGTCGTCCGCCCGTGCGACCAGGGCCACGCGGTTGTGGCCGTCGTCGCGGACGACATCCGCCAGGATGGGCCCCTGCAACGCGTCGCTCGGGACGGTACGGAAGTAGAAGCCGTCGTCCTCGTAGTCGGTGAACGTGGGAGCGGTGTTCGAGCCCGAACACTGCACCACGCCCGCTCCGGTCACCCGGTCGATGAACGACAGCGACATGCCGGAGGCCGCGGCGCCGATGATCGCGTCCACGCCTGCCGCGAGGACCCGGTCCGCCGACTGGGCGGCAACGGCCTCCTGGCCCGCTTCGTCACTGGAGACGACAGTCGGAATGGGTTTGCCCAGGACTCCGCCGGCGTCGTTGATCTTCTCTATCGCGAACTTCAACGACTCGATCTGGGGCGGGCCGAGGTAGGCCAGCTGTCCCGTCTCCGGCAGGACGTAGCCGAACTGGAGTTCGCCATCGCCCGGGTCGGCCTGGGCGGTGCCCGTCGTACCGCAGACGGCTATCACAAGAGCGGCCGCGCTTGCGAAGATCGCGGACCGCCGTATCGACGCTTTCATCTCCGTCTCCGCTCGTTACAGGCGACGGTGGTCGACTGGCCGGCCATCCGCCCGCCATCTGTACTTGAGCGTAGAACTCATTCGAAGTCCGGAAAAGTATAAAACGTACACTTTTTCGATTGATTGTGCTGTCGCCTCGGCCCTGCGTTCCCTCCACGGGCCACGCAGGGCCCTTGATCACGACTGGAGGCGGTCCCTAGTCGCGTACGGCGACGCGCTCCGCCTCCCTGGGAGTGGACTGGGCGACCACGACGGAGGGCTGTTCCCGTCGGTTCCGCAGGCCCGTGAGGGTGATCAGCAGGCCGGCGAGGGCGATGAGCGTCACGACCACCAGCCCGGGCCGGTAGCTGTCGAGGACGGCCTGCGGGGACGCGTGGGCCTGCTCGGGGGCGTTCGCGGTCACCACCGCCGTCACCACGGCGAGGAAGATCGCGCCGCCCACCTGGACCGAGGTGTTGAGCAGGCCGGAGACCATGCCCTGCTCGTGCTCGTCGACGCCGTTGGTGGCCTGGACGTTGAGGGACGGGAAGGTCAGTGCGAAGCCCGAGCCGACCAGCAGCATCGTCGGCAGGATCACCGCCGCGTACACCGGGTCGAGATCGATGCGCAGGAACAGCACGTAACCGGTCACCATCAGGGCGAAGCCCAGCACCATCAGCCGGGCCGTGCCGAACCGGTCGATGACGGCCCCCACCTTCGTCGCGGACAGTGCCACCAGCGCGCCCGCCGGCAGGAAGGCCAGGGCCGTGTGCAGCGCCGACCAGCCGAGCAGCTGCTGCATGTACAAGGTCACCAGGAACTGGAAGCCGATGTAGCTGCCGACGAACGTCAACGCGCCCAGCTGAGCCCGCACTTGGGGCCCCGAGCGCAGCACGCCGAGCCGGATCAGCGGGCTGGGGCTGCGCCGCTCGACGGCGACGAAGGCCGCCAGCAGGGCGGCGACGGCGGCGAAGGACAGGACGGTCCGGGCCGAGCCCCAGCCCACTTCGGGTGCCTCGACGACGGTGAAGACGAGCAGCAGCATCGAGGCGGTGCCGAGGACGGCGCCGGGGATGTCGTAGCCGCCCTGGCCGCGCTCGCGCTCACTGCGCGGCAGCAGCTTCAGGCCCACGAGCAGGGCGATCAGTGCGATGGGGGCGGGCAGGAGCATCGTGAGCCGCCAGCTGGCCTGAGTGAGCAGGCCGGAGAAGACCAGGCCCATCGAGTAGCCGGTGGCGCCGCAGGTGGTGTAGATGGCCAAGGCGCGGTTGCGCAACGGGCCTTCGGGGAACGTCGTGGTGATGATCGACAGGCCGGCGGGGGCCGTGAAGGCGGCGCTCAAACCCTTGATGAAGCGGCTGGCGATGAGCAGCGGTCCCGAGTCGACGAGGCCGCCGAGCAGCGAGGCCAGCGCGAAGACGCCCAGCGCCACCAGGAAGACCTGGCGCCGGCCCAGCAGGTCGGCGGCGCGTCCGCCGAGGAGCAGCAGACCGCCGTAGCCCAGGATGTAGCCGCTGACGATCCATTGCAGCGCCGAGGTCGACAGGCCGAGGTCGGCACCGATGGAGGGCAGTGCGACGCCGACCATGGACACGTCCAGGGCGTCCAGGAACATCGCGGCGCAGAGCACCAGCAGGGTGCCCCAGAGCCGGGGAGTCCAACGCCCTTCGGAGGCGGGGGAGGTGAGCGGAGAGGTCATGCCCCGAGACAATACATGCGCATGCATGGAATGCAAGTGCATTTAATTCGGATGCAACAAAACCCGGTTCTCTGTTACGGTGCGGCGCATGGCGGCGAAGCAGGCCGAGCAGGCGCTCGTGGAACAGTGGCGGGACATTCTGGCGCTGCACGCGCGAACACAGTGTGAACTCGACCGGGTTCTGCACGAACACGGCCTGTGCGCCAGCGACTTCGAGGTGCTCGACGTCCTCGCCGGTTACCGGGCGGCGAAGGGCACTTCCGCCTACCGCGTCCAGGAGATCTCCGAGCGGGTCCATCTGAGCCAGAGCGCGTTGTCGCGGCTGATCGTCCGGCTGGAGAAGGAAGGGCTCGTCGAGCGCTGCATGTGTCCGGAGGACCGGCGGGGTGTGCGCGTCGCCCTCACGGCGAAGGGGCGCACGCTGCACGGTGAGGTGCTGCCCGTGCAGCGTGCGGTGCTGGCGCGGATGCTGGCGGACGGCTGAACGCCGTCAGATCCCCGATGTCTCCCGCCACAGCTCGGCGAGCGCCCGGTCGCCCGTGACCGACGGCAGGGGAGCCCGGTTCCACAGCGCCAGGTACAACTGCTCGGCCGGGCCGGACAGTTCGCACTCCGCCTCCCCGGACGCGCCGCGCGTGGTCACGGGCGGCGCGGAGGACAGCCGTACGGTCCACACCGCGTCGGTGTCGTCCGTGCGCACGCGCAGGACGCGCGGCTCGTCCGTGCGCACCCGGCTCCTTGAGCGGGCGTGGAAGCCGCGCAGCAGTTCGTCGATGCCGTCCGTCGCGAAGTCCGGGGTGACGGCGGTGGTGCCGGCCCCGCGTGCGGACTCCGCGTCGACCCGGTGCACGGCCGTCTCGTGCGCCTGCCGCCGGGTCCAGAAGGCCAGCGGGGACGGCGCGGGCAGGAAGAACCAGCACTCCACATCGGGAGAGGCGGCGGCCAGCGTGCCGACGAGGTGGCGGTGGCTGTCGCGGTACCAGGCCACGAGCTCCGCGCCGTCGACGTCCGGGACCCCACCCAGCGGGCGGCGCTCGTTGTGCCCCTCGGCGACGTACGACGCGGCCCAGCGGTGCACCGCGCCCGTGTGCCGCAGCAGATCACGCACCTGCCACCCCGGGCACGTCGGAACCTTGGCGTCCGTCCCGGCCTCCTCGGCGGCCGCGGCCAGCAGCCGGCCCTCTGTCTCCAGCGCTTGAAGGAACTCTGCGGTCTCCATGGCGCGAGTCTGCCGTATGGAGCACGCTCCAAGCGCCGGGATTTCCCGGGGGACGCTACGGCAGCGGTGTGCCGCCCGTGGCGTTGACGATCTCGGCGGTGATGTACGACGCCTCCTGCGAGGCGAGGAAGACGTACGCCGGAGCCATCTCGGCCGGCTGCGCGGGCCGCCCGATGGGCGCCTGCTCGCCGAACTTCTGGGTGTCCGGCATGGTGGCCGGGATGAGCGGCGTCCACACCGGGCCGGGCGCCACGGCGTTGACGCGGATGCCCTTGTCGATCACCATCTGCGCCAGCCCCTGCGTGAAGGTGACGATCGCGCCCTTGGTCGTCGCGTAGTCCAGCAGATGCGGACTGGGCTTGTAGGCCTGCACCGACGTTGAGTTGATGATGCTGCCGCCCTCCGGGATGTGCGGCAGGGCCAGCTTGCACAGCCAGAACATGCCGTACAGGTTGGTGCGCATCACCCGGTCGAACTGCTCGGTCGAGATCGCCTCGATGCCGTCGGGCTGCGACATCTGGTACGCCGCGTTGTTCACCAGGACGTCGATCCGGCCGAACTCCCCGACGGCACGGTCGACCAGCGCCCGGCAGTTCTCCTCCTCCCGCAGGTCGCACGAGACGGGCACGGCACGCCGCCCGGCCTCCTCGACCAGCCGGGCGGTCTCGGCGGCGTCGTCCTTCTCGTCGTCCAGGTGGGTGAAGACCACGTCGGCTCCCTCCCGGGCGAACGCCAGGGCGACCGCGCGGCCGATCCCGGAGTCCCCGCCGGTGATCACGGCCTTGCGGTCGGTCAGCCGGCCGCTGCCCCGGTAGGACCCTTCACCGTGGTCCGGGGGCGGGTCCATGGGGCCGGTCCAGCCCGGGTGCGGCTGGTCCTGGGAGGGGAACTCCGGGGTGGGGTGCTGGTTGCCGGGATGCTGCTGATCAGTCACGGGTCTGCCTCCTCGTCCATGGTGTACGGCCCGGTGATCACAACGGGCGAGGCCCCGGGTACCCCGATGCCGGGGTACGGATCACCTGGCTGCGGACCTGATCGGCTGTGCTTGGTCAGCTCGGGGTGAACGCCTTGGCCGCGGCCGTGAAGGCGGTTGTCCAGCCGGAGGTGATGATGCTCGCGATGTATCCGTCCGGCCGGACGAGGACGAGCGTGCCGCCGGTGATGCCGTAGATGCCGTTCAGCCGGCCGGTGGTGTCGGTGAGGACGCCGTCGTCGTCGATGCCGCGTCCGGCGCGGACGGCGTAGCGGCGCCGTCGGCGGGCCAGGCCGGCTCGGGCCGCGCCGCCGCGCCGCGCCGCGGCGGCGTCGGGGCCGAAGGCCGGGAGCGTGCAGTGCGGCCCTAGGTAGGCATCGAACAGGCGTCGGACATCCCGCCCGGAGCACGGCGCGTCCGGTGCCCGGTCGCCGACGTTCAGTGTCCCGGTGGCCGGGAGTGGACGGGAGCGAGCGGACCGCCGTGGCAGGAGAGATCGAGCTGGCGTTCCTCGTCTCCGCGCTCGAGGCCGGAGACACGGTGCCGGCTGAGGTGTGCGTACAGTTCGCTGGACTTGCCGAGCGCGCGTGCGGCGACGGGCAGCCGCTCGGCTTCGTAGCTGTCGCGGAGGCTGTCCGGTGCGCCGGCGATGACCTGGCCGAGTTTCCAGCCGAGGTTGGAGGGGGTCAGTGCCTGGATCCCGACGTCGTCGATGAGTTTCAGGGCCGTGTCGATGATCCGGCCGACGTCCATCGGAGGGCGTCCGCGCCGGTAGGCGGGGGCCCGTTTTCGGCTCGCCCACCAGGCGGGGCTGCTCGGTACCGGCGGAGTCTCCGAAGACATGAAGCGGTCATTTTTTCAGCGGCCGGTCTCCGCGTGAGCGCGTTGAGGAGAGGAATTTTTCGGCTCCACGGTGTCCGTCAACTCCCTGCGCGCCGCTTGACGCCTGGACGCCGTCGGCCCGGTGCGCCGGATCAGCGCTCCGCGGCGCGGCGCGTCGCGAAACCGATGAGCGCGGCCACGGCGGCGAGGATCGCCACGCTGGTGAGCGCGGTCGGGAGGGAGAACCAGTCCGCCATGAACCCGATGGCGGGCGGTCCCAGCAGCATGCCGCCGTAGCCCAGCGTGGAGGCCGTGGCGACTCCGCTGGGGCCGGCGAGCGCGCCCGCGCGTTCCACGGCCACGGGGAAGAGGTTCGCGAGGCCGATGCCCGTGACCGCGTATCCGAGCAGGGCCGCCCACAGGGCGGGGGCGAGCGAGCCGAGCAGCATCCCGGCCGCCGCCGTGGCACCGCCGACCACGACGGTCCGGGTCCGCCCCAGACGCTCCAGGAGCGTCGTGCCGGTCAGGCGGCCCACCGTCATGGCGAGCGCGAAGCAGGAGTAGCCGATGGCCGCGGCACCCGGCGAGGCGTCCAGGTCCTCTTCGAGGTGCAGGGCGCCCCAGTCGGCCAGTGCCCCCTCCCCGTACGCGGTGCACCCGGCGATGAGGCCGAAGACGAGCACGAGTCCCCGGGTCCGGCCGTCCAGGCGGCGCGGGGCGCCCTCGGCGGGACGCTCCCGCTCGGGCGGTACCGGGGGCTCGTGCCGCAGGAGCGTCGGGCCCGCCACGGCGGTCACGAGCAGTCCGACGACGGTGAGCAGCAGCAGGTGCCGGGTGGGGGAGAGGGACCCCGCGACCAGGGCGCCCAGCCCCGCCCCGATCATGCCGCCCAGGCTGAACGCGGCGTGGAAGCTCGGCATGATCGGCCGCCGCATCGCGGCCACCAGGTCCACGGCGGCGCTGTTGAAGGCGACGTTGATCCCGCCGTACGCGGCGCCGAAGACCAGCAGGACGAGGCCGAGAGCGAGGGCCGAGTGGGTCAGCGGGGGCAGGGCGACGCTGAGCGAGAGCAGGACGGCGCAGGCGACGGTGACCCGGTGGTTGCCGTAGCGGCGGCACAGGCGGCCGGTGAGCACCATGGTGACGACGGCCCCGGCGGAGACGCCCAGGAGGGCCAGGCCGAGGGCGCTGGCGGAGGCGTCGGTCTGTTCCTTGATGGCGGGGATGCGCACGACCCAGCCGGCGAAGACGAAGCCGTCGAGGGCGAAGAAGACGGTGATCGCGGTGCGGAGTCGGGAGAGGGAGTTGCCGTTGCCCGGCACGGCACTGTGCGTTCGGGGTTTGTTTATTTGCGGCACAAAATCAGGCTAGGCGGGCGCCGGCACTACGACAAGGTGCGCAGCCGGGATGACAAGGTGCGCCGCCGTGACGAGAAGGTGCGACGCTGGGACGAGAGCCATCCGCCGAGGGAACTCGGGAGCGTACATGGGACGTGACGTGCCGGCCCTGGTGTTCACACGGGAGGACCGCCGGCGGTACCGGGCCAAGATGCAGACCGACCTCGAAGTGCTGGCCCGGATGCTGCGCGAGTCCAGCTTCGAGAGCGAGCGCCCCCGGGTCGGGCTGGAGATCGAGCTCAACCTGGTGGACGACCACGGGCTGCCCGCGATGCGCAACACCGACGTGCTCCAGGCGATCGCCGACCCCGCCTGGTCGAGCGAGCTGGGCCGCTTCAACCTGGAGATCGACATCCCGCCGCGGGAGCTGACGACCGGCGGCCCCGGGGCCTGGGAGCAGACGATCCGGGATGCCCTGAACCACGCCGAGGACCGCGCCTCGGCCGTCGGCGCGCACCTGATCATGGTCGGCATCCTGCCCACTTTGGAGGAGGCGGACGTCAGTGAGGCCGCCCTCTCCGGTGACCCGAGGTACCGGCTGCTCAACGAGCAGATCTTCGCGGCGCGGGGAGAGGACCTGCGGATCCAGGTCGACGGTGCGGAGCGCCTGTCGACATACGCCGACACCATCACTCCCGAGGCCGCCTGCACCAGCACCCAGTTCCATCTCCAGGTCGCACCCAAGCAGTTCGCGGACTACTGGAACGCGGCCCAGGCCATCGCCGGCGTACAGATCGCCCTCGCGGCGAACTCGCCCTTCCTGTTCGGCAAGGAGCTGTGGCGCGAGACCCGTATCCCCCTGTTCGAGCAGGCCACCGACACCCGCCCCGACGAGATCAAGGCCCAGGGTGTGCGGCCGCGGGTGTGGTTCGGGGAGCGGTGGATCACCAGCGTCTTCGATCTCTTCGAGGAGAACGTGCGCTACTTCCCGGCCCTGCTGCCGCTGTGCGACGACGAGGACCCGCAGCAGACGCTCGACCGCGGCGGCGTTCCGCAGCTGGGCGAACTGACCCTGCACAACGGCACGATCTACCGCTGGAACCGCCCCGTCTACGCCGTCACCGACAGCGGCCCGCATCTGCGCATCGAGAACCGGGTGCTGCCCGCCGGCCCCACCGTGGCCGACATCATCGCCAACGGCGCCTTCTACTACGGCCTCACCCGCGCGCTCGTCGACGAGGACCGGCCGCTCTGGACGCGGATGTCCTTCTCGGTCGCCGAGGAGAACCTGCACACCGCGGCCCGCGACGGCATCGACGCCCGCCTGTACTGGCCCGGCACGGGTGAAGTGCCGGTCACGGAGCTGGTGTTGAGGCGCCTGCTGCCGCTGGCCCACCGGGGGCTGGAGCTGGCCGGCATGGACGCGGCCTGGCGCGAACCCCTGCTGGGCATCGTGGAGCAGCGCTGTGTCACCGCCCGCAACGGCGCCCTGTGGCAGGCGGAGACGGTTCATCATCTGGAGAAGGCCGGCGTCTTTGACCGGCGCGAGGCCCTGCGGCAGATGACCACGACGTACATGGACTACATGCACATGAACGCGCCCGCGCACACCTGGCCCGTGGACTGACCCGCCGTGACACCGCCGGGTCACGCGGGGCTGGGTGCGGCCCGGCCGCCCCATTCGTCGGCGCCGCCCCACTCCTCGGCGGCCGTCAGCGGGACGGGGGCGGGCGGCTCCGCCGACGTCGTCAGCTCGATCCGCCGTCCCTCGGCCGACGACCGCAGGAGCGCGGTCATCGTCTCCACCACGTGCAGGGCGAGTTCGCCGTTCGCGCGTGGCGCCCGCTGCCCGTCGGCGGCGATGAAGTCGAGCAGCCCGACACCCCGCGCGGCGTCGACGTAGCCCGCGGACGGCGGGAGCGTGCGCCACTGTGTGTCGCCGAGTTCGAAGAGCCGTACGTCGCCGTCGAAGCGGTTCGGATCCGGGACGGCGAGGGTCCCCACCTCGCCGTGGACCTCGATCGGGGACGCCGTGGTGGCCACCCCGTCGAAACTCGTCGTGATCGTCGTCAGCGTGCCGCCCACGTGCTCCAGCACACCGGAGACATGGCTGTCCACCTCCACCGGTATCCGCTCTCCCGTACGCGGACCGGAACCGATGACCCGCTCGGCGCGCAGCCTGCTGGACGCCCCCGTCACGGCCCGCACCGGACCCAGCAGGTGCACAAGGGATGCGAGGTAGTACGGCCCCATGTCCAGCAGGGGGCCGCCGCCCTCGGTGTAGTAGAAGTCGGGGTGCGGGTGCCAGCGTTCGTGGCCCGGGGTGACCATCACGGCCGACGCGAACAGGGGGCGCCCTGTACGCCCCGCCGCCAGGGCCGCCCGCGCCGTCTGAACCCCCGTGCCGAGCACGGTGTCCGGCGCGCACCCGACACCGACGCCCGCCTGTGCGGCGGCCGCCATGACGGCGTGCGCGTCGGCGAGCGTGGCGGCGAGCGGCTTCTCCCCGTAGACGTGCTTGCCGTGGCCGATGGCCCCGAGGGCGATCGCGGCGTGCGCCCCGGGGGTGGTGAGGTTCAGCACCGTGTCCACGTCCGGGCTGCTCAGCAGCTCCTCGACGGTCAGCGCCCGGACGCCGGGCAGTTCGGCGGCCACCGCTGCCGACCGGGAGGCGTCGAGGTCGGCGACCGCGGTCACGCGCACGGCGGAACGGCCGGCGAGCGTGTCCAGGTACGCGCGGGAGATGACGCCGAGCCCTACGACGCCGATGCGGTGCGCGTCGCCCACAGCATGCCCCTCTCGATGATGGTGCGGACCTGGGGGTTCTCGAGCACCTCGACGCTGTGCCCCGGCGTCGTCACCACGATCCGCCCGGCGCCCCACCGGCGGGTCCAGACCGCCGGTGAGGTGACCGGCCGGTGCCAGGGCTCCCACGGCCGGGTGGGGTGCGTGGTGGTGGCCAGGACGTCGATGAGGCCGTCGTGGAGCACCCAGTACTGCTCGGTGTGCAGCTCGAAGTCCTCGATGCCTGCGGTGACGGGGTGCTCGCGGCCGGCCTCGGTGAGGGTGATGGTGTGCGGCAGGAAGTTGTCCTCCGGGCCGCCCCGGCGTTCGCACGGCTCCTTACCTGGATGCGTGGCGAACTGCCCTCCCACCAGGTGGAGATAGTCGGAGGAGGCGCGGAACGAGTCGGCGATACCGCCGTGCCAGCCGGTGAACCCGGTGCCGGCCACGACCGCCGAACTCAGCCCCGCGAGCTGCTCGCGCGTGATCTCCGACATCGTGACGCACTGCACGATCAGGTCGGTCCGGGCCATCTCGGCGGCGTCGGCGTAGACATCGGTCGACTCCTCGACCCGGACGGCGTATCCGTTGCTCCGCAGGAAGGGCAGGAACAGTTCCGTCGCCTCGACCGGCTGGTGCCCTTCCCAGCCGCCTCGGACCACCAGGGCGTTCTTCAGCGTCATCGTGATCTCACTATGCGCAGGGCGTCCGCGCTCACGAAAGAGGGCCGGGCCTCACGAAATTTTCGCTGCCGAGGCCCGGGCGCCGACCGTCCAACAGGCCGCGGTGAAGCGGACGTCCGAGCCGTGCACGAAGGGCTCGAAGGCGGCGTGGACCGTCTCGACGACCCGTCCGCGGGTCTGCTCGTCCACCTCGGGCAGGTACATGCCGAGCGGACCGAGCCGGGTGAAGTAAGGGACCAGTTCCTTCTCGGGCAGGGTGCAGACCACGTCGACCGGCCGGATGTCGATGCCGTCCCAGCCGCTCTCCGTCAGGATGCGCCGCACCTTGTCCGGGTCCGCGAAGGCGAACTGTCCCGGTTCGTCCGGACGGCGGACGGGCAGGTCCGGGAGCAGCGGTGCCGCGGCGCGCTGGGCCGTCGTCATGAACGGGTTCTCGGCCGGGTCGCGCCAGACGACGAACCGAAGCGCGGCGTCGTCCCTGGCGGCGCGTCGGAGGTTGGCGAAGGCCCGGACCGAATCGCGGAAGAACATGACGCCGAACCGCGAGATGACGGCGTCGAAGGTGCCGGGTTCGAAGGCGTGGTCCTGAGCGTCGTCGCAGACGAACGACGCCGGTACGTCCTCCTGTTCCGCGTACTCCCGGGCGGTGCTGATCATCGGATCGGAGATGTCGATGCCGGCACAGCGACCCGCCGGGCCGAGCCGTCGCGCGACGGCCAGCGTGATGCCGCCCGTGCCGCAGCCGACATCGAGCACATGCCTGGCCTGTTCGGCGGCGACGGCATCGACGAGGAGCTCCTCGAAGGGCCTGAACATCTCGTCCAGCACTCCCTTCAGCTCGCCCCAGGCATGACCGGCGCGCCCTTTCCAGCGCGCTGCCTGCTCGTCGTCGTTCCTGCGCGCAGCGTCCATGGCTGTCTCTCCTTCTGGTTGCCTACGTCCTACCGGGATGACAGCGTTGTACTTCAAGTCGACTTGAGGTCAAGGCAATGACAGAGCTGGACATCGCCGAAGTGTCGCACCGCGCCGGGGTTCCGGCGTCGACCCTGCGCTACTACGAGGAGAAAGGGCTGATCTCCTCGACGGGCCGGCGAGGCCTGCGCCGCCAGTACGACCCCGGCGTACTGGAGCGGCTGGCGCTGATCGCGCTGGGGCGGACGGCGGGGTTCTCGCTCGACGAGATCGCGCAGATGTTCGCGCCGGACGGACAGCCGCGTATCGACCGGCAGATGCTGGCGGTCAAGGCGGACGAACTCGACCACCGGATCCGCGAACTGGGCGTACTGCGCGACTCCCTGCGCCATGCCGCCGCGTGCCCCGCGCCGAGCCACATGGAATGCCCCACCTTCCGCCGCCTCCTCGACGCCGCGGCGTCCGGCGGCGTCGCGGCCCCGGGAAGGCGCGTTCCCGGCAGGTAGGGGGCCGTCGGCGCTCTTGGGCCAATCGTGGTTCGTGCTTTGCCCGATTCCCGGTGTTCCGTGCCTAGCCTCGGCTGCGAACTTTGGGAGGCCGCAGTGCTGAAGACCGTGAAAGGGCAGGCAGCGGGTCTGACGAAAGACCAGCGCAACGCCTTCCTGGCCGCCTATCTCGGCTGGGCGATGGACGCGTTCGACTATTTCCTGGTCGTGCTCGTCTACAGCGAGATAGCCGACGATTTCCATGTCTCCCTGACCGACATGGCCTTCCTCACCACCGCGACACTGGTGATGCGGCCCGTCGGCGCGCTGCTGTTCGGCCTGTGGGCGGACCGCCGCGGCCGCCGCGTCCCGCTCATGGTCGATGTCGTCTTCTACTCGATCGTCGGATTCGCCTGCGCCTTCGCGCCGAACTACACCGTGCTGCTGGTGCTGCGCCTGCTGTACGGCATCGGCATGGGCGGTGAGTGGGGCCTGGGAGCGGCCCTGGCCATGGAGAAGATCCCGGCCTCCAGGCGCGGCTTCTGGTCGGGGCTGTTGCAGAGCGGCTACTCGCTGGGGTACCTGCTGGCCGCCGTGGCGTTCTTCGTCATCGAGCCCTTCTTCGGCTGGCGGGGACTGTTCGCCTTCAGCCTGCTGCCCGCCCTGGTCGCGCTGTGGGTGCGCAGCCGGGTCAAGGAGAGCGAGGTGTGGGAGAAGAGCGTCCGGCTCAACCGCACCCCCGCGCACCAGGTGTTCAAGGACCCGGCGGTACTGCGGCGCTTCGTCTACCTGGTCGCGCTGATGACCGCCTTCAACTGGATGTCGCACGGCACCCAGGACATCTACCCGACCTTCGTGAAGAAGGGCCTGGACCTGTCCGCGAACACCTCGATCGCGATCGCCGTGGTCTACAACATCGGCGCCATGATCGGCGGAGTGCTGCTCGGTGCGTACTCCGAGCGGCTGGGCCGCCGCCGGACGATCATGATCGCGGCGGCCGGGGGCCTGGTAGTGGTGCCGTTCTTCGTGCTGTCCACGACCGTCGGCTGGCTGATGCTGTCGTCCTTCCTGATGCAGGTGTGCGTACAGGGAGCCTGGGGCGTCATCCCGGCGCATCTCACCGAGATGAGTCCGGACGCCGTCCGGGGCTTCTACCCGGGCGTCACCTACCAGCTCGGCAACCTGATCGCCGCGCTCAACCTGCCGATCCAGGAGGCCCTCGCCGAGCGCCACGGGTATCCGTCGGCGATGGCGTGGACCATCGTGCCCACCCTGGCCGTGGTGATCCTGCTGAGCGCGATCGGCAAGGAGGCCAAGGGGGTCCGCTTCGGCAGCAACGGGCCACAGGCACCGAGCACGGCGACGACGGGCACGGCCCAGGCCTGACGGGCGGCGTGTGCCGTTTCACGCCGGGGCAGATCCCCCGCCTGCTGAGCACCCGGCGCCGCGCAAGCCCTCGGCGGGGCAGGCTTTCGGTGCCGCGCAGGTTCCCGCCGCCGGGTGAGTACCGAGTGCTGCGTAAGCCTCCGGTGTCGTACGAGCCCGGTGCCGCGCAGGTTCCCGCCGCGCAAGTCCCCAGCGCCGTGGTAAGCCCCCGCCGCCGCGCAACACTGAGCACCGTAGGGGCGGCCGGTGGTGGTCGTGTGCGGGTGAGCTGTGGCTGGTCGCGCAGTTCCCCGCGCCCCCAAGAAGCGCGTCCGGCGCAGGCCGGCCTCGCAGATGCCGAGTTCGGGACAGACGGCGACTGGTGGAAGCGTGAGTTCCCGGCCTGACCCGAGCACGCGCTCCTGGAGTGATCCCCATCCGACCGGGGCGCCCCGCGGCCGGCCTACCGGGAAACCACCCGGGCGAAGCACACCGACCCGGTCGACGCGATGGTCCGCATCCACACCAAGCAGACCGCCGCCGGGCTGCGGACCAACCGGGTCCTCGCCCCGCTCGTGAAGAAGGGCGACCTGGCCGTCGTCAGCGCCCACTACTCGCTCGACACCGGCCGGGTGGAAGTCCTCACCGGCGCGCCCTCCGCCTGACCCGGAGCCAACGACGACCGGGCGGGAAAAACGTTCCACGCCCGGTCACGTTATACTTGCGGCGCCCATGAAGGACACCGTCGTGCCTGGTCGCACGGCTGCGAAGCGAGGGGGTGGACGCCATTCCGGCACGCCCCGCCCGCATCCAGGACGTCGCGGCCGCCGCCGGCGTCTCGGTGTCCACGGTGTCGAACGTGCTCAACCGGCCCGAGCGCGTCAACGCACAGACCGCCGAGCGCGTCCGCGTCGCCGTCGCCGCGCTCGACTACGTCCCCCACCCGGGAGCCGCCGGCCTGCGCACCGGGCGCGCCTCGGCCATCGGCCTGGTGCTGCCCGACGTGACCAACTCCTTCTACGCGCGCATCGCCCGGGGCGCCGCGGACGCGGCCTACGACCACGGCTACTCCCTCGTCCTGTGCCACAGCGGGGACGCCCCGGAGCGGGAGCAGGGCTACTTCAGCATGCTCGTCGAGCAGCGGGCCGTCGGCGTCGTCGTCGTGCCGCTCAGCGCCGACCCGGGCCGGCTCGCCCGGCTCCGTGAGCGGGGCATCCCGCTCGTCCTGGCCGACCGCGCGATGCCCGACCGGGAGGGCTGTTCGGCCTCCGTCGACGACATCGCCGGCGGCCGGATCGCCGTACAGCACCTCCTCGACCGCGGGGCACGCGACGTCCTCGTCGTCAACGGCGAGCGCGGGATACGCCAGTGCGCCGACCGCTACCAGGGCGCCCGGCAGGCCGTGCGCAGCCGACGTGAGGCCCGGCTGGACCAGGTCGTCGCCGAGCGCATGACCGTCGCGTACGGCACGCAGATCGCGCACGACCTCGGGGAACTGCCCGACGGCATCTTCTGCACCAACGACTTCCTCGCGGCGGGCCTGTGCCGCGGACTGACCGACCGGGGCGTGCGCATCCCCGAGGACGTACAGGTGGTCGGCTACGGCGATCTCGACATCGCGAGCTTCGGCGCCACCACCCTCACGACGGTCCGGCAGCCGGTCGAGGACCTCGGCCGGGCGGCCGTGGAGATGCTCCTCGACGAGATCGAGGCCCGCGCGGACCACGTCCACGAGACCCGCGTCTTCGCCCCCGGCCTCGTCCTGCGCGACTCCACCCGACCGGCCGCCGGCGACTAGGGCCTGTCGTTTGGATCACGCCGCAGACGCGGGGTCTGGCACGCGCATCTGCCGCGTTGTCGTCGGTTGCCGACTCCCCCAAGCTCTCGACTCCGCTCGAGCAGGGGGGACCCCCATCGCGTCGACGCCCTCCTCCGCCTTGCAGCTGCACGCACCAGACCCCGCTCACCGGCATCGACCACCACCGTCAGTTTCCTGCGGCCTGATCCGAACGACAGGCCCTAGCCCCCGCCCTCCGGCCAGGGCGGGATCCGCAGCGTGATCGGTCCCCACAACCCCGACGACGCCTGGGAGTCGAAGGCCCAGGCCGTGGGCGTGGCCTCCGCGAGATACGGCGCCAGCGTGCCCCGGACGGTCACCTCCAGCCGGACGGTACGCCCGGCGGCACCGCGCAACGGGAAGCGGTACGGCGCGCAGAACGCCTCACCGGCCGGCTCCCCGTCGACCGACACCTCCACGCTGCCCCGCACCCGCCCGAGATCCAGCACGGGGTCGGGCCCCGAGGGCACCTCCAGCGCCCGCGCGTATGTCACGCCTCCGCTCCAACCGCCCAGCCCCAGCTCCCGCCAGTCCCCCAGGGGCAGCGGCGCCGGTACGGCACGCACGCGCACCGGCCCCCGCCAGGCGGAGCCGCCCCGCAGGACCGCCGTGGGTTCCGTGACCACCTCGACCGGCGTGGGCGCCGAGTGTGGTCGACGGAGCGTCAGCTGCTCGTCGTCCAGGGGCAGTTCCGGTCCGTCCCCGACGCGCACGCTCGCGCGGAGCGCCAGCGGCAGGTCGAGGGACACCGTTCCCGCCGGCACGGTGAACCGGAAGCGCTGCGGCGCCGCGTGGACGTCGTCGGTGGACCGCGACGGCCATACGGTGCCGCCGAGCACCGGCCGGCCGGTGAGCCACCCGGTGTCCGGCAGCGGGTGCGGCCGTACCACGGCGTGGCAGTGCTGCAACTCGCCCCGCCTGCGCTCGTCCTCGACGGTCCGCCCCGCCGGCCGCCCGACTCGGCCTCCCAGCCGGCGCCGCTGACCAGGGCCGTCACCCCGTCCCCGGAACGCACCACCAGGTCGACGAACACCGCGTCCCGGGCGTCGGCGCTGTCGGCCACGACCTCCAGGGTGTGCTCACCCGCCCCGAGCGCGGGTTCGTGCCGGAAGAACATCGGCACGGCGCCCCAGTCCGCCTCGTAGTACTCCACCTTCTCCTGCCGGGCCACGACGTCCCCGTCGAGCAGCACGGTGACCGCCGAGGCGGCACCGACGACGAGTACGGTCCGTGCGTCGTCGCCCGGCACCCGGAGCCGCGCCCGATAGGTGACGCGGCCGTCCGGCCGCACCCCGTCCGGTGGCCGCATGAACCGCGGACGCCGCCCGAGCCCGCCCGGCTCCGACAGACAGAAGAAGCTGCCCAGGGGCGTGTCGTCGGCGGCCGAGATCGTCGAGGGGCGGCTCTGGGCGTCGGACAGTTCGTACTCGAGCACGTTGCGGTCCCGGGCCACCGTGACCCGGGCGGAGGCCAGGTAGCCGCCGCCGCTCGGCTCCAGCGGCTCGCCGTTCCACCACACCCGCTTGACGCACTCCGCGCCGACGTGCAGTTCGGCGGGCCCCCGGTGGCCGGTCTCCACGATCGCCCGGACCCGGGCGGCCGTTCCGCCTCCCGGCACCGGCACGCGGACGAACTCCTCGTTCACCAGCCCCTTGAGGCCCAGCAGCCCGCCCGGGTCCGGGATGCCCCGGCTCGACGAGTGCACGGCGACGTCCCAGCCCGCGTCGGGTGGCACGAGGGGCAGTTCACCGGCCAGGATCCGCTCCACCGACGCGGTGTCCAGCGGCTCGGGCACCTGACCGAGCGGCACCGGCGGCAGGACGCGGACCCGGTTGCCGTACGTGACCCGGGTCCGCTCCCACGTCCCGCCCTCGGTCCACTCCATGCTCCAGATCTGCGGCTCGTCCACCGGCGAACCCGGAGGCAGGGCCAGATCGCCCCAGGTGTTGTCCATGGTGGGGACCAGCCGGCCGTGCCAGCCGGTCGAGACGTCGACCTCCTGGGCGGGCGTCTGCCGTTGAGGACGACGCGTGGCCGTCGGCCGGCCTTCGCGCCACACCACCAGAGCCGCGGGGGCGCCGTCCAGCGGCACGTCGATGGTCGAGACGCCGCCGTCGGCGGAGACGGTGACGTGCGCGGGGGAGCGGGAGCCGGTCGCCGGATTCCAGACCTCGGCCTCGGCGACCGCGGTCCGCACGGTGACGGACGTGGTGGCGAGGGCATCGCCCGACGGGGAGGCGCCGGTCCGCAGCGGATGCGCGCCGATCTCGGGGAAGGCCGCCGTGACCAGCGCCACCGCCTCGTTGCCCGTCCGCCTGACGAGCAACGGCACGTCGCCCGTGGCGTGACCGGCCGCGTCGGCCACGGCCGCCGCGCCGGACTCCGGGTCGCGCACCCGCTCCAGCCGGGGATGCGCCAGCAGGGCCGCCACCACCGAGTCGTCGCCCAACCGGCCGGCGGCCGTCGCCGGCGGACGGCCCACGACGACGACGCGGCCACCCGCGTCGAGCAGTTCGGTCAGCCGCCGTGCCGTCTCCTCCTCCAGCACGCTCGCCGACGGCAGCAGCACCGCGCGGTACGCCAGGTCCCTGATCCGCAGGGCGCCGTCGGCGGCCTTGGCGCGCTGCACCGAGTCGTCGTCGACGACGTCGAAGGAGACGCCGCGCCGGTCCAGGGCGCCGGGGTGCGGAGCGAGCCAGTTGTTCGTGCCGCACAGGTCCAGGTAGTGGCGCTGCGTCTGGTCGGCGTCGGCGTGGCCGTCGCCCAGCCGGCCGTCGCCGAAGTGCTGCACGGGCGCGTCCAGCGGGACGAGGGCCTGCATGGTCGCGGTCGGGTGCAGGACCGCCACGTCGGCCGCGTAGCTGCCCCAGGACATGATCGAGCAGATCCGGGCCACGGCCCGGGAGAACGCCGGGTACTGCCTCCAGTACGGCTGGCGCCAGTCGGTGGACGGCGGGGCCCACTCGAACCAGCCGCCCGCCGTTCCGAAGTAACTGGCGTGCGGGTTGTACAGGTTGGCGCCGCTGCGCAGGAACGGCAGCAGCCAGTGGTAGGTGTCCTCCAGCGTGCCGCCCCAGCCGGAGGAGTGGAACGCCTCGATCCACACGCGCTCGTGGCCGTAGAGGTGGGCCATGGAGGAGTGCACCTTGGCGTCGCCGTGGTGGTCGCTGCCCGCGGCGCCGTACCAGCGGTGGGTGCGGAAGTAGTCGGTGTAGATCTGCGTCGACTGGACCGGGTGTCCGGCACGGGCGGGGTGGCTCTGGTCGCTGCCCAGCAGCATCCCGCGCTCGCGGTGCCATGCGGCCAGCGGCCGGAAGAGGGCCTCTTCGGTGAGTTCCGCGCGGACCGCGTAGTAGTCGGCGCGGATCTTCGTCTTCGGCACGGTGGCGTCCGTGCCGAACAGGGCCGACAGGTGGTCGAGCAGGTCGTAGCCCCGCCGGGTGCGGAACTCGTCGGCGAAGCGGTGGCTCCAGGCGTTCGTGCCCGGCAGTTCGTCCTGGAAGCTGCCCGCGATGACGGTGCCCAGGTGCTCGGGCACACGGCGGTCGTACTCGTGGTGCACGGCGTCCATCAACAGGCCGACGGCGTGCGGGTCCAGGTAGTCGAACGCCGTCGGCACGGTGGTGACGAGCTGTACGCCGGTTCCGTCGGCGGCGGCGACGGCCAGGGTGCCCGGGCCGTCCATGGCAAGGTCCAGGCGCCTGCCGCGCGCGGTGTACGCGGCCAGTGGGGTCTCGGCATCCCGCAGGGCGACCGTGCCGCGGGAGACGGTGACCTCGCGGCAGCGCAGCGCACAGCCCCTGGCCTTGGGATGACGCCGTGTCACACCGCCCTGCACATTGGCGCCGGAGAACCCGATCTGGTCGTAGAACCACAGGCGGGTGCCCAACTCCGCGGCGATCTCGCAGGCGTCGGTGAAGCGAGCCCACCACTCCTCGCCGAACCACGCCGGATCGTCGGCCCGGGCGCCGAACGTCGGGCCGGCCGGGGCCAGGTTGATCACGACGAGGTTGTGGACACCGCCCTCGGCGAACGCCCGCATCTGCCAGGCGAGTCGCTCGCGGGTGACCTTCGCACCCGACCACCACCACAGGGGAGCGGGGCCGAAATCGCGGGGCGGATCATCGAACAGCTGCCGGAGCGCGGGGGAGATCACGGACGCGGTCCTTCCCCTAAAACGTTTTTAGGTCACCTTCACCGTAGGCGACCTCGAACGGTCATGCCATAACCGAGGACGGCACGGCGTGAGCCGACACGCGGCAGCCGATGTCTGCGCGACACCTTGTTGCAACGTTTTTCTCGCCCTATATTCGCTGCGACCAGGCCCCCGGAACCGCGATGTCACCAGACGACGGAGTCGCATCATGGCCGGTACCCGCCCCATCCCCAAACCGCTCTGGAAGGCCGCCGCCCTGTCGGGCATGGCCTCCTATCTCGACGCCGGGCTGATCGTCAGCATCTCCGTCAACCTGGCCATCTACCGCGACAGTTACGACATGGGCGTGTGGATGGCGGGTGCGATCAGCGCGATCGTCACCGGCTGCATCGCCGTCGGATCCCTCGTCGGCGGCCGGCTCGCCGACCTCTTCGGCCGCCGCCGCGTCTACAACTGGGACATCTTCTGCTTCGCCCTCGGGGCGATCGTCATCACGCTGGCGCCCGACGACATCACGCTGCTGATCGGCGTCCTCGTCGCGGGACTCGCGGCCGGCGCCGACCTGCCGACGTCCCTGGCCGTGGTCTCGGACGCCGCGCCCTCCTGGGCCCGGGGACGGCTCGTCGCCTTCACACAGGTCATGTGGATGCTGGGCATCGCCGTCGCCATCTTCCTCGGCTTCGTCCTGTCCACCACGGGCATGACCGGGGCCCGGCTCATCACCGGACAACTCGCCGTCGCCGCGCTCGTCACCTGGGCCCTGCGCTCCCGCCTGAAGCTGTCCGCCGAACAGGACACGAAGGAGGAGACGGCGGCCGCCCCCAGCCGCAGCTCCCTGAAGAACATCTGGACGCGCGCCGCGCTGCTGCCGATGACCGCGACGTTCGTCTTCTACGTCACCTGGGGCCTCGGGGCCAACACCTTCGGCCAGTTCGGCACCTATCTCCTCGTCACCGTCAGCGACGCCTCACAGAGCCTGGCCACCGGAATCAACCTGGCCTTCATCCCGATCGGCGTGCTGCTCACCTTCGCCTTCGTCCGCGTCGCCGACAGCCCCTGGCGGGACCGGCTGTTCCACGTGGCCGCCGTGGTGCAGATCCTCGCCTTCGTCATCGCGTCCCTGACCGCGGGCGCGCTCGTCGGCATGCTCGTCTTCTTCGTGCTCTACCAACTCTCCAACGCCTTCGCCGGAGAGGCGAACTACAAGGTGTGGTCGCAGCTCACGCTGCCCGCGGACACTCGCGGCACCACCCAGGGTTTCACCTACGCCCTCTCCCGGGGGGTCTTCGCGGTCGCCGCGTTCTTCACTCCCGCCCTGGCCGACTACAGCCCGTCCGTCCTGCTCTGGACGATCACCGCCTGCATGACGGTGGCCGCGTTCGCGGGCGTGTTCATCATCCGCGTCCTGGTCCCCCGTTCCACCGGCGCGGCGCAGGACAGAGCGGACCTGCGAGTCCCCAGCACCTGAGCCGCAGCAGACCCGACAAGGAGCACCGATCATGGCAACGACCGCGGACCGCACCGCCGGACGGGCCGCCGCCCTGCACGACCTGCTCCCGCCGGTCACACGGCGCCGCACCCGGATCGGACTGGTCGCCGGCGGACTCGGCACGTACTGGCCGCAGTTCCCCGGGCTCCTGCCGCAACTGAAGGAGTCTGCCGCCTACGTCGCCGAGCGCTTCCGGGGGATGGACGCCGAGGTGACCGACGCCGGGTTCGTCTCCGACGCCCGGGAAGGAGCGCGCGCCGCCGAGCAGTTGCGCAGGGCCGACTGCGACCTGATCGTGCTGTTCCTGACGACATACCTCACCTCGTCGATGGTGCTGCCCATCGCGCAGCGCTCGCACGCGCCGGTCATGGTCATCGATCTACAGCCGACCGAGAGGATGGACCACGCCTCCTTCGACACCGGGGCCTGGCTGGCCTACTGCGGGCAGTGCCCCGTCCCCGAGGTCGGCAACGTCTTCCGGCGCGCCGGTATCCCCTTCCGGTCGGTCTCGGGCTGGCTGCGGCAGGAGTCCGCCTGGCGGCGCATCGAACAGTGGATCCGGGCCGCGCACATCCGCGCCGCGCTCCGGCACGCCCGGCACGGCCTCATGGGACACGTGTACCCCGGCATGCTCGACGTGCAGACCGATCCGACGATGCTGTCCGCGACGTTCGGGTCGCATGTGGAGGTGCTGGAGTTCGACGACCTGCGGCACCGGGTGGAGCGCGTGACCGAGAAGGAGACCAGGGAGCGGATGGCACTCGCCCGGCAGGTCTTCACCCTCGACGACAGCGTGGTGGAGGAGGACTTCGCCTGGGGCGCGACCGTGTCGGTCGCCCTGGACCGGCTCGTGGCGGACTTCCAGCTCGACAGCCTCGCGTACTACCACCGGGGCCTGGACGGGGAGCTGCACGAGCGGCTCGGCGCCGGCATGATCCTGGGTGCCTCCCTGCTGACGGCCCGGGGCGTGCCGGCGGCCGGGGAGTACGAACTGCGCACCAGCGTCGCCCAGCTCGCCTCCCAGAGCGTCGGCGCCGGAGGCTCCTTCACCGAGATCCAGGCCCTCAACTTCGAGGACGGCGTCGTGGAGATGGGCCACGACGGACCCGCCCACCTCGCGGTCAGCGCCCGCGACCCCCTGTTGCGCGGGCTCGGCGTCTACCACGGCAAGCGCGGCTGGGGCGTGAGCGTCGAGTTCGACGTCCAGCACGGACCCGTCACCCTGCTCGGCCTCGGCCAGGACGCCGATGGCAGCCTGTCCTTCGTCACCTCCGAGGGCACCGTCGTACCGGGACCCCTGCTGGAGATCGGCAACACCACCAGCCGCGTCGACTTCGGCCGCGATCCCGGCGAATGGGTGGACGCGTGGAGCGCCACGGGGGTCGGCCACCACTGGTCCCTCGCGGTCGGCCACCACGCGGCCGACTTCAGGGCGGCGGCGAGCCTGCTGGGCATCGACCACCGGGACGTGTGACAGGGAGAGGGGTGCCGCCCCATCCGGAGATGGGTGTCGCCCCCGCCCGGGAGCGGGTGCGGGCATCGGCCTGGAACGGGTGCCGCGCCGTCCGGGAATTGGTGCGGACAACGCCCGGGAATGAATGCCGCCCCCGTCCGGAAATGGGTGCTGGCACCGATGGTCATGGGCCCTGCGCCCGTGTGAGGCTGGCAGCGTCGCCGAGGCTCGCGTCGGTTGTCACGGCCGCGGCCTCAGGTGGCGCCGAGACGCGCACGACGCCGTCCGACCCAGCCCCACGAAGGAGGAGCCCCTATCCATTCCCGCACGGTGAAACGATCCGCCCCCTGCGCGCCCGCGAAGGCGGTGACCCGTGGGACACGCTGACAGCCTCCTCGCCATGGGCGGTGCCTTCCTGGCCGCCGCCCTCCTCGCCCGCCTCGGCGGCAGAATCGGACTTCCGACGATCCCGCTGTTCATGCTCGCGGGCATCCTGCTCGGCCCGCACACCCCGGGCCTGGTCATAGTCGAGGACGCACACGACTTCGAGATGCTCTCCGCGCTCGGGCTGGTGCTGCTGCTGTTCTACCTGGGCCTCGAGTTCCACCTCGACGACCTCAAGAGCGGAGGCCGGCGCCTGCTGACCGCGGGCGGCATCTACCTGTTGCTCAACGTCGGCGCGGGGCTGGTCTTCGGGTTCGCCCTGGGCTGGGGCGTCCGCGAGGCGCTGGTGCTCGCCGGTGTCCTGGGGATCTCGTCGTCCGCCATCGTCACCAAGATCCTCATCGACCAAGGCCGCATCGGCCGCCCGGAGACCCGCCTCATCCTGGGCGTCATCGTGGTCGAGGACATCTTCCTGGCCCTCTACCTCGCCGCGCTCCAGCCGGTCATCAGCGGCGCCCAGGGCGTCGGCGACACGGTCCTCCAGAGCGCCAAGGCCTTCGGCTTCCTGCTGGTATTGGCCGCGGCCGCCCGCCACGGCACCAAGCTGGCCGGCCGTCTGATGGCGACCCGCGACAACGAACTGCTCGTCATCAGCTTCCTCGGCGCGGCCGTCCTCGTGGCGGGAGTCGCCGAGGTCCTCGGAGTCGCCGACGCCATCGGCGCCTTCATGGTCGGCCTGATCCTGGCCTGGCACGCCCTCAGGCCCGCGGATCCGGAAACTCGTGCATCCGCTGCGCGACGCCTTCGCGGCGATCTTCTTCTTCGCCTTCGGTCTCTCCATCGACCCCGGCGACATCGTGTCCGTCGTCGGACCGGTCACCGCGGCGGCGGCACTGACCGTCGTCATGAACGTCGCCGCGGGACTCCTCGTCGCCCGCGTGTACCGCTACGGCACCGAGCCCGCCGCCGAGATCGCCACCACCCTCGTGGCCCGCGGGGAGTTCGCGCTGATCCTGGGCGCCATGGCCGCCACCGCCGGACTCGACGCACGCCTGGCCCCGTTCATCGCCGCGTACGTGCTCGTCCTCGCGATCCTCGGCCCCATCGCCGCCGGCCGGGCCCACCTGCTCGCCCGCGCGCTCCGGGCCGGCCAGGGCCTCCTGTCCGGTCGCAGGGCCCCGTCGTACGACATCGAGCCCCAGGACGACAGCGCACCCTCCGCTCCTCAGCCCGAGCCAGCCGAGCGCTAGGCAGTCGGCCCCCGGGCGCTCCCAGGGCTCGATCAGCCCGACGCGGATGGCGAAACTGGTCAGCTCCAGACGGTCCTTCAGGCCGAGCTTCTGGAGCAGGTTGGCGCGGTGACGCTCCACCGGCTTGGGGCTGATGACCGGCAACTCGGCGATCATTGCGAGGTGTGGCCCTCGGCGACGAGCTTGAGGATCTCCTCCTCGCGGTCGGTGATGGGCCGGGAGGGCAGTGCGCGGCCGTCCCGGGCGCGCTCGAGACAGTCCCGGACGAGCGCGTCGACCCACCGGGGTACAGGAACGGCTCGCCCCGCATGGTGGCCCGGCACGCCTCGACCAGATCGCGGTCCGCGCCGGACTTCAGGACGTAGCCCGAGGCACCGGCACCGAGGGCCTCGAAGAAGAACTGCTCGTTGTCGTACATGGTCAGGACGAGAATCCGCGTCCCCGGGCAGCTCCGCCTCGGCGACCACGGTGAGGTCGGGTTCGGCGTCCAGGGTGAGCCGGACGCCGCGGCGCACCAGGGCGTCGTCGTCGGCGAGCACGATGCGCGTGGGGGAGGTGTCGGTCATGGTCGGCCGTTCCGGTCGGGATCACGTACGGGGACGGTCAGGCGCACTTCGGTGCTCTCGCCCGGGCCTGGGCCGAGGCCAAGGCCGGCGGCGAGGGACTCGAAGAGCGTCGTGTCGAACGCCGTGATCCGCTCGGCGGCCTCCGCCCGGCCACCGACCACCGGACACCGCCCCGGACGCAGCAGGCCGATCGATCTCGTGCGTGTTCTGGTACGCGACCGTGGCCGACGCCCGCCTCCTCGACACCGTCGTGATTTAGCGTGTGCGCTGTCCGGCCGCGCCGCCATCCGTGCCACCACCCGTCCTGGGACCGAACATCCGCCTTACGGCACGGCGTTCGTACGGGGCGGCCACCGGGAAGGATGAGGATGGGGCCTGATGGCGGACGTCGCTGGAGGGGGAGAAGCTGAGGCCCTGGTGAGACCGGTCGCGCCGCTGCGTCGGCGGGCTGTCTCCCTCCGCACCGTCACGCGGCCCGACACCCCAGGACTGGCCATGGCCTCGGCTGTGCCCTGCCTCGAAACGCTGTCGGGCCGGGAAGGAGAAGCCGTGCCCCAGTCCGAAGACGAACGTCTCGTCGACCTCGAATCACGACTCGAGCGGGAGGACCCCAGGTTCACCCGGGCCATGAGGTCCGGCCGCCCGGCCCGGCCCCGGGAGTACCGGCGTACCGGATCCTGGTGGGCGCTGGCCCTCGGCATGGCCGTGCTGGGCTCCGGCATCGCACTGGCACAAGGGCTGCTCATCGCGGCCGGGCTGGTCCTCGTCGGCATGGCGGCCCAACTGGTCGACCCGGACCCGAGCCGCCTGGGGCGTCAGAGGCAGAGGCGATGGTGACGCGCGCCGCGGACAGGCACTACGCCCCGGTTCACTTCCGCATCAGCACCTCGCGTTCCTCGCGCGGCGGAGTGCCCTCGGCCGCGTGGTCACGGCCCCAGGCGAGGAGGTCGCCGATCTCGGTGCCGCCGTCGGCGAGCCGCTGGAGGAGGGTGATGGAGAGCTCGTAGTCGGAGGGCAGCTAGATCCCTCCGGCGACGGCCGCATGTACAGCGACCTCGACGGTCGCCTCGGCCTTCGCCACCTCCACGGAGAACGCGGGCGGCAGATCGCCGCCCCCCGTGACCAGGACGAGCGCGGTGTCGAAGGCCATGGACGCCAGCCTCCGCACCCCGGACCGCACGGGCACGTCGCGCGCCTCGATCCGGATCACCTGGTCCCACGTCCCGAACCCGCCCCGGCCGGCCCCAGCGTCTCGACGCCGTCCTCGGACAGCCGCACCCCGGAGGCCGTCCGCCCGGGCTCGGCCCCCACGTACACCGAGTCCTCGCCGAACCAGAACAGGCCGACCATGGCCATGAGCGCCTCCCGCCGCTGGTCCGGAGGCAAGCGGACCCCGCCCCCGTGTCGCCGTAGGAGACGGCCGTAACGGGCGAGAGGTGGCGATCTTTCGGGCCGGACCGGGCCGGGGCGGGTGCCGCCATCAGGGTGTGGTCGTAACCCGTGTGTACGCCCTGGATGGTGGGACGGCCCGGCATGACTGACGGTAGTTCACGTCGAGGCCGGTCTCGTGAGCTGGCGAGGCGTCAGCGCCCGGCCCGCGACGGAAGGACTCATCGATGCGCTCTGCTCGCATGTTGCTCGCGACGGCCACGGCCACGGCCGCCCTCGCGATCACCGCACCCACCGCCTACGCCGTGACGATGGGTGACAAGGACCACGACACCACTTCCTACAGCAAGGAGCACGACAAGGACCGCAAGCACCACAAGCCGCGCGGCGGGGTACACACGGGTGGGGGAGCGCTGACCGCGGTGAACACGGACCACGACTCCGACCAGTCCGGGCACAAGGACGAGTTCGGCGACAAGCACGGCAAGGGAGACGAGCACGGCAAGGCAGACGAGCACGGCAAGGCAGACGAGCACGCCAAGGGAGACGAGCACGCCAAGGGAGACGAGCACGGCAAGGGAGACGAGCACGGCAAGGCAGACGAGCACGGTAAGGGGGACGAGCACGGCAAGCACGACGACCACGGCAAGCACGACGACCACGGGAAGGACTTCGAGCACGGCAAGCACGAAAAGCCGCGCGGCGGAGTGCACACGGGTGGCGGAGCGCTGACCGCGGTGAACTCGGACGACTGGGAAGGCGAGCGAGGCGACGGCCCCTGGGGCGACAAGCACCACGAGGACGGCTTCGGGGACAAGCACGGCAAGGACGAGTTCGGCGACGAGCACGGCAAGCACGACGACCACGAGAAGGGCACCTGGCACGGCGACAAGCACCACAAGCCGCGCGGCGGGATGCACACCGGTGGCGGCGGACTTGCCGACGCACCGGGCGTCACCGCCGGCGGTCTCGCGGTGCTGGCGGTGGCCGGCACCGGCCTGTACGCCCTGCGCCGCCAGAAGGCCTCACGGGGCGTGGCATGACCGAGGCCTGACCGCATAGCCGCCGTGGCCGCCGCACGTGCTCCTCGCGTCGCGGCGGCCCGGCTCGTCCTCCCGCCTGCCGTGTCCGTTCCGCTGCCGTGTCCGAATGAGGTGGTCTCCGATGGCAGCCAGCCCTCCTCCCTCTCCCGCCGAGCCAGGCCCCCCGCCGTCGAAGCGACGATTCCGCACAGTCGTGTCGGTTCTCTGGGGTCTCGTCGCCCTGGTCCTGACCGTGAGTCTGGTCGCCGGCCGTGGTGAGTCGTCGTCCGACGCGGGCGGTCCGCCGCACGCCCCACCGGCCGTCCCGACGGCCGCCTCCACCGCGCCAGCCGTGCCCGACGCGCCGCCCTCGGCCGCGGCGCCGCACCGGGCCGTCCCGTCCGGGACCGGCCCCCGGCTGCCGCGGTCCAGGCCGGTTCGCCTGTACATCCCCAAGATCTCGGTGAACGCGCCTTTCACCGACCTCGCCATCGGCCGTTCGGGTCAGCTCGAACCCCCTCCGGCCGACGACACCAACCTCGTCGGCTGGTACGCCAAGGGCGTCTCGCCCGGCGAGCCCGGAACGGCGATCATCGCCGGGCATGTGGACACCGCGACGTCCCCGGCCGTGTTCGCGGGGCTCAGCCAGCTGAAGAAGGGCGACCGGTTCCACGTGGCGCGAGCCGACGGCCGCAGGGCGACCTTCGTGGTCGACGACGCGGAGTCCTTCGAGAAGGCAGACTTCCCCAGCGAGCGCGTGTACGGCGACACCCCCGACGCGCAGGTCCGGCTCATCACCTGCGCGGGTGCCTACGACCGTCAGGCCCGGGATTACACCGAGAATCTGGTGGTTTTCGCCCACCTCGTCTGACTTCCGGGTCCCGGCCTGACGTGGTGTTTTAAAGTGACTGCCACCAGTTCAGGCGACTGTGGGACCTGTGAGGTATTCGCGAACCATGACGACCGAAACGTTTGAGTTCCAGGTAGAGGCACGTCAGCTGCTCCAGCTGATGATCCACTCGGTCTACTCGAACAAGGATGTGTTCCTGCGGGAGCTCGTCTCCAACGCCTCCGACGCGCTGGACAAACTGCGCCTGGAGAAGCTGCGGGACGACTCCCTCGACGCCGACGTCTCCGACCTGCACATCGAGATCGACGTCGACAAGGACGCCCGGACCCTCACGGTGCGGGACAACGGCATCGGGATGTCGTACGACGAGGTCGGACAGCTCATCGGCACCATCGCCAACTCGGGTACGGCCACCTTCCTGAAGGAGCTGCGGGAGGCCCAGGACGCGGCCAACGCCGAGGGGCTCATCGGCCAGTTCGGCGTCGGCTTCTACTCCGGTTTCATGGTGGCGGACGAGGTGACGCTGGTGACCCGGCGGGCCGGCGAGAGCCAGGGGACCCGCTGGACGTCGCGCGGCGAGTCCACGTACACGCTGGAGAAGGTCGACGACGCGCCGCAGGGCACCTCCGTCACCCTCCACCTCAAGCCCGCCGACCCGGAGAACCAGCTCCACGACTACACCTCGCCGTGGACGATCAAGCAGATCGTCAAGCGGTACTCGGACTTCATCACCTGGCCGATCCGGATGGTCCCGGAGTCAGGCGACGGCGAGGACGCGCCCGAGCCCGAGACGCTGAACTCGATGAAGGCCCTGTGGGCACGGTCGCGCGAGGAGGTGTCGAACGACGAGTACCACGAGCTGTACAAGCACATCAGCCACGACTGGCGCGAGCCGCTGGAGACGATCCGGCTCCAGGCCGAGGGCACCTTCGAGTACCAGGCCCTGCTCTTCGTCCCCTCGCACGCCCCGCACGACCTGTTCACGCGGGACTTCAAGCGCGGTGTCCAGCTGTATGTGAAGCGCGTCTTCATCATGGACGACTGCGAGGCGCTGCTGCCGCCCTACCTCCGCTTCGTCAAGGGCGTCGTCGACGCGCAGGACCTCTCGCTCAACGTCTCCCGCGAGATCCTCCAGCAGGACCGGCACATCCGGATGATGCAGCGCCGGCTGACGAAGAAGGTCCTGTCCACGGTCAAGGAGATCAAGGCCAAGGACACCGACCGCTACGCCACGTTCTGGCGCGAGTTCGGCACGGTACTGAAGGAGGGCCTGGTCACCGACTCCGAGAACCGGGACGCCATCCTCGCCGTCGCGTCGTTCGCGACCACGCACGCCGAGGACGAGCCGACCACGCTCGCGCAGTACGCGGAGCGGATGAAGGACGGCCAGGAGGACATCTACTACATCACCGGCGAGTCCCGGCAGAGCATCGAGAACTCCCCGCACATGGAGGCGTTCCGGGACAAGGGCATCGAGGTCCTGCTGCTCACCGACGCCGTCGACGAGGTGTGGGTCGACGCCGTCGGCGAGTACGAGGGCAAGAAGCTGCGCTCCGTCGCCAAGGGCGAGATCGACCTCGACGGCGAGAAGGACGAGAAGGCCGACGGGGAGCGGGAGAAGCGGGCCGAGGAGTACGCCGGTCTCCTCGGCTGGATGCGGGAGCAGCTGGACGAGGACATCAAGGAGGTGCGCCTGTCGTCGCGGCTCACCGTCTCCCCGGCCTGCGTCGTCTCGGACGCGCACGACCTGACCCCGGCGCTGGAGAACATGTACCGGGCGATGGGCCAGGAGGTGCCGCGCACCAAGCGGATCCTCGAACTCAACCCCGGCCACCCGCTGGTGAAGAACCTGAACCAGGCGTACCAGGAGCGCGAGGACCGCTCCGGCCTCGTCGAGTCCGCCGAGCTGCTCCACACGCTGGCGGTGCTCGCCGAGGGCGGCCAGCCCAAGGACCCCGCACGCTTCGTCAAGCTCGTGGCCGACCGCCTGGAGCGCACGCTGTAGGCAGGGGACGGATCAGCGGGGGTCCGGGGCGTCCGCCGCCCGCGCGCCGGGCGGGGTCGTGCCCGTGCGCGGCGGGACGATCTCGCCCGGGACCACCCGCGGCGCGGCGCCCTCACCGGCCTCCTCGTCCTTCGCGGCGCGTGCCTCGGCCTTGAGGATGCGGGCGGACTTGCCGGCCGACCGGGCCAGTTCGGGCAGCTTCCTGGCCCCGATCACGGCTATGACGACGATGAGGAGGATCGCGAGCTCGCTCAGTCCGAACATGGTGTGTCCTTTCTCGCCCGGGCCGGGCACGGCGCGAGCGTATCGGGCGGGGAGCACGGTGTGATCCCCGCCTCGGAAAGTGCGACCGCCGTATGCCGGCGTAGATGGGGCAGCATGCCGCGGTCGAGCAGGGCCTGCCGCCAGGCCAGCCGGGCGTGCTCCACGCGGTCGGCCCGCCCGCCCAGGGCCGAGCGCAGCAGCGCGGCCAGAGAGAGGAGGCCGGTCAGGGCCGCGACGAGTGCCAGCGTCCAGCCGGCCGCGACGAGCGATCCGGGCAACGGGCCCGGTGCGTCCGCGACCTGGAGCAGGCTGCCGAGCAGGAGCAGAGCCCCGGCGGACGTCGCCGCCACCAGCGGCGTGAGCACCGCGAGGGCGGGCAGCAGACTGCCGGAGGCGAGCGGGCGCCGTGCGTCCTGCCGGGCGGCGGTCCGCACGGCGAGGTAGGCGCGGTACGGCTCACCGACCGCCGCCGTGATGTCGTTGGCATGGGCGAGCGCGTGGGCGCGCAGGTGCGCGGCCGTCCGGCCGGTCGGATCGGCGCGCACGGTGCCATGGATGTCCGCGGTGGTCAGCGCCAGATCCAGTACCGCTTCGAAGTCCGCGCGGTCCTCGGGGTGGAGGCGGGGCGGATCGGCCACATGGTCTCCTTGTCGATTGCTGTGTCGGATGTCGGTACACCGCCTTAAAATCTACAGCACTGTAGAAGTAGAAGGGGTCGGTCCCGCGGATCTATACGATGTCCGCACGGGCAAGGCAGGGCGGCGAAGGGAGGCAGGGCGGTGACGGATCCCCGACAGCGTCCCCGGCGGGGGCAGGGCGAGCTGGAGGCGCTGGTGCTGTCGGCACTGCGGGAGGCGGACGGCCCGGCGACGGCCGGCTGGGTGCAGGAACGCCTCGGCGGTGACCTCGCGTACACGACGGTGATCACGATCCTGACCCGGCTGCTGGGCAAGGGCGCGGTCACCCGGGAGCGGGTGGGACGGTCCTTCGCCTGGACACCCGCCTCGGACCAAGCGGGCTTGGCCGCCCGGAAGATGCGCAAGGTGCTGGACGCCGAGAGTGACCGCGAGGCCGTCCTGGCCAGCTTCCTCACCGGCCTCGACCCGGACGACGAACGGCTGCTGCGTGACCTGCTGGATCAGGCCCACGGCGAGGGGGAAGGCTGAAGCCTCATGGGGGTCTTCGTCTTTCTGCCACTGGTTCTCCCGCTCACGGCCTGGCCGGTCGCACGCTTGGCCGAACAGCATCTGCACCCGCGCACCGCGACCCGGTTACTGACCGCTATGGCCGCCGTGCTGGCGCTGTGCAGCACGGTGTGCCTGGGACTGGTCATGGTGGTCGGCACCGCCCAACTGCCCGGCAACCCGCTGCCCGACGGCTGGTCGGACCCCGAGGTCCGGGCGGCGGTGCCGTTCGACGAGGTCGTCGGCAAGGCCGCGATTCCCGCGCTGTGCGCGGTGGTCGTCGCCTGCGCCCGCACGCTGTGGCGGCATGCCCGGGTACGCCGCCGGGCCCACCGCGCGCTGTCCGGGCTGCCGGACACGGAGGTGGCCGTACTGCCGGACGGCGTTCCGTACGCGTATGCGCTGCCCGGTGGTCGCCGGGGTGGTGGTGCCCTGGGCGCCGGCCGTTGGGGCGGTCGTGTTCTGCGTGGCGGTCGCCAGGATGGTGGTGTTCCGGGTCGCGGTCGCCCGGGTGGTGGCGCTCCGCGCGGCGATGCTCAGCGTGACGGTCGAGCGGGCGGTGCTGTTCGGCGCGGCAGCGGCGGGCACCGTGTCCGTGGTCGGCGCGGGGGGCGTGTCGTGGTGACCACGGCCCTGCTGGACCGGCTCCGGCCGGCCGAGCGCCGGGCCCTGTTCGCCCACGAGCGGGCGCATCTCGCCGCCCGGCACGACCGCTTCCTGCTCGCGGTGCAGCTCGCGGCCCGGGCCAACCCGTTTCTGCGGCCGCTGCGCACGGCCGTGGCCTACACGGCCGAGCGGTGGGCGGACGAGGAGGCCGCCCGGGCGATCGGCAGCCGCCGCACGGTGGCGCGTGCCATCGGCACGGCCGCCCTCGTCTCCCGGGGCACCCCGGCGCCCACACTCGCGGGACTCGCCGCTCCGGGCCCGGTGCCGCGCCGGGTGGCGGCCCTGCTCGGCCCGCCACCCGCCGTACGCACCTGGCCCCCGGTGTTCACGTCGGTCGGACTGGCGGCGTGGGGCGCGGCTGCCGGAACGGCCGTGTCGGCGATGTCCTCCGCGAACTCCGCCGTCACGATGGTGCTCATCCTGCACGCCGCCACACCTCTTTGAGGGGCGGGGCCTCAGCCCTCCTCTGCCTCCTCGCCCTCGAAGAAGTCCCCGACCTCGTCGACCACTTCGTCCGCGACCATGCCGCCGACGACCCCGGCCGCGAGCCCGGCCGCGCCCGCCGCTACGGCGGTTCCCATGCCGGGGCCCGAGCGGCGGCCGTCATGGTGGTGCCCGCCGTGGCCGTCGTGGCCGTCGTGGCCGTGGCCGCCCATGCCGAACGCGGCAGGGGAGCCGTACGACGCCCGGTGCTCGACCAGTTGCCGGATCCAGCCGTCGACGATCGCGGGCCAGTCCTGGTGCTCCACCCCCTCGTAAGAGACGGTGAAGCGGGTCAGCGCGTCGTGGCCGCCGGGCGACAGGAAGCCGCCGCGCTTGTCGGCCTCCAGCACGACCTCCATACCGCCCGGGCCCGCCAGGAACGTCAGCTCGATCTCGTTGACCCGGTGTGCGTAGTGGGGTGACGGGACGAGCTCGATCTCCTGGTAGAAGGGCAGTTGCTGGCCGGTGCCGCCGATGCGCCCGTACTCGAGGTCGGCCGTCCTGAAGCCGAACCCGAGCCCGCCGAGGGCTTCGAGGACGGCCTCCTGCACGGGCAGCGGTGCGACGTTCAGCTGGTCCAGGTCGCCCTTGTCCTTCGCGCCTGCCACCGACAACTCGGTGCGCACGCCCAGGACGACGCCCAGGCTCTGGCCGTGCAGTTCGGTGACCGGCGTCTCCCACGGCAGGGTCACGCTGAACGGCACGACGCGCTGTTCGCCCTCGGCGAGCCGGAAGCCGCCGCCGACGGTGAAGCGGCCGAAGGCGACGACGCCCTCGCTCTCGCCGCCCTCGTGTTCGGCCTCGACCCGGGCCACCAGCTCCAGGGTGATGTGTTCGATGTCGAAGTCGGCTTTGCCGCCGGCCAGTCGGACCTCACCGGTGAGCGTGCCGCCGGGCCGGACGGGAGCCGGGTCGAGGACCGTGTCGACCGTGGGGCCGCCCACGCCGAGCGCGCCGAGCAGTCGTTTGAACACCATGGTGGCGTCCACTCCTCACATGCGTGTGCTGACGTTCTACAAGCATGTAGAAGTATAGGGGGACGCCGGAAGAGATCTTGCACGCCGGTTGCGGAGGAGAGCAGATCCCTCCTCCGCAACCGACCCCGTCACCGCGAGATTCAGCCCACGACCCGGCCCAGCTCGATCCGGTCGATGTTCGGCGCCCAGGCGCTCGCGTTGCCGAACGTCACCTTGTTCGCGCCCTTCGCCAGGTCGACCGGGACGCCGACGGTCCAGTAGTCGTCCCAGCTCCAGGTGTTCTTGAAGGTGACCTTCACCGGGTCCGCGGTCCCGGCCGTGATGTCCGCCGTACGGGACATGATGTCCGTGTTGTAGGCGTGGCCGTTGTCCCGGCGGTCGTTGTGCGCGTAGTGGACGACCAGCAGATAGCGGCCGGACCGGGGTGCGTCCACCGTGAACTCGGCGGTGCTGGAGGGGCTGTTGCCGAGCCAGCCGATGTACGAACCGGCGGACGCGTGCGGGGATTCGACGAGCTTGGCCCCGCCGGCGAGCGTGGCCGAGGCGCCTTCATAGGAGAGGGTGCCGGCGGCCGAGCCGTCGCCGGAGACGTCGAGGGAGCGGACGGCGGAGTGGCCCGACGTCATAGCGATCCGGTTGTTGCCCGCGACCAGGTAGAGCCGCAGCGGGCGGCCGGGCGCGGCCGTGACCGTCTCCCCGTGCAGCGAGAGCTTCACGGCCGCCGAAGTCCGCGGCACCACCGTGTAGTAGCCGTCGCGCGGGGCGTAGACGTCGAACACCGCCTTGTCACCGGAGCGCAGGACCAGGGAGCCCGTGCCCACGCCGGCCGACGAGGTGTAGTCGTACGACGGCTTGCCGCTGATGTCCGCCAGCGTGGCCTCGTAGGAGGCGGAGGGCACGCCCGTCCACGTGGTCAGGTCGATCCGGTCCAGGGTGACCTCGGCGTCGCCCTTGGACAGGGTCAACTGGTGTGTGCCCGCCTTCAGTTGGACACTGACGTCCTTCTTGGCGCGGTACGTCCAGTTCTCCGTGGAGGGGTAGGAGACCGTCACCGGGGCGCCGCCGTCGACCGACAGTTTCTGCGTGGCGGGGCCGCCGGACTGGTTGCCGTAGAGGATCGCCAGGTCGTACGTGCCGTCCTTCGGGACCGTCACCGAGAAGGCGACCTTGCTGCCGGGCTGGTTGAGCGAGCCGACGTCCTTGGTGCCGGAGGCCGCGTAGCCGTTGGCGTTCTGGACCGTGCCCTGCGTGTAGACCTTGCCGTCGGTGATGGCCGCGTCCTCGGCCTCGTACGACGCCGACCACGGGACGGAGGCGGCGGACGGGGTGCCGGAGCCGCCGGGGGTGAGGACGACCCGGTACGCCGACATCTTGTGCAGGCCGCGCAGCGGGACGGTCACCGAACCGTCCTCCGCGACCTTCACCTTGGTGCGCGCGAGCACCCGCGGCGCCGCGTGCTGCCCCTCGTATCCGGACCAGGCGGCCTCGGCGACGGTCGCGGTGACCGTACGTCCGAACACCGACCGGGGGACGTGACGCACGACGACGTCCGAGTCACCCGCGGAGCCGCCGAGCAGGACCTGCGCCTGGCGGCGGGAGGTGTCGAGGGAGGCCAGGCCCTGGAGGGTGTCGATGGTGTTGGGCTGCGGCGGCGTCACCTTCACGGTGTTCCCGGTCATGCCCGCGTACCAGCGGAAGAGCCACCAGCCGCCGTTGGGGATGTTCGAGCGCACGACGTGGCCGCTGAGGTTGCCGGCCGCGTCCCAGTAGGCCATGTTGGCGTACACCTTGTTGCGCTCGAACATCGAGACCCACTGCACGAGCTGCCCGGGCACGGACAGGTCGCGGCGGTTGGCGTACTCGTCGATGTTGATCTTCAGCGGGGCGATGCCCGCCTCGCGCTCCAGCTTGCGGTAGTCGTCGTAGTGCGCCTGGAAGTCGCGCAGCGAGCCGGAGCCCAGCTCGTGCCAGGTCATCACCTGGGGGAGCACGTTCTCCCGCTTGGCGAAGGCGAGGAAGTCCTTCAACAGGCGGGTGTGGTACGCGGCTTCGTTGGGACCGGCGATCCGTGCGTCCGGGTCGATCGCGCGGATGCGGTGGTACACCGTTTTCCAGTCCTTGAAGAACCGGTCGCGGTTCTTCTCGTACTGCGCCTGGTCCGCGACGTCCAGCTTGTACCAGATCTGGTCGGGCTCGTTGAACGGGATGTAGACGAAGCGGTCGCTGTTCGGGTCGGCCGAGACCTCCTTGACGATCTTGTCGACCTTGGGGAGGTAGTCGTCGATGCCGAGGTCCTCGTACGGCCACTTGGCGTAGATGTCCTGCATCATCACGTTGATCTCGCCGCCGCCGTTGCGGAAGAACGACTTGGAGACCGTGAGCGCGTCACCGTTGGGGTGCTGGGCGCCGCCCTCCGGCTTCTGCGAGATGCTCGTGATCTTCAGGGGCGCCATCGCGGCATCGCTGGGCACCCCGTCGTCGCTCAGCCCGTACAGCGAGCCGTTGGCGCCGAGCATCACCGGGCCCTCGGAGGCTTTGAGGTCGACAGTGAGGCGCTGTGGATCGGCCGCGGCGGCGGGCCCGGCCGCGGGAAGAGTGCCTGCCATGGCGGTTGCTCCGAGTACGGCGGCTATCAAGACGGTTCTCGTACGAGATCTCGTACGGGTGGGGGTGATCACGCTGCTGGACCTCCAGTCACTTCACGGCTCCACTGGTGATTCCGGACACGATCTTTCGCTGGCCGACGAGGAACACGGCGACCATGGGCAAACTCATCACCACGACGTACGCGAAGACGAGATGCCAGTTGTTGAGGTAGAGCTGGGCGCTGGCGACCTGGTAGAGGTTGAGCGGCAGGGTCGCCCGGTCTCCGCCGCCGAGGACGAAGAACGCGTAGAAGATGTCACTCCAGGCGTAGAGCATCACCATGATCGTCGCGGTGGCGATCACCGGCCGGAGCAGCGGCAGGACGATCCGCCAGAAGATCCGCGCCGGCGTCGCCCCGTCGATCCGGGCCGCCTCCTCCAGCTCCATCGGGATGGCGCGGATGAAGCCAGTCATGAAGAAGATCGACGTCGACAGGTACATCCCGGTGTAGACGGCGATCATGCCGGGGCGGGTGTTGGCCATCCCCAGTTGCCGCAGTTCCATCACGATGGTGATGACGGCGGGCGGCAGCAGCAGTCCGCTGATGCACAGCGCGTAGGCCGCCGAGACCAGCTTCGACTTGCGGCGGGCGAAGACCCAGGCGGCGCCCGCGCCCAGGATCAGCACCAGGACCACCGAAGGCACCACGACCAGCAGCGAGTTGAGGAAACCGCGCAGCATCTCGCCCTCGCTGACGGCGTCCGCGTAGTTGCTCGCGGGCTGCCACTGCCGGGGCAGGTCCAGGTTCGGCTTGATCGCCTCCGCCTGCGGCTTGGCCGAGGTGACGGCGACCAGCCACAGCGGCACGCCCACGGCCAGCGCGGCGAGCAGGACGACGAGGGAAGGGCGGCCGTACCGCCACACCGCGGTCACAGCATCTGCTCCCTTCGCCGGAGCCCCACGACCAGCGGGATCGCCACGGCGACCACCACCAGGAACAGGACGAGGCTCATCGCGGAGGCCTGCGCGTACAGGCCCTGACCGAAGATCCGGAACATGTAGATGTTGAAGACCTCCGTGGAGGCCGCGGGGCCGCCGCCCGTCGTGGCCTGCACGATGTCGAAGGTGTTCATCGAACCGATCAGCGCGGTGGTGACGTTGAAGGTGACGGCCGGCGCGAGCATCGGCCAGCGCACCGACCAGAAGGTCCGCCAGGGCCCCGCCCCGTCGCACTTCGCGGCCTCCAGCATCTCGCCGGGGATGCCCTTGAGCCCGGCCAGATAGATCAGCATCGACAGGCCCATCCACTTCCACCCGTGGATGAGCGTGACGATCACCAGCGTCCAGGTCGTCGAGCCCAGCCACGGGATGTCCGTGCCCAGAACGGAGTTGACGGCTCCGTCCTGGTCGAGCAACGCCTGGAAGACGTACCCGGTGGCCAGCGCCGAGATCAGCACCGGCAGGAAGAAGACGGCACGGAAGAACCGGTTGAAGCGGCTGTCGTCCTCCAGCAGCAGCGCCAGCACGAGTCCGAAGCCGTTCTGGAACAGCGCCGCCAGCAGCGCGTACACCAGGGTCGTACGGATCGCCCGCAGCAGCGAGCCGTCCTCGGCGATGGTCCTGAAGTTGTCCAGGCCCGTGAAGGCGATGTCCGCGTGGTACGAGGACCAGTTGGTGAACGGGTAGTAGAAGTTCAGCAGGTTGGGCACCAGGAAGAAGCCCGCGAAGACGACGATCGCGGGGAGCGCGAACCACCAGGGGTGGTGCACGGCGGCGTGCGGGAGCCGCCCCACGCCTTTCGGTGTGCCTGGTGCGGCCGGTTGCTTGCGCGTACGTACGACCGTGTCCGCCATGGTCAGAACCCGGGTGCGCCCTGGGCCTTGGCCACCTGCGCGAACTGGTCCTGGATCGCCTGCGCGACCTGCTGCGGGCTCTTCTTGCCGAAGATCATGTCGGCCAGGTACAGGTGGGTGTCGGGGGCGACGATCGCCTTGGCCTGGAAGACGCCGATGGCCTTGGGCAGGGCGGCGACCTGGGCCTTGGACGTCTCGGGCAGGCCGTCGGGGGTGGGCACGGAGGGCTGCACGGACGGGATCTTCATCGTCTTGATGTAGTCCGGGTAGTCGGGCCCGAGCCAGAAGGCGAGGAACTGCCGGGCCGCGTTCTGCCGCTTGTCGTCACCGGTCTTGAAGGCGACGACACCGTTGGTCTGGTCAGGGGAGTACAGGCCGGTGGCCGAGGAGTTGGCGACCGGGAACCAGCCGATCTTCTTGTCGATCTCGGCGGTGGAGTACTTGGCCTGCAACTGGCTCTGGAAGGAAGTGACGTTGAGGACCATGCCGACGTCGCCCTTCCACAGCGCGTCGGCCTGCCCGGTGAAGGTGCCCGTCCGGTAGTTCTTCTGGGCGAGTCCGGCGTCGAGCAGCTTCTCCTTGTACTTCTTGATCGCGCCGACGACGACCGGGTCGGTCCACTTCTTCTTGCCGGCGTTCAGGTCGGCCCACCACTGCCGGTCGAGGTCGGTGAGCTGGACCTGCATCTGCCACTGGAGCGGCCACTTGTCGCCGCCGGCCTCGTAGAAGGCGGCCGCGTCGGTCCTGTCGACGACCTTGTGGCCGAGGGCGAGCAGGTCGTCGTAGGACTGGGGGAAGTCCTTCTCGCTCAGCCCGGCCTGCTTGAAGACGTCCTTGTTGTAGTAGACGCCGAGCATGGCGGGGCTGGTGACGATCGCCGCGTACCGCTTGCCGTCGATCATGCCGAGCGACTTCTCGGTGCCGCCGAGCTTGGCCTCCCAGGGCTCCCCGTCGAGGGTGAGGAGGTTCTGCTTCGGCTGGACGAACGGCAGCGTGGAGATGGACGGCTGCCAGAACATCAGGTCGGGGCGGTCGCCTGAGGCCAGCTTCGTCGGCACGTTCTGCTCGTAGAGGTCCGGGATCGCCTGGGTGTCGACCTTGGCGCCGGTGGCCTTCTCGAAGGCGTCGATGACCTGCTTGGGCGCGTTCACCGTGTTCTGCGCGGTCCACATGGTCAGCTTCACGCCGTCCAGCCGGGCGGTCGGGTTCACCGCCGTCTGCTTGGCGCCCGAACCGTCCGAACCGGCGCCCCCGGCGGTCGGGTCGCTGCACGCGGTGGCGGCCAGGCCGGCGGCACATATCAGCGCCAGGGCGGGGAGAGCTCTTGTCTTCATCTCGTGCCTTTCGGAGCAGGCGGTTCGGTTCAGAGAGCGGGACTCACAACTGCTGGGCTCGTTCGGGTTGTTCGGACATCGGTGGTTCAGGCGTCGGCGGGCGGTGGACCCGAGCTCTCCCGCACCACCAGTTCCGGTACGGACACGGGATGCGGGGCGACCGGCGCGGACTCCTCCAGCACGCCGTGCAGCAGGGCGAACGCGGACCGCCCGAGGCCGGTGAAGTCCAGGCGTACGGTCGTCAGGGACGGGGTGAGGAAGGCGGAGTGCGGGGCGTCGTCGAAACCGGCCACGCTGACCTCGCCCGGCACCGGGCGGCCGGACTCGTGCAGGGCGCGCAGGACGCCGAGCGCGAGGTCGTCGTTGCCGCACAGGATCGCGGTGACGGACTCGTCCCGCGCCAGCTTCAGCCCGGCCGCGTGACCGCCCGCCGGCCCCCAACTGCTCTGCACCGGGCGGGGCTCCGGGGCGCCGGCCTCCTTCAGCGCCTGCCGCCAGCCGCCGGTGCGGGCGCTGGTGCGGCGGGTGCTGGACGGGATGGCCACGTAGTGCACGGTCTCGTGGCCGAGGGAGAGCAGATGGCTGGTCGCCTGGTAGGCGGCCTCACGGTCGTCGGTCCACACCCACGGGCGGTCGCCGCCGGGCGGGCTCGCCGGGGTCTCGACCACGCCCACGACCGGCAGCCCGGCGGGCACGGCTCCCAGCGCGCGGACACCCGCCGGATCGTATGCGATCACGACGATCCCGCCGCCCGCGTCCGCCGCGCGCTGCACCTCGGCGGCGACGGCCGCGTCCTCGGCGGATTCCAGCACCCCGATCCCGACCGCGTACGACGCCGCGCGGGCGGCCTCCTCGATGCCCTGGAGGATCGAGGCGTAGCCGTAGTGGGTGGTGTTCGCGGTGAGCACGGTCACGGCCCGGTTGCGCCCGCTGGCCAGGGCGAGGGCGGTCGCGTTGCGGCGGAAGCCCAGTTCCTCGATGGCCGCGAGCACCCGCTCCCGGGTGGACGGCCGGACGCTGGGATGGCCGTTGATCACCCGCGAGACCGTCTGGTACGAGACCCCCGCGGCGGTCGCGACGTCCCTGATGCTCGCCGGGCGCCTTGTGTGACCGGTCACATTCATGCCAGGATTGTGACCGGTCACACTTGGGTCGTCAAGAGACCGTAACGAGGGATTCACGCGGACCTCCGCTCCCCGAGGACGGGACGAGGTCAGGAGGGGGAGCACCTTGACGGGCAGGGCGGATGCGGCGCACATGGCCTCCAACCAGCGGCAGGACGAGTTCACTTGGGGGCATCAAGCCCTCCGGGCCGGTTTCGCGGTTGCCGCCGACGGGACCCTGCGGCTGGTCCGGCTGGCCCATCCCGACGACGAGCGCCCCGCCGCCTCGCACTCCGCGCTCCCGCTCGTGGAGCTCACCGCTCTCGGCCACGGCAGCGGCTGGTCCGGCCCCCGCTTCACCGGCACGGCCTTCGGCGCCCGGCTCGCCTACCGGACCCACCGCACGGGCAGAGGCGACGGCTGGGAGTGGCTGACCGTCGAACTCCACGACCCGGACACCGGATTGACGGCGTTCGTCGAACTCACCTCACCCACCGGCGTGTCCGTCCTCCGCTCCCGCGTCCGCCTCCGCAACGAGGGCCGCGAGCCCCTGGTCGTCCAGTCCGTCAGCAGCCTCCTGCTCGGCGGCCTGCCCGCACCCGACGCCCTCGACGTCCACCGGGCCCGCAACGACTGGCTCGCCGAGTGCCGTTGGTACGCCGAGCCGCTGCGCGCCGCCGTCGCCGACATCCACGTCGACGTCCACCAGCACGACAGCCGGGCCGCCCTCGCGCTCACCGGGCGCGGCAGCTGGCCCACCGACGGCCATCTGGCCATGGGCGCGCTGACGGAGCGGGACGGCGGCCGGGCCTGGGCGTGGCAGGTCGAGTCCCCGGCCGGCTGGCGCTGGGACCTGGGCGAACGCGCCCACGGCACGTACCTGGCGCTGAACGGCCCCACCGACGCGGAACACCAGTGGCGGGTCCGGCTCGCCCCGGACGAGGAGTTCACCACCGTGTACGGGGCCCTGGCACTCGGCTCCGACCTCGACACGGCGATCGGCGCCCTGACCTCCTACCGCCGGGCGGTCCGCCGCCCGCACCCGGACCACACCGCCCTCCCCGTCGTCTTCAACGACTACATGAACACCCTGATGGGCGACCCGACCACGGCCAAGCTCCTGCCGCTGATCGACGCCGCCGCGGACGCCGGCGCCGAGTACTTCTGCATCGACTCGGGCTGGTACGACGACGACACCCGGGGCTGGTGGGACAGCGTCGGCGCCTGGCAGCCCTCGCCGCGCCGCTTCCCCGACGGCGGCATCCAGGCCGTCCTGGACCGGATCCGGGAGCGCGGGATGGTGCCCGGGCTGTGGCTGGAGCCGGAGGTCGTCGGGGTGCGCAGCCCCGTCGCGGCCGAACTGCCCGACGAGGCGTTCTTCCAGCGCGACGGCGTGCGCCTGGCCGAACAGGGCCGCCACCAGCTCGACCTGCGGCACCCGGCCGCCCGCGCCCACCTCGACAAGGCCGTGGACCGGATCGTCGGCGACTGGGGCGTGGGCTACCTCAAGCTGGACTACAACATCGTGGTCGACCCCGGCACCCAGGCACCCGGCGACCTCGCCCCGGGAGCCGGGCTGCTGGGCCACGCCCACGCCTACCTGGACTGGCTGTCCGGCGTACTGGACCGCCACCCCGGACTCGTCGTGGAGAACTGCGCCTCGGGCGGCATGCGCATGGACGGCGCCACCCTGGCCGTCGCCCAGCTCCAGTCCACCAGCGACCAGCAGGACCCCCTGCGCTATCCGCCCATCGCCGCCGCCGCGCCGACCGCGGTCCCGCCCGAACAGGGCGCCGTCTGGGCCTACCCGCAGCCCGAGTTCGACGACGACCTGACGAGGTGGACGTTGGGCGGGGCCCTGCTCGGCCGCATCCACCTCTCGGGCCATCTCAACCGCATGTCGGAACACCAACTGGCCCTCGTGCGTGATGCCGTCGCGGTCTACAAGTCGATCCGCGGGGACCTGGCGCGGGCCCTGCCGTTCTGGCCGCTCGGCCTGCCCGGCTGGACGGACGAGTGGCTGGCCCTGGGGCTCTCGGTCCCCGGTGACCGCACGGCGTACCTGTCGGTGTGGCGCCGCGGCGGAGCGGCCGAACTCCGCGTCCCCGTCCGGCACCTGGCGGGCCGGACCGTCCGCGCGGACGTCCTGCACCCGTCCTCCGCGGAGGCGGGCCGGGCCGTCTGGAACGGGGACGGGCTGACGGTGTCCGTGCCGCGCACGCCCGGTGTGCTGCTGATCCGGCTCACGCAGGAGGGGGAGGCCAGCACGGGGTAGGCGGGACGCCGCGAGGGGGCGCGTCACCCGCCGGTCACCGGCAGCCGCGGCACCGGGGTCGGATCCCGGGCGGCCTGGGACCGGGCGCTTCGGCGACCCGCGGCTCGCCGAACCGCACCCGCTCCGCGAACCGGCCGGGCCCTGGCACCACGCGCCGGCGTCAGCCGCGTGCGGCGCTCCCCTCGCGGACGGCATTGCGTTCCCGCGCCTGCTGATGCGCGTCCCGGCGGAACGCCCACGCCATCTCGGGCTCCATCACCCAGCGGAACAGCCGCCGCACCGGCGGTGTGCACAGCGCGGTCACGAGCACCGCGGCGACGACCGTCACGACGACCACGCCCACGGGCCGGTGGACCCACGCCGGCTCGTACCAGCCCCAGAACTTGGACCCCTGGGCGACGAAGCCGTGCAGCAGGTAGCCGTACAGCGTCCCCGCGCCCAGCACGGTGAACCACGCCCGGCGTCCGGGCACCCAGGCGAGGAAGCAGGCCACCAGGACCAGCGAACAGCCGAAGGTCAGCAGCGTCATCAGGGGCCCGTACCAGGAGGGCGCGGCGAGTTCCTCGGCGCTGTCGCGGTGGTAGAACCATGCGCCGGTCATCCGCGGGACCGCCCAATAGGCCAGGACGACCGCGGCGGCGAAGGCCGGCACGGCCAGCGCCCGCACCGAGCGGCGGCGCACCAGCCGGAAGTGCTCCGGCTTCAGCAGCAGACCGAGGACGAAGTACGGCAGGAACTGAAGGGTGCGCTGGAGGTCGAGGTCGTTGCCGACGGACGGCGAGAGCGTCGCCAGCATCGCGATGACGAGGGCGACCGGCAACGGCCACCGCACGTGCCGCCACACCGGCGTCGTCAGCCGCCAGATGAACAGCGCCACCAGGAACCACGTCAGATAGAGCGGATCCAGCAGACTCACGGGCCGGTCGGGCTCCTGGTCCGTCCATCGCGTGAACAGCGTGTACGCCGTCTCGAAGACGACGTACGGAACGGCGAGCCCGGTGACCAGGCGCCTGATCCGCCCCGGGCTCGCGTCGAAGGAACGCGAGAAGTAGCCGGAGATGACGATGAACGCCGGCATGTGGAAGGCGTAGACGACCATGTAGAGCGCGCTGACCGCCCGGCTGCCGTCCCGCAACGGCTCCCAGGCGTGCCCGATCGCCACCAGCACGATCGCCAGGTACTTGGCGTTGTCGAAGAACGCGTCGCGCTGCCCGGCCGGCTTCGGCGGGGCAGCGGTCTCGCGGGACGTGCCGGGCCCGGCCTCGCCGCTCGTGCTCGCCACGGGCCGCATGCGCAGTGTGTCCTCGCTCATGACGCCTCCCACGCGCGGTGCGGGGAACCGGGACGGGCGCATACGCGTCTTGCCGGGGTTACGGCGGTGGGGTGCCGGTGCGACATCCCCGCCGCCTGACCACTGGGGGGCAAGGTAAACCGCTTTCCGGTACGGATGTTGCGCGGATCACACCCATGGGGGTGAAGCGGCCGTACCGGACGGTGCCGTCGCGCCGACCGGTCGGGAGCGCGCCGGCACCGTCGTACCCGGCCCGGTCAGCTCACCGAGCAGGTGGCGCCGTTCAGCGTGAACGCCGTCGGACTGGGGTTCGCCGTCGCCCGGGAGGCCGTGAAGCCGAGGGTGACCGAGCCCGCCGCCGGGATCGTCGCGGTGTACGAGGCGGCAGCGACACTGACCTCGGAGCCGCTCTGCGTCGCCGTGCCGCCCCAGAGGTTGGTGATGCGCTGGCTGTCCGGGAAGGTCCAGCGCAGCGTCCAGCCGTTGATCGCCGACGTGCCGGTGTTGCGCAGGGTGATCTCGCCCTGGAATCCGCCGGGCCAGCTGCTCGTCACCCGGTAGCCGACGCCGCAGGCCGCCGTTGAGCCGCCGGAGGAGGTCGTGAACGTCACCGTGGCCGAACGGGGCGAACGGTTGCCGGCGGCGTCACGGGCGTAGACGGCGAAGGTGTAGGGGGTGTCGGGGGACAGGCCGGTGACGGTGGCGGTCGTCCTGGCCGTGGAGGTGACGACCGTCTCGCTGCCGCCGCCGATCCGGACCACGTCGTAGCCGGTGACGCCCGTCGCGTCGGTGGCGGCGGCCCAGGTCAGGGTGGCGGACGAGGAGGTCACCCCGGAGGCGGCCGGGGTGCCGGGAGCCGTCGGGGGAGTGGTGTCGCCTCCGCCGGAGGAGTAGATCGCGGCCTCCTTGGCGGTGGCGGCGATGCCGTTCGCCCCGTTGAAGAGCCGCTGCCCCCAGCTGGTGAGCTGGTTCGGGTCGAAGTTCGTGACCATGTCCAGGTACTCGACGCCGCCGCCGTTGCCGCTCCAGGACCAGCCGAGGTGGCCCAGGCGGAGCTGCTGGGCGACGGCCAGGATGGTGTCCTCGTCGGGGTTGCCGTCCGAGTGGTCGTGACCGAACTCGCCCACGACGATGGGGAGTTTCGCCGTGACGAAGCGGTTCAGGTAGTCGGTGATCTCGGCGGCGGTGTCGAAGACGCCGTACATGTGGATCGAGAAGATCGTGTTGGCGTCCGGGTCGGCGGCGAAGACCGAGGCGGCGTTGTCCCGCATGGTGAACGCCCAGTCCTGGCCCCAGTTGGGCGCGTCGACCATGATCGTGTGGTCGAACCCTGCGGTGCGCAGCTTCTGGATGGCCGCCTTGGTGTCGGCCGTCCAGGCCGTGAAGCCGGTGTTGCCGTGCGGCTCGTTGCCGATGTTGAGGATGACGTAGTCCTCCTGACCGGTCAGCGCGCTCTGCACGCTGATCCAGTAGTCGGCGGCGCGGGAGAGCGTGACGGCTCCGCTCTGTTCGCCGTAGCCGGTGGTGTCGTGCACCTCCAGCACACAGATCAGCCGGTTCTGCTTGCACTGGGAGACCACGTTCGCCACGTCGGCGGTGTCGTTGCGGGTCCAGCGGTCACCGCTGGAGAGGACCACGCGGACGGTGTTGGCGCCCTTGGTCTTGATGTGGGAGAGGGAGCTGATCCGGTCCGGGAACCAGGTGTGGGCGTGGTTGACGCCGCGCATCACGAAGTCGTTCCCGGACGCCTCCAGCAGCCGGCCGTTGTCGATGCGGAAGCCGGTGGGTGCGGCGTGCGCCGGTGTGCCGAGGGAGAGGAAGGAGAGCAGGAGGCCGAGGAGGGCGACGGCCACGGTGGCCACGCGCGGGGTCGGGGCGGTGCGGGGTCTCATGGCGGCTCCAGAGGTGGGGGGTGGGATGGATGGGGGCCTGTTCCTGGTCGAGTCCAGTCCTGGGGAAGCAGCGGCGAGTGCGCTGCCGAGGCCGGTCCTGGTCCGGTCCGCGCCGGGTGTCAGTCGGCGGAACTCTTCCCCGTGCACGTGACGGTCGCCGCCGGGGCGCCGGCGGTTGCCGGGGCGGTGGCGACGAAGCCGAACGTGGCGCTCGCGCCGGGTGCCAGCGCTCCGTTCCACGCCGCGTTCGTGACGGTGGCCGTACCGTCCGCGGCCGTGCTGACGGTGCCGTTCCAGACCTGGCCGATGCGCGCGCCGTTCGCCGGTACGACCGTCGCGGTCCAGCCCGAGAGGGCGGAGGCGGACGTGTTCGTCACGGTCACCTCTCCCTGATAGCCGCCCTGCCACATGGAGACGGCTCGGAAGCGGGCCGTGCAGGCCGCGGGTCCCCCCGGGCCACCGGGGTTTTCGGGGACGCCCGCGTCGAGGACCGCCGCCAGGGCCGGGAACCAGCGGGCGGCGATCTTGTCGTCACCGGAGGCGTTGGGGTGCACGCCGTCGTAGGTGTCCGTGGCGGTGCTGAAGCCCGTCCACTGGTCGACCACGGTGATCGGGGAGCGTTCGGTACTGGTCGCCCGGGCCCAGTCGGGGATCCGCGCGTTGAAGTCGACGACGCGCTGCGCGCAGGCCGCGCAACTGGCCGGGTTCATGGGGATCAGCTGCGCGACGAGGATCCGCATGTCCGGGTTCGAGGCCCGCATCTGCGTCACGAGCTTGGTGTAGGCGGCGAGGATGCGGTCGGGGGCGATGCTGCTCCACACGTCGTTCGTGCCGAAGTGCATGACAACGATGTCCGGCCGGGTGGCCGCGAGCCTGCCCGGCAGCAGGTTCTGGTCGGCCACGTTCGTCACCAGCTCACCGCCGTGGCCTTCGTTGTCGCCGTCGTGGGCCTGTCCGCAGCCCTGCGGCGGGAGGGTGCCGACGAAGTCGATGTCCTTGTGTCCGCTGTTCAGCAGCCGGTTCCAGAGCACCGCCCGCCAGCAGCCCGGCGAGCCGGTGATCGAGTCGCCGAGCGGCATGACGCGTACGGGGTCCGCCGCCGGTGCGGCCGTGGCGCGGGGCGCGAATGTGATGCCGAGGGGCAGGAGCAGGGCGGCCAGGAGGCCGAGAAACGGGGTGATCCGTAAGCGCGAGGACGAGCGGCGGGTTCTGCGCATGGTGATCCCTTCCCTGGGTGAGGTGGGAGCGCTCCCATGCATCAAGCCACTGTTGTCATTGATGCGTCAAGAGGGGCGCGGTATCCCGTGCGCGTGCCGTGCGGACGTCACCACGCGGGGCAGAAGCCCCCGCCCCGATGGTTTTGCCGACTCGCGACAGAGGGGCTCCGTCCCGTTCGAGGTCGGGACCGGTCCCGGCCCGCCGGCGGTCGGATGTGCTGATGTCAGGAGTGCCACCAGGTCACTGACGGGGCCAGGTGCACCCGGAGGTGCGGGTCTTCTGCCGGCCTGACGGGCGGCGAGCTTGTGCTCGGCGCCGTCGACGGTGACCGCGCCGCCTCCCATGCCGCTGCTGACGACGGCGCACCCCGCCGCTGACGATCCGGTCCTCGCGGCTGGGGACACAGCGCACCTTGTCGGTGCCGAACAGGTCCGTAACGAGGGAGCGCGAGCGCAGCGCCTCGGTGCCGAAGCCGGGATCCGGTCGGGGCCGGTGGCGTGCCTGACCGCCAGGGGCGACCTCCGCGGATGCGGATCACGCGGATTGCCCGGGCCGCGCCCGGTCGTTGAGCGCGGCTGCGTACGCGTGCAGAGCCAGGCCCTGTCCCCAGGGCTGGATCATGTCGGTGCGGATCACCGAATAGCCGAAGGGAATGAGCTGAAGGATGGTGCCGGCGCTGGTGCGGGTGAGGGTGCCGTCGGGCGTCACGTACGCGTGCAGGCCGGCGAGGGCGCGCCAGGCCGCGGCCCGCAGCCGGTCGGGCTCGATTCCGAGTGCGGCGGCGCGGAACATGGCGGCGGCGATGCCTGCCGCGGCCGAGGTCTCGAGGATGCCCCTGTTCTCCGGCTGACCGTCGACCAGGACGTCCCAGACGCCGTGCGCGGGCTGGTGGTCCGCGAGCGCGAGGAGCTGGCGGCGCAGGAGGCCGCGGACCCGCTCGCTCGCCTCGCCGTGACACCGGTCGGCCTCGAGGTACTCCACGGAGGCCAGGGCCGCCCAGGCGTTGGCCCGGCCCCAGTGGCACCAGATGGTGCTGCCCTGGTGCGAGCCGTGTGCGTACAGCCCGGTCTCCGGGTGCTGCAGGATGCGGGCGTGGGCGAGGATCTGCTCGCCCGCCTCCGCGATCAGCTCGGAGCGGCCGGTGTGCACGCCGCAATGGATCAGGAACGCGCCGGCCATGTACACCGTGTCCGCCCAGACCCCGCCGGGCCAGTGCTCGATCGCGCCGCCCGGGTCGCGGGTGAGGACGCCATCACGGCGCAGCCACCGCAACAGCCGCTCGCAGCCGTCCTTGTAACGCTGCTCGCCCGTCAGCCCGTACAGATCGGCGCAGGCCGTGCCCGGCGCCAGATCGTTGACGTGTCCGAGTTCGATGCCGCTTAACAGATGGCCGTCGATGAACTCGGCCGCGAAGGGATGCGGCGGCCGGCCGGTGGCCTCGGCGAGGCGCAGCATGCCTTGGAGGACCACGCCCTCGCCCCAGAACCACTGGCGCAGCCCCATTCCCGCCGCCCGCGCGGCGATCCGCTCGGCGGTCGCCGCGAGCAGTCCGGGCGTCAGGTCGCGCTGGTCGGCAGGCATCAACGGCGGCCCGGCCAGGGCCGCCTGGCTCACGTCGAGACCGCGTCCGCCGTTCGTTCCGCCATTCATTCCGACGCTTGTTCCGCCGTTTATAGGGGGCGCCCCTTCCGGAGGTCGATGACATGCGGGCCGATCGCCAGCGAAGTCGCTTCCGACTCCAGCTGCGCGTACGGGTTGGCGAGCTGCGGCGGGGTCGCGACATTGCCGTCGGCGGCGAGATCGGCGGGCCGCCCGTCGACGGTGAACGGCCCGGCCCAGTCCAGGGACAGTTCGGTGCCCTCGACCGTACGGAACGCGACGCGGTCCGGCCCGAAGTCGGGGGTAGCGAGCGTACGGACGAAGTCGCCGAGCTCTCCGTGCACGGCGCGCCGCCCCACTGTGCACACCCAGGCGGTACCGGGCCCGGTCGGCCGCCACTCCTGCCACGCGTCCGGACCTGCGGTCACCGGCTCGGCACCGCCTTCGGTCGCCAGGGCCACAAAGCCGTCCCCCTTGCGCCCGGCGATCCACACGCCGTGCCGCAGCCACTCGTCGAACTCGGCCGACGGGAACCAGGCATGCGTGTACGCCATGACGTCGTCGGCGGGTATCCGGTACAGCGCCAGGACCGTGCCCTCGTGCTGCCGGGCGCGGGGCAGGATCCGGTTGCCCGCCCAGGAGTTGGGCCGCGCCGACGGGGAGACGGAGGCGTTGGGCGCGTGGGTGACGAAGACCTGCGTCTCGGGGCCCAGGGTGGCGCCCCAGATGTGCTCCTGAAGGCCCGGCAGGCCCGGGCGGTAGTCGTTCACGCAGGACAGCATCGTGTCAGGGGTCTTGTAGACGGTGAGGTCGGATCCGTACGGACGGGACAGGAGGTCATGGGCGAGGCGGTAGTCGCCGCGGTAGTTCTGCCGGCCCGACCAGCGCTCCGGCAGGTCGTGCGCGGCCTCGCGGATGACGTCCGGCATCCGGTAGCGGTCCGCCGTGGCGACCACAGCGGCCGGCAGCACCGCGTCGTTGAGGGCGCCGGTGCCGAAGCACACCCACATGATCGGGGCGGTCTCCTCCAGCCGGGACGAGCGAAGCGTCGACACGTAACTGCGGCCGTGGGCGCAGCCGTGGATGCCGCGCCAGGAGTTGGCCGCCAGGCTGAACAGCACCCGGTCGGCGACACCGGCCGCCAGCTCTGCCACTTCCTGGTCATCGGCGAACTCCACCAGCGACACGAGCGCGAGCAGGTCGATGGCGAGGTAGGCGTTGGAGTCGAACTCGCTGAACCCGCCGGCCAGTTTGCGGCGCATCCACTCGATCGCCAGGCCGCGCGCGTGCGCGGCGTGCGCGGCGCCGGTCCAGCCGGTGTTGCCGAACGTGTCGTCGGCCAGCTCGGTGCCCCACAACAGCTCGGCGGTGTGCCAGACGAACTGGTGGTTCTCGGTGAAGTAGCACATGGCGTCGAGGCCGGGCTGGTCGATCCAGTACTTGAAGCCGAGGAGCGCGGTGCGCACCCGGTCGCGCAGGCCGGGTGCCCAGCGGTCGGCGGGTATCCGCCGCCACAGATGGAACAGGCCGACGGCTTCGAAGTCGGCGCAGTCGGCGCGATTGTCGATCATCCACAGGGCGCGGGTCAGACCGGACTCGCCGACCATGTGGTGCGGGTCGGTGAGGGCGCGTACGAGCTCACCCCCGGTGCCGTCGGCCCTCGCGGCGTGCCGCAGGAACTCGGCGCGCCGGTCGGACAGCTCGCCTTCGGGGGCCGCCCGGTACGCGCCGGGCAGTACGGCGACCGGGAACTCCCGGAACACCGGGGCACGGTCGTCGTCCACCGAGACCCGGAGCACGGAAGCGCCGGTGGACAGCATGGAGGCGCTGCCCACGTCGTCCCCGGCTCTCACCTCCTCCGTCTCGCCCGCCTCATTCCCCTGCTCCGCCTCGTCCAGCCGTACCGCCGCCCGGCCGCCGTCGAGTCGGATCCGCCGGGTCCGGCCCGCCCACTGAACCCGCAGCGCGGCGCCGTCAGGCCCGGTGAGCGGGATCTCACCGTCGGTCGTGCCCCAGCGGGTGGTGCCCACCGCGTCGAGTACGCGCTCGGCGACGGCGGAGGTGTACTCGCAGGCGCCCTCGCTGGGCACCACCACCCGGACCGGCAGTCCGCCGACGCGCAGCCGTACGATCTGCCGGACCTCGCGGAACGCCACCTGCCAGGAAGCGACCAGGACGGTCGTGGTGCCCGACGGCAGCCAGACCCGGACGTCCTGCTCGACGGGTTCCATGTAGCTGACCGTGCCAGATTCGCCGCGTAGTTCACCGCCCACGAACAGCAGGAACGGACCGGTCGTGGCCAGCCGCAGGGTCCGCCACTCCGCCTGGTCGACCTCCAGCACGCAGGCCGCGAGGGCGACCCGGTACTCCGGGGTGAAGCAGAACTCGCTCCAGTCGACAAGACCGTCGGCCGCGGTGTGCACCCGCTGCCACCGCCCGGAGTGCCGGGTGCCGCCGGGGCCGGTGTACCGGATCTCGCCGCCCTCGACCACAGGGGTCAGGACCGGATCGCGGCGCAGCGGCCGGTGCCGGTAGAGCTCCTCCTTGAGCGGGGTGACATCGGGCCCGTTGGTCAGCCGCCAACGGCCTCGCTCGCCCCAGGGATCCCCGTCCGCGGCGAGATGCTTGTCCAGATCGTCGGCGGGCTCGCTCCAGGCCGGGCTGATCAGCCAGTCCCGTACGGTCCCACGCTCGTCCAGGGCATGCACAGTGCGGCCCTTGCCGCTCTCCACACCGTTCTCCATACCGCTCTGCACTGTGCTCCTCACTTCAGTCCGGTGTTGGCGACGCCGCGGACGATATGGCGCTGAAGCACCAGGAAGATCACCACGACCGGGATCATGCTGACCACGGACATGGCCAGGATGTAGTTGAACGGGGCCACCAGCTGGCTGTTGAACTGCGCCAGAGCCACCGGCAGCGTGTACTTCGACTGGTCCTGGCTGATGATCAGCGGCCACAGGAAGTCGTTCCACCGCCACATCACCGAGAAGATCGTCACCACGGCGATGGCGGCGCCGCACAGCGGCACCACGATCCGGGCGAAGATCCGGAACTCGCCCGCCCCGTCGATCCGGGCCGCGTCGATCAGATCGTCCGGGATGGTCAGCATGTACTGCCGCAGCAGGAACACCCCGGTCGGCGTCGCGGCGGGCGGGATGATCAGCCCCCACAGGGAGTTCACCAGGCCGAGCTGGGCCGCCATCTGGTAGACCGGAATGAAGATCAGCTGGAGCGGGATCATGATGGTCCCGAGCACGATGAGGAACAGCGCGTTGCGGCCGCGGAAGTTGTACTTGGCCAGGCCGTAGGCGCACATCGTGTTGATGACCACGGTGAGGAGCGTCGCCCCGACCGTCACGATGGCGCTGTTCTTCAGATAGGTGCCGAAGTCGAACGAACTCAGCGCCTCGCTGTAGTTCTCCGTGCGCAGCGCGCCGGGCAGGGGTGAGGGCGGGACCTGCGCCAGCTCGGTCTGCGACTTGAACGAGCTGAGCACCGCCCACACCACGGGCGCGAGGACCACGATGGACAGGCCGATCAGCACCGCGTAGGTGAGGATCCGTCCCACGGTCGGAGTGGCGCCCCCGCTGATCGAGGTCCACTGCCGCGCTCCCTTGGAGTCGCGTACGGCCGTCAGGCTCATGCCGACTCCTTCCGCTGGTTGTACAGGTAGTTGAGCAGGGTCAGCGCGAAGACCGAGCAGAAGAGCACCACGGCGGCCGCCGAGGCCAGGCCGTACTGGATCGGGGACTGGAAGGCGTTCTCGTAGATGTACTGGATCATCAGGGTGGTGCCGCCGACGGGACCGCCGCCGGTGAGCGTCCAGATGTAGTCGAACGCCTGGAACCCGGCGATCATGCTGAGGATGACCACGACCATGGTGGTCGGCCGCAGCAGCGGCAGCGTGATGTGCCGCAGCTGCTGCCAGGCCGAGGCGCCGTCCATCCGCGCGGCTTCGTAGTAGTTGGGATCGATGCCCTGAAGCCCGGCCAGGATGATCAGGATGTAGAAGCCGACGTGCATCCACAGCCCGACGAAGATCACGACACCCATGGCCAGGGTGTCGTCCACCAGCCAGCCCGGTCTGCCCAGTCCGGCCCCGCCGAGCAGCGTGTTGAGCAGCCCGTTGTTCCGCTCGAAGATCCAGCCCCAGATCAGCCCGACCACCACGGGGGAGAGCACCACGGGCAGGAAGAACACCGTGCGGAAGAACGCCCGGCCCTTGATCTTCTGGTTGAGCAGCAGCGCCAGACCGATCGAGACGACGGTGGTGAGCGCCACGAAGCAGACGGCGAACACCACGGTGTGCCGAGCCGCCGCCCAGAACTCGTCCGAGCCGAACAGCTCCTGGTAGTTCTCGCCGCCCGCATAGGTGAAGTCGCGGCCGTTGCGGCTGTCGTACAGGCTGATGTTGAAGTTGTTGATCGCCGGATAGATGACGAACACACCGAAGATCAGCATGTTGGGCAGGATGAACAGATACGGTGCGATCCGCTGGTTCCACGGCTTGACCGAGCGGCGGCGACCGGGCGGGTGGGGGGCCCGGTCGGCCGTCCGCGGGGTCTGCGCGCCGGCCACAGCGGTCACGCGAGGTCTCCGAGCGCCTTCTGTGCCGCCGCCTTGATGGCCGCGACGGCCTGCTCCGGCGTGGCCTGGCCAGCGAGCACCTTGGCGAGCTCCTTGACGGTCGCGTCGGCGGTGGCCGAGAACGCGGGGCTGTATGCCGTGCCGTAGGCCGTCGCCGGCGTGCGCTTCACGTCGGCGAGAAACACCTGCATGTCGGCGTTGCGCTGCGGATACGTGAGTCCGGAGGAGATCAGGTCCTGCCGGGTGGGCAGGAAGTTGGCCTCCTCGGCCATCTTCTCCTGGGACTCCTTGGAGTTCATGAAGGCGATGAAGTCGGCGGCCTGCTTCTGCCGCTTGCTCTCCTTGAACGACACCATGAACTTGCCGCCCGGGAACCCGCCGCACTCCTCCTGGCACGGGTCGGGCGCCGCGGCCCAGTTGAACTTCGCCTCCTTGGCGAATGCGCTGACCTGCCAGTTTCCGCTGATGTAGACCGGTGTCTGCTGGGCGAGGAAGATCTCGTTGGCGCCCTTGTACTTGGTGCCCGCCTGTAGCCACAGGTCCTTCGGCATGACGCCGGCGTCGTTCAGCTCGGCGAACCGCTTCACGGCGGCGGTGGCCTTCGCCTCGTCGAATGCCGGCTTCTTGCCGCTCGCGTCGAAGAAGCTGGTCCCGTACTGGCTGAGCATGGTGGAGAACCGGTGCCCCGACACGTCCATCGCGATCGCGTTCTGGGTCTTGTTGGCGGCCTGCACCTTCTTGGCTGCCGTGACCATCTCGTCCCAGGTCCAGGGGTGCTTCGGATCGGGCAGCGGCACCTTGGCCTTCTTGAACTGGTCCACGTTGATCAGCGGTCCGTTCATAGTCAGATCGCTGGGCACGGCGAGCAGCTCGCCGCCCTTGCCCGAGACATAGGCGTCGGCGCCTTTGAGGAACTTCCCGTCCAGGGCGGCCTTCTGGAACGTGTTGAGATCCAGCAGGTCGGTGCGGAACGGCTCGATGTCGGTCAGCCGGGCCACATCCGGTGCGTTGCCGCCGGAGAGACGTGCCTGCAGACGCTGCTCGAGATTGTCGAAGGGAACGATCTGAAGGTCGACCGTGACACCGGTCTTCTTCTTGTACTCGGCCAGCAGGTTGCGGGTCGCCTGCTCGTCGGGGCCGTCGGTGAAGTACAGATACGTCAGCTTCTTGTCCTCGGTCTGCTTGCTCGCTTCGTCGCCCGAACCACTGCCGGGTGCGCAGGACGCGACCAGCGATATCGCCGCGGCGGCCACAAGGAACTCACGGACGTGTCTCATCAGGTACTACCTTTCGAATTTCACAGCGTTGGCGGCCCCCGTGAAGCCGAGCCTGTGGGAGATCGCGAGCGCCACCTCGGATACGCGCTTGGCTGCCGCATCCTGCTTGCTGAGCATCCGCTCGCGCGGGCCTGCGAGGCTGATGGCGCAGAGCGGCATCCCGCGCTCGTCTCGGATCGGCGCGCCGAAGCACAGCACGTCGGGTTCGTTCTCGCTGTCGTCGATCGAGTAGCCGCGGGCGCGGGTCTCGTCCAGTTCCGCGCGCAGCCGGGAGGGGTCGGTGATGGTGGTGGGGGTGAACGCCCGCAGCTCAAGACGGTCGACGAGGGCGTCCGCCTCGGCGATCGGCAGCGCCGCCAGATATGCCTTGCCCAGGGAGGTGCTGTGGAGCGAGCGGCGTAAGCCGAGCAGGCGGCGGACCGCGATGGAGTGCTCCGTGACGTCCTCGTGGGCGATGTACACCATCTGGTCGCCGTCGCGCACCGCCATCAGCGCGGCCTCGGACAGTTCCCGGGACAGATCCCGCAGATGCGCCTGCGCCGCGAGGAACGGGTCGTAGCCGCTCAGCGCGGCCATCCCGAGCGTGACCGCGCGCTGCCCCAGTACGAGGTCGTCCGCATTGCCGTTCCAGTCCACGTAGCCTCGCTGCCGGAGTGTGCCGAGGATGCGGTACGTGGCGCTGCGCGAGAGGTCCAGCCGGTCGGCGACCTGGGCAGCACTCAACTGCCGTTCGCTGGCGAGCAGTTCCAGGATCGCGAGCCCGCGTTCAAGTGTCCCGGCGCGGCGATCGAGCGCGTCGGTCCCCAGCTGGTGGTACTTCTCACTCATTTCCATCCCCTGCCATACCGATGAACGGGACATGTGACCGGTGAGCGGTGAGCAGTAAGCGCTTGCGGACGCTAATGGCGCAGGTGGCTGGGAGTCAATGACCTGAGCAGAATCAAATCCCGGTCCCTCGGGGTCCGTAAGGCCCCGGTCGATGCCGACCAGGTCTGATGGTGTTGACCGCGCGGCCCCGGGCATGGCAGGTTGCCCGGACGGAGCCGGGGCGTCGGAGCGGTGCGGATCGGTGCGCGGCGGCCGAGGGGCGGGAACCTCAAGCAGTCGGTGCACCAGGGCTCGGTGGCGAGCCTCGCGGACGATGCGATCGGCCGTTTCGTCCGGGGCGAGGGCCGAGGGCAACCACCAGCCGGTGTCGGATCAGCGGCGTGAAGCCGGCGTCGGTGAAACGGGTCGCGCTGCTTCGTCGGCGGGCTCGCCCAGGGCCCGGACGAATCCGTTGACGATCATCCTCTTGAGCTCATCTCCGTCGAGCCGTCACCATCAGGCAGTTCGACGCCTCGGCAGTGATCACGCCCGCGATGATGTCAGCGTGCCCGGGCCCAGCACGCTCCGCTGGGCCCGGCTGGGAATGCGCAATCGTATGTCAGCGCGTCGCCGCCCTGGCCTGTTCGTGGTCGGTCCGGACGGAGCGGTGATCGGCACGGACACGCTCGACCGGCGCGACGCGCAACGTCCGGGGCGCGTCCGTCCGGAGGGCGGAGAGGCCGAGCTCGGCCACATGTTCCTGCCGGAGGCGTGGGGCGCGGGTACGGCGCCGAGCAGTGGTGCGGCGTGCGGTCCTCGGGCCGCCGTCCGGTTGAGCCGGGCCCAGCACGCTCCGCTGGGCCCGGCTGGGAATGCGGACTCGGACCTTTGCCGTGCCATGAGGCATTCATGACCGGATGGCCAGAGAGCCGAGGTCATGATGGTCGGCATCGGTAAGGCATGCCTTGGCTAACTCGCTCGTGTGGTGGGCCGGGGCGGAGGGCCGGGAGGGCCGCAGCACATGTGGGACGACGCGTTTCCCAGCTTCCTGATCGGGCTGAGGGAAGGACTCGAAGCCGGCCTCATCGTCTCCGTGCTGGTCGCCACCCTCGTGCGGGCGGGCGCCAAGTCCCGTCTGCCGCAGGTGTGGACCGGCGTACTGGCCGCGATCGCGCTCTCGATGAGCTTCGGCGCGGTCCTCACGTTCACCGCCGCGTCCCTTTCCACCGCCGCCCAGGAAGCCTTCGGCGGCACGCTGAGCCTTGTGGCCGTCGCCTTCGTGACGGCCATGGTGTTCTGGATGCGCCGCTCGGCCCGCAGCCTGGCCGGAGAGATCAAGGAGAAGGTCACCGAGGCCCTGACCATGGGCGCCGGTGTACTGGTCCTCACCTCCTTCCTGGCGGTGGGGCGCGAGGGCCTGGAAACCGCCCTGTTCCTGTGGACCACGGCGCGCGCGGCGGACGAGTCGGCCGGGCCGCTGACGGGAGCGGGCATCGGGCTCGTTCTCGCGGCGGTGCTGTGCTGGGGGCTCTACCGCCGCGTGCTCTCCATCAACCTCACCCGCTTCTTCACCACTACCGGCGCCGTCCTCATAGTGATCGCCGCGGGCGTGCTCGGCTACGGGTTGCGCGACCTCCAGGAGGGCGGGGTCCTGCCCGGCGGGACGGCCTACGCGGTCGACCTGAGCGGCAGCGTCGACGCAGGGTCCTGGTACAGCACTCTGCTCCAGGGCGTGCTCAACCTGACGCCGACGATGACGTGGCTTCAGGTGGCGGGGTACGTCGGGTATCTCACCGTGGTGCTGACGCTGTTCGTGCGGGGAGTGCGGGGAGTTGCCCCGGTCCCGAGCACGACGCCGCCCCTGCCCGTTCAGGGGACGCCGCCCCTCCCGACCCCCGCACCCACCCGCCGCCGCCCCGCCTGGCTCATCCCCGTCGCCGTGGTCGCCGTGCCCGTCGTCCTGGCCGGGCTCGTCGTCGCCCTGGCGAGCCCCAAGCCCGCCGGGGGCGAGACGGTCGCGGTCTCCGCGAAGGACTGCGGTCATGGCTTCACCGCGCCGAAGCCGGGGCGGCAGACCTTCCAGATGCGCAACACCGGCGACCAGACGTCCGAGGTGTACCTCATCGATCCGGCCAGCAACGCGGTCTACGGCGAGATCGAGGGCCTGGCCCCCGGCACCACCCGGGACCTCGTCGCCACCGTGGCGGGCGGCACGTACGCCTGGCGCTGTGTCCCCAACAACGGCAAGGCCGTCACCTCAAAGGCGGTCCAGGTCGGCGGCGCCGCCGGCGCCAGGGCCGTCGCCCCCGTCTCCGAGCAGGATCTCGCGGGACCGCTGCGGGCGTACAAGGCGTACGTGAACAGGAACCTGGTCACCCTCGTCACCGAGACCCGGAAGCTCGGCGACGACATCCGCGCCGGTCACCTGGACACGGCACGCGCCGACTGGCTGACCGCGCACCGCACCTACGCCTCTCTCGGCGCCGCCTACGGCACCTTCGAGGACTTCGACCAGAAGATCAACGGCCGGCCCGACGGTCTGCCGGGCGGGGTCCACGACAAGGACTTCACCGGCTTCCAGCGGATCGAGTACGGGCTGTGGCACGACCAGCCGGCCGGTGAGCTCAACAACCCGGCGCGGCAACTGGCCGCCGATGCCTCCGGGTTGCGGAAGGCCTTCCCGCATCAGCACTTCGACGCCTCCGACCTGCCCCTGCGCGCCCACGAGATCCTGGAGAACACCCTCCAGTTCGAGCTGACCGGCGACACCGACCAGGGCAGCGGCACCGGACTGGCCACGGTTGACGCCAACCTCGCCGGTACACGCGAACTGCTCACCGTGCTGCGGCCGTTGCTCACAACGCGGGCCCCGCATCTGCTGCCCACCGTCGACGCGGACCTCGCACGACTCCAGGCGCTGCTCGACGCCGAGCACCGCGACAGCGGCTGGACCCCCGTCGACCGGCTCGGCCGGACCGCGAAGGCCCGTATCGACGGGGCCACGGGGCAGCTTCTGGAAGACCTGTCGCCGGTGCCGGACCTGCTCGAGATCAGGAAGTCCGCGTGAGCACCGGCCGCCGCCAGCACACCGAACACGCCGAAGGGAACGTCCCCATGCCGTCCGCTGACACGCCTCCGCCGGGCTGCCCCGCGCACGCCGGCCGCCGTTCCTTCGTCAAGACGGCCCTGGGCGCCGGAGCCGCGGGCGCGGTTCTCGCCGGGGGAGGCGTGGCGCTCGCCGAGGCCGGCAGTGGCACGGCCCGAGCGGCCGAAGAGACGAACGCCGCCGCCGTGCCCTTCCACGGTCCCCACCAGGCCGGGATCCTCACCCCCCAGCAGAAGGCCGCCGCCTTCGTCTCCTTCGACGTCATCGCCGGCGACCGCGCGGAACTGGCCGACCTGCTGCGGACCCTGACCCAGCGGGCCCGTTTCCTCACCGCCGGCGGCACCCCCGCCGACCTGGGCGTCGGCGCCCCGCCCTCGGACAACGGCATCCTCGGCCCGGTCGTCCCGGCCGACGCGCTCACCGTGACCGTCGGCGTCGGTGCCTCCCTCTTCGACGACCGCTACGGACTGGCCGAGGCCAAGCCGCGCCGGCTCACGCCCATGCGGACCTTCCCCAACGACAACCTGAACCCCGCCGAGTGCCACGGCGACCTGTTGCTCCAGATCTGCGCGGCCCGGCAGGACACCGTGCTGCACGCGCTGCGCGACATCGCCAAGCACACCCGGGGCGCGATGCAGATCCGGTGGCGTGCCGACGGCTTCCAGAACGCGCCGCGGCCCAGCGGCAGCCAGCGCAACCTGCTGGGCTTCAAGGACGGCATAGCCAACCCGGACGTCGCGTCGGCCCGCGAGATGGACCACCTCGTGTGGGTCGGCGACGGGCAGGGCGAACCCGGCTGGGCGACCGGGGGCAGTTACCAGGTCGTCCGGATCATCCGGATGCTGGTGGAGTTCTGGGACCGGGTGTCACTGACCGAGCAGGAGCAGATGTTCGGCCGGCGCAAGGACACCGGTGCGCCGCTGGACGGCGCCAAGGAGACCGACAGTCCGAACTACGCCAAGGACCCGCACGGCACGGCCATCCCGCTCGACGCCCACATCCGCCTGGCGAACCCGCGCACCGCGGCGACCGACACCTCCCGCATCCTGCGCCGGGGTTACAACTACGACCGGGGCGTCGACAGCGTCGGCGACCTCGACATGGGCCTGGTCTTCTGCTGCTACCAGCAGGATGTGCGGCGCCAGTTCGAGGCCACCCAGACCCGGCTGATCGACGAACCGCTCGTGGACTACATCTCCCCGACCGGCGGCGGCTACTTCTTCGCCCTGCCCGGCGTGCGTTCGTCCTCCGACTGGTTCGGCCGGGGACTGCTCTCGGCGTGAAGTCCCGTCTGTGTCAGAAGTGTTGACCGCGCTGTGCAAACGTTTTAACTTCCCCTCACCGGACATGCCGAGGTGAGGGGGAGCCGTGGCAACTGCCTTACGGGAACGAGCAGGTGGTAAGGGGGCGAGTCCGGGCCGGCGCGTTCCCGATGGGGTGAAGCATCAGCGTAAAGGTTTTCATAGCCGGACGTTGTTCCTGCTCATGCTGCCCGGCGTCGCCTACTTCCTGCTGTTCCACTACGGCGCACTCGTCGGCAACGTCATCGCGTTCAAGGAGTACGTGCCGTTCGACGGCCTGTGGGGCAGCCCCTGGGTGGGCCGGGGCAACTTCCAGCGCATGTTCGAGGACGCGGCGTTCTGGGACTCGGTCCTCAACACCCTCTGGATCTCCGTCCTCCAGCTGGTCTTCTACTTCCCCGTGCCGCTCGGCCTCGCCCTGCTGCTGCACACGCTCACCTGGAGCTCGGTGCGCCGGTTCGTGCAGTCGGTGGCGTATCTGCCGCACTTCATCTCGTGGGTGATCGTCGTCGCGCTCTTCCAGCAGGTGCTGGGGGACACCGGCTTGCTCAACAGCGGCCTGAGCGGGGCCGGTCTGCACACCGTCGACATCATCGGCAACCCCGACGCGTTCAAGCCGCTCGTCGTCGCCCAGGTCATCTGGAAGGACGCCGGCTGGGGCACGATCATCTTCCTCGCCGCGCTCGCCCAGGTCGACGAGCAGCAGTACGAGGCCGCCGCCATCGACGGCGCCGGACCCTGGCGCCGCTTCTGGCACGTCACCCTGCCCGCCATCCGCCCGGTGATCGTGCTGCTGCTCATTATGCGGCTCGGCGACATCCTCTCCGTCGGCTTCGAGCAGATGCTGCTCCAGCGCGACGCGGTGGGACCTCAGGCCGCCGAGGTCATCGACACCTTCGTGTACTACCAGGGCATCGTCGGCGGCGACTACGGATTCGCGGCCGCCGCGGGCCTGTTCAAGGGGGTCGTCGGCGCCCTCCTCGTCTACGCGGCCAACAAGGTCGCCCACCGCCTCGGCGAACAGGGGGTCTACAAGTGAGCGCGTCCGCCCGGCCCGGCTGGATGGAGAAGCCCCGGCCGCTCACCCAGGCCGCGAAGGCCCTCGCCCTCGCCGCGGTCGTGCTGCTGGTGTGCGTGCCGTTCCTGGTGATCGTGTCGACCTCGCTGGCGTCCACCCAGGAGGTCGTCGACAACGGCGGCTGGGTGCTGTGGCCCAGCGAGCCCACACTCGACGCCTACCGCGACATCTTCGACGGCGGCATCGTCACCCACGCCCTCGGCGTCAGCGCGGGCGTCACGATCGTCGGCACCCTGCTCAGCCTCGCCTGCACGGTGACCCTGGCCTACGCGCTGTCCCGTCCGGGCGTCTTCGGCGGCAGGCCCGTCCTGCTGCTGGTGCTGTTCACGTTCCTCTTCCCGCCCGGGATGATCCCGAGCTTCCTGCTCGTCAAGGAACTCGGCCTGCTCGACTCGTACGCCTCGCTCGTCCTGCCCGTCCTGGTCAACGTGTTCAACCTGGTCGTCCTGCGCGGCTTCTTCCAGTCGATCCCCGATGAGCTGTACGAGGCGGCCCGGCTGGACGGGGCGGGGGACTGGCGGGTTCTGGTGTCGGTGGTGCTGCCGCTGTCCAAGGCCGCGCTCGCCGTCGTCGGCCTGTTCTACGCCGTCGCCTACTGGAACTCCTGGTTCTACGCCTCGCTGTACCTGGAGAGCGACCACTGGCCGCTCCAGCAGGTGCTGCGCACCTATGTGGTGGCCGGTGCCGGACTCACCGACGCGACCACCGGCGAGGCCACCATCACCGCTCCGCAGACCGTGCAGATGGCGGTGCTCGTGATCGCCACCGTGCCGATCCTGCTCGTCTACCCGTTCCTCCAGAAGTACTTCACCAAGGGCGTGCTCACCGGCGCCATCAAGAGCTGATCCAAGCCGACACGAGGTGATTCACCCATGCCCAGCATGTCCCGACGCACCCTGCTGCGTACCGTGGCCGCCGGTGGTGCCGCCGTCTCCGTCCCCGGTCTGCTGACCGCCTGTTCCTCGGATTCCGGCGACAGCGACGTCTCCAACGCCGGCAAGAAGCTCGCTCCCTGGCCGGCCCACCGGCCCGCCGCCGGGCCGAAGCCCGACCTGGCCCCCTCCGACGCCGGTGTCCAGGCGGGCTACACCTCCTACCCGTCCGACCTGGTCAAGTCCGTCTCCCGCACCCCGGGCGACGGCTCCACGATTCGGGTCATGACCGTCTCCTTCGGCACCCCGCCCAAGCCCGCCTCGCAGAACCGCTTCTGGGCGGCCGTCGAGAAGGCCCTCGGCGTGAAGATCGAGTACACGATCATCTCCCAGGCCGACTACCAGAAGAAGATGGCGACTGTGATGGCGGGTGACGCCGACGCCCTGCCCGACATCATCAACATGTTCGCCGGCTTCACCCTGCCCCGCGAGGCGCAGTTCGTGCAGCGCCGCGCCCAGGACCTCACGCCGTACCTGTCGGGCGACGCGGTCGCCGACTACCCCAACCTCGCGAACATCCCCACCCACGCCTGGCGCGACATGGGCCGCATCGGCGGCCGCATCTACGGCATCCCGCTGGAGCGCCCGCTTCCCGGCTCCACCCTCTGGATCAACCAGGACATGTTCGCCGACGCGGGCATGAAGGAGGGCTGGACCGCCGAGGACTTCACGGCGGTGGCCCGGCGGGGCACACGCGGGAAGACGTACATGCTCGGCGCCGCCAACGGCTCTCTCTTCGGCAACGCCTACCACTCCGCCACCCACAACGCACCCCAGCGCTGGGCCGTCACCAAGGACGGCACCTTCCTTCCGGCCTGGGCCGACGAGCGCTACAAGGCGTCGATCGCCTTCCAGGCCCAGCTGCGCAAGAACGGCTTCTACCACCCCGACGCCACGTCCATCTCCCAGATCGACCTGACGACCCTCTACTACAACGGCACCGTCGGCTCCATGCAGGACGGCTTCGGCGCCTACCTGCCCAAGTACCGGGAGTCCCAGGGCAAGATGAGCCCCGCCGCGGCCCTCCCCTACAGCGTCGGCGGCGAGCCCGGCGGCATCGTCGCCGCCCGCCGCTCCTTCGGCTACACCATCCTGAAGCAGGCCAAGAAGGAGCGCATCGAACTGCTGCTGCGCATCCTCGACTACCTCGCCGCACCCTTCGGCAGCGAGGAGTGGGAACTCGTCCACTACGGCGTCGAGGGCGTCCACTTCACCCGCGGCAAGGACGGCTCGCCCGAGTTCACCCAGCTCGGCGAGGTCGAGAACAACACGAACCTGCCGCTGAAGTACCTCGCCGAAGGCCCCCAGGTGCTGTTCGTGCCCGCCATGCCCGACGCCGTGCGCGACCTGCACGCCTGGCAGCGGAAGGTCGTGCCGCACGCCATCCGCGACGCCTCCTTCGGGCTCCAGTCCGCGACGAACAACTCCCAGGGCGCCACCCTCAAGACCTTCCTCGACGACACGATCACCGGAATCATCGCCGGGCGCCTGCCCATGTCCGGGTGGGACGCGGCGGTGAAGAAGTGGCGCAGCCGAGGCGGCGACAGAATGGCCGAAGAGTACGCGAAGGACTACGCGGCCAACACCTGAACAGCGGTGGGCGGAAGAGGAGACGCGGGGGATGGGGAACGACATGGTGTCCAAGGGACGGGTCACGATCCGCGAGGTCGCCGAGCGGGCGGGCGTGTCCACAGCCACCGCGTCCCGCGCGCTCAGCGGCAACCACCCGGTGCCCCCGGCGACCCGGGCCCGGGTCCTGCGCGCGGCCCGCGACCTCGACTACGTGGCCAACGCGCACGCCCGCGCCCTGGTCGGCGGCGGCCGCAAGATGGCCGCCGTCGTGGTCCGCCAGGTCACCAGCCCCTTCTACGCCCAGGTCGCCGAGGGCGTGGAGGCGGAGGCCGCCGACCGCGGCTGGCTCTGCGTGGTCGGCGCCACCGGCGGCGACGCACAGCGCGAGATGGAGTTCGTGCAGCTCATGCGGGAGGAGGGCGCCCGGCTCGTGATCCTGGTCGGCGGGGTCGTCGAGGACGACGCCTACCGCGAGCGGGTCGCCCACTACGCCCATGCCCTCGACTCCTCCGGAGCCCGGCTCGTGCTCTGCGGCCGGCCCGCGCCCGACCCGGAGATCCCGGCGCTCGTCGTCGAGTTCGACAACGAGGCCGGGGCCCGCGCCATCACCGCCCATCTCCTTTCGGCCGGCCACCGCAGGATCGTCTTCCTCGGCGGACTGCCCGGCAACACCGCCCTCGACGCCCGCGTCGCCGGCTACCGGGCCGCCCTCACCGAGCACGGGCTGCCGCCCGAGGCCGCGCACGTCGTCGACAGCGGACTCGGCCGGGCCGCCGGTCACCGCGCGATGACCGAACTCCTGCAGTCCGCACGGGAGTTCACCGCGGTCTTCGCCGGGGACGACATGGTCGCCGCCGGCGCCCTGCGCGCCATCGCCGACACCGGACTGCGCGTGCCCGGCGACATCTCCGTGGTCGGCTACAACGACATCCCGCTCGCCGAGGACTTCAACCCGCCCCTGACCACCGTCCGCACCCCCGCGGAGGAACTCGGCCGCGCCGCCGTGCGCATCGCGCTGCGCGACCCCGAGCACGCCGCCGGGGCCCACCATCTGCTCGGCACCCACATCGTCGTACGCGACAGCGTCGGCGCGCCCCCGCCCGGGCGCGCCCTGTGACCAACGGAGGAACCGCACCCGCATGAGCGCGCCGCACGTGTCGCTCCCCGACCCGACGCATCTGCCCAACCTGCCGCACCTGCCACCCCCCGACCCGCTGACCTCGCCCATCACCGGCTGGACCCGCGCCCACTGGGAGGCGATCGCCGACCGCCTCCTCGACGCCCTGACGCCCTACGCCTCCCCGGGCCTGGCCCAGTACCGGCTCCCCGGCCCGCCCAGCCACTCCGGGCCCTGGTCGGACGGCCTCGAAGGGTTCGCCCGCTCCTTCCTGCTGGCCGCGTTCCGCATCGCCGGCTCGGGTGGGCAGGGCGTGTCCGGCCTGATCGAGCGGTACGCGGCCGGGCTCACGGCCGGCACCGACCCGCGCGGCCCCGACCGCTGGCCGCCCATCACCGACCGGTCCCAGCCCATGGTCGAGGCCGCGTCCCTCGCGATCGCCCTGCACGAGACCCGTTCCTGGGTCTGGGACCGGCTCGACGACCGGGTACGGCAGCGGGTCGCCGACTGGCTGGGCGGCTTCGTCGGAGCCGTGGTCAACGACTCCAACTGGCGGCTGTTCCAGGTCATCACCGAGGAGTTCCTCGCCTCCGTCGGCGCCCCGCACAGCCGCAGCGAGATCGACGCCGGCCTCGCACGCCTGGAGGACTGGTACCGGGGCGACGGCTGGTACACCGACGGCGACGGCCGCAAGTTCGACTACTACAACGCCTGGGCGTTGCACCTGTACCCGGTGCTGTGGGCCCGTATCGCGGGGCCGCGCGCCGACCCCCGGCTGGTGGCGGAACACCGGACGCGCCTGCGCTCGTTCCTCCACCACCACCAGCACTTCTTCGGCGCCGACGGCGCGCCCGTCCACCAAGGCCGCTCGCTCACCTACCGCTTCGCGACGGCGGCCCCGCTGTGGGCGGGCGTCCTCGCCGACGCCACCCCGCTGCCGCCCGGCCGCACCCGCCGCCTGGCCTCCGGCGCGCTGAAGCACTTCGCCGAGCGCGGCGTGCCCGACGAGCACGGCCTGCTCACGCTCGGCTGGTACGGGCCCTTCCTCCCCGTCACCCAGCGCTACTCGGGCCCGGCCTCCCCGTACTGGGCGAGCAAGGCCTTCCTCGGCCTGCTCCTGCCCGCCGACCACCCCGTGTGGACCGCGCCCGAGGAACCCGGCCCCGTGGAGACAGCCGACAGGCGCCACGCGTTACCCGCCACGGGCTGGCTGCTGCACTCCACGGCGGCCGACGGGATCGTCCGGCTCGTCAACCACGGCAGCGACCGCCTCCCGCCCCCACCGGCGACAGCCGGCGACAGCCCGCACTACGCCCGGTTCGCCTACTCCAGCGCCACGGCCCCCGAGACGCCACCGGCACCGCGGACGGGCCCCGACAACCACATCGCCCTGCTCGCCCCCGACGGCACACCCACCCCCCGCGGGCGCATTCACCCCCTCGGAGTCCAAGGCCCCCGCGCCGCCTCCTGGCACCGCGCCCTGCTCCCGGGCGACAGCGAAGGGCACCGCATCGAGACGGTCAGCGTCGTGCACGGCCCCTGGGAGGTCCGGGTGCACCGCGTCGACGCGCCCCCCGGCACGCCCGTACGCGAGGGCGGCTGGGCCGTCGCCGACGACACCGCGCCACCGGCCGCCCGGACCGGCCCCGGCTGGGCACTGGCCCGCCGCGCGGACGGCCTGACCAGCACGCTCGTCGGCCTGCACGGCTGGAGCGACGAGGAGGGAGCGGTCGTAGCGGCCATGGGCAGCAACGCGTACGGGCACCACTCGGCGACGCCGTTCCTGACGCTGCCGTCCCACCCCGGTGGTACGCGCCTGATGGCGACGCTGGTCGTGCTCAGCGCCGACCCGGTGGTGCACGCCCTGGTCGAGGGGGCCCGGGTCCGGGAGGGAGCCGACGGGAGCGTGGAGATCCGTTTCCCCGACGGCATCCGGGAGTCGGTGCCCTGAGAAACGCCGTGGGGGCGTGGCTCAGCCGAGCCACGCCCCCCACGGACGGCGTGCGTCACGCCTCCACACGCCTGCGCGTCACCACCTTCTTCAGCAGCGGCCAGGCCAGCAGCAGCACGATCACCGCGTACACCGTCACCGCGAACGGCGTGTTGAACAGCCCCGTCACGCTGCCGTCGCTGATCTGGAGCGAGCGCCGCAGCTGCTGCTCGGCGTTCGGGCCGAGGATCACGCCGATGACGGCGGGCAGCACCGGCAGGCCGTAGCGGCGCATGCCGAAGCCGATCAGGCCGATGATCAGCAGGATCGCCAGGTCGATCACCTCACCGCCGACCGCGTACGCGCCGACCGCCGCGAAGAACATGATCCCGGCGTACAGGTACGGCCGTGGAATGCGCAGCAGCTTCGCCCACAGCGGCGCCAGCGGCAGGTTGAGCGCGAGCAGCAGCACCATGCCGACGAAGAGCGAGGCGATCAGGCCCCAGACCAGGTCGGGTTCGCGCTCGAAGAGCAGCGGGCCGGGCTGGATGCCGTACTGCTGGAAGGCGGCCAGCATGACGGCCGCGACCGCCGTGGTCGGCAGGCCCAGGGTCAGCATCGACACCAGCGTGCCCGCCGCCGAGGCCGACGCCGCCGACTCCGGACCGGCCACGCCCTCGATGGCGCCCTTGCCCCACTCGTCCTTGTGCTTGGACAGGCGCTTCTCCGTCACGTACGACAGGAACGTCGGGATCTCCGCGCCGCCCGCCGGGATCGCGCCGAACGGGAAGCCGATGAACGGGCCGCGCAGCCATGACTTCCAGGTCCGGTTCACATCCCCGCGCCCCAGCCACGGACGCCCCACCGGGATCGGCTCCGGCGGACTGCGCCGCAGGTGCGCCGCCACCCACAGGGCCTCGCCGATCGCGAACAGACCGACCGCGACGATCACCACGTCGATGCCGTCGGCCAGTTGGAGCGAGCCGAAGGTCAGGCGCTGCTGGCCGGTCATCTGGTCCAGGCCCACCAGGCCCAGCGTGAGGCCGATGAGCAGGGAGGCGAGGCCCCGGATGCGGGACGAACCCAGCACCGACGTCACCGCGATGAACGCCAGCACCATGATGGCGAAGTAGTCCGGCGCGCCGATGTCCACGGCCAGCTCGGCGACCGTCGGGGCGAGCGCCACCAGCAGGATCGTGCCGATGAGGCCGCCCGCGAAGTGCCCGACGGCGGCCGCCGCGAGGGCCTGCGCGCCGCGCCCCGACTTGGCCATGGGGTTGCCCTCCATGGCCGCCACCACCGCAGCGCTCTCGCCGGGTGTGTTGAGCAGGATGGAGGTGGTCGAGCCGCCGAACATCGCGCCGTAGTAGATACCGGCGAACATGATGAACGCGCCGGTCGGCTCGAGCCCGTACGTCACCGGCAGCAGCAGCGCCACCGCCATCGCAGGGCCGATGCCGGGCAGCACGCCGATCGCCGTGCCGAGCAGCACGCCGATGACAGCCCACAGCAGGTTGACCGGGGTGAGGGCCGTACCGAAGCCGTCCAGAAGGGAGTTGAAGGCATCCATGTCACAGCACTCCCATCAGCGGACCGCCGGGCAGGGGCACTCCGAGCAGGTTGTTGAAGACGACGTAGGTGACGAGGGACAGCCCGGCCGCGATGAGCGGATCGCGGTCGATCCTGCGGCTGCCCAGCGCGAACGCCGCACCCCAGAACAGCAGCGCGCCCGCGATGGGGAAGCCGAGCGGCTCGATCAGCACGGCCGAGCCGAGGAACACCCCGGCCAGCAGCAGCACCGTGCGCCAGTCGGCGGGTTCCGACAGGTCGACGTCCTCACCGGTCTCGGCCTGACCCCGGCCGCCGCGCAGCACGTCCACGGCGAGCAGGGCGGCGATCACCAGCAGGCCGGCGCTGACCACGACCGGCACGGTCTTCGGGCCGACCGGGCCGCGCTGGGCGATGTCGACGTCCATGGTGAGCGCGTCCGTCAGGACGAGCACGCCCAGCACCAGCAGCAGCACGCACACGCCGAGTTCGGAGTGCTCGCGCAGCCACGCGCGCCGCTCGCTGCGCTCGGCCGGGGGGATCTCGGTGGTCTGCGTCGTCACAGTCCCAGCTCCTTCAGCACCGAAACCACGCGCTTGTCCTCGGCGTCGAGGAACGCGCCGAACCGCTCACCGGTGAGGAAGGCGTCGTCCCAGCCGTTCTGCTCCAGGGACTTGCGCCACTCGTCCGAGTCGTGCAGTTCCTCGAGCAGCCGCACGAGCTTGTCGCGCTCTCCGTCGGACAGGCCGGGCGGGGCGACGATGCCGCGCCAGTTGGTGAAGTTCACGTCGTACCCGGCCTCCTTCAGGGTGGGCGCGTCCAGTCCCTCGACGCGCTCGGGTCCGGTGACCGCGAGGAGACGCAGCTCGCCCGCCTTGATCTGGTCCAGGTACTCGCCGACGCCGGACACGCCGAAGGCGACCTTGTTGCCGAGGATCGACGCGAGCAGCTCGCCGCCGCCGTCGAACGGGATGTAGTTGACCTGCTTCGGGGAGATCCCGGCGGCCCGCGCCATCAGCATCGGGGCGAGATGGTCGGGCCCGCCGGGCGACGAGCCGCCGCCCACCGGGAGCTTGCCCGGGTTCTCCTTCCAGGCGCCGATGAGATCGTCGATCGTCTTGTACGGGGAGTCCTTGGCGACCACGACGACGTCCTGCTCCTCGGTGAGCCGGGCGATCGGCGTGGTGTCGCCGAGCGTCTTCGGCGCGTCGTTGGAACGGACGGCGCCCACGACCCCGAGGCCCATGGACATGGCGAGCTTGCCGTTGCCGTGCTCGCTCACCAGCCGGCTCAGCCCGACCGTGCCGCCGGCGCCGGGCAGGTTGAACACCTCGATGTTGTGGGTCAGCCCGGCGTCCTCGGCGTTCTTCGCGGCCGTACGGGCCGTGATGTCGTAGCCTCCGCCGGGCGTGTTGGGGACCATGAAACGCAGGCCCGGGATCTGTGTGCCGGTCTCGGAGCCGCTGCCGGTGGTCAGCAGCGGCGGTCCGACGAGCACGAGCACGGCGGCCCCGAGCAGGGCGAGGGGAGTGCGCAGGCGCACGAGTGCCACCACCTGTCGGTACGTCGTTGCGGGTAGGGAAGGCCCTGTGGGGGAGGGTGACGTGGGCCACATGCTGCACCGGACGCCGACGAGCTGTCTCTCTTGCGGAACCAACGGATGTTGTGGTCTTTGCGGTCACCACCCCCGTCACCGGGGCGGCCCCCGTGGCAGTGCAGCCGGACGCGGGAACCGAAGGGCCCCGGCGCCGGTGCGCCGGGGCCCTCGCCTGCGTGGCGGTTCAGCGACTTCTACGCCGTGTGGACCTCCAGGGCGGCTCGCACGGCGGATTCCAGGGCTCCCTCGATCCACGCCGGCTTGACGGACGTGTGGTCCCCGGCGAAGTGCAACGGCCCCTCACGCGCGGGGATGGCGGGCAGCAGCTCGGTGTGCTGACCGGGCAGGAGCACGGACGCTTCCCCGTAGGCGTAGGGGTCGCGCAGCCAGCTCTGCGTGCGGCCCGCGCCGGTGTAGAAGACCTCGATGCGCCGGCCGTAGACCTGCTGGAGGCCGCACAGAGCGTGCGGGTACCGTGCCTCGTCGTCCAGGGAGTCCCAGCGCAGCGCGTCGTCCGCCCAGCTGTAGGAGGCCAGGACCACACCCCCCGCGCTGCCCGGAACGGGATGGGAGGGGTGGAACATGAAGCGGTTGGCGTTGTCCGACACCGAACCGCCGCCCACGACGTCGACGGCCTCCGGCTGGTCGCGGGTGATCGAGCGGTTGGCGGCGTAGTGGGTGCGCTGACCCGCCGTGATGTGCCCGTCGGGCACGGAGGGGTGGGCGCCGAGCAGGCTGCCGTCGTCGGCGGCGCGGCCGGTGCGGTAGGCGTCGTAGAGGTCCGGATCCACGGCGTGCAGCTCGCGCTTCCAGTCGGCTTCGTCGAACTCCCACCAGCGGCGGCTGAACTCCAGCAGCACCTTGGTCGCGCTGTCGTAGTGCAGTTCGCAGACCGCGCGGCGCTTGCCGTACGACAGGGGCGGGTCGATCTGTACGTGGCGCAGCCCGGAGAACGGCACCGTGACCACGGCGACGTCCCCGGTGAACTGCTCGCGGACGACGGGTCCGCCGCGCCCCTCGGACACGGTGTCCACCCACACGTGCGGCCCCTTGCTGCGCACGTGCTCGGTGTCCCGAGAAGGGCGGTCGGGGTGGTGGTACTGGATGCGGGTGACACGGCGGTCGAACCGCACCTGTCCGCGGACCCGCTCCAGCAGGGCGTCCGGCAGTACTGCCGTGCCGCCCTCCAGCTCGTAGAACGGTGTGTCGGGGCTGATGAGGGAGGAGCCGATGAAGCTGTGGATGAAGGACAGCGGGAGTCGTGAGGTGAGGTTCTCCAGGGTGCCGATCAGGTCGATGGTCCGCTCGTCGAGCCCCGCGTGCTCGGTGAGGAAGCGGAACATCGACCAGTCCCCGAACCGCTGCACCACGCGGGCCCAGCCCCGAAGCCGTTCCGGGAGCGGTTTGTCGACCCGCTTGCCGTCGGAGTCGACGTAACTGAACTCGTCGCGCACCGGGTTCAGCGCGGAGCGCAGGATGACCGCGGCGGGGGTGTCCCAGTGGGCCTTGGGGACGCCGAAGGACCGGTTCACGCGCCGGGGCGCGCGGGCATAGTCGGCGCGCCGCACACGGATGCCGTTGACGTGGATCCAGGTGCGGCCGGCGGGACGTCCCTCGCCGTCGACGTCGACGTAGTGGAAACGCCGCTTCTTCAGGCCGAACCGGTCGATCAGCTCCATCACCAGGGGATGGCTGCCGGGGATGCGCATCGCGCCGGCCTCGGCGTACTGGCGGGGATCGGCGAAGGGCTGCTCGGCGCCCTCGTGGCCGCCGCTGCGGAAGGTCTTGATGCGGCCGCCCGCGCGGTTGCCGTTGGCCTCCAGGACCGTCACCCGGTGACCTGCCTCCTTCAGCAGCCAGGCGGCCACCAGCCCGGCCGGACCGGCGCCGATGACGAGGACGTCCTTGGGGCGGGTCCGCCGCTGACCCGGCAGTCCCTTCTCGAGGACACGTTGGTAACGCGGGACGAGGGGGCGGTTGTCGGAGTCCAGGACGAGGAGTGCGCGGGCGACGGCGAGGCACCGGTCGAAGTCGGCGCCACGGCTGTCGCCCGGTGCGGCCGGTACCGCCGGGGCGGCCGGGGCGGGCAGAGCCGTGGCGGGACCGCCGGTCAGGGCCGTCGCCACCGTGGCCGTGCCGGCCGCCGCCGCGAAGCTCCTCCGCGAGAAAACGCCGTCCGAGCGCACCACCGCGTGATCTTCAGTCATGGCGGCCTTTGTACTGGCGGCCGCGGCCGGGCGCCGCCCTTCGCCCGGTCGTTGCCCCGAAGGAGCGAAGTCCGCGGAAAACGCTGACGTCACGGAAGATCCGCCGACGTGGACGACTCGGGGAACCCGAAGGGATGAATGAGGAGGGAACTGCCTCTGTCGCCGCGATCGAGCCCCCCACACTGCGACATGCGTATCCACATCCGTGCTCTCCGGCCGTCCCGCGCGGCGCATCGCGTACGCGGCGCCGACCGGCCGCTCGAGAGTCCGGGGCGACGGAGGGGGAAGGGTGGCGCAGCGGCGCACTCCGTTCGGTGACCGAGCCCGTTACTGGTTCGACAGCACGCTGGCCCGCGGTGCCTCCGCCCTGGTCGGCTGGATGGCGCTGCTGTGTCTGGCCGTCGTCGTCCCGGCCAGCGCGGTGGTGGTGTGGACCGACCCCGACGCGCCGGCCTCTCTGCCGGACCGGCTGGCGCAGGTGTGGCACCTGACCGGGCAGACCCTGCGGCTGGGCGGCGCGACGGGTACGCCGCTGCGCGTGGTGATGTCGGTGCTGCTCGCGCTGGTCGCGCTGCTGTACGTCTCGACGCTGGTCGGCCTGATCACCACGGCGCTCACGGAGCGGCTCACCGCGCTGCGGCGGGGCCGGTCCACTGTGCTCGAACGAGGGCACGTCGTGGTCCTGGGGTGGTCGGAGCAGGTCTTCACGGTGGTGAGCGAGCTGGTGGCCGCCAACGCCAACCAGCGGCGCGCGGCGGTGGTGGTGCTGGCGGACCGGGACAAGACCGCCATGGAGGAGGCCCTGAGCACCAAGGTGGGTCCCGTCGGCCGTACGCGGCTGATCTGCCGCAGCGGTCCCACCACCGACCCGGCCGTGCTCACCCTGACCAGTCCGGCGACGGCCGGTGTCGTGCTGGTCCTGCCCCGCGACGAGCCCGACGCCGACGCCGAGGTGGTCAAGACGCTGCTGGCGCTCAGGGCTGCCCTGGCCGGGGAGGCGACCCGTCCGCCCGTCGTCGCCGCCGTCCGGGACAACCGCTACCGTCTGGCCGCCGGTCTCGCCGCCGGGCCGGGTGGTGTCGTCCTGGAGAGCGACACCGTCACGGCCCGGCTCATCGTCCAGGCCGCCCGCCGCCCCGGGCTCTCCCTGGTCCACCAGGAACTCCTCGACTTCGCCGGTGACGAGTTCTACCTGGTCTCCGAACCAGCCCTGGCGGGACGCCCGTTCGGTGACGCGCTGCTGTCCTACCCGACGTCGAGCGTCGTGGGGATGGTGCGTGGAGACACCACCCTGCTCAACCCGCCGCCGCAGACGCCCATCGCCGCGGACGACCTGCTCGTCGTCATCTCCCGTGACGACGACACGGCCTGGCCGGCCGACTGCGCGGAGTGGGTCGAGAAGGCGGCGATGGCCTCCGGTCCCGCGACGCCCGCACGGCCGGAGCGGGTCCTCTTGCTGGGCTGGAACCGCCGAGCGCCGCTCATGATCGACCAGCTGCGCCTCCGCGCCCGGCCCGGATCAGCCGTCGACGTGGTGGCGGACGGTGGTGAGGGGACGGTCCGGCAGGTGAGCGAGGCAGGAGCGCACCACGGCACCGACCTGCCCCTGACCCTCCACCAAGGGGACGTCACCCGTCCCGAGACCCTGCGGCGTCTGGACGTGCACGCCTACGACAGTGTGATCGTGCTCGGCCAGGACCCCGCTCCCGGGGAGCCGCAGGACGACCCCGACAACCGCACGCTCGTCACCCTCCTGCTGCTGCGCCAGCTGGAGGAGGCAACCGGGCGCGAACTGCCGGTCGTCACCGAACTGATCGACGACCGCAACCGGGCGCTGGCCCCCGTCGGTCCCGGAGCCGACGTGATCATCAGCGGCAAGCTCACGGGCCTGCTCATGGCGCAGATCTCCCAGAACCGGCACCTGGCAGCGGTCTTCGAGGAGCTGTTCTCCGCCGCCGGCACCGGCATCCGCCTGCGACCGGCGGGCGACTACGTGCTGCCGGGGTGTGAGACGGCCTTCGCCACCGTCGTGGCCGCGGCACGGCAGCGCGGCGAATGTGCCATCGGCTACCGAAGCCACGACGACGCGTCGACGAGCCCCGGCTACGGCGTGCGCATCAACCCGCCCAAATCCGAGCGACGCCGCTGGACGACCGAGGACGAGGTGGTCGTCGTCGGCAGGGACTGACGCCAGGCCTTCCGGAGAAGGCGGAGCCTTCCGCGGTCGCGATGCCCCCGAAAGTGCTCGGCGATTCCTTTCGGAAAGGGGCGCTTTGGTTTGGTCGGGTTCTGGTGACCTCCGCTCAGCCGAAGCGATGCATGTGCCCGTGAACCGGATGGAGAAACGCAGAAATTCGACTGTGTGTTCGTCAAGGATCCGGGCACCAGGAGTGGCGGAGGTGGATAACTATGGTTCCTTTGCTTCTCGTCCTGCTGCTGGCCCTGATCCTGTTCGGCGCGGGCTTCGCCCTGAAGGCCCTGTGGTGGCTCGCGGTGATCGTGCTGGTGCTGTGGCTGCTCGGCTTCGTCCTGCGCAGCGTGGACAGCGGTGGCCGCAAGGGTCGCTGGTACCGCTGGTAGACCGGCGGGCCCGCCCCGGCGCACAAAACGTCAGCAACGGGGTAAATGGAAACGGCCCGATTCTCTTGCGTGAAAGGGGTTCCTGTTCCATGGCCGATACACAGGACGTCGTCGAACTCATTCTCCAGGACCACCGGCGCATGGAAGACCTCTTCCGTCAGATGCGCAGTGTCGAAGCCGACCGTGCGGGTGCGCTGCGGGAATTCGCAGAACTGCTGATCGCGCACGCGCTGGCCGAGGAGGCCAAGGTCTACCCGGCGCTCAAGCGGTACAAGAACATCGACGACGAAGAAGTCGAGCACGGCGAGCACGAGCACGATGAGGGAAACCAGGCCCTCCTGGACCTCCTCGAGGTCGAGGAGGTCGGGTCCGACGACTGGGACGAAAAGCTCGAGGAGCTGGTGGAGGCCGTCACCCACCACGCCGACGAGGAGGAGCGCACCATCCTCAACGGCGCGCGGGAGAACGTGGCGATGGAGCGGCGGGAGGAGCTGGGCCTGGCGTTCCGGCAGGAGCGTGAGCGTCAGCTGAAGGCCGGCTGCGGATCCGTGGACAACGTGCGCAAGATCGTCGAGTCCTGAGGCGAGCTGGCCGGTCCTGACGACCGGCCATGCCGTCGCCGACTGGAGCCCGGACCGGAAACGGTCCGGGCTCCAGCGTTCGCGCGTGCGCGCTAGTCGTGCGCGGGCGGCCCGCAGCCGATGTCCCGCCCCGGCAGCCGGCCCGTGGCCAGGTACGCGTTGACCGCGTCGTCGACGCACGGCGCGCCGTAGACGCCGTACACCGCGTGCTGGTCGGCGCCGTGCAGGGTGACCAGGCGCGAGGAGGGCCACATGGCGCGCACCGTCTTGGCGCCGTCGTAGTCGGTGCGCGGGTCCCCGGTGGCGTTGACCAGCAGGGCCGGCAGATCGTCCCGGATCGTGGTCGGGCGCTCGCGCGGCCGGTCCCAGAAGGCGCACGGGTTGAGGTTGTTGGTCACGGGCGCGAACAGCGGATCCTGCGCGCGGGTGCGCTGGACGTCGCGCCAGTAGATCTCCGGGTCCCGCGGCGCGGCTCCGTCACCGCACACGATCGCCGCCTGAGCGCTGCCGTAGGGGGAGTCGGTGCCCGTGAGCACGAACTCGAGCACCCCTGCGAGCCACGCGGACGGCGACACCTCCCGCCCCTCCGAGGCCCGGAGCATGTCCCGCACGCCCTGGGCGAAGTCGCCGTAGGCGGCGTCGTTGTCCTGCGAGAGGCCGTTGAGGGCGACGATCGGCATGACGTGCTCGTCCAGGCGGTGCTCGCCGAGCCGCAGCGGGGCGCGGGCGGCGGCGCGCCGGATGCGTTCCACGGTGGCCAGCACCTCGCTCCGCGTACGGCCCAGACCGTATGTCGCGTCGCGGGCGGCCGTCCAGGAGGCCCAACCCTTGAGGGCCTGGCGGTTGGCCCGCTCGACGCCCAGCCACAGCCGGGCACCGTAGCGGGCCGGGTCGATCACGCCGTCCAGGACGATCCGGTCGGTCCGGCCGGGGAACATCGTGGTGTACACCTCGCCGAGGTAACTGCCGTACGAGTAGCCCAGGTAGGAGATCCGCCGCTCGCCGAGCGCGGCCCGGATGACGTCCATGTCGCGCGCGGTGTTGCGGGTGGTGGCGTGGGGCAGCACGTCGCCGGCGTGGGTGCGGCAGCGCCGGGCGAGGTCCTTCGAGAACGCGGCCATCCGGTCGAAGCCGGCCCGGTCCTCACCCGCCCCGCGCCACGCCGAGCCGGTCGGCCAGCGGCAGTCCAGCGGTGTGCTGCGGCCGACGAAACGGGGATCCACGCCGACCACGTCGTACCGGGCGGCGACGTCCTTCATCGCCTTGCGCACCCACGGCGCGTCGCCGAGGGACTCTCCGCCGGGGCCCCCGCCGTTGATCAGCAGCGGGCCGACGCGGCGGTCGGTGTCGGTGGCGGGGATCCGGGATATCGCGACGGTGATCGTGCGGCCGCCGGGGTCCGAGTAGTCCAGCGGGACGGTCACGTCGGCGCAGCGGGCGCCCGCCTGCTCCAGTTCCTTGCCGGTCGTGTCGTCCGGTCCGAGCACACAGCTCTTCCAGGTGAGGTGCTGGTGGTGGTAGCGGGCGAGGGGGGCGGAGCCGGGACTCGCCCCGGCCGTGGCGGGCAACGCCGTCAGGGCGAGACCGGCGGCCGTCAGGGTGAGGGCTGCTCGCCTCGCGGTTCCCGGGAAGCGGGATAACACGGGTGGATGTCCTTTCTGTCGCCGATGCCCCCTCGCGGCCGGCAGGGACATGCCCGAGAGGGTGCGGTGCGACAGAACGCTAGGGACGGGCCGCTGTCCGGACACTCCGGCTGGCAGCCGCTTCCCGGTGGGGCCAGCCCCCGTACGGAAGCGGGGGAATGCCGCTCCATGGTGGCGACAACAACCCGAATCTCACCCCCGAGCTGGGAGAACGCTCGGGCAGACCTTGTGCGGGTCGGTGCAGGGGGGTTGTCCAGACATTCGCTCACGCCTAGGGTCGCCTTCGGAGTGCAAGCGCTTTCCCAGTGCTTTCCACGCGTGTGTCCGTCGGCCGTTCGAGGAGCGCCGCATGTCCTTGTCCCCCACCCGTCGCCGCGTGGCCGTCGTCGGCACCGGAGCCATCGTCAGTGGCAGTCATCTGCCCGCGCTGCGGGCCCACTCCGACCGGGTGGAGCTGGTCGCCGCCGTCGACGTCGACCAGGAGCGCCTCGACGCCTTCCGCGAGCTGGCCGGCGACCAGGTCGCCGGCTACACCTCGGTGGACGCGATGCTGGACGCCGAACGCCCCGACCTGGTCCTCATCGGCACCCCACCCTCCCTGCACCGGGACCAGACGGTGGCCGCGCTCAAGGCGGGGGCCTGGGCGCTGTGCGAGAAACCGCTCACCCTGTCGCTCGCCGAGTACGACGAGATCGCCGCCGCCGAGGAGGCCTCCGGGGCGTACGCGGCGGTCGTCTTCCAGCACCGCTACGGCTCCGGCGCCGTCCACGCCCGCGAGCTGATCACAAGCGGCGAGCTGGGCGCCCCGCTGGTGGCGCACTGCCAGACCACCTGGCACCGGGACGCCGCGTACTACGCCGTGCCGTGGCGCGGCAAGTGGGCCAGCGAGGGCGGCGGGCCGACCATGGGCCACGGCATCCACCAGTACGACCTGCTGCTGCACCTGCTCGGCGAGTGGGAGGAGATCCGGGCCATGGCCGCCCGGCTCGTCCACGACACCGAGAGCGAGGACGTCTCCACCGCGCTGGTGCGTTTCAGGAGCGGCGCCCTCGCCACGGTCGTCAACAGCGTGCTGTCCCCGGACGAGGTGAGCCGTATCCGCATCGACTGCGCGGACGCCACGGTCGAGCTCACCCACCTGTACGGCCACACCAACGACAGCTGGGTCTACACCCCGGCCCCGCACGTAGGATCCGACCGGGCCACCGCCTGGCGCACCCCCGTCAACGACGTGCCCAGCTCGCACACCGCCCAGCTGGGCGCCCTCCTCGACGCCTACGACAACGGCATCCGACCACCGGGCAGCGGCCAGGACGCCCGCGCCACGCTCGAGTTCGCCGCGGCCCTGTACAAGGCGGCGTTCACCGGCCGCTCCGTGCACGCGGGCGAGATCGGCCCCGGCGACCCCTTCTACGAGGCCATGCACGGCGAGTACCCCGACTGGGCCCCCAAGGAGCGCGCATGAGCATCCGAGTCACCCACACCGACGGTGAGGACATCGCCGTCACGGCGGCGAACGGCACGGAGATCCTCCGCTACGTCTACCGCCCCGACCCGGATCCCTTCGAGTCCCGCAAGCCGTACGCCCACCCGGTGCGCACCCTGTCCGGCCGCACGGTCACCGGCTACCGCCCGAACGACCACCGCTGGCACAAGGGCCTGCAGATGACCGCGAGCCATCTGTCCGGCCAGAACTTCTGGGGCGGCAACTGCTACGTCCACGGCCAGGGCTATCTGCGCCTGCCCGAGCGCGTCGGCTCCATGCGGCACGACGGCTTCCCGGAGTTCACGGTCGAGGACGACCGCCTCGCCTTCACCGAGGAGCTCACCTGGGTCGAGAACGGCGGCGAGGAGTGGGCGCGCGAGGTGCGGGGGCTGACCGTCCACTCGGTGGACGAGGAGGCCGGCGCCTGGGCCCTGGACTGGTCGATCCGCCTCACCAACGTCCGTTCCGAGCCCCTGGCCTTCGGATCCCCGACCACCGCGGGTCGCGAGATGGCCGGCTACACCGGACTCCAGTGGCGCGGCCCGCGCGACTTCACCGGCGGCACGGTCTTCGCCCCGGACACCGACGCCGACGCGGGCAAGCTCATGGGCACCCAGGGCCCCTGGCTCGCCTTCACCACCGAGCACGACGACGTCGACGGCCACTCCACCCTCGTCTTCGCGCACGCGCCCGAGAACCTCGACGAGAGGTCCGCGATCCACGAGTCGCACTGGTTCGTCCGCTCCGAGCCCTTCCCGACGGTCGCCTTCTCCTGGGCGTTCTTCGAGGAGTTCGAGCTTCCGCCGGGCGAGTCCTTCGCCTACCGCTACCGGCTCGTCGTCGCCGACGGCGCCTGGGACCGCGACCGGGTCGGCACGCACCTGGAGGGCCTGCCGTGGTGAGCGACGAGAAGCCCGCGCTGCCGCACCCGCTGCCCGGCGCGATCGGCCTGTCCCATCTGAGCGCCTACGACTGGGAGGCCGCCGACGGCGTCTGCGGCGGCAGCCCGCATCTGCACCTGGTGTGCACCGAGGCGTACGTCGTCACCGGCGGCCGGGGCGCGGTGCAGACGCTGAGCCCCGACGGCTACCGGGACATTCCCCTCGAGGCCGGCTCGATCGCCTGGTTCACGCCGGGCACCGTGCACCGCATGGTGCAGGGCGGCGATCTGCGCATCACCGTGCTGATGCAGAACAGCGGCCTGCCCGAGGCCGGGGACGCCGTGTTCACCTTCCCGCCCGAGGTGCTCGCCGACCCCGGGAAGTACGCCGCCGCGGCGACCCTGCCACCCGGCACGGGACCGGACACGGCGGCGGCCGCCCAGCGCCGCCGGGACCTCGCCGTGGAGGGCTACCTCGCCCTGCGCGAGGCCCTCGTCGCCGGCGACAACGGCCCGTACCTGGAGTTCCAGCGGGCCGCCGCCCGCATCGTGCGGGAGAAGGTGCCCACCTGGCGCGCCCTGTGGCGGGCGGGCGCCCTGGCCGCCGCCGAACGCACCGGAGCCCAGCTCGACGCGCTGGCCGACGGCGAGCCCGCCTACCTCGGCGAGGCCACCGCCTACGAGGCCGCGCCCACCCGGCTCGGCGGCTTCGGCATGTGCGGGCGGCGGGACGAGTACGCGCTGCCGGGCACGACGCTGCCTGTCACAAGGTGACGTGCCCGCGAAGCTCTCCATGGCCGTCTTGCTCTACCTCTCGTTCGGGGCGCCGATGCTGTATCCCCATTTCTCTTTGTCCCGTCGCCGTTTCATGTGGCGGTTTCCGGCCAGCAGTCCCAGAACGCCAAGGGTCGCGATCACATGACCCAGGATCGTGAGGACTCGGCTGAGCAGCAGCAGTGTGACCAGATTCGGGCCGCTGATAAGAATGCCGAGCGTGAGGCCGAGCACTACCTCACGTACCCCGATACCAGCAGGAGTCAGCGATACCGCTCCGGCAACCGCACTGAGCGTGAAACCACCCACGCCCAGCGTTATCGCGGAGATGGGAGGTGCGCCGAGTGCCATCGCGATGATCGCCGCGTGCATGCCGCTGCAACACCACCCGAGGATGCTGAACGCGATCATTCCCATGGAGGTCCTGGGGGAAGGCATTGCGATCCCATGTTCCTCATGTCGCAATATGCGTTGTCCTAAGCCGAGCAGTCGCCTGAGCAGACGCGGTGCCAGCATGACCGCACCGGCGGAGAGTAATACCGGCAACATCAGCCACCACTTTGGATCGTCTGCCACCAGGCGTGGGAACGCCAGCAGGCCAACGATGCCCCCACTGAGCGCGGTCAGAACGACCGCGACCAGACCGGTCGCCATGAGCTTGGTCGCCGGCGCCCCGACTCTCCTCGCGAGCGCGGCTTGCGCGACGGTAGGCCAGATCGCGCCAGGAAGATAGCGCGTCACCGCAGCCGCGAAGAACAGCCAAGCCGCGTCGGAAAGGGTAAGTCGTACACCGGCACCGGTTACCAGCAGTCTCCATCCGAAGAAACCGGGAAAGTTCGCTATGACGGTGAACCCTGTCGCGAATCCAACGGCTGTCCATCCAACGGAACTTATGCTGGCGGCAAGTCCGTGTCGCACGTGCCAGACCTGCCAGCACAGGAAGAGAGCGATGGACGAGTAGACGATCGCTCTGAGAAGCCTGAACATGCGTCGGCGATTTTTCGGTGACCTCACCGTCATGGCATGAGCGTGTTCTGACGCCGCGTGCCAAGTGCTGGGGAGCTGTCCTCCTTGGGGGTGATCTGATCGAACAGCTCCTCGTAAGCGTCGAGAAACGTGTCCACTCCGTAGAGTTCCCGGGCCCTACGGCCCCCCTCGGCGCGTTCTTCGGGAGTCAGGGCCGCCAGCTCGCTGATCGCACGGGCCAACGCGTCCGGATCACGTGGCGGAATCCGGCGACCGAACCCGGTGTCCAGCACGGGCGAACGTCCTCCGGGAAGGTCCGTGGTAACCGATGGAACGTCGACCATCATCGCTTCGGCCTGGACGGTGCCGAAAGACTCGGCAATGGACGGCAGAGCGAAGACGTCGATCGACGCATAGAAATTGTCGATCTGGCTTCCGCTCAGCAGGCCGAGCATCTGCACCCGCTTGTCGTCGCCGATGAGCGGGCGAAGTCGGTCTTCGATTCCGCCACCGGCCACCTTGATCCAGTCGCCACCGATCAGCAATCGAGCATCTGGATCGTCGAGCAGCTGAAACGCCCGTATCAAGTATTCGATTCCCTTGTCCTCCACAATGCGTCCAAGAAACCCGATATGCAGGCCACTTCCGTCACGATAACTGGGCTCACCACCGCGACGGTCAAGGCACGGAGGCGCGATTCCTCGCCAGTTCCTTCGCTTGATCAGGGGCCAGAGCTTCGAACCACGGGCTTGATCGGCGCTGTTCACCACGACCGCATCGGACATGCGCATCGCGGCCCATGTGGAAACATCAACCGCGCGCCTGGCGACCGAGTTGACCACACCTGACGGCAACCAGATGTCCATATGGTGCGTCGTTACCAGCGGCCGGTCTTGCACACCCAGTGCGATGGCTCCCACTTCGAGCATCGGTGCGTGGGGATTGACGATCGCCGACTTGCGAGCGACGTGTCGGGCAAGGGGTACGAACTGTGGACTCACGGGCCCTCGGCCAATTGTCCGGTGGACGGGAGCGCGAAAGACCGAGACCCCGGCTCGGACCTCTCGCAGAGGCAGCGACTTGTCGTGCTGAACGGCCACGACCGCCACTCGATTCCCTCGCTCGGCCAAGCCCTCGGCAAGCCGCTGGGTGTGGATCGTCAGTCCGCTGACGTATGGCGCGTAGTAGTTGAGGATTATCGCTACATCGAATTCGTGGTCACTCATGACGGTTCCCTTCGACAGCTGACGATGTGCGGCAGTCTTGATGTCTCGGCTTCATGTGGGTGTTTGCGGCGCAGCCAGGCGAATACCTGGTGCCAGGCCACAGCCGGCGCGACTTCTGCGCGTAGCCGTGGAGGGGGCGACGGGGAGGCGAGGGTGTCGCGCGCGTGTGCCTCAGACGAGCCTGGCGGCGAAACAGGCCAGCCACAGAACGGCATTGACCACGAGCGGCGCGTCCGTGAGCACGTCACGGCCCGGCTCTCCACCGCTGTGGTGCACCGACAGCAGCTGCATGTACCGGCACAGGGCGAAGACAGCGAAAGGCATGGTGACGACGGCCAGCACGGCGGCGTGCGGATGCGGTGTGGAGAGGACGAACAGTTCGTGAGTGATCAGCGTGGCCGCCAGCAGCACGGCCATGAGCTGGTCGAGCAGGGGAAGCGAGTACCCCGCGAGGGCAGGCCGCTGCGCAGCGGCTTGTCCCCGGAGGTTCGCGGTCACCAGCTCGTGCCGCCGCTTGCCGAGCGACATCAGCAGACAGGTGCAGTACACACAGATGATCAGGTTGGGGTTGAAGGGCGCCGCCACCGCCAGACAGCCCGCCACGGCACGAAGAACGAAGCCGACTGCCACCACGCTGACATCGACCAGCGGGTAGTGCTTCAACGCAAGGCAGTAGGCCAGGTTGAGCACCGCATACCCGGCGACGGCAGCCCGTACTGCCGGTGGCAGCAGTGTTCCCCAGGCGGCTGCCGTCGCCAGACAGCCCGCGCCCAGCAGGAGCGCGCCGAGTGGGCCGACCTGTCCGCAGGCTATCGGCCGATGACGTTTGACAGGGTGCAGCCGGTCCTGCTCCCGGTCGAGCCAGTCGTTGAGGACATAGACAGCGCTGGAGGCCGCCGCGAACGCGACCACGGTGGCCAGTGCCCCTGCGATGTTGTGCAGGAGCATCGCGGGGTCCACGGCCACCGGGACGATGAGGACGAAGATGTTCTTCACCCATTGGCGAGGGCGCAGCAGCACCAGCGGTGCCGGTAATCGGGAATGCCGGGTCTTGGTGCCTGTGACGCCTTCCAGGAGCGGACCGTGTGATCCGTTCGTGGCGTGGACGGGTTCCGGGGAGGGCATCGGCGGCGCCGTAGGGGGCATGGCCGCTGGGGGACCGTGCGATGCGGTCGCGGCCAGACCGTCCTGGTCGCCCACGGTGTCTTCTCTGCCCAGCCGCTTCATGACGGGGAACCGCTCAGGAGCTGCCGGAACGCCTCCTCACCGGCCTCGTCACGTAACCGGGCGAGGGTGCTGCCGGCGGCGACGGTCGTGTCCGCCCTCCGGTGCGGGCCGCGGGCGGGCGGCCCCTCGGCGGTCAGCCGGGCCGCCTCCGCGAGCCCGCTGACGTAGGGGGCGTAGGAGTCGAGCATCACCGTCACATCGAATATGCCGGGTTCCCGCATGGTGGGATCCCTCCAGGGGTCTCAGGGGGGTGTGCTTAGGGCTTGGTGCCTTCGAGGTCGGGGGAGCCGGGTGTCAGGAACCGCGCTGGCGGGTACGGGCGGACGGGTCACCGTCCGGGACGGCGACGCGTATCTCCTGCGCCACGTGGTCGGAGAAGGCCTCGCCGCCGTGGAAGCGGTAGCCGGGTACGGTCAGGTCTCCGGTGGTGAAGAGCCAGTCCAGCCGCCACAGCCTCGGCAGCGGGTAATCGGAGACGGGCCAGGAGAAGGCGAACAGCGGGGAGCCGGGGTTGTGCCCCCGAGTGCCGGCGCCGAGGGGGGTCACCCGTCCCATCCAGGGCGAGTTGAAGTCGCCCGAGACCACGGCGGGGTGGGGGTTGTCCTCCAGGTCCGAGCGCAGGGCGCGCAGTTCCTGGTCCCGCCGGGCGTACTGGTCCCGCAGGAAGCCACGGAACCGGCCGCTGAGCGGGTTGTCCCCGACCCGGAAGGGCACGGGGAGGTGCACGTTGTAGAACGAGACCGTGCGCTCGCCGACGCGGATGTCGGTGCGCTGGGTCTTGGCGCCCTTCCAGTACCAGTCCGTGCCGGTGTTCGCCACGGCGCGGTGGTGCTCCGCGACCACGGGCAGCCGGGACAGCGTCAGCAACTCGCCTTCCACCGACAGGCGGTAGCCGGGCAACTCCCGGCGCAGCCGGTTCGAGTCGTCGATCCGGACCGGCTGGTCGCCCTCCCAGTACAGGTACTCCTGGAGGAGGTACACATCGGCGTCCTGGCGCCGCAGGAAGGCGTAGAAGTCCTCCTTGTCGTCGGACATCTGCCAGTAGTCCGTGGACCATGCGAAGACCTTGACGGTCGTGTCCCGAGCAGTCCCGTCGCCCTCGCCGGGCCACCCCGGGCCGAGACCGACCAGGTATGCCCCGGCCAGCAGCAGGACGACCAGGACGGCGGAGAGCCACCGGCGCACGGGCCGGGCGAACGGGGTGGCCGCGAGGAGCAGCAGCGGCACCACGACCAAAACCAGCGGCGGAACGGCCTCGACGACGAGCCAGAACCACCACCGCCCGGCGAGCAGCACGTGCAGCACCAGCAGCACCGCCCACAGGGCCGTGGCTCCGACCAGCAGCCTGGTTCCCGTGCACCAGCGGCGCCGTGCGCGCCGGCCGACCTCGGCACCGGCTGGAGGCCCCGGGTCGGACGTCGGCCCCAGGGGATGAGCGACGGACTGCTCGTTTGTTGCGTCCATGTCAGAAGAACACCTTCGCCAGGCCCAGGACGCCCTGACGCCAGGGGTCCCGGCTCGTCCGGCCGCCCGACGTCCGCGCCGTGCCGGCCACGGTCGTCGCGCGCTGCTCGCGCCACCAGTCGTAGGTACGGAGAATGGCGTCCCGATTGGAGAACCGGGGACGGAAGCCGAGCCGGTCGCGGGCCTTGTCGACCGCGACGTACGAGTCGGCCAGCAACTTGGACAGCAGCCGCCCGTACACCGGCGAAAGCCGCGTCCGCTGTAGCGCCCGCAGCACCGCCACAGCGGGGCGGCCCGGCACCGACACCACCCGCCTGCCGTGGCCCGCCGCGTCCAGCACCGCCTGGAAGTCCTCCCGCAGGGTGCCGAACTCGGCGGCGCCGATGTTGTAGGTGTCGCAGGCCACGTCGTCCGGGGCGCGCAGCACGGTCAGCACGGCGTCCACCAAGTCCTCCAGGGCCAGCATCTGGATGCGCACGTCACCCTTGCCCAGAACCGGGAAGTGCCGTCCCTCCTCGGCCCACTGGAACAGCATGTCGAACAACCCCATCCGGCCCGGTCCCAGGAAGGTCTTGGGTCGCAGCACCGGCAGGCACATCCCCTCCGCGCGGTACCGCTCGGTGAGCGTCTCCGCTTCGGCCTTGGCGGAGCTGTAGGGGTCGACGGGCGAGTGCGGGAAGTCCTCCGGGGTCGGGACCAGCCGGGGCAGCCCGTACACGGCCGTCGAGGAGATGTGCACCACTCGGGGAACGGCCATGGCACGGGCCGCCTCCAGCACGGTCGTGGTGCCCTCGACGACGATCGAGCGGATGTCGGCAGTGGGATAGCTGGGCAGCGCCGAGGCGCAGTGGACCAGGGCCTCGGCGCCGTCCAGAGCCTCGGATACCGCCCGCCCATCCCGTATGTCTCCGGTGAACGGCACGAGACCGGGGGCCGCGGGCACCGGTCGCAGGTCAAAGGCGCGGACCTCCTTGCGCTCCCGCAACAGCCGCTCCACCAGGTGGCTGCCGAGCACGCCGGCGGCACCCGTGACGGTGACGCGGTCGGGCAGCGCGGACCATCCGTCGGTCACCACAGCGAACTCACCCGCTCCCGCACGAACCGGCCCACGAGTCGGCCCATGCCTTCCGCGAGCGTGGCGTCCAGGGCGTCGAGGAACCGCTCGACCTCCTCGGGTCCGGCCACCAGCGGTGGACTCACCACCAGCGGGCTGCGGCCGTTGAGCGTGTAGTACGCGTAGATGTCGTGCCGGCGGTACAGAGTGTCGATGACCGCCGCAGTGATGATCTTGGTGCGGATCAGCGGATCCTTTGCCGGGCCGCTGGTCGGCAGCTTGCCGATGAGATCCAGCACCTTGGGCCCGCCGGACAGGAAGATCCCGAACAGCGCGCCGGCGCCGCGTACGTCGGCGATCAGGTCCGGATACGTCTTGCGGAGGCGCGCCAGGCCCGGCCGCAGTGCCGCCTCGATGGCACGTGCCCGTGCCGGGTAGTCGTCCTCGACCGCCACGGAGATCGCCTCGATGGCGGTGGCCGTCTCCTCGCCGAAGCCGTAGTACGTCGTACTCGTGCTCTGCATCATGGCGTCCGTCATGTTGTCGTACGCCTTTTGGAAGACCGGCTCACGCGCCACGTAGGCCGAGACCGACGACTTGCCGCCGCCGAAGGACTTCGACGTGGTCACCACGTCCGGCACCAGGCCCTCGTACCGCGTGAAGTGGAACATGCTGCCGGTCTTGCCCCAGCCTGTGTAGATCTCGTCGAAGATCAGCACGATGTCCTCGGCCGTGCACAACTCGCGCAGTCCGCGCAGGAACTCCTCCGAGCACCAGCTCATCGTCGATGCGCTGAAGGGCTCGATGAGCAGCGCGTACACATCGCTGCGGCCGTTCGCGTCGCGGGCCTCGGCCAAAGTCCGGCGCACCGAGTCCAGGTCGTCGTAGGCGAAGGTGCGGATGCCTGGGATGGTCGGGAAGTCGAAGTGGTTCTGCGCGCCGCCAGTGAGGCCGCCGGAGCCCAGCAACTTGCCGTGGAAGCTGATGTCGGCCCGCAGGATCTGCCGCCGCCGGCCGCCGTGGTACTTGTACGCGAGCTTCACCGCGCCCTCGACCGCCTCGGCGCCGGAGTTCGGCAGGAACGAGCGGGTCAGGTCGCCCGGCAGCACAGCCGCCAGGTTGTGGCCCAGCGCCGCGAGATACGGCGAGAAGTAGGTCTTGTGGACCTCCATGCGCCGCTGCTCCTGGAAGCGCTGCCGGGCCGCCAGGATGCGGGGGTGGTTGTGCCCGTGGTTGAGCACACCCACCCCGCCGGTGAGGTCCAGGATCCTGCGGCCGTCGCGGGTGTGAACGTAGGCGCCCTCCGCGTGGTCGACGAGCTCCTGGCCGAAGCCGAAGGACGTCATCAACCGGACCTGACTTCTGTTGATGTACGTGCGGTAGAGCTCGTGTACCTGGTCGACGTCCAGTTTCTCAGCCTCTTCGAGGCTCATCAGATGGACCATTGGTCTCTCCCTCTGCCATCGATGCAGATGCGTGACGCGTCCATGACAATGCAGGACGCCGTACCCAAGTGACTCGTTTCACCGGCGCTGTTCGGGAGCACGTCGCCAGTCAGCCGATCCTCGGTTTTCCGAGCGCGCGATATGTCCAGCCGGCGGCCCGCCATCTGTCCTCGTCCAGGGATCCTCGGCCATCCACTACCCGTCGCGAACCGATGACTGCCCCCACGGAGTGCGGATCGATGGTGCGGAACTCATTCCACTCCGTGGCATGCAACAGCACGTCGGCCTCTGCCGCCGCGTCCAGCGCGTCATCGGCGTAATACAGCTCTGGATGGGCCTTCCGGGCATTGTCGTTGGCCTGAGGGTCGTAAACCGTCACTCGGCCGCCCTCTGCTCGGATGGCTTCAGCGACGCTGAGCGCCGGTGAGTCACGCACGTCGTCGGAGTCGGGCTTGAACGCCGCACCCCAGACCGCGACACGCTTCCCCGAAAAGTCATCGCCGCATTCTCGGCGCGCCAGATCGACCATACGTTTTCGACTGCGATTGTTTATCGCATCCATATCCTTCAGGAATCTGAGAGCCTGTCCCACACCCAGCTCGTCGGCACGCGCAACGAATGCCCGAAGATCCTTGGGAAGGCAGCCGCCACCAAATCCTATACCCGGGGACAGGAAGTTACCTCCAATTCGCGGATCATAGGACAGCGCCGACGCGAGCTGGTAAACATCCGCGCCCGCTGCCTCGCACACCTCGGCCGTGGCATTGATGAACGAGATCTTGGTGGACAGGAAGGCGTTGGCCGCGACTTTCACCAGCTCGGCGGTGGCGAAGTCGGTCACAACGAACGGAACTCCCGCGTCCGCCAAGGGGGCGTAAAGGGCACGCAGCTTCTGCTCGGCAGTCTCGGAGGCCACGCCGATGACAATCCTGTCCGGGCGAAGCGTGTCGGCGACCGCGTGCCCCTCGCGCAGAAATTCCGGGTTCCACGCCACCTCGACCGCGGCGCCCGCGGGAGCCAGCCGAGTCAGCCTCTCGGTCAGCCGTTCCGCAGTCCCCACCGGCACGGTGGACTTGCCCACGAAAAGCGCAGGTCGGTGTAAATACGGCCCGATCTCGTCAACCACACCGTCAACGAAACGCATGTCCGTTCCGTGTCCACTTTCCAGCTGTGGAGTGCCTACACACAGAAAGTGGATATCGCCGAAGGCGGCAGCCTCCTCCATGGATTGGGTAAACCGAAGCCTTCCCGATGCCACGTGCTTGGCTACCAGGTCGTGCAGCCCCGGTTCGAAGAACGGAGTTTCTGCCCTGCGGAGGGACGATATTTTCCCCGGGTCTGAATCGACACCTAAGACATCGTTTCCCAACTCGGCCATGCATGCCGCATGAGTAGCCCCAAGGTAGCCCGTACCCAGCACGGTAATCCGCGTCACGCTCTCCTCCTTAGATAGCGCTTACTGCAATAGGCGACCCATCGTACGAGCGGCTATAAAAAATAGTCAACGATGCGTCGCTACTGCTATCACAACGGTCCAGTAGCGCGGCCGGCCTGCATGAGCGCAAGCTGCCGCATTTCGAGGTGCCAACGATTCCTCGGGGATCTTCGCCCGCCGGGGCGACCCAGTACTTATGTGTACGGGTTCTCCAGCGCGCCCGCCACATCCAGCCACTCCTGGGCACGGACACGGGCGAGCAGGGCCACACGTGGAGCCCAATGTTCCGGGATGCAGGCGATGATCTCTCTTCGCAGGGCGAGAGAAGGCCGTTGGTGGAGCAGCCGTAGCAGGTCACGCCCTATGGACCGGTACTTCAGAGAGGGGTCCTGCCGGAGGCTCTCCAATATGACGTCGGCGTTCACGTCAGTCAGTATGACGTCGGTGTTCACATCAGTCGGGTCGGTCGGCGGGCGCTTTTTGTGGGGCGATGGCCCTCGCCTGTCCGCAGTTCCCAACGGAGGCGGGGTCTTTTGCATCAGTGCGCCGCGAGGCTGCTGGGCCTCCGCGTCCACGTTTTCGCGGCTCATGCCGTTACGCACTTTGCGGACAGTGCCCGGGGAGACACCGGCTTCGACTGCGATCTCCCTCAACGAGGCGGCCGGTTTTTCCGCGAGCAGCTTCCTCACCACCCGCCGTCCGGCGGTACCGTCCACCGGTCTCTCGCGTCCGTCCAGGCCCACCCGCCGGACGGGTGGCATCAGATCGTCCCCCGCGCGCCTGCGGAGGGTGCCCACGGTCTTGTGGGACAGGCCGCATGCCCGGCCTACGGCGCGATCCGACCAGCCGGGATGCATTCGAATGGTCAGCAGAGCTGCGGACTTGCGCTCTGCCGTGGAAAGAGGAAGCCCGTGGGCGATGTTCGCCGCAACACCCTGCAAGAACGCGTCGGCGTCCGAGACATCCACAAACTGCACGGGAATCTCAGTCTTCCCCCGTGCTGCCGCGGCCCGCAACCTGTGCATCCCGTCGATAACGCGCATCGAGCCCTTCTGCGCGAGAATCGGCGGTAACTCCTCACCTAATTCGGCCAGAAGTTTCACATGATCTTCATTGATTCCGCCTGATCTGATGTGTTCATTCGGAATGAGATCGTTGAGTGACACAGTCACCGGCTTCGATACCTCGACACCTGCAGTCAACTGGTGATCGTCCCTCACGTGACCCACCTTCACTGGGGTGATGTTGGCGCCACTTTGACTCACGGGGCCCGGGAACTCGGTCGACGAATCAAGGCTGAGGCATTGAAGGGAAAGTGGGGCCGTCGGGAAGGCCTAGTCTTTCTTCCCTGAGCCGTCACCGGAATCCGAATCAAGTGTCTCATCCGACCGCATGAGCCTTTGCATGCTACATCTGCACACACTGCAACACAAGGTGATCGTCAATCCCCCGACGATGCAGGTCAGTGGGACCGGCGGGGCCTCGCCGAGGTTGATATTCACCCCATTGGGGGGACTTGGCGCCGCCTGTAGCTTTGCGGCACGAAAGGCCGACTTGCGGGAAGGTGACCGGCGGCACAAGTGGCCTCTGGCTTCGAGTTTTTTCCTGTTCTTTGCTAAACGGTCCCGAGGATGTGGCGTGCGTTTCCACCTCGTCCGGTGCTGGGCATCGGCGTGCCGTCGAATATGACGTACGCCGGAATAGGCGGCCATTCGGCAGCCTGGTGAACGTCGAGTGGCGCGACCGCGGTCACCCCCGCCTGGCCGATGCTGCCCGGCCTGGTCGCCCGCGCCTTGCCGGGCGGGGCGCAGGCGCTGGACGCCGCCGTCAGTGCGTTCGTCCAGGACCACGCCGGCGACCCGCTGGCCGCGTATCGCCGGAGATCCGCCCGTGCCGCAGCCGACCGCGGACGGCAAGACCGTGCGCGGCGCCCGTGACAGCGAGGGCCCCCACTTCTCCGCTACCTGGCCTTCGGAGAACGAACTCGGTCTCACCAGGGGAGCGCGCGTCACGGCCGTCCTGATGCTGCGGCCGACGGAGCCCGCGGGGACGTCAGCGTCCGCTCCCCATCGGAGGCCGGTGCAACTGGGGAATTTTCCCGGTTGCACACACCGGTGAGCGAGGTGCGGCAACAGGAGTGCGCTTAACACCTTTGCACAAACTGCCAATTGGTGTTTGTGTGTGGTGCCAGGTACTTGTGGCTCATGCAGCAGGCCGACGTTCGGGGACGCCTCTCCGTTGCCCGGTCGCTTTCGCTTACCGCGCGGGGCGTGGCCACCTGACGCGGAGGGCGGTGAGCGGCGCCGGCAGCGGGGCCGTCGCCACGGTCAGCGCGAGGGCGGCGCTGGCGATGCCGAGGACGGCGCCGGCGGCGACATCACCCGGGTAGTGGACGCCCGTGTGCACGCGGGAGTAGCCGACGGCGCTCGCCAGCGCCCCCAGCGGCACCGCCGCCGGCGGCAGTATCACGCCGACGGCGGTGGCGAACGCGACCGCCGACGCCGTGTGCCCGGACGGGAACGACGCCGACGTCGGCATCGGCACATGCCGGTCCACGGTCACCCGGGCCGCCTCCCGGTCCGGCCGTGCCCGGCGGACCAGGCGCTTGCCGAGCAGGTTGGCGGAGGCGGAGGCCACGGCGATCGCGCCGACGCCGGCCAGTGCGGCACGGCGCGGCCGTTTCCCGCCCAGGGCGAGGGCGGCGGTGATGGCGAGGGAGATCTTGGAGTGGTCCGCCGCGTGCGACAGGCGGCGCAGCGCCCGGTCGAGCGTCGGCGTGGGCGTGGCGGCCACCGCCGCGTAGAGGGCGCCGTCCACGGCCCGGAGATCATGGAATACGGCGGACAGAACCCGTCCGCGTCCGGTGGTGGTCGGCTCGGTCATGCGCTCTCCTGCGGTGCGTTCGGCGGGCGGCTCATGCGCTCGGGTTATCCCGTTGCGGGTCGGGAATGCCCAGGTGCCCACTTTACGGAGGGGGCGTCGTGAGGTGCGGGCCGGTTGCGTGCCGTGCGCTGTGAAGGTGCTCGGAGTCGGCGCCGGAGTCGGGGCGTTGCGCAGTCCGGCGCTACGGGGTGCCGCCCGCGCCCACCTGTGCCGCCCCAGCGGCGTGACTGCCCGCGGGCTGAGCCCGGCTGTGCCGCCCCGGCGGCGCAGCGGAGAGCGCCGACGCCCGCGACGTCGTCCCCCCTCCCGGGACGTTCGGCCGGAACCGGCGTTTGGTGAACTGAGGGCATGATGCCCCTGTCACGCCGGGTCCTGCGCGCGCTCGACCGTTTCCACGCCGCCCACCCCTGGGACCACAACGCCCACTTCCACCGCTGGATCCTGCGGCAGTTCCCCAGACGGGTCGGGAGCGCCCTGGACGTGGGGTGCGGCAGCGGCGATCTCGTCCGGCTGCTGGCCGTCCGGGCCGATCGGGTGCACGGGGTCGACGCCGACCCGGCGATCACAGCCCGGGCCCGGGAGCTGACCCCCACGGCGGTCCCGGTGACGTACGCGGTGGCCGACGCGCCGACTGGGCTTCCCGACGGTCCGTACGACGTCATCACCTGTGTCGCCGTGGTCCACCACCTGCCTTTCGCCCAGGCTCTCCAGGCCTTCCGCGACCGTCTGGCTCCCGGCGGCACCCTGGTGATCGTCGGTGTGTCCAGGGAGCGGACGCCCGCCGACCACCTGCTCTCGGTGGCGTCCATCCCGCTCAACCTGGTCATGGCCCTGCTCAAGAACCGGGGCCGCCCGGCGCCTCGCCCCGTCTCGATGACGGCCCGCACGAGTCCGGCGGACATGGCCTTCCCGGAGATCGTCCGCGAGGCCCGGACCGTCCTGCCCGGCGCGCGCCTGCGCCGCCGCCTGTTCTGGCGCTACACGCTGGTGTGGCGTCACCGCTGACGGGCCGGCGGTTCACAGAGCCGTTGCCTCCTCAGTCCGCGGCGCGGAACGTGCGCAGCCGCAGGGAGTTGCCGACGACGAATACCGAGGAGAAGGCCATGGCCGCCCCGGCGATCATCGGCGTGAGCAGACCGGCCGCGGCCAGCGGCAGGGCCGACACGTTGTAGGCGAAGGCCCAGAACAGGTTGGAGCGGATGGTGCCGAGCGTGCGGCGGGCGAGTCGGATGGCGTCCGCCGCGGCCCGCAGGTCGCCCCGTACCAGGGTCAGGTCGCCGGCCTCGATCGCGGCGTCCGTGCCGGTGCCCATGGCCAGACCGAGATCGGCCTGGGCGAGTGCCGCCGCGTCGTTGACGCCGTCGCCGACCATGGCGACCGAACGGCCCTCGGCCTGGAGCCGCTTGACGACCTCGACCTTGTCCTGCGGGAGCACCTCGGCGACGACGTGCTCCGGCGCGATGCCGACCTCGCGGGCGACGGACCGGGCCACCGCCTCGTTGTCCCCGGTCAGCAGGATCGGGGTCAGTCCGAGGGCGCGCAGCCGCCGGATCGCCTCGGGGCTGGTCTCCTTCACCGCGTCGGCCACCTCCAGCACCGCGCGCGCCGCACCGTCCCAGGCGACCGCGATGGCGGTGCGCCCGGCGTCCTCGGCCGCCGCCCGGGCCCGGGCCAGCCCCTGCGGCAGCTCCATCGCCCAGTCTGCGAGCAGCCTCTCCCGCCCGACGAGCACCGCGTGGCCCTCGACGACGCCCTGGACGCCGAGCCCGGGAACGTTGGCGAAGTCCTCCGGCGTGGGCAGCGCCCCCAGCTTCTCCAGCGCCCCGTCGGCGACGGCACGGGCGATCGGGTGCTCGGAGGAGTGCTCCAGCGCCCCGGCCAGCCGCAGCACCTCGGCCTCGTCGGTGCCGTCTGCGGTGTGCACGGCCAGCAGGGCCATACGGCCGGTGGTGACGGTGCCGGTCTTGTCGAGGACGACGGTGTCGACACGGCGCGTGGACTCCAGCACCTCCGGGCCCTTGATGAGGATGCCGAGCTGCGCGCCCCGCCCGGTGCCGACCATCAGCGCGGTCGGCGTGGCCAGACCGAGGGCACACGGGCAGGCGATGACGAGGACGGCGACCGCGGCGGTGAACGCGGCCGTCAGCCCGACGCCGTTGCCGAGCCAGAAGCCCAGCGTGCCCAGCGCGAGGGCGATCACCACCGGCACGAACACGGCGGAGATCCGGTCCGCGAGCCGCTGCGCGGCGGCCTTGCCGTTCTGCGCGTCCTCCACCAGCCGGGCCATGCGGGCCAGCTGGGTGTCGGCACCGACGCGCGTGGCGCGCACCACGAGCCGTCCGCCGGCATTGATCGTGGCGCCGGTGACCGGGTCGCCCGAGCCGACCTCCACCGGCACGGACTCGCCGGTGAGCATCGAGGCGTCCACGGCGGATGAGCCCTCGACCACCGTCCCGTCGGTCGCGATCTTCTCGCCGGGCCGCACCAGGAAACGGTCACCGACCCGCAACCCCGCGACCGGAACGGTCTGTTCACGGCCGTCGGCGCGCAGCACGGTGACGTCCTTCGCGCCCAGCTCCAGCAGCGCCCGCAGGGCCGCGCCCGCCTTGCGCTTCGCGCGGGCCTCGAAGTACCGCCCGACCAGGATGAAGGCGGTCACGCCCGCGGCGGCCTCCAGGTAGATGTTCCCGGCGCCCTCCGTGCGCTCGATGGTCAACTCGAAGGGGTGCGTCATGCCCGGCGTGCCCGCGGTGCCGAGGAACAGCGCCCACAGCGACCACAGGAACGCGGCCGAGACGCCCACCGAGATCAGCGTGTCCATGGTGGCCGCGCCGTGCCGCGCGTTGGTGAACGCCGCCTTGTGGAAGGGCCACGCCGCGTACGTCACCACGGGCGCGGCCAGCGTGAGCGACAGCCACTGCCAGTACTCGAACTGCAAGGCCGGGATCATGGCCATGGCCACGACGGGAACGGCCAGCGCCACGGCCGTGACCAACCGCTGCCGCAGCGGCCGGAGTTCCTCGGGCTCCTCGGTCTCCTCCCTCTGCCCGGCGGGAGGAGCGGGTTCCTGCGCGGTGTACCCGGTCGCCTCGACGGTGGCGATCAGGTCGCCGACGGAGACGTCACCGCCGTAGCTGACCTTCGCCTTCTCGGTCGCGTAGTTGACGGTGGCGGTGACCCCGTCCATGCGGTTGAGCTTCTTCTCGATGCGCGCCGCGCAGGAGGCGCAGGTCATGCCGCCGATGGCGAGTTCCACTTCGGCGCCGGTGCCGGTCGTTTCGGTGGTCATGGCTCACACCCGCCCGGTCAGCTCGTAGCCGGCCTCGTCGACGGTCTCGGCGATCAGGGCGTCGTCGGGCTCTCCGGCGCTGGTGACCCTGACGTGCCCGGCGTCGAGATCGACCTCGACGCCGCTGACGCCGTCCAGCTCGCCGATGACCTTGGTCAGCGTGGCCTTGCAGTGGCCGCAGGACATTCCGGAGACGGCGTAGGTGGTGTCGGGCATGGCGTGCCTCCTGGGTACGGTCGCGATTCTCGAATACAGGGCGGGGGTATTCCCTCGCCCCGTTCCTGTATACCCCCCAGGGGTATAAGGTGCAAGCGCGATCGTCACTTGACTTAATACCCCCCAGGGGTATGGTGAGCTGTATGGAGGCCCGCATGAAGAGCGGGCGGCCCGGTTCTGAAGGAGATGTCGGCCATGAACACCGGACTGAAGATCACGACCTTCGCCGCCGTCCTGGCTGCGACTTTCGGTACGGCCTACGGCGTCGGTCAGGGAATCGACCCCGTCGTCGCCGACAGCCCACCGACACACAAGGACGAGCACACCCCCGCGCCGCGGCCCGAGGCGGCCGGCGGCCACACCGGGCACGACACGCCCCCGGCCGGCGGGCTCCAGATCTCCGAGGACGGCTACACCCTCGACCTCCAGACCCCGAGCGTCACCGCCGGGCAGCGGTCCGACCTGCGCTTCACGGTCAGGGACGGCGACGGCCGCGCCGTCACCGCCTACCAGCGCGAACACGAGAAGGAACTGCACCTCATCGTGGCCTCACGCGACCTGGTCACCTACCGCCATCTGCATCCCACCCGCGCCGCCGACGGCACCTGGAGCACCCCCGTCGACCTGCCCCGCCCGGGCGGCTACCGTGTCTTCGCCGACTTCACCCCGGCGAAGAAGGACGCCCGGAACCTCACACTCGGCGCCGACCTCGCCGCCTCCGGCCCGTACCAGCCGAAGGAACTGCCCGCACCGAGCACCACGGCCAGGACCAACGGGTACGAGGTGAAGCTGTCCGGCGACCTGAGGCCGGGCAAGGCGAGCGAACTGAAGCTGAAGGTCTCCCGCGCCGGCGAGCCCGTCACGAACCTCCAGCCCTACCTCGGCGCCTACGGCCACCTCGTCGCCCTGCGCTCCGGCGACCTCGCCTACCTCCACGTCCACCCGAACGGCGAACCCGGCGACGGAAAGACCAGGCCCGGCCCGGACATCTCCTTCACGGCCACGGCCCCCAGCGCCGGTTCCTACCGACTGTTCCTCGACTTCAAGCGCGACGGAAAGGTCCACACGGCGGCGTTCACCGTCAGGGCCGGGGGAGCGGCGGCCGGATCCGGTACCCCCGAGGGGCATACGGACGACGGCCACGGGCACTGACCGTCAGCCGAGCGCCCGGTCCAGGTTGAAGGCCGCGCTGATCAGCGCGAGGTGCGTGAACGCCTGCGGGAAGTTGCCCTGCTGCTCCCCGGTGTGGCTGATCTCCTCGGCGTACAGGCCGAGATGGTTGGCGTACGTCAGCATCTTCTCGAAGGCGAGCCGCGCCTCGTCGATCCGGCCGGCGTGCACCATGGCCTCGACGTACCAGAACGAGCAGATGGAGAACGTGCCCTCGTCGCCGCGCAGCCCGTCGGGGCTGGCCTGCGGGTCGTAGCGGTAGACCAGCGAGTCGGAGACCAGTTCCTCGGTGAGCGCGTCCAGCGTCGACAGCCACTTCGGATCGGTCGGGGCGATGAACTTCGTCAGCGGCATCATCAGCACGGCCGCGTCCAGCACGTCCCCGTCCTCGTGCTGGACGAAGGCCCGGCGCGCCTTCGACCAGCCCCGGCTCATGATCCGCCGGTAGATCGTGTCGCGGCACTCCCGCCAGCGCGGCAAATCGGCGGGCAGGCCGCGCCGGTTGGCCATCCGGATGGCACGCTCGATCGCCACCCAGCACATCAGCCGCGAGTACAGGAAGCTCTTGCGTCCGCCCCGCGTCTCCCAGACCCCCTCGTCGGGCTGGTCCCAGTTCTCGCACACCCAGTCCACCAGCGCGCACACGTCGTCCCACTGGTCGCTGGAGATGGGCTTGGCCCACTTGTCGAAGAGGTAGATGGAGTCGATCAGCGCGCCGTAGATGTCGAGCTGGAGCTGGTCGGCCGCCGCGTTGCCGACCCGTACCGGCGCGGAACCCTGGTGGCCCTCCAGATGGTCGAGTGTCGTCTCGGGCAGCTCCGTGCGCCCGTCGATGCCGTACATGATCTGCAAGGGGCCGGAGGGCTTGCCGTCGCCCGGGCTGACGTGCCGGGTCACGAACTCCATGAACGCCTCGGCCTCGCCGGTGAAGCCCAGCCGCAGCAGGGCGTAGACGCAGAAGGCCGCGTCGCGCACCCACACGTACCGGTAGTCCCAGTTGCGTTCGCCGCTGAGCTGCTCGGGCAGACTCGTCGTCGGCGCGGCCACGATCGCCCCGGTCGGCGCGTAGGTGAGCAGCTTCAGCGTCAGCGCCGAGCGGTGCACCATCTCCCGCCAGCGGCCCCGGTACTTCGAGGCGGACAGCCAGCGCCGCCAGTACGCCACCGTCGCCGCGAACTGCTCCTCCGCCTCGGTGTGCGCACACCGGCGGGGCACCACGTCGCCGCCCACCTTGTCCAGCGCGAACACCGCCGACTCGCCCTCGGAGAGCTTGAAGTCCCCGCGTACGTCCGGCCCGTCCGTCTCCAGCGGCGCGGTCGCGGTCAGCGCGAGCGCCAGCCCCTCCGCCTCGAAGATCGCCGTCTCACCGGCCAGCCGGACGGTGTGCGGCCGGGTGCCGTAGTCGAACCGGGGGGCGACGCGGGTACGGAAGGGGATCGAGCCGCGTACGCACACCACTCTGCGGATCAGCCGGTGCCGCTCGGCCTCCGCCGACGTGCCGTCGACCGGCATGAAGTCCTGTACCTCGCCGACGCCGTCCTCGGTGAAGAACCGGGTGATCAGGACGTTGGTGTCGGGGAAGTAGAACTGCTTGGTCCGCGCCGGCACCGCCGCCGCCAGTTCGAAGCAGCCGCCGCGCTCCGCGTCCAGGATCGAGGCGAACACACTGGGCGCGTCGAAGGACGGACAGCAGTACCAGTCGATCGTGCCGTCGGTGCCCACCAGGGCCACACTGCGCAGATCGCCGATCAGCCCGTGCTCGGCGATCGGCAGATACCGCCGACGGCCCGGCACGTCGTGGTCCTCCGCTGGTCCGACCATGACCGCCTCCTTGGCCAGGTACGCGCCTCAGCCCCAGCCTAGGGCGTGTCCGCGAAGTCCCGCCTGCCCTGCGATGCCCGGCACGCCCTCTCGCCGCACCGGTCCGACGCCCGCGTACAACCAGTACGCGGGCGTCCGCCCGGCACTCCCCCATAGCTCTTCGAGCAGGGGGTACCCCCAGAGCGCGCAACGGACGCCGCAGGGCCCGCCCTCCGGGCGGACGACGGGACTTTACGGACACCCAGGACCTACGGGCGGGGTACGAGGATCACACCGTGACGACCCGCAGCCCGGCCTCCTCGAACCGCCGCACCGTCTCCGCGTCGGCCGCCGTGTCCGTGACCAGCGTGTCCACCGCCTCGGCACCGCAGATCCGGGCGAACGCCCGCTGCCCCAGCTTGCTGGAGTCGGCGGCCACGACCACGCGCTCCGCCCGTTCGCACAGCAACCGGTTGATCGCGGCCTCCGCCTCGTCGTGCGCCGCGGCCCCGTGCGTGACGTCGAAGGCGACGACGCCGAGCACCGCGACGTCGACGGTGATCTGTCCGAGCACCGCGTCCGCGAGCGGCCCGACCAGCTCGTACGACTGGGCCCGCGCCACCCCGCCGGTCAGCACGATCTTGAACTGGGGCCGCACGGCCAGCTCGCTCGCGATGTTCAGCGCGTTCGTCACGACGGTCAGCGCGGGCGAGCCGGACGCCAGGTCCCCGCGCACGGCCAGGGCCCGCGCCACCTCGGTGGTGGTCGTGCCCCCGGTCAGCCCGACCGCCTCACCCGGTGCGACCAGTTCCGCCACCGCCTTCGCGATGCGCTGCTTCTCGGAGGCACGCCGGGCCGTCTTGTAGCGCAGCGGCAGCTCGTACGACACGCCGTGCACGACCGCGCCACCCCGCGTGCGCACCAGCATCTGCTGCTCGGCGAGCCGGTCGAAGTCGCGGCGGATCGTCGCTGCCGACACCCCGAGCTCCCCGGCCGCCTCCTCGACGTCCAGCCGGCCGCGCTCGACGAGCAGTTCCAGCAGCGCCTTCCAGCGGGCGTCGCGCGACATCCGCACCTCCACGTCTTCTTCGATCTCCGGCGCGACCCTAACGCAGCCGATCCCCACGAATGCTTGATTATGCTCGAAAGCTGGCTATATCTTGCAGGAACAATCAGGGCGGAGGATGCGGCATGACGCATGTCGAGGACGAGCTGACCAGCCAGCCCGAGTGCTGGACCCGCGCCGCGTCACAGGCGCCCGGCTACGCGGAGGTGCTGCCGGCGCCTGGGGAGCGGGTCGCGATCGTCGGGTGCGGCACGTCGTACTTCATGGCGCAGGCCGCCGCGGCCCTGCGCGAGGGCGCCGGCCAGGGTGAGACCGACGCGTTCGCCGCCTCGGAGTTCCCGTCCGGCCGCGCCTACGACCGGGTCGTCGCCCTCACCCGCTCCGGCACCACGACCGAGGTCCTCGATCTGCTCGGCAGGCTGAAGGGCCGTACCCGCACCACCGCGATCACCGCCGACCCGGACACGCCCGTGAAGGCGGCAGCCGACCAGCTCGCCGTCCTCGACTTCGCGGACGAACGCTCTGTCGTACAGACCCGGTTCGCCACCACGGCCCTCACCCTGCTCCGCGCCCACCTGGGACTCCACCCCGGCACCGCCGTCACCGACGCGCACACGGCCCTGGCGGAGCCCCTGCCCGAAGGCCTGGCCGACTGCGCCCAGTTCACCTTCCTGGGGCGCGGCTGGACCGTCGGCCTGGCCAACGAGGCCGGGCTGAAGATGCGTGAGGCGTCACTGTCCTGGGCGGAGGCCTACCCGGCGATGGAGTACCGGCACGGCCCCATCAGCGTCACCGCGAGCGGCACCGCGACCTGGATGTTCGGGGACGCGCCGGACGGCCTCGCCGAACAGGTGTGCGGTACAGGTGCGTTGTGGATCGCCGGAGCTCTGGACCCGCTCGCCGAACTCGTCCGGGCCCAGCGCCTCGCGGTCGCCGTCGCCGCAGCACGCGGCCTCGACCCGGACCAGCCGCGCCATCTCACCCGCTCGGTGATCCTCGCCCACTGACCTCGGAGGCACCGTGCCCCTCACCACCACCGGCGAGCTCATCACCCGTGCCGCCGCCGCGCGTTCGGCCGTCGCCTCCTTCAACGTCATCACGCTGGAGCACGTCGAGGCCGTCATCGCGGGCGCCGAGTCCGCGCCCGCCCCCGTGGTGCTCCAGGTCAGTGAGAACGCGGTCAAGTTCCACGGCGGACAGTTGTTCCCGCTCGCTCGTGCCACCGTCGCCGCGGCCGAACGGGCCGCCGTACCGGTCGCGTTGCACCTCGACCACGTGCAGAGCGAGACCCTTCTGCACCAGGCCGCGGAGGCCGGCTTCAGCTCCGTGATGTACGACGCGGCCCGGCTGCCCTACGCGGAGAACCTCGCCGCGACCCGGGCGGCGGTCGACTGGGCGCACTCCCAAGGGCTGTGGATCGAGGCCGAGTTGGGGCAGATCGGCGGCAAGAACGGCAGACCTCCGCTGGACGCGCACGCCCCGGGCGCCCGAACCGACCCCGACGAGGCCCGGGCCTTCGTCGCCGACTCGGGGGTGGACGCCCTGGCCGTCGCCATCGGCAGCGCCCACGCCATGACCACCCGTACCGCCACCCTCGACCACGCCCTGCTCAAACAGCTGTCGGCCGCGCTGGACGTCCCGCTCGTCCTGCACGGCTCCTCGGGCGTCCCGGACGGCGAACTCACGGCGGCGGTCGCGGGCGGCATCACCAAGGTCAACATCGGCACGGCCCTGAACATCGCGCTGACCGGCGCGATCCGGGAGTTCCTCGCGGACCGCCCCGAGGCGGTCGACCCGCGCGGCTACCTGACGGTGGCGCGGGAGGCCATGGCCCAGGCGGTGGCCAGGACCCTCCAGACCCTCGGCGCGGCTACCGCTTGACGGCCTTCAGCACCACGAACTTCGGGTCGCTCGCCACCAGCCGGCTGTTGCCGAACAGCTTCCGCAGCTTCACGTGGTAGCCCAGATGCCGGTTGCCGATCACCCACAGCTCGCCGCCCGGCCGCAGCGCCCGCCGCGCCCCGGTGAACATCCGCCAGGCCGTTGCGTCCGTCGTCGCCTGGTGGGAATGGAACGGCGGGTTGTTCAGGACCAGGTCGACACTGCCGGACGGCACGCCCGCCAGCCCGTCGCCGACCCGGAACTCCGCGTGCCCCGGCACGGCGTTCGCCTTGTACGTCGCCTCCGCCGACGCCACGGCCTGGAACGACTCGTCCACGAACAGCACCTCGGCCCCCGGGTCGGCCAGCGCCACCGCCGTCCCGACCACGCCGTTGCCGCATCCCAGGTCCACCACCCGCCGGCCGCCCCCGCCGCTCGGCAGATGCTCCAGGAAGAACCGCGTGCCGATGTCGAGCCGGTCGGCGCAGAACACACCCGCGTGGTTCACGACCGTGCGCCCCGACGCCGGTCCGATGCCGTCCGGGAGCGTGTGGACGTACGGCCACGGATTGGCGGGCCGCTCCAGCGCTGGATCCCGCGTGCAGAAGATCAGCCGGGCCTTCTTCTCCGCGAGCGAGGTGCGGGTCGGGCCGAGGATCCGCTCGAACAGCCGCAGCGTCGAAGTGTGGATCTCCTTCACCATGCCCGTGCCCACGATGACCGTCCCCGCCCGCACCGCCGGCGCCAGCCGCAGCAACTGGTCCTCCAGCAGCGCCAGGCTCTTCGGCACCCGCACGAGGAGAACGTCGACGCGGTCCGGTGGCGGGTCCTGCGTGGTGAGCAGCCGGACCGCGCCGGGCTCGACGCCGTGCCGCGCGAGGTTCGCCCGGGTCGCCTCCTGGGTCAGGTGGGAATCCGTGATCTGCGCCGGCCGGTGCTCCGCGAGCGCCGTGACCAGGGCGCCCCAGCGGTCCCCGACCACCACGACCGTCCCCGACAGCGGGCCCCCCTCCCGCGCCAGATACCTCAGCAGGTACTCGTCGGAGGCGTCCCAGGCACGCAGCCTGTCGCGCGGGTCCTCGGGGAAACGGGTCAGCGCGAGCTCGCCCCAGGGCGTCGTCATACGGTCGTTCATCGTGCGTCCAGGCTAGCCGAGCCGCAGCTCAGGCCAGGTCGGGGAGGATGGACGGCATGGACGGCGAACTGTTCCCCCGAGCCCGTACGCAGGTGGCGCCGGGCGCGGTGCACGTGCCGGACTGGCTGGACGCCGAGCGCCAGGGCGAGCTGCTGGAGGCCTGCCGCGCGTGGGCCCGCCCGCCGGCCGGGCTGCGCACGGTCCGCACCCCCGGCGGCACCATGACCGCCCGGCAGGTCTGCCTCGGCTGGCACTGGTACCCCTACGCCTACGCCCGCACGGTCGTCGACGGCGACGGCGCGCCGGTGAAGCCGTTCCCCGAGTGGCTGGGCGAGCTGGGCCGCCGGGCGGTGCGGGACACACTCGGGGGACCGGCGCCGGCGTACGACATCGCCCTCGTCAACTTCTACGACGCCGACGCCCGGATGGGCATGCACCGCGACAGCGACGAGAAGCCGGACGCGCCGGTGGTGTCGCTGAGTCTCGGCGACACCTGCGTGTTCCGCTTCGGCAACACCGAGACCCGCACCCGGCCCTGGACCGACGTCGAGCTGCGCAGCGGCGACCTGTTCGTCTTCGGAGGCCCGTCCCGGCTCGCCTACCACGGGGTCCCCCGGGTTAACGGGGGCACGGCACCGCCCGGGCTGGGCCTGACCGGACGGCTCAACATCACGCTCCGGGTCAGCGGCCTGTAAGCCGCCGGCCCTACGGATCATGGGAGACTCGCCCTCATGAGCGGGAAGGCGGACCCCCGGCCGGCGGGGGATGGGAGCACCTCGAGGACGCGGCTGGACCGGGGGCGCGGTGCGCTCGGACCCGCGCTGGAGCTCGTGCACACCGGGCGCGCGCCGACCCGGGCCGTCCTCACCGCCGAACTCGGGGTGACCCGGGCGACGGCCGGAGCGGTCGCCGCCGAACTGGAGGCGCTCGGCCTGATCCGGGTCGACGCCCGGCCCGGCGCGGCAGCGGGTTCGCAGGGCCGGCCCTCGCACAAGCTGGCCGTCGCCGAGGACGGGCCCGTCGCGCTCGCCGCGCAGGTGCACGCCGACGGGTTCCGGGCGGCGCTGGTCGGGCTGGGCGGCCGGATCGTCGCCACGGCGCCGGGCTGCGAGGTCGTCGACGCCGACCCGGCGAAGGTGCTCGCCTCCGTCGTCTCGGCGGGCGCCGAGCTGCTGGGGGAGACCGGGCGCCGGTGCGTGGGCGCGGGCCTCGCCGTACCGTCCGCAGTCGCGGAGCCCGAGGGCCTGGCGCTCAACCCGCTGCACCTGGCCTGGCCCGCGGGCGCGCCCGTACGGGACATCTTCGCCGAGCAGGTGCGCGCGGCCGGCCTCGACGGACCCGCGTTCGCCGCGAACGACGTCAACCTCGCCGCACTCGCCGAACACCGGCACGGCGCCGGCCGCGGCTCCCGCGACCTGCTGTGCGTGGCCACAGGCCACCGGGGCGTCGGCGGCGCGCTCGTCCTCGACGGCCGCCTCCACCGGGGCAGTTCGGGCCTGGCGCTGGAGGTCGGCCACCTCACCGTGCACCCCGAGGGCCGCCCCTGCCACTGCGGCAGCCGCGGCTGCCTGGACGTGGAGACCGACCCGCTGGCCTTCCTCACGGCGGCGGGGCGCGAACCGGGACCCGAGGTGTCCCTGCTCCAGCAGTCCATCGACCTGATCCGCCACCACTACGACGACCCGGGCGTGCGCACCGCCACCGAGACCCTCATCGACCGGCTCGGCCTCGGACTCGCCGGCCTCGTCAACATCCTCAACCCCGACCGCATCATCCTCGGTGGCCTGCACCGCACCCTCCTGGACGCCGACCCCGACCGACTCCGTGCCGTCGTCGCCGACCGCAGCCTGTGGGGCCAGAGCGGCGGGGTCCCCATCCTGCCGTGCACCCTCGACCACAACAGCCTCGTCGGCGCGGCCGAACTGGCGTGGCAGCCGGTACTGGACGATCCGCTCGGGGCGCTCACCTAGGCTCGCCCTCGGGCTTGAAGGCCCACCTCGTCGAGCAGCACACCACCGGCTGGCACACCATCCAGTTATTTGACTGATCGTTCTGGATACGCCTATGGTCTTCGTGTGGCCAGGACCAAGGAGTTCGATCCGGACGCCGCGCTGCAGTCGGCCCTTGAGCTGTTCTGGCGGCGCGGCTACGAAGCGACGTCGATGAGCGACCTCGTCGAGCATCTCGGCATCGGCCGCGCCAGTATCTACGCGACCTTCGGCAGCAAGCACGAGCTGTACCTGAAGGCCTTGGACCGGTACGCCGAGATGCGGGACCCGCTTCTCCTGGCCGAGCTGTCCCAGTCGGGCCCCGCACTGCCCGCGGTGCGGGCGGTGGTGCGCCGCTTCGCCGCGGAGGCGGCATCCCCGGAGGGCCGGCTGAACGGCTGCTTCGTCACCAATACCGCAGCCGAGTTGGCCCCGCACGACCCCGCGGCGGCCCGTCGGGTCGAGATCAGCTGGGAGCACGTCGAGACCCCGCTGCACTCCGCGCTCGTACGTGCCCAGGCTCAGGGTGAGCTGCCCGAGGACCGTGATCCGCGCGCGCTGGCTCGCATGCTGTTCGTCCTGTTGCAGGGCCTGCGCGTCGTCGGCAAGGCGTCGAACGATCCCGCCCGGGTGCGGGACGCGGCCGAGCAGGCGCTGGCCCTGCTGGACTGAATGACACCTTTCACAGCCACCTGGCTTCCTTCAGAGTGCCCGAATAATGAACCGATCGGTCAAAAATAGGGGGAGGTATGACCGCCACGGACGCCGCCCGCGTTGCCGCCATGCGGCAGCGATGCGCCTTCGTCCTCCTGGGCAGCGTCCAGACCACGCTGATCTTCACGCTTGCCTCGATCGCCGTACCGTTGCCCGCCATCGGGCGCGAATTCGGCCTGCGGCGAGCCGACTTGATCCTGCTCAGCGCCGCCTACGGATTGACCTTCGCCGGACTGCTGCTCTTCGGCGGACGCCTCGCCGACCGCTACGGCGGGCGGCGCGCCCTCACCGCGGGCCTTGTCCTCTTCGCCGCCGCACTGGCCGTCGCCCCGCTCGCCCCCGGCATCGGGACTCTGCTCGCCGCGCGCTTCGCGCAGGGCGCGGGGGCGGCTCTGATCGCGCCCGCCGCCATGGCCGTGCTGCGCGCCGCCTTCCCCTCCTCCGCCGCATACGGCAGGGCGATGGCCACCTGGGGCGGGCTCTCGGTACTCGGCGCGACCGCGGGCAACCTGCTCTCCGGCGTCATCTCAGCGCTGTCGTCCTGGCGTTGCACCTTCGCCGTACCACTCGTGGTGGCCCTCGCGGCCCTCGCCCTCACTCCCCGTCTCCTGCCGGACACCACGCCGAGCCGGGGCAGGACTCTCGACCTGCCGGGTGCTCTGCTCGCCACCGCCGGAATCACCCTCGCCAGTTACGGGCTCGTCGTCACCGACACCCACCCCTGGTCGTCGGCCGGCGTGCTCGTGCCGCTGCTCGCCGGGGCCACGCTGCTGGTCGCGTTCCGGTATGCCGAGCGCCGTGCCCGCGACCCGCTGCTGCCGCCCCGCTTCCTGCTCGACCGGCGGCGAGTCCTCGCCCTCGCGGCCATCGCGCTGAGCGCTTGCGGAACCTCGATGACCTTCGTGGTCCTCTCGCTCCACCTCCAGCAGGTGCGTGACTGGTCACCGCTGGAGACCTCGGCGGCGTTCGTACCGTTCGCTGCTGCGCTGATCGCCTCGGGCCGCGCGGCAGGACCTCTCATCGGCCGGCACGGGGCCCGAACCGTCACGGTCGCCGGGCTCGGCACCGGCGCGGCCGGGCTCGCCCTCCTCGCGCTCACCGGGACCGACGCACACATTCCCTACGGGTACGGACTGTTGCCGGGCCTCGTGCTGCTGCCGACCGGCACGGCGGCCTCCTTCGCAGGAGCCGCCGTACTCGCCACCGAAGGCGTGCCGCGGCAGCAGACCGGGCTCGCGGGCGGCGCGCTGAACACCGCGATGGAATCCGGTCCGACCGTCCTGTTCGCGCTCCTGCTCACGCTCGGCAGCGACGCCGATTCCCTGGCCTCGACAGGGGCCGCTCTGGCCGCAGTCGCCCTCCTGAACCACCGCACCAAGTAACCCATCGCCCAAGGGAGCCACCGCAATGAACCGCTTCACCGGCAAGACCGCCCTCGTCACCGGCGCAGGCTCCGGCCTCGGCCGCGCGATCGCGCTCGCATTCGCCGCCGAGGGCGCATCCGTGGTCGTCGCGGGACGTACCGCGGCCTCCTTGCACGAGACGGCCGGTCTCATCGAGGCCGCCGGCGGCTCGGCCGCCGCCGTCACCGCCGATGTCACCGACTCCGGCGGGCTCCAAAACCTCGTACGCGAGAGCGTCACCCGCTTCGGCGGACTGGACATCGCGGTCAACAACGCGGGGATACTCCGCGGCACCGTGCCCGCCGGAGAGGTGAGCGAGGAGGACTGGGACGCGGTGCTGCGGACCAATGTCACCGGGGTCTGGCTGGCGATGAAGCACGAGATCGCGCACATGAAGGAGAACGGCGGTGGCACCATCGTCAACATCTCCTCCAACCTGGGCGCACACCTGCGGATCCCGAACGCCGCCGCGTACATCGCCTCGAAGGCGGCGGTCTCCGCGCTGACCCGCGCCGCTGCTCGCGACCACATCCACCAGGGCATCCGCATCAACGCGGTCAGCCCCGGCGCCTCTGCCGCTCCCATGTCGCTGCGGCCCGGCGAGACCGAGGCCGACCGTGCCGAGCGGGTGAAGACGGAAAATCCGCTCGGGCGGGTCGCGGAGGCCGAAGAGGTGGCGGCCGCGGTGCTCTATCTCGCCTCGCCGGCGGCCGGTGCGGTGGTCGGCGCCGACCTGGTCATTGACAGCGGATCCTCGGCCTGACGGTTCGTGGGCCCCGGCGGCACCCTTCCGTGGTGAGGAACCGCGCCACGACGGGCTGATGGTCCTCGCCTGCCTCGGCGAGGCTCGCGGCGGGTGGCCGGAGCACGGTGGAAGGGTGGAATCCCGGACTTCACGGTGCGTCGGGGCGGAGACGGTGACTCCACCGGGCCAGACTCCACAGTCCCGCCACCAGCGGCCGCCGCAGATCCGCCCGCCGTACGCACAGCCCGATCGGGAACGGCTCCGGCGGCGGATCGGCCGGGACCACCGTCAGCCGGTCCCGCACCGCGCTGTGCTCCAGCACCAGGCGGGGGACCATGCCCGTACCGCAGCCCAGCGCGGCCAGCGTCAGCAGCCCCTCGTGGCCGTCGGGTTCACAGGCCACGTCCGGTGTCGTGCCGCGGGCGCGGAACCAGCGGTCGGCGGCATCGCGGACCAGGCCGCGGTGGGGGAGGACGAACGGCCCGTCGAGCCCGGGATCCGGCCGGTCCCGGGCCGTGACCAGGACCAGCTCGGTCACCGCGACCGTGCGGCTCACCAGCGGCTCCGGCAGCCTCGGCGGAATTCCCGCCACGGCCGCGTCGACCTCTCCCTCGTCCAGCCGGGCCAGGGCCGCCGCCGCGTCACCCGTACGCAGATCGAGCCGGACCTGGGGATGCGCGGCACGGAAGGGCGCCAGCAGGTCCGGCAGCAGCGCCTGACAGGCCGTCACCGTGGCGAACAGGGCGAGGCGGCCGGTGAGTTCGGCCGGGTCGGGATGCTCCTCGCGGTAGGCGCGCCACAACTCCAGGGCCCGCACGGCGTACTCGCGGAACCGGTGCCCCTCCGCCGTCAGCGACACCCCGCGCGGCCCCCGGTCGAACAGCCGGTGCCCGAGATCCGCCTCCAGCCGCTGCACGGTCCGGGTCAGCGTCGCCGGGCTGACGTGACAGTCCAGGCTCGTCCGGCCGAAGTTGAGCGTCTGCGCCAGATGCAGGAACAGCCGCAGCTCCCGGTGATCGTCCCGCACAGCCTGCGCCTTTCATTCAACGCAACAGGGCGCTGCACAAGTTGCGCTTGCCGCAACGCTCCGGCCGAGCCTACAACTCGACCATGACCTCGACGACCACGTACACCTCCCGCGTCTTTACCCTCGACACGATGGACGTGCCCGGCGGCACCGAGACCGTCCTGCGGGGCGGGCGGCACCTCCTCCCGCTGCTCCCGCAGGCCTTCGCGGGCATCCGGCGCATCGGCGTCATCGGCTGGGGACCCCAGGGCCGGGCCCAGGCCCTCAATCTCCGCGACTCCCTCGCCGGCACGGACATCCGGGTGGCCGTCGGACTGCGCCCCGGCTCCGGCTCCCGCGCCGACGCCCGCGCTCACGGCTTCACGGAGGAGGACGGCACGCTCGGCGACTGGCTCACGGTCGCCGGGGAGAGCGACCTGGTGATCCTGCTGATCGCCGACGCCGCGCTCGCCGCACATCACCCGGAGATCTTCGCCGCGTTGCGGCCGGGTGCCGTCATCGGCCTCTCGCACGGCTTCCTGCTCGGTCATCTGCGGGAAACGGGCGGCGAGTTCCCGCCGGAACACGGGGTGATCGCCGTGTGCCCGAAGGGCATGGGCGACTCGGTGCGGCGGCTCTACGAGCAGGGCGCGCACGTCAACGGCGCCGGGATCAACAGCAGTTTCGCCGTCCACGCCGACCCCGACGGACGGGCCGTCGACCTGGCGCTCGGCTGGTCCGTGGCGCTCGGCTCGCCCTACACCTTCCGCACCACGCTCGACAGCGAGTACCGCTCGGACATCGTCGGGGAGCGCGCGATCCTGCTCGGCGCCGTCCACGGCATCGTCGAGAGCCTCCACACCCGCTACCGACTCGCCGGCGACGACGAGGCGACGGCGTACGAACGGTCCTGCGAGAACGTCACCGGCCCGATCGCCCGCACCATCTCGCGGGCCGGACTGCGGGCCGTGCGCGAGGGCCTCGACCAGGTGGGCCGGGACGTCTTCGACCGGGCGTACACGGCCACCTACGCCCCCGCACGCGAGATCGTCGCGGAGATCTACGACGAGGTCGCCGACGGCACCGAACTGCGCAGCGTCGTCCTCGCCGAACAACGGCTCGGCGCACGGCCGATGAGCCGGATCGGGGGATCCCCGATGTGGTCGGTGAGCGACCGGGTGCGGGCCCGGCGCGGCACTCACGACCTGCCCGTCGACCCGTTCACCGCCGGTGTGTTCGTCGCCACCATGACCGCCCAGATCGACGAGTTCGCCGAGCGCGGGCACCCCTGGTCGGAGATCGTCAACGAGTCCGTCATCGAGGCCGTCGACTCCCTGCTGCCGTACATGCACGCCCGGGACGTGGCGTACATGGTCGACAACTGCTCCCGCACGGCCCGTCTCGGCGCCCGCCGCTGGGGCCCGCGTTTCCACGCCGCCTACGAGCAGATCGCCTACCCGGCCGCGGACCACCCGGCGGACACGGCCCTGCTCGCGGCCTTCGCCGCCCACCCGGTGCACGAGGCCCTGGCCGCGGCGGCGAAGCTGCGGCCGTCCGTGGACATCTCGGTGACCTGAGCCGGGCACCGCCGCTCTGGTGACCGGTGACGCGCTTTGGCCCGGGCCGTGTGGCTTCGATGCTCAGCGTCGTTCCTCCTCGAACAGTCCGTCGACGATCCGCCGCAGTACCGCCTCTTCCTCGCCGGCGGCTGCCGTCCGCTCGTACTCGGTGAGCGCGAGGCCGGCGAGGGTGAACTCTTCAGTCAGTGCCCGCACTGCCGCGAGCAGCTCCGCTACGCCGAGTCCGCCCGGCTCGGGCGTGCCGACGGCCGGGAACACCTGCGGGTCGAGGACGTCGAGGTCGATATGGAGGTATACGGCCTCGGCGCCGGTGGCGCGCACAGCGGCCAGGAGTGTCCCTGGTTCTGCCAGCTGCTCGACGCCGAGGTGCCGTATGCCGCGACTCTCGACGAGATCCTGTTCACCCGGGTCCAGTGACCGCGCGCCCGCCAGTACCACGCGGTCGGCCGACAGGCTCCGCGTGGGCCGCAGGCCCTCCGGCCCGTCGCCGATGAGTGCGCGCAGCACCATGCCGTGGAAGGCTCCGGAAGGCGACGACTCCGGAGAGTTGAGGTCGGCGTGCGCGTCGAACCACACAAGCGCCAGCCGGTCCCCGAAGGCCGAGAGCGCGGCCTCGACCGGGGCGAGGTCGACCGCGCAGTCGCCGCCGATGGTCACCGTCCACTCGCCCGGCGGGACCTCGGCCAACGCCGCGCGCACCGCCAGCAGATGGCGCTCCAGCACATCGGCGTTCCGTACGCCGCCCCTCGAGTTGCCGCCGCCGCTGTCGAGCGTGACCGTACGCCGCCGACCCGCGGGTACCAGCTCGGCGAGCCAGGCAGCCCCGCTGCGCAACCGACGGGCCGTAGAGGCACCCGACCCCTGCCACTGCGCCACCTCGAGTACGACTGGACCGGACACGAACGTCCCCCTTCGACGATGATCGACTCAGCCTATGCCGTTGCCCCAGCCGTCCTCACCCGGGAGCCCCGGATCGGCCGCCCCGCCGCCCAACTGGCCCGGCAGACCCCGGCTCCGATGCTCAACGTCCATCAGGCACGGCTCGACGGGCTTGTCCGCGCCGCTTCCGGGAAGGCTCGCGCCTGAGCGGGCAGGCTGGACCGCAGGCGGCACGCCCGCACCGTACGAACGAGGAAGTTGACGTCATGACCGACAAGCTCACCGTGAGCGTCCTGGGCACCGGCATCATGGGCGCCGCGATGGCCCGCAACCTGGCACGCGCCGGGCACACGGTCCACGCCTGGAACCGCACCCGTGCCAAGGCCGAACCGCTGGCCGCCGAGGGCGTGCACATCGCCGGGACCCCCGCGCAGGCGGTCCGGGACACCGACGTCGTCCTGACCATGCTCTACGACGGCCCCGCCGCCCTGGACACGATGCGCCAGGCCGCCCCCGCCCTGCGCCCCGGCGCCGCATGGGTGCAGTCCACGACCGCCGGCGTCGAGGCCATCGGCGACCTCGCCGCCTTCGCCCGCGAGCACGGCCTGGTCTTCTACGACGCGCCCGTCCTGGGCACCCGCCAGCCCGCCGAAGCGGGACAGCTGACCGTGCTCGCCGCCGGCCCCGTCGAGAGCCGGGACACGGTGAGGCCGGTCTTCGACGCCGTCGGCGCCCGTACCGTGTGGGCCGGCGAGGAAGGGGCGGCCGGCGGCGCCACCCGGCTGAAGCTGGTCGCCAACAGCTGGGTCCTCGCCGTCACGGCCGCCGCAGGTGAGGCCCTGGCGCTGGCGAAGGCCCTCGACGTCGACCCGCACGGTTTCCTCGACCTGATCGCCGGCGGTCCGCTCGACATGGGCTATCTGCGCGCCAAGTCCGGCCTGGTCCTCGAAGACCGGTTCACACCGCCCCAGTTCGCGGTGAGCACCGCCGCCAAGGACGCCCGTCTCATCGTCGAGGCCGGTGCGGGCCACGGCGTCCGCCTGGACGTGGCCGAAGCCGCCGCCGCCCGCATGGAGCGTGCCGCCGCCCAGGGCCATGGCGACGAGGACATGGCCGCCGCCTACTTCGCCAGTTTCGACGACAACCCGTCCGCCTGATCATCCGGGAGGTTCCCCCATGTCCAAGCCGCCGCTGCCGCCCGAGGCGGATGCCCTGCTGCGCCGGCCCAACCCGTGCGTCATGGCCACGCTGCGCTCCGACGGTGCACCGGTCTCCACCGCCACCTGGTACCTGTGGAAGGACGGCCGGGTGCTGACCAACCTCGACGAGGGCCGGGTCCGCCTCAAGCACCTGCGCCGCGACCCGCGCGTGACCCTCACCGTCCTCGCCGACGACAACTGGTACACCCACGTCACCCTCATCGGCCGCGTCACCGAGATGTACGACGACAAAGGCCTGGCCGACATCGACCTGCTCGCCCGGCACTACACCGGCAAGCCCTACCCGAACCGTGTCCGGGCCCGGGTCAGCGCCTGGATCGAGGTCGACCGCTGGCACGGCTGGGGAGAGCTGAAGGACAACGACCAGGCCATGGGCTGAGACCGGCGGCCCAGGCCGTCAGCGCCACTCCACCGCGAACGCCCGGCCCGGGTTCTCCGTGAGGATGCGCCTCACCAGGTCCTCGCCCACCGCGTGGACCAGCCGCGGGCGTACCCGGCGCAGCAGATACGGCATCCCGGGGCCGCCGCCCACCGAGCGGGCGGCGGCCGTCGTGGTGTCCGCGCCCAGCAGCAGCCGGTCGCCGAACCCGGCGTCGGCGAGGGCCCGTACCGCGTCCGGCATCCGCCAGTCCGTGGCGTGGTGGGCGTGTGACGGCCCGTCAAAAGCCAGATAGCAGCCGGACTCGGCGGCCTGCCGGTGCACCACGAGGTCGGGGGAGCGGTTCAGGTGCCCGAGTACCACGCGATGCGGCGGCACCCCCAACTTCCCGCACAGCAGGTCCAGTACGTCCAGCGCCCCGGTGCCCAGCTCCAGATGCACGGCGACGGTCACGCCCGTGGCGTGATGCGCCTCGGCCGCCGCCGTCATCGTCCAGCGGGCGTGCGCGTCCAGGGCGTGGAAGCCGCCCGCGACCTTGACGAGCCCCGCCCGCACACTCGACACCCCGATGCCCCCGGTGAGTTCCGAGACGAAGACGTCGGCGAGCCGGCCCCGCAGCCCGGCGAGCGTGTCCTCGTCGTAGTGGACGGCCTGGTGCAGCCCGGTCGCCGCCACCACGTGCACCCCGGTCTCCCGGGACAGCGGCGGCAGATCGGCGGCCCGCCGCCCGAGCCCGTACGGCGTCCACTGCACCACGGCACCGCCGCCCTGCTCCCGGAACGCGACCAGCTCCGCCCGCGCCGCCGCCACGCTGCGCAGCTCCTGGCCGGGCAGCCGGGGACTGCCGAAGAAGAGGTGATCGTGGGCGTCGCACACGCCCAGCTCTGCGGGCGGTACGTCCCCCAGCACCGTGCGGACCGCGCTCACCACCGGCGCCCCCGGGGCAGCCGGTCCCGGCCCGGTGCCGACAGGTGCAGCACCTCGAACATGTCGCCGTCCGCCTTGGAGGTGTCGTGCTCCCAGAGGGAGAAGTGCACCAGTTCCCAGCGGCTCGTGTCGACGGCGGCCGCGGCGAGCAGGGCCCCGTCCTCCGCCGCCAGCCGCCGGGCCTCCCGCACCGCGTCCTCCACCGCCTCGGCCAACAGCCCTGAGGCCGGGACGGGTTGGCGCCGCCGTACCGCGAACCGAGCGTGCGAACCGGCCCCTTCCTCGTACGCGAGCCCCGTCCAGTGCCGAACCGACGGCCGCCCGAAGTCGTCACTGAGCCCCTGGAACCCGTCGCCCCAGAGAAAGGCGTTCATGCCGTCGACGGTGTTCCACAGATAGAAGGGCGCGTACTGGTTGACCGGCGAGCCGCGCAGACCGCGCTCGCGCATCAGATAGGCCTTGAGGCCGAGCCCGTCCCAGTCGTCGAGCAGATGCCCCAAGCGGGCGACCCGGCCGCGGACGACGCCCATGTCGTAGTCGGCGGGCAGGGTGAGCTCGTACTGCGTGGCGTGCATGCAGGTCTCCTCAGGAGGGACGGGGCGCCAGTAGGGACAGCAGGCCCCGCACACCCGCGTCGAACGTGGCGGGGGAGCCGGAGGCGCGGGCGAGGACGTAACCGCCCTGGACCGTCGCGACGACCGCTGCGGCGATCTCCTCGCCGTCCAGCGAGGGCCCGAACTCGCCCTGCTCCTTGCCCTCTTCGACGATCCCGGCGATCCGCCCACGGACCCAGTCGAGCGTCTCGTCGACCGGGGCGCGCAGCTCGGCGCTGGCAATCACGTCCGGGTCCATGGTCAGCCGGCCGATCGGGCAGCCCCGCAGCACGTCCCGTTCGCGCCGCAGGTACGCCTCGATGCGCTCGTACGGCGTTCCCGGGCCGTCGAGTACCCCCGCGGCTGTCGCCCGCATCTCTTCGGCGGTCCGCCGGATCGCGGCCAGCGCGAGGTCGGGCTTGCCCTTGAAGTGGTGGTACATGCTGCCCTGCCCGGCGCCCGCGCGCTCCAGGATCGCCTTGGGGCTCGTGCCCACATAGCCGCGCTCCCACAGCAGCTCGCGGGTGGAGTCGATCAGCCGTTCCGAGGTGCTCATGCCCTCACTGTACATACCAGTAGTTACAGTGGTCGAGGCCTGGGAGCCCCTCGGCCCTGCCGCCTACTCCCTACGGGGTACGCACACTGCCGCTGGCCGTACGACGACCGGGAACCCCTCGCGGGGCGACGCTCGGGAGCGACAGGCAGGACATCGCGGCAACGCTCCCGAGGAGTTGAACGACATGCAGACCCTGGCGAACTACGGCGACGGCGGCCCCGGCCCGTGGATCCTGTTCTTCCCGGTGATCTGGGCACTGGTCATCGGCGGCGGCATCATGCTGCTGCGCCGCACCGTGTGGCGCGGCCGCCGCGGCGGCCCCTGGCGGCAGCCCCCGGTCGAGAACGACTCGCCCATCGCCGTCCTCGGTCACCGCTTCGCCTCCGGCGAGATCGACGAGGACGAGTACTGGCGCCGGCTGTCCGTGCTGAACGAGGAGTTCGGGCGCACGGCCAAGGGCGGTGGTGCGTGAAGCGCGTCCGGGTGCGACGCGTTCGCCCCGGCCGGAATCTGCGACGCCGAGAAGGCGGCGGACGCACGCCGAGCGGGGCCGTCGCCGCCGGGTGAGGTACGCCCGGCGGCGCACCTCACCCGGCGGCAGCCGCCGTTCGGACGGTGGTCACCGCCCGGTCAACCGGCAACGGCGGACCGGGCGGGAGCGTGTTCGGGCCGTAGCCCGTCGGCGGTGTGCCCGACCTCCGCGAACCTGCGCGCGGGTTTCTCCGGGACGGTGCGCCGCGCCCGGCGCGACGGCGCCGCCACCGCGGCGGAGGACGTCGGAAGGGTGAACCACACGATCTTGCCGGACTCGCCGTCCGGCCGGACGCCCCAGCTCTCGCTCATGGCGGCCACCATCGCCAGCCCGCGTCCGCGGGTCGCCAGCGGCTCGGCGTCGTCCACCACGGGCATCCGCGGGTCGTGGTCGCGCACCGAGACCGTGAGCCGGTCGAGCAGCAGCTCTATCTCCACGGTGCACGTCTTGTCGGGCTGGGCGTGCCGGTGGACGTTGGACAACAGCTCCGTCACACCGAGCGAGGCCCGGTCGATCAGGGCGTCCAGATGCCAGTAGCGCAACTGCGCAGAGACGATTCTGCGGACCTGGCCGATCCGCGACGGCAGGGCTTGGAGCTCCACCGTGCAGTGCCTGCTTGGGTAGCTGATCACGGCTGCGACTCCCCGACGTGAGGTCCGGAAGAACACGGAGTTCGGATCCAGCAGGGCGCCTTCTTGACACTGCCGCCCGCTGTCGTGGCCGGCGGGCTGGTTCGCAGCGTTATCGCCGGTAAACCCAGAGTGACGTGAGAACAGAGTGACGCAGGGGGTGGGGTACCGCAACTCGCGGACACCTCAGTCGCCGCGCCCCGCCGCCCTGCGCACGGCCTCGATGAAGCGCCGTGCGGCGGGCGGCCCCGGCTCGCCCGGAGCGGGGTCGTGCTCGCCCAGGGTGAGCAGGTACCGATTGCCGTTGAGATCCGCCGTGGCCCGGTCATCGGGGCCGAACCAGGGCTTGGATGCGCGCACCGCCTGCACCGGCGCGCTGTCGATCTCACTGCCGTAACTGGTCAGCAGCTCGAGCCGGCCGTCGCTGATCCGGACCTGCCCGGCCCGGGTGAGCGAACGCAGCCGCTTCCCGATCCGCACGCCCGTGGCCCTGAACTCCGGCTCCGCCATGCCACCCGCCCCCTTGTGCGCGTCGGTGCGCCGGCCCCGCTCCGTGCGGTATCCGGCACAGGCTCGTGTCCTGATCCAGTGTGCCCCCGTCCGGAGGCTTGCTCCGGTTGGTGCCCCGTACCCCTGCCGGTACCCCGTTCGGCCCCGGTCCCGCGGTGAAGTCTGCCCCCACCCGGCGTCGAGCACCAGTACAGCGGACCCCCTCTCCTGGGGGCGCCCGGAGCACACACGCAAGGGCGCCCCCAGGACCGCGCGCCCCCTTGCCCCGGGCCCTGCCCCAGGGGGCGCTTTGGGGGGCTCAAAGGTGCGTTTATGCAGGTGAGAAGCGTGCGCAAGGTGCTTATGATCGGGGTGTCGGCCGCGCGACGCGTCGTCGGCGCGCAGCGTTAGGAGCCCCCTCGTGAGCACTCCCCAGCAGACCCGGACCGGCGTGACCCTCGACGTCGACCACAGCGACGCCGCCTACCGTGCGTGGCTGAAAGAAGCCGTCCGCAGAGTCCAGGCCGACGCCAACCGCTCGGCCGACACACACCTGCTCCAGTTCCCCCTGCCGGAGCGGTGGGGCATCGACCTGTACCTGAAGGACGAGTCCACCCACCCCACCGGCAGCCTCAAGCACCGGCTCGCCCGCTCCCTCTTCCTCTACGGCCTGTGCAATGGCTGGATCCGGCCGGACCGCCCGGTGATCGAGGCCTCCAGCGGCTCGACGGCCGTCTCCGAGGCGTACTTCGCGAAGCTCATCGGCGTGCCCTTCATCGCCGTCATGCCGCGCACCACGAGCGCCGAGAAGATCCGTCTCATCGAGTTCCACGCCGGCCGGTGCCACTTCGTGGACGACCCCCGCACGATGTACGAGGAGTCCGCCCGCCTCGCGGCCGAGACCGGCGGCCACTACATGGACCAGTTCACCTACGCCGAACGGGCCACGGACTGGCGCGGCAACAACAACATCGCCGAGTCCATCTTCCGGCAGCTGCGGATGGAGCGGTTCCCCGAGCCGGCGTGGATCGTCGCCACGGCGGGCACCGGCGGCACCTCCGCGACCCTCGCGCGCTACGTCCACTACCTGCAGTACGACACCCGCGTCTGCGTGGCCGACCCCGAGAACTCGTGCTTCTTCGAGGGCTGGACCACCGGCGATCCGGACGTCACCTGCGACTGCGGCTCCCGTATCGAGGGCATCGGACGGCCCCGTATGGAACCGAGTTTCGTGCCTGGCGCGATCGACCGGATGATGAAGGTGCCCGACGCGGCCAGTGTCGCCGCGGTACGGGCACTGGAGCGCGCCATCGGCCGCAAGGCGGGCGGCTCGACCGGCACGGGCCTGTGGAGCGCGCTGAAGATCGTCGCGGAGATGGTGTCCGAGGGGCGGCGGGGAAGCGTCGTGACGCTGCTGTGCGACCCGGGGGACCGGTATCTCGACAAGTACTACTCGGACACCTGGCTGGCCGCCCAGGGGCTGGACATCGAGCCGTACACGGCCGCGATCGACTCGCTGCTCAAGACGGGCGTCTGGCCCGACTGAGACGACACGCCGGGCCCGCCTGCGCGCGGTGCTACGACGCCGCCAGTCTGCGGTCCAGCGCCGTGACGGCGTCTCGGAAGGCCATGGCCTGAGCCGCCCGTACCGGCTTCATGGCGAGCCGGTACGACGCCGTCCCGTCGGTCGCGAACGTCCACCGCACCCGGGTCCCTGTACCGGCCGGGGCGAGCCGCCACTCCTCGGCGATCGCCCGCACCCCGGGCACGTTGGTGACGTCGACGCGATAGGCGTACACCTCGGGCTCCTCCGCCGCGATGATCGACTCCCGGAACCGGACACCTCCCACGAGCCGGATGTCGCGCCCCTTCCCGTCGTCGACCGGGCGGGCGGCCGTCACCTGGGGAAACCAGTCGACCCAGCCGGGCACGTCCTCCAGCGCGCGGTAGACGGCCTCCACCGGAGCGGAGACCTCCCGCGCGAAGACGTGCCGCACGGGCGCGATCCCGACGAAGTCGAGCCCCACAGGGCGCAGACGGTGAGCCATGGACGAAGCCCTCCTGGTACGGGAGCGGGCGTTGACCGGCAGCGTCACCCTAGCTGGCGGCCCGTCAGATGTCTGCCTCTACCTCGGGCTCCCCGGCCACCACCAGCCGTCGCAGATGCTCGACGACCACCCCGCGCGCCTCGTCCGGCAGGCCGGCGTCCGTCACGAGCGTGTCGATCCGCTCCAGCGAGGCGAACGAACTCAGGCCCACCTTGCCCCACTTGGTGTGGTCGGCGACCACCACCACCCGCCGGGCCGACTGCACGAGCCGCCGATTCGTCTCCGCCTCCGCGAGGTTCGGCGTGGACAGGCCGGCCTCGACCGATATGCCGTGCACCCCGAGGAACAGTAGATCGAAGTGGAGCGCCGCGATCGCCTGGTCGGCGACCGGCCCCACCAGCGAGTCGGACGGGGTACGCACACCGCCGGTCAGTACGACCGTGGCAGCGCCCTGCCGCGGGCCCGAGGTGCGCTGCGCCGCGTGGAAGACGTCGGCCACCCGCACCGAGTTGGTGACCACCGTCAGGTCCGGCACGTCCAGCAGCTGCTGAGCCAGCGCGTACGTCGTCGTACCCCCGGACAGGGCGATCGCCGCGCCCGGCGCGACCAGCTTGGCCGCGGCCCGTGCGATGTCCTCCTTGGCGGTCAGCTCCAGCCCCGACTTGGCCTCGAAGCCCGGTTCGTGCGTACTCGCCTCGACCACCGGGACCGCGCCGCCGTGCACCTTCTCCAGCACGCCCTGACGGGCGAGCGCGTCGAGGTCGCGGCGGACCGTCATGTCCGACACGCCGAGCTTGCGCGTCAGCTCGTTGACCCGGACGCCGCCGCGGCGGCGGACCTCGTCGAGGATCAGGGATCGCCGCTGCTCCGCGAGGAGGTTCTGATTCTCGCTCACGTACGCTCCGGTCCTTTCGCCTCAATGTCGTCCGTCAGGTCCAGCACACCTGCCCCAACCAGGACATTCTCCCCCGGCTCCGGTGCGCGGACGCCCCATCCTCGCATGTCGGGGAGCCGACGGCGCCACTGACGGTTCGTCGCGGACATGCCACCTGAGGCCTCACCCGTCGCTCAGCAGTGTTACGGATCGGGGAGATTCCGTGACAGGAGGTGTGCGGCGCCGCAGAAGTGGAGATCCTTGTGCCCGCACGAACAGAGCCGACGGCGTGTCACGGGGGAAGTGCGAATCAGTGGAACGTGCGCGGGAACATGCGTCGACCGGCGGGCCGGACCAGCCCGCCCGGCGGCCCGGTGAGACCGGGACCGCCCTGGAACTCCTGGTCCACGGTGTGGGCGGCACCACGCCGCAGGAGATGCTCAACGATCCGCGCACCGTGCGGATCACTGGCGACGACATCGCGGCCGTCTTCCGGCGCGCCGACGACGTCGACGCGGAGACCAGCCCCGACGACCGCCCCAGCGACGGGCCGGTGCCCGAGGCCTACGTCTGGTGCAACCTCACCTCCGGCAACGGCACCCGCGCCCTGTGGCTGTTGCTTTTGCCGTTCATGGTCGTCAACCTCGCCCACTGGATGCGCCCCAACGTCCGGGGCCGCCGCCGCACCGTGCGCCTGTACGGCCTCCTGGTGCGGCTCGCGGGGCTCACCCTGACGGTGCTGCTCGTCGCGGCGGCCTGCGAGGTCGCCCTCGACCTGGTGGCCTGGCAGTGCGCGGGCACGCGCGCGTGCGCCGACCGGCACTCCTGGCTGGGCTTCCTCTCGCCCACCGTCTCCAACGGCGGCTGGTGGAGCAGCCCCGGCCGCAGGCTCGCCCTGGCGTCCCTCGTCCCGACCGCCCTGACCGTTCTGCTGTGGTACCTGTCCCGGCGCACCTGGAGCGACTACGAGTCCCAGCAGCCGCCGGCCCGCGACCCCGAGACCGACGAGGACGGCGACGGCCCGACCGCGCTGGGCCGGCCCGGCTTCTGGTACGGACGCCGGCTGGTGGCCCGGTTCCGTGCCGCGCACACCGCCGCCGGGCTGGTCACGGTCGCCGCCGCGGTCGCCAGTGCCGCAGCGCGCCACGACCGCGAGCCCGGCGGCCCCGCCGTACTGAACACCCTGGGCCTGCTCCTGGAGGCGGCCCTCGCGGCCTGCGCGGTCGCCGTGGTGTGGGTGGTGTGCCGCCGGGGCCGCAGCGAGAGACGCCTCGACCGGGAACTCGACGAGCGCTTCGTACGACGCCTGCCGCTCGCCGCCCTCGTCCTGCTCGCCCTCGCCCTGTTGTACGCGGGATGGGAGCGCCCCGGCTGGGAGTCGGCCGGACGGCTGCCGGGCGACGCCACCTTCGGCGGTCTCGCCCTGGTCCAGGGCCTGCTCGTGATCGTCCTCGCGGGCGTCGCCCACGCGCTGCACCGCACCGACCCCGACCGGCGGGCCGTGCTGCGGGGCCTCGGCGGACCGGCCGTCGCGATGCTGGCCTGCGCCCTGGGCGGAGTGATGTCCGGCGGCGTGTCGCAGCGCGTGTCCGACTGGCTGGACGGCACCGGCACCTCGATCGACGGCCCGCCGGTCCTGCTGACCTGGCAGGCGTCCGTGATCCCGCCCCTGATCGTGGTGCTCCTGGTGCTCTTCGGCTGGCTGGCCCACCGCGCCTGGCAGCTCGCCCGCGCCGAACGCGAGGCGGTGGCCCGCGACTACCCGGACGAGGCCCAGGACCGCGCCCGCACCCGCCGTATCGCCTACACCCGCGCGATGGCCTCCCTCACCGACCGGGGACCCCGGATCGTCGCGGTCACCTCCGGTGTCACCCTGCTTCTCGGTGCCGGGGCCCTCGTGGGCGCCCTGACCACCGACGAGACACCGGGCGAGGCGGCGCGAGGCACCTACCCCGTCGTCCACGGCACCGCCGAGACCGCCCAGGCCCTCGGCTCCTGGCTGATCGGTCTCGGCTTCATCCTGTTCGTCACCTGGGGCAGGCGCGCCTACAAGGACGCCGCCGCCCGCCGCACCATCGGCATCCTGTGGGACGTCGGCACCTTCTGGCCGCGCGCCGCCCACCCCTTCGCCCCGCCCTGCTACGCCGAGCGCGCGGTGCCCGACCTGACCTGGCGGATCGCGACCTGGACCCGCGTCACCGGCGGACGGCTGGTCATCTCCGGGCACTCGCAGGGCAGCGTGCTCGCCGCCGCCGCGGCCTGGCAACTCGCGCCGTCCACCCGCAGACGCGTCGCGCTGCTGACGTACGGCTCCCCGCTGGAGCGGCTCTACGGCCGCTGGTTCCCGGCGCACTTCGGCCCCGCCGCGCTCAGCTCCCTGCACCGGGAGGTCGACTGCTGGCGCAACCTGTACCGGCTCACCGACCCCATCGGCGGCCCGGTGCGCCTGCCCGGCGACGGGGTCGACCACGTGCCCTTGCCGGACCCCCTCTCCTACGGCCGCACCGACCTGCACCCGCTGCCCGCGCCGATCCTCGGCCACTCCGACTACCAGGCGGACCCGGCGTTCGCCGAGGAGCGCCGCAAGCTGCTGGCCCGGCTGCGGCCAGGCCTGCCGGCACCACGTCCGGGGGCGGATCCTCAGAGCAGCTCGGGGAGGTCCTCCGCGTAGAGCAGTGTCAGGTCGTCCGTGCTCGGCTCGGGGAGCTGGGCGACCCGGCTCGCGTGGCGCTCCACCATCGCCTCGAAGGTCTGCCGGGCGGTCCGGCCGTTGCCGAACGCCGGGCCCTTCGGGAGGTGCGTGAAATACTTCCGCAGGGCCTGAGCCGCCCCCGCCGCCAGCCGGTACTCGTGCTCCTCGGCCTGCTGCTCCACGATCCGCAGCAGGTCCTCGGGGCCGTAGTCGCTGAAGGTGATGGTCCGTGAGAACCGGGACGCCACACCCGGGTTGACCGACAGGAAGCGCTCCATCTCGGCCGTGTAGCCCGCGACGATCACCACGACCGCGTCCCGGTGGTCCTCCATCAGCTTCACCAGCGTGTCGATGGCCTCCTTGCCGAAGTCGCGGCCCGCGTCCTCGGGGGACAGCGCGTACGCCTCGTCGATGAACAGCACACCGCCGCGCGCCTTCTCGAAGGCCTCCTGCGTGCGGATCGCCGTCGAGCCGATGTGCTCGCCCACCAGGTCGACCCGGGACACCTCGACCAGGTGGCCCTTCTCCAGCACACCGAGGGACGCGAGGATCTCTCCGTACAGCCGCGCGACCGTCGTCTTGCCCGTGCCGGGGGAGCCGGTGAAGACCAGGTGCCGCTTGACCGACGCCGCCTTCAGACCCGCCTGCTGCCGGCGCCGGCCGACCTCGATCATGTCGGTGAGGGCGCGCACCTCGCGCTTGACGCTCTCCAGGCCGACCAGCGCGTCCAGTTCGCCGAGGACGTCCTTGGAGGTGCGGGCCGGCGGCTCGGGCTCCGCGACCGGGGCCGGGGCCGGGGGCTCCGGTTCGGTGCGCTGCCCCGGGACCGCGCCCAGCAGGCCGGGGGAGTGACTCACCGTCTGCACGGCCGTCTCCCGCGCCGTCGGTGCCCGCAGTCCCGCGCTTTCGTCGCTGGTGCAGTCCTCGACCAGAGGGCCCGCCCCGGACGCCGCGTCCGCGCCGCTGTCCGCGAACTCGTAGCCGCCGCGCGCGCATCGCTCCGTGCGGCACTTGCGCAGCGTCGTACGGCTGCCGTCGATCACATGGAAGCCGTAGCCGCCGCTGCCCGTCACCCGGCAGTTGTGGAAGCTGCCGCGGCCTCCGGCCGAGACGTACACCCCCGCCTCCGCGGGTGAGTCGATCGTGCAGCGCTCCACCGTGGGGTCGGCGCCCTTGGTGACGATGACGCCGGTCTGGGTGCCGTCCAGCGTGCAGTTGCTGAGAGTGCCGCCGCTGCCGTGGTCGCGGAACCAGGCGCCGGTCGCCGCGTCCCGGATCCGGCAGTCGTCGAGCTGCGCGGTCGCACCGTCGCTCACCGACACGGCCGTGTTGCGGACCTGCGACAGGTCGCTGTCGACGACGTCCGCGCGCGAGCCCCGGTCGAGCACGAACAGGGCGTCCGGCACGTCGTGCACCCGGCAGGAGTCCAGGACGGCGGTGGCGCCGTCGCTGACCCACACCGCCGGGTAGTCGCCCGTGCTGTCGAAGATCTCGCACTGGTTGGCGTCCACGCGCGTACCCGGGTCCCACACCGACAGGCCGTTGCGCCCGAACTGCCGCACCGTGGTGCGGGTCAGCGTCAGGACGGAGCGGGAACGCAGATCGACCGCGTTCTCCGGGATGTCGTGGATACGGCAGTCGGCGAGCGTCAGCACGGCGTCCGTGTCGAGCGTGACACCGTCGGCCGTCGTGCGGTGCACATCGCAGTCGGTGAGGTGCGCGGTGGCCCGGCCGGTGATCTGCACACCGCTGCCCCGGACCTCGTAGATCTCGCAGCCCACCGCCTCCAGCGCCGAGTTCTCCCCGGTCGCCGACAGGCCCGAGCCCGAGGTGTGGTGCACCCGGCAGCGCTCCAGTCGGGGATGGGCGCCACCGCGCACCGCCACGCCCGCCTGGCCGGCCGCGACGACCTCGCACTCCTCGAACACCCCGCCCGCACCGTCGAGTACGGCGATGCCGACGCCCGCCGGATTGTCGACCGCGCAGCGCCGGACCGTGGGCCGGGCGCTGCCGCGCACCTCGATCCCGGCCGCCGACCGTGTGACCACCCGGACGTTGCTCAGCTCCGGAGTGCCCTCCTCCACCAGGACCGCCGGAGCGGCAGCGTCCTGGCCCTCCACGTACAGGTCCTGGACCACCGCCGAGGCGCGCACGGTCAGCGGCACGCCGTCCATGGGCGCGATCCGCACCGAGCCGGGGGAGCCCTCGGGCCCGCGCAGCGTCACCGCGCGCTGCACGACGAGGTTCTCCCGGTAGGTGCCGGGGGCGACCGTGAGGACGTCTCCGTCGGCCGCGGCCTCGAGGGCAGCGGCGAGCGATGCGTACTCACCCGTGCGGCGCCGCCACCGCGACGTGCCGGTGTGCGTCACCTGGACCGTGCCCTGTGCCATGGTGTAGCTGTGCCCCCACCTCGGTCGTACTGATGGCTCGTTCGCCTTCGGGGCGCTCCGACCGGTGTCGGGACCGCGACCGTGCCGGGCCTCTCGGACCTGCGCGTACGCGGCATCGACACCGGCGCGTCCCTCATGCTCGCTCGCGCGCGGGTTGTGCCGAACGGTTCGGCCGGACCACCGTAGCGTGCGCGCGGGTGGTGGGTTGACCAGAGCCGGAAGGCTGTCAGCTGCCGGTGCCCGTCCTGCCCCAGTCCGGGCCCGCCTTGTCCCATGCCTGGTCCCAACGGGCGTACCGGCGGCGGACCATGCGCCAGACGATCAGCCGCCTGCCGCCCTCGACGAGACCACCGGCCGCCAGGGCCGCGCCGAAGCCGGCGAGGACCGCGTGCGTCGATGCCGTCGCGGAGTCGAGGGGGCGGGCCACCATCCGGCCGTGCCCGTCGGTCCATATCCGGAACTCGTCGCCCTGTTGCGGGTCCTTGAGGCTCGCCAGCACCGGGCCCTGATGGTCGGTGCCGTCCGGTGCCGTCCAGTCGGCGAGGACGCGGTTGCGCAGATCCCGGCCCGTGGAGGTCTCCGGGTCGGCGTCCAGCGGGGAGCGGTCGAGCTTGCGGACCACTGTGGCCGTCACCAGGTGCCGCGCTTCGTGCTGTTCGCGGACGGAGCGCTGGAGGGCGTCCTGGGCGGCGCCCCCGACGAGGGAACCGGCCACCGGGGCGGCCAGGAGGATCAGCACGAGGGCGGCCAGCGCCACCCAGGCCTCGGCCAGATCGGTCGCGCGGCACAGCGGGTTGCGCCGCCAGCGCCAGAGTCCGCTGATCGCTCGCACCGCCTGCACCCCCTTCCCGCTCCGTGATAACCCCCGGCGGAGCCGTCCACGCGCCAAGTCGGCGAAGAGAGAGCGAAATCACCCCTCACCGGCGACTCTCATGCACTTCTCACACAAGGCCAACGCCCGGGCCCATGGGGCGGTTCCCGCACCGGGGCGCCGACCTCCGGCCCGGGCTACTCGAGGATCCTGACGGGGTCACCCACCCGGATCGTGCCCCCGGACAGGGGCACCAGGTTCTGTCCGAAGACCAGCTTGCCGCCGAGCCGCCGGTGCCGCCCCAGGCTGTACAGGGGCTCGCGGCCGCGCTCGCCCGTGCCCTGGTCGGTGGTGGTCACCACGCACCGTCCGCAAATCTTGGCGACGCGGAAGGACACGTCCCCGATGGCGAGACGCGACCAGCCGTCCTCGGCCCAGGCGTCGGTGCCCGCCACGACCACGTTCGGCCGGAAGCGGTTCATGGGCAGCGGGCCCTCGTCCGCGTGATCACCCTGCGCGATCAGGGCGTTGAGGGCGTCGAGCGAGGCCGTCGTGGTGAGCAGCAGCGGAAAGCCGTCGGCGAAGGACACGGTCTCGCCGGGACGCGCGTACTCCGGGTCGACGGGCCGGCGCGTGGCCGGGTCGTCCATGTACGCGAGACGCACGCCGATGCCGAGATAGGCGCTGCACCAAGCGTGCGCGGCCTCGTCCTCGGCCGGGACCGCGTCGACCTTGTCGTGGAAGATCTCCACCGGCACCGTGCCCAACGTCCGGGGAACGGGCACCGTCAGGGGTTCCATGCCGGGTGCGGACAGCCGGACGCCGCCGTCCGGCACAAGCGCGGCGGCGGCCAGTGCGAGGCGCGGCTGCCGGCGTTGCGTGACGACCTTTCCCCCGTCGTCGACCAGCACCCAGCGCCGGTCTCCGGCCAGCCCCCAGGGCTCCACGACGGCCTCCCGGGGCGCGAGGCCCCGGACCGCCTTGACCGGATGGACGTGGATCGAGTGCAGGTGTGCGTTCCCCATGGGGCCATCCTGCCAGCCGGCACCGACAGCCCCTGGGCGGGCGGCTCAGTAACCGCGGTACTGCTGGTTGTTGTACGGGTCCTGATAGGGAGCCTGGGCGGGCCGGGGAGCCGCGGGGCGCATCGCCTCGTAGCCCGCGGCGGGTGCCGCCGGGCGCGGCTGCTGCGGCTGGGGGCCGGGATAGCCGCGCGGTGCGGTGGCCTGCTGCGGGATGTACGCCGCGGGGGCCTGCTGGAGCGGGGCGGGTTGCGGCGCCTGCGGATAACCGTAGGCGGGCTGGGACGGGGCTGCCGGAAGAGCGGGCAGCGCCGACGGGAGGGCGGGCAGGTTGCCGGCCGGCATGTCGTACTGAGCGGGGACCCGGATCGGGGCGATCTGCGGGGTGCCCCGCTCGGCGACGAGCTTGTCGTAGATCGGGGTGTCCGGGAAGGAGGCGGAGTAGTAGCCGCCGCCATAGGTGGAGCGGGGGGAGGTCATGGCACATAAGTTAAGCCCACGATGTGCTGGTTGGGGAGACCGATAAGAGGGTTGTTTTCCGTGTCCGCAGTGACCGGGTATCCCCAATGCGAGCGAACTCGGCAAAAAGGGGCGCCGGACAGGGCTCCGATCGTGTAAAGGCCGAGTTCCGGGCGGGTTGCCAGGAGTTGGCCACCTGGGCGTCCGCTGGCGGCGCATGGGAGTTCGCCGCGGGGAGGAATAGGTTGTGCGAAACGGAACTCGACGGACGGCCGGGATGGGCCTGGCGCGGTGACACGCAATGGGGGCGGACATGCAAATGCTGAAAGGTTCAAACACTCCGGTGCCCACCTCGGCGCTGCGCGTGGAATTGGGCTGGCGGGCCGGACCGGGGGTGCCCGACGCCGACGCCTCCGCTTTGCTGCTGGTAAGTGGAAAAGTCCGCTCCGACGCGGACTTCGTGTTCTACAACCAGCCCGCGCACTCCTCCGGCGCGATTCGGCACGAGGGCAAGCGCGACGCCGACGGCCGGGTGACCGACACGCTCTTCGTCGACCTCACGCGCGTGGAGCCCGCGATCGAGACGATCGTCCTCGCCGCCTCCTCCGACGGCGGCACGTTCGCGCAGGTCCCGGACCTGTACATCGAGGTCCAGGATGCCGCCCGGGGGGCATCGGTCGCCCGCTTCGACAACCCGGGCGCCACCACCGAAACCGCTTTCGTGCTCGGCGAGTTCTACCGCCGCCAGGGTGCCTGGAAGTTCCGCGCCGTCGGCCAGGGCTACAGCAGCGGACTCGAAGGCCTGGCCACGGACTACGGCATCACGGTGGACGAGCCGCAGCAGGCGGCCCCGACTCCGGCCCCGGCCGCGCCTCCCGTGGCCGCGCCCTCGGCGCACACGCCCCCGCCGCCGGCCCGGCCGGTGGCCCCGCTCCCGCCGGCCGCGCCCCCGGCGGCACCGCCCGAGCCCGTCCGCCTCACCAAGGTGACGCTCACCAAGGCGGCCCCCTCCGTGTCGCTCACCAAGCAGGGCGGCACCTCCGGCGCCCTGCACGTGAACCTCAACTGGCAGGTCCGCAAGCAGTTCTCGGGGTGGAGCAGCAAGTTCGGCCGCCCGGCCGCCATGCACTCCGACCTCGACCTCGACCTGTGCGCGCTGTACGAACTCACCGACGGCAGCAAGGGAGTCGTACAGGCCCTCGGCAACACCTTCGGGGCACTGCACCAGCCCCCGTACATCCACCTCGACGGCGACGACCGCACCGGCGCCGTGTCGACCGGTGAGAACCTCACCGTCAATCTCGACCACAAGAACGCCTTCCGGCGCATCCTCGTCTTCGTCACCATCTACGAGGGCGCCCGCTCGTTCGCCGACCTCAACGCCACCGTCACCCTCCAGCCGCAGCACGGCGCCCCCATCGACTTCTCCCTCGACGAGTGCACCGTCCCCTCGCCCGTGTGCGCGCTCGCCCTGATCACCAACACCGGCGGCGACCTCGTCGTACAGCGGGAGGCGCGCTACCTCGTGCCCGAGCGCGGGGTGAGCCCGCAGCGGACCGTCGACCACGCCTACGGGTGGGGCATGAACTGGACCCCCGGCCGGAAGTGACCCTGCGGCGTTCGTCAGCCCTCGTCGGGCACGGCGTCCGGGCGTGCGTAGGTGCGGCCCTTCCAGGCCGCACCGCGTCCCCGGTAGTGCTGCACCGCCGAGTCGACCGTCATGAGGAGATAGAGGAACGCGGTGAACGGCAGCAGGGGAGCCAGCCACAGCGGCTGCCGGTAATAGCGGAGCATCGGCACGTAGGTCCCCGTCATCACGAGCCAGGCCGCCCCTCCGACGGCCGCTGCCGCCGCGTTCCCCCTCGCCAGGCCGGCCACGACCGCCACCGGCGGCACAAGATACACCAGCGCCAGCCCGGCGACCGTCCCGGCCAGCAGCAGAGGGCTGTGCCGCAGCTGGGCGTACGCGCTGCGCGACACCATCCGCCACAGGTCGCCCAGCCGCGGATACGGCCGCACGCTGTCCACCCGGTCGGCCAGCCCCAGCCAGACGCGGCCGCCGCTGCGCTTCACCGCCCGCGCGAGGGCCACGTCGTCGATCACGGCGTGCCGGATCGCGTCCGGGATCCGCGCCCGTTCGGCGGCCCGGGCCCGCAGCAGGACGCAGCCGCCGGCCGCGGCCACCGTGCGCGTCCCCTCTTTGCCGATCCGCCGGAAGGGGTAGAGCTGGGCGAAGAAGTACACGAAGGCGGGCACGACGAACCGTTCCCACGTGCTCTCCACGCGCAGCCGGGCCATCTGCGAGACGACGTCGAACCCGCCCGCACGGGCCGCCGCCACCAGTTCCCGCAGACTGTCCGGCGCGTGCGCGATGTCGGCGTCCGTCAGCAGCAGGTACTCGGGGTCACGCGCGCGTGCCACGCCGATGCCGTGGCGCATCGCCCACAGCTTGCCGGTCCAGCCCGCGGGCGGCTCGCCCGGCGAGCCCACGGTCAGCGGCAGCCCGCCGTGCCGACGCGCCAGTTCACGCGCCAGGTCACCGGTGCCGTCCGCACTGCCGTCGTCGACGAGAAAGACCTCCGCCCGCCCCGGATAGTCCTGCCGGAGCAGCGACGGCAGTGCGGCGGGCAGCACCGCCGCCTCGTCGCGGGCCGGGACGACGACGCACACCGACGGCCAGGCGTCCGGTTCCCGGCGCGGCGGCAGCCGCACATCCGTGCGCCAGAAGAAGCCCTGGCAGAGCAGCAGCCACAGCCAGGCGAGAAGTGATCCAGCGGCAGTCCACACAACGGCGCTCACGCGCGCAGTCTGCCCCACCGGGCCTGCCCGCGACCGCTCATCGTCTATCGTGATCGGGTGAAGATCGCGCTCATGGACTCCGGAATCGGTCTGCTGGCGGCCACCGCCGCGGTTCGGCGGCTGCGCCCCGACGCCGATCTCGTACTCTCCCTGGACCCCGACGGCATGCCGTGGGGCCCGAGGACCCCGGAAGACCTGACCGAGCGCGCCCTGGCCGTCGCCGAGGCGGCCGCCGCGCGCCGCCCCGACGCCCTCATCGTCGGCTGCAACACCGCGACCGTACACGCGCTCACCGCCCTGCGCGCCCGCCTCGAACCAAACCTTCCGGTCATCGGTACCGTCCCGGCGATCAAGCCGGCCGCGGCCGGCGGCGGACACATCGCCATCTGGGCGACCCCGGCCACCACCGGCAGCACGTACCAGCGGACCCTGATCCGCGACTTCGCCGGGGAGGTCCCCGTCACCGAGGTGCCCTGCTGGGGCCTCGCCGAGGCCGTCGAACGCGCGGACGAGTCGGCGATCGACGCCGCCGTGTCCGCGGCCGCGGCGCTCACGCCTGACGAGGTGACCACCGTCGTCCTGGGCTGCACCCACTACGAACTGGTCGCCGAGCGCATCCGGGCCGCCGTCCAGCGCCCCGGCCGGCCGCCCCTCGTGCTGCACGGCTCCGCGGGCGCCGTGGCCGCCCAGGCCCTGCGCCGGCTCGGCGAGCAGCCCGCCCCCGGGGCCACGCCCCACGGCACCCTGACCGTCCTGTTGAGCGGACGCGAGGGCACACTGCCCGCACCCGCCCTGGCCTACGACGAAGGGCGGCTGTTGCGGGCCGTCACGCCGGCCGGCTGACCGGCACGGGTCACCGAACGTCGTCGGCGAGCTGAATCCGCCCCGCCGCCCGGCCGGCGCAGTAACCCTCCGCCATGAGGTACCAGCGGAGCGGAACCTGAGTAACCTCATAGACATGAGGGACCACCGCCACGGCGAGAACGCTCCCCACGCGCACTCCGACGTCTGGACCGGCCGAGCCACCAACCGGGCCCAGTGGCTGCTGGCGCTCGCCGGCGCCGCCTGCATGGCGCTGGGCATCGAGCTGGCCGTCGACTCGGCGTGGACGTCCGGCATCGCCCCGCTGGTCATGGCCGTGGTCGGCTGCATCGCCGCCGGGCTGCTGGTCCTGTTCGGAACGCTCGCCTTCGTGCACGTCGCCCTGCGGGTCGACGAGGAGCACCTCGAGGTGCGCTGCGGCCACATCGGAGTGCCCCGCCGCCGTATCCCGCTCTCCCATGTGGTGGGTGCCACATACATCTCGCACGTCACTCCGCGCCAGTGGGGTGGCTGGGGCTATCGGTGGCGGCCGGAGATGGGCACCGCGGTGGTCGTCCGACGGGGTGAGGGCGTCGTGCTGGAGCTGTGGGACGGACACACCTTCACGATCACCGTGGACGACGCGGAGGCGGCCGTACAGGTGATCAAGGCGCGGCTGGGGCGGACCAAGCCGGGCGCTACCGCGCACTGAGCGGACTTCCGGTCACCACGCCGGGGCGTGTCCGGCGCCCCGTGGACGCGTGTCCGGCGCGGTGCTCGACGGTTCGACGGTGAGCGGCCGGGCCGTGGCCATGCCCGCCAGCAGGCCCGCACCCACCGACACCGCGGTGAAGCTGAGCGCGTTGCCGATCGCGGCGATGGCCGCGAGCGCCGTCAGAGCCGCGCCCGCGGTCAGCGCCACCGGGGTCGGGCGGGGGCCGCGCCACAGCGCGTACAGCACCCAGCCGAACGCCGCTGCCAACAGGGCCACACCGACGAGGCCCTGTTCGGTCGCCTGCTGAAGGGGTGCCGAGTGGGGCTTGCCGTCGGACAGCAGTGACTGTGCGGACGTCGTGCTCAGCTCCCCGAAGCGCCCCGGGCCGACCCCCAGGGCGGTGTCCTCGCGCAGTAGCTGCCACGCGTCCTGCCAGAGCTGTACGCGGTGGGGTGTCAGCCGCTCTTCGAGGGCGGCCACGAGCCCGCCTGGTACGGCCCGCGCCGCGACCGCCCACGTCAGGCCAGTCACCAGCCCGGCGACCGCGCCCAGTACGGCGAGGCCGGCGCCGCGGTGCCGGGTGCGGCCTGCGGCCAGTGAGCACAACAGCACCGCGACACATGTGACGCAGCCGGCGGCCGAGCCGAGCACGGCCGCCAGCACCGCCGTCCCTGCGGCCAGCAGCCGCAGGGCGAACCGCACGACCGGAACGCGAGCGGCCCACGCGGCGCAGCACGCGGCACCGGCCGACAGCGTCAGCACGGCAGCCGTCGCCCCGGCATGCCCCAGCGGTGTGGTGATCTGCGGGCCCGGCGCGAGGTGCGGAACGGCCACGGTCAGCCCCGTACCGGCCAGCGCCCCGGCGCAGGGCGCGCCGACCGGCAGCAGCGCCCCGCCGATCCGCCCGGCGGCGTACCCGGCCGCCACGGCCAGCACCGCGAGCAGCACACCCTCGGGCAGGCCGTGGTGCACCGCCGCCGTGATCAGGGACCAGCCGGCGCAGGCACCCAGCACCACGACACCCGCCGCGTCCACCGCGATTGGTCTCTCACCGTCCGCGCTCTGCCCGGACGCGGACGTCAGCCCACCGGAACCCACCCCGCCCCGCCCCCGCACCACGTCGCCCCCGACCTGTGAAGACCCCGGTCGCTCGGGCCGCCACCGGCCGCACGACTGAGGCTTCGGCACACCGTAGCCGCTGGTGGGCGGTTTGTGGATGTGTCGTGACCAAATGGGCAGGAACGTTGCGGCAGATGCGCGGCGATGCGGCGACGCCTTGCGCGGTCGGGCGGGGAGCCGTGCCGGCCGCTGGGCGGGACGGGGCTGCGCCTGCGGCCGGGCGCGGGACGGATCGTGGAGCGCCGCCGTCCGTGCGCGGGCCGGGACAGTGGAGCGCCGGCCTACGGGCCCGCAGCGCGTGACGCCGCCGCCTCGTGGACCGCGCTGTCGGCGTCAAGGTCACTCGCCTTACACTCCGGGAGTGACCGTCACCGCAACCTCCGTCGGCGAGTCGGAGCAGCTGGAGCCGCGGATCGCGTCCGAGGCGCGGGCCTGGGCCCGGCGGCTCGTGCGCCTCCTCCCGGCCGCCGCAGCCGCGCTCTCCGGCCTCCTGCTCTACGTCAGCTTCCCGCCTCGCACCCTGTGGTGGCTGGCCCTGCCGGCCTTCGCGGTCTTCGGCTGGGTGCTGCGCGGCCGCGGCTGGAAGGCGGGGCTCGGCCTCGGCTACCTCTTCGGCCTCGGCTTCCTGCTGCCGCTGCTGGTGTGGACCGGAGTGGAGGTCGGGCCGGTCCCCTGGGTCGCCCTGGTGGCGATCGAGGCGATCTTCGTCGCACTGGTCGGCGCGGGTGTCGCGGTCGTGTCGAAGCTGCCCGGGCGGCCCGTGTGGGCGGCCGCCCTCTGGATCGCCGGCGAGGCGGCACGCGCGCGCGTGCCCTTCGACGGCTTCCCTTGGGGGAAGATCGCGTTCGGGCAGGCGGACGGTGTGTTCCTGCCGCTCGCCGCGGTGGGCGGTACCCCGGTGCTCGGCTTCGCGGTCGTGCTGTGCGGCTTCGGGCTCTACGAAGTCGTCCGCCTCGCTGTGGTGTGGCGGCGCACCGGCACGGTGCGCCGGACCGCGGCGGCCGTGGGTCTGCTGAGCCTGGCCGTCCCGGTCGTGGCGGCCGTCGCGGCCAGGCCGCTGGTCAGCGACAAGGCCGAGGACGGCAGCGTGACCGTCGCGGTCATCCAGGGCAACGTGCCCCGGGCGGGGCTGGAGTTCAACGCTCAGCGGCGGGCCGTACTGGACTACCACGCGCGCGAGACCGAACGCCTGGCCGCCGAGGTCAAGGCCGGCAAGGTCGCGAGGCCCGACTTCGTGCTGTGGCCGGAGAACTCCTCCGACATCGACCCCTTCGCCAACCCCGACGCCCGCGCCGTGATCGACACCGCCGCCAAGGCCGTCGGCGTGCCCATCTCGGTCGGCGGCGTCGTGGAGCGGGACGGCAAGCTCTACAACGAGCAGATCCTGTGGGATCCGGCGAAGGGTCCCGTCGACACCTACGACAAGCGGCAGATCCAGCCGTTCGGCGAGTACCTGCCGTTGCGTTCGCTGATCGGGGCGATCAACAGCAACTGGACCTCGATGCAGCGCCAGGACTTCAGCCGGGGCACCAAGCCGGGCGTGTTCACCATGGACGGCGCCAAGGTCGGCCTCGTCACCTGCTACGAGGCCGCCTTCGACTGGACCGTGCGTTCCGAGGTCACCGACGGCGCCCAGATGATCTCCGTGCCGAGCAACAACGCCACGTTCGACCGCAGCGAGATGACTTACCAGCAGCTCGCCATGTCCCGCGTCCGTGCGGTCGAGCACAGCCGGACCGTGACCGTGCCGGTGACCAGCGGCGTCAGCGCGATCATCATGCCGGACGGGAAGATCACGCAGAGGACCGGCATGTTCGTCGCCGACTCGCTGGTGCAGAAGGTGCCGCTGCGCTCCTCGCAGACCCCCGCCACGCGGCTCGGCGTCCTGCCGGAAATCGCCCTCGTGCTGGTCGCGGCCGGCGGACTGGGCTGGTCCGTCGGCGCAGGTCTGCGCGGGCGACGCGCCGGTGACGTGTAGCCGTACGCCGGTCGCACACTGCCTGAAACGCACCCGGCCGCCGGAACCGGCCCTTTAGGGTCGACGGCATGGCTACTCCTGACTTCATCCGAACCCTCCGTGCCTCGGCCGGCCATCAGCTGCTCTGGCTCCCCGGAGTCACCGCCCTCGTCTTCGACGACGAGGGCAGAGTGCTGCTCAACCGCCGGTCCGACACGCGCCGGTGGTCCGTGATCGGCGGCATCCCGGACCCGGGGGAGCAGCCCGCGGCCTGCGCGGTGCGGGAGGTCTACGAGGAGACGGCCGTGCGCTGTGTCGCCGAGCAGGTCGTCCTCGTCCAGGCCCTGGATCCCGTCACCTACGAGAACGGTGACACCTGCCAGTACATGGACATCACCTTCCGCTGCCGGGCCGTGGGCGGCGAGGCGCGGGTCCACGACGACGAGTCGCTGGACGTGGGCTGGTTCGACATCGACGCGCTGCCCGAGCTGAACGAATTCGGGCTGTTGCGGATCAAGCAGGCACTGTCGGACGCCCCCACATGGTTCGACCCCACTGCATCCGGCTGAACTGTAGGGCGTGACCACATGGGGCGCGGCAGGGGCCCTGCCTAGGGTCGAGGCATGACCGTGCCCCATGTCCTCCCGGCTCCCCACGCCTCCCCGCTCGGCCTCGGCGGCCGCACCGCGCTCGTCACCGGCGCCGCCGGCGGTATCGGCCGTGCCTGCGCGCTGCGGCTCGCGGCCGCCGGGGCGAAGGTGAGAGCGGTCGACCGGGACGCCGCGGGCCTGGAGGCGCTCGCCGGACAGGGCCGCGACCTCGCGGGCACCGTGGAACCCCACCTCCTCGACCTCACCGACCTGGACGCCGCCGAACTCGCCGCCGCGGGCACCGATGTCCTCGTCAACAACGCCGGGATCCAGCTCGTGCGCCCCATCGAGGAGTTCCCGCCCGACGTCTTCCACACGGTGCTCACCGTGATGCTGGAGGCACCCTTCCGGCTCATCCGCGGTGCCCTGCCCCACATGTACGGACAGGGATGGGGCCGCATCGTGAACGTGTCGTCCGTCCATGGGCTGCGCGCCTCGGCCTACAAGTCCGCCTATGTGGCCGCCAAACACGGGCTGGAGGGACTCTCCAAGACCGCCGCCCTCGAAGGCGCACCCCATGGTGTCACCTCCAACTGCGTGAACCCCGCCTATGTGCGCACCCCACTGGTCGAGAAGCAGATCGCCGACCAGGCCCGGGCGCACGGCATCCCCGAGGAGCGCGTGCTGTCCGAGGTGCTGCTCCAGGACAGCGCCGTCAAGCGGCTCATCGAACCGGAGGAGGTCGCCGAGGCCGTGGCGTACCTGTGCAGTCCACAGGCGTCCTTCGTGACCGGTACCTCACTGGTGCTCGACGGCGGCTGGACCGCCCACTGAGCGGCCCTGAGAGTCCGTGGGGAGTTGTCCACAGGGCTGACGGGACGGCCCGGTCATGGTGAATCCTGTGAGCATGTCCAGCGATCACGTGCAGTCTGCCGAGCGCTCCGCCGGCATCGCCGAACCGCCACCGGCCGGCGCGGAGACGCCGTATCTCGAGCTCCTGGCCCGGGGCGCGTCCGCCGACGCCTACGAGCAGCCGGTGCTGCTCGCGCGCGCCGAAGGGCGTCCGGCGGAGTGGATCGCCGCACTCCAGCAGGCCAAGCCGCTCGCCCTGCGCGTGCGCTCGGAGCTGGAGGGACGGCGCCGCCGCGAGGCCGAGCTGTCCGCACTGTTCGAGACCGCCCACGACCTCGCAGGGCTGCGCGACCTGGACGCCGTACTCCAGGCGATCGTGCAGCGCGCCCGGTCGCTGCTGGGCACGGACGTCGCCTACCTCAGCCTGAACGACCCGGCGAGGGGCGACACCTACATGCGGGTCACCGAGGGTTCGGTCGCGGCCCGGTTCCAGCAGCTGCGGCTCGGCATGGGGGAGGGGCTCGGCGGCCTGGTCGCCCAGACCGCACGCCCCTATGTCACCGACGACTACTTCAAGGACGACCGCTTCCAGCACACCCTCACCATCGACGCGGGCGTGCGGGACGAGGGGCTGGTGGCCATACTCGGCGTGCCGCTCACGCTCGGGCACCACGTCATCGGCGTGCTGTTCGCCGCGGACCGCCGCGCCCGGGTCTTCGAGCGGGAGCAGATCGCCCTGCTGGGCTCCTTCGCCGCCCTCGCCGCGGCCGCCATCGACGCCGCCAACCTGCTCGCCGAGACCCGGTCGGCCCTCGCCGGCCTGGAGCGGGCCAACGAGATCATCCGGGACCGCAGCGGCGTCATCGAACGCGCCTCCGAGGTGCACGACCGGCTCGCCGAGCTCGTCCTGCGCGGCGGCGGGGTCCACGACGTGGCCGCCGCCGTCTCCGAGGTCCTCGACGGCACGGTCGAGTTCGCCGAGGCCGCCGCGGCACCGGCCGAGGCCCTGGAGGCGTCCCGCGCGGAGGGCCACGCGGTGCGGCACGAGGACGACTGGATCGCCGCCGTCGCCGCCGGGGGAGAACTGCTCGGCGCGCTCGTGCTGCGCGGTCACCCGGGGCTCGACCCCGTCGACCAGCGCACCCTGGAGCGCGCCGCCATGGTCACCTCCCTGCTGCTCCTGGCCCGCCGGTCCGCCGCCGAGGCCGAACAACGCGTCCGCGGCGAGCTCCTGGACGACCTGCTCGACGCCCGCGACCGCGACCCCCGCCTGCTGCGGGAGCGCGCGGCCCGCCTCCACGCCGACCTCGACGCCGTCCACGTCGTACTGGCCGTGCGCCTGGAGGGTGACGCGCCCGACGCCGACCAGGAGGCGGACGCCCGCAGACGCCTCGCCGCCGCCGCGTCCCACCTCGCCGCGACCCGGCACGGCCTGGCCGCCGCGCGCGACGGCGGCACCGTCCTGCTGCTGCCCCTCAAACCCGGCGACAGCGCCACCGAACTGGCCCGCCGCGCCGCCCGGCACCTGGGCACAGCGGTCCACGCACCGGTCACCGTCGGCGCCTCCGCACCCGCCGAGAACCTCGCCACCCGCCCCGATTCCGTGGCCACCGCCTACGCCGAGGCCCGGCGCTGCCTCGACGCGCTGCGACTGCTCGGTCGCTCCGGGGACGGAGCCGCCGCCGAGGACTTCGGCTTCCTGGGGCTGCTCCTGTCCGGCGACCGGGACATCCCCGGCTTCGTCGACCGCACCATCGGCCAGGTCGTCGCGTACGACCGACGACGCGGCACGGAACTGCTGCGCACCCTCGACGCGTACTTCGCCTGCGGCATGAGCCCCGCCCGCACCAAGGACGAACTGCACGTCCATGTGAACACGGTCGCCCAGCGCCTGGAGCGTGTCGGCCGCCTCCTCGGCGACGACTGGCAGAGCCCGGAACGCGTCCTGGAGATCCAACTCGCCCTGCGGCTGCACCGGTTGTCGGCGCGGCACTGACCCCGTAGTCGGGCCCCGTACGCGGGGTCGGACTACGGGGCCGGCACCGGGACGTACGTCTCAGGGAATCCGGGCGTCCGCCGCCGGCGCCGTCGTCCGGTCCGTGTCGGCGGGCGGGGCGACATCGGCCAGATCCCGGTGGCGGGTCTCCTTGGCCGCCGCCACGGCGACGACCGTGAGCACGGCGGCGCCGATCACGTACAGGGCGATCGGCGTGGAACTGCCGTAGTCGCTCAGCAGCGCGGTGGCGATCAGCGGCGCGGGCGCACCCGCCGCGACCGAGGCGAACTGGGCGCCGATGGACGCGCCGGAGTAGCGCATCCGCGTCGCGAACATCTCGGAGAAGAACGCGGCCTGGGGCGCGTACATCGCCCCGTGCAGCACCAGCCCCACCGTGACGGCGAGGATCAGGTTGCCGAAGCCGCCGGTGTCGATCAGCGAGAAGAACGGGAACATCCACAGCCCGACCCCGACAGCACCCATCAGATACACGGGACGGCGGCCGATCCGGTCGGAGAGCGCGCCCCACGCCGGGATGGCGGCGAAGTGCACGGCCGAGGCGATCAGTACGGCGTTGAGTGCGGTCTGCTTGGAGACGCCGGCCGAGGTGGTGGCGTAGACGAGGATGAACGCGGTGATGACGTAGTAGCTGATGTTCTCCGCCATCCGTGCGCCCATCGCGACCAGGACGTCACGCCAGTGATGCCGCAGCACGGCGACCAGCGGCAGCTTCTCGGCATCGGCGCTCCGGTCCGCCTTGCGGGCCTCGGCCCGTGCCAACGCCTGCTTGAAGACCGGCGATTCATCGACAGACAGACGAATCCACAAACCGACGATCACCAGCACCCCGGAGAGCAGGAACGGGATCCGCCAGCCCCAGCTGCCGAACGCGGCGTCCGACAGGACGGCGGTCAGCAGGGACAGCACGCCGGTGGCGAGGAGTTGCCCCGCCGGCGCGCCGGTCTGCGGCCACGAGGCCCAGAACCCACGCCGCCGGGCGTCCCCGTGCTCCGACACCAGCAGCACGGCACCGCCCCACTCGCCACCGAGCGCGAACCCCTGGACCAACCGGAGCACGGTGAGCAGCACCGGCGCGGCCGTCCCGATGGTGGCGTGCGTCGGGAGCAGCCCGATCGCGAAGGTCGCCCCGCCCATCAGCAGCAGACTCAGCACCAGCAGCTTCTTGCGCCCGAGCCGGTCGCCGTAGTGCCCGAACACCAGCGCACCCAGCGGGCGAGCGGCGAACCCGACCGCATACGTCAGGAACGACAGCAGCGTGCCGACGAGCGGGTCGGAGTCCGGGAAGAACAGCTTGTTGAACACGAGCGCGGCGGCGGAGCCGTAGAGGAAGAAGTCGTACCACTCGATGGTGGTGCCGATGAGGCTTGCGGCGACGATGCGTTTGAGGCTGGCGGGGGGTGGGGGAGCGGTCGCGGGGGAGGGCATCGGCACCACTTCCTGGCGGTTGGCGGGGACGTTTTCGTGTCGCCATACCGTAGGAATCCGCAGGTCAGGCGCACATGTGGCGGGGCAACATAGTTCGAGCGGTGGCTATGCGTGTGGCCACCATGCCGATTCATGGAAGGGCGGCTCAGGGGCTCGATGGTGGTTGGAACGAGCGCCGTCCGGGACGCGTAGTTCAGGGCGATTTGATGGTGCGGTGCTGACTCCCGTGCTGGTTTGGTGCTGACTAAAAGCCCACGTCATCACCCGTCTTCACCTCTCCCGTGCTGACTTGGTGCTGACTACGCTCCGTTGAACTCGGGCATCTGGGGTTCATTGGCTCTGAGTCGTTGCGTGGAAGGAGAGACCGAGCCCGGCCTTGCCGCTCAGCCGGGGCACGGGCAACGCGCTGCGCTTGAGCGTCGTGCGCGTTCGTCCCAGCAGATTCTTCGTCACTTGGTGGTACAGCTCCTGCGCCGCCCCCGACCAGCACCAACGACGGCCCTTGCCGCCGTCGCCGGGGCGATCGGCCCGTTGATGGCCCGGATCTTGGTCGCCTGGCCACGTGTGCGGCGACGAGGATGTCCGTCAGGCAGGCGGCCCCGGGCCGTGCTGGGCTCACAGCCGACCGGTGATCGACTGGAGACCGAGACCGGTCGCGCTGACGGCGGCCCAGAGGATCGCACCCAGCAGAAGTGGCCGTGCACCCGCCTCGCGAAGCTTGGAGAACTTCAGCGACAGACCGATCCCCGACAGGGACACAGTGATCAGAAACGTACTGATCACGGGCAGTGCCGGCTCCCACGAAGCGGGGATGACGTCATACGTGGCGGCGGCTGACGCGAGCAGGAATCCAACGATGAACACGGGGAACGCGCGCCAGATCCGTCTTCCCGCGCTCTCGTCCTGCCGGGTGTCCCGGGCTCGCCGACCGACCGACCGCCACAGCACCAGGACCACGCAGATCGGCACGATCATGAGGCTGCGGGTCAGTTTGACCACCACCGCGTACTGCCCTGCCTCGGTGCCGTAGCTGTAGGCGGTGGCGACGACCGAGGACGTGTCGTTGATCGCGGTGCCGCTCCACAGTCCGAACGCCTCCTGCGACATCCCGAGAAGGTGGCCCACGGGAGGAAACAGGGCGACCGCGGCGATGTTGAAGGTGAAGACGGTGCCGAGGGCGTAGGCGACCCTGGCCTCGACGGCGCCCACAGCAGCGGTCACCGCGGCGATCGCCGAGGCTCCGCAAACGCCCGTGCCGACGCCGACGAGCAGCCGGGTCTCAGGGTGGACACCGAGCAGTCCGCCCACGGCCCAGGCACCGGGCAGCGCCACGGCCAGCGTGCCCAGCATGACCGGCAGTGACCCCATCCCGACTCGCACCACGTCGCTCAGGGAAAGCGCGGTCCCGAGCACGATGACGGACGCCTGCAGGACCTGTCTGCCCGCGACCGCGACTCCGGGGCGCAGACGCTCGGCCGTTGTGTGGGGGGCCAGCCGTCTCAGCAGGGCTCCGGCAAGAACACCCACCACGATCCCGAACACTGGGCCGCCCACGGTCGGGACGAGACGGCCCAGCCAAGCGGCCGGCAGCGCGACCGCCACTGCCACCGCCAGTCCCGGCAGTACCGCACTCGACGCGCGCCCGGCGCGCCTCATACCGGCGGGCACGCGTGGCCGCGGCTTGACCGGCAGGGCGTGGGACGATTCCATGACCTCTCCCTTCCTGCATCCCGATGGCGAGTTGCATGTGCACGATCGCCGGGTCCCGCCGGTCTCCGGTAGAGACCCGTTTCCGAGGAGGTCATAAGAGGTGCTGATGGGCCTTCCCCCGGGGACACCGGAACTGAGAGTGCTGGACCTGCTGGTCGCCGTCGCCCAGACCGGCAGTCTCGGCCGGGCCGCCGCGCGGCACGGGATGAGCCAGCCGGCGGCGAGCATGCGCATCACAGCGCTGGAACGGCAGTTGCGGCTGGTCCTGCTCGAACGCGGCCCCACCGGGTCACGCCTCACCCCGGCCGGGACCGCCGTCGTGGACTGGGCGCTGCCGGTGCTCGACGCGGCCCGGGCGCTGGTCAGTGGTGTCGCGGCGCTCCACGCGGATCAGCAGGGCCGACTGCGGATCGCCGCGTCGATGACCATCGCGGATCACCGGGTGCCGGGATGGCTGATGGCCCTGCGCGCCAGGCTCCCCGAGGTCAAGGTCGCCCTGCGGGTAGGCAATTCCTCGCAGGTCGCCGACATGGTGCGCGGCCGTGAGGCCGACCTCGGTTTCGTCGAGGGCCCGCGCGCGCCGGACGGGCTGCACAGCCGCACCCTCGCCGACGACGAGCTGGTCGTGGTGGTCGCTCCGGGGCACCCATGGGCCAGACGCAGACAGCCGCTGCCCCTGCGGACGCTGGCGGCCACTCCCTTGATCGTGCGCGAACAGGGCTCGGGAACGCGCGACGCCGTATGGGAAATCCTTCGCCGTTCCGGGGGAACGACCCTCCGCCCGCCCGCATTCGACAATCTCGCTCCTCCCCTGTCTTCCGCCCGGACCCCTCCTGCCACGGTTTCGGAACGCGCCGCCGGACGGATCCCGGTCCGGCCGGAGTTCGGTGGGCAACCCGCGCCGCCCGCGGCAGAACTGGGTTCCACCACCGCGATCAAGTCGGCCGTGTCCACGGGCGACGCACCTGCCGTGCTGAGCCGCCTCGCCGTATCGGCCGAACTCGACGACCGGCGGCTGATCAGTGTGCCGCTGGAGGACCCCACCCTGCTACGGCGGCGGTTCCGAGCCGTCTGGCTGCGGGAGACACCCCCGGCGGGGCCGGCGGCCACGCTGCTGGCCTTGGCCGCCCGCTGATAGCGGGCGCCCCGCGGGCGACCGGCCGCCATCCACCGGAACCCCTGCCCGGCGGGTGCCCGCAAGGCCTCGCCCCGCCCACAACCCTGGCGCTACCGACTCGCCCATACCTGTTCTCCCAGGTCAGGAGAGCGTTGGCAGGAATGAGGCTGGCGTAACCACTGCGTAATTCCGGCAACCGGTCGGCGTAACACCGCATCCGCAGCATTCCGGCCATGACAGGGATCGTCGCTGGTGGCAGAGGTTCGAGCAGCCGTGTCGCACCGGTACGGCGGATTCGGGACGTGCTCCGCACCCGCGTTCTCACGGGCGTATACGGAACCCGGCCGCTGCCCTCCGAGGCGGAGTTGGCCGCGGAACTTGGGGTCAGCCGCAACGTCGTCCGGGACGTCCTCGCGCTGTTGCGCATCGAGGGCCTGGTCGACAGGACTCCCGGCGTCGGAACGTTCGTCGTGTCGGGAAAGGCCGTCCAGGGCCTGGACCGGCTCCGCGGACTCGCGGAGAGCTTCGACACCGGCTGCGACCGCGTGGTCAACCAGGTGCTGCTGGCGGACACCGTGCCCGCCACGCCCACCGTCGCCGAGCGGCTTGAACTCGCTCCCGGCACCGAAGTGGTCGCCCTGGAGCGGGTGCGGCTCCTCGACGGTCAGCCCCTGTCGCTGGACGCCAGCTACCTTCCCGCGGACATCGGCAGGCCCCTGCTGGAGATGGACCTGGCGCGGCACGACGTCTTCGGGCTGCTCGAAGGCGAACTGAACCTTCCCCTCGGCGCCGCCGCCCTGTCCATAGAGGCGATCGCCGCCGACCGCACCGTCGCCGACCTGCTGCGCGTGGCGGACGGCTTTCCCCTGCTGTTCTTCGAACGGCTCACCTACACCAACGCGGGCCGGCCGATCGATCTCGAGTTCGTCCGATTCCGCGGCGACCGGATGTCCCTGGCCGGCTGGCTCCACCGCACCCCCGACCCGCTGCTGAACCACCCTTCCACCGAAAGGGGCTGACCTCCGTGCAGATCCCACCCCAGTCTCAGCGCCGCGAGTTCACCTGCGACGTTCTCATCGTCGGCGGGGGTACCGCCGGCACCATGGCGGCCCTCACCGCGGCGGCGAACGGCGCGAACGTCCTCCTGCTGGAGAAGGCACACGTACGCCACTCAGGGGCCCTGGCCATGGGAATGGACGGGGTGAACAACGCCGTCGTTCCGGGCAAGGCGACCCCCGAGGACTACGTCGCCGACATCACCCTCGCCAACGACGGCATCGTCAACCAGCGCACCATCTACGAGACAGCGACCCGCGGCTTCGGCATGGTGCAGCGGCTGGAGGGCTACGGCGTCAAGTTCGAGAAGGACGAACACAACGAGTACGCCGTGCGCAAGGTGCACCGCTCGGGCAGCTATGTGCTGCCGATGCCGGAGGGCCGCGACGTCAAGAAGGTCCTCTACCGCACGCTGCGCGCCCGCCACGTGCGCTCCCGGGTCACGATCGAGAACCGGATCATGCCGGTGCGGGTCCTCACCGTGGACGGCCGCGCGGTCGGCGCAGTCGGATTCGACACCCGGTCCGGGGAGTTCGTCACCATCTCGGCCGGCGCGGTCATCCTGGCCGCCGGGGCCTGCGGGCGCCTGGGCCTTCCGGCCAGCGGCTACCTGTACGGCACGTACGAGAACCCCACCAACGCCGGTGACGGCTACGCGATGGCGTACCACGCGGGCGCGGAGCTGTCCGGCATCGAGTGCTTCCAGATCAACCCGCTCATCAAGGACTACAACGGACCGGCGTGCGCCTACGTCGCCAACCCCTTCGGGGGCTACACGGTCAACGCCGACGGCAACCGGTTTGTCGACTGCGACTACTGGTCCGGCCAGATGATGGCCGAGGTCAAGCGGGAGCTGGACAGCGCCCGCGGACCCATCTACCTCAAGCTCAGCCATCTGCCGGACGCCACGATCAACCAGATCGAGGGCATCCTGCACACCACCGAGCGGCCCACCCGCGGCACCTTCCACGAAGGCCGCGGCCACGACTACCGTACCCGTGACATCGAGATGCACGTCTCGGAGATCGGACTGTGCAGCGGCCACTCCGCCTCGGGAGTGTGGGTCGACGAGCACGCCGCCACCACCGTGCCGGGCCTGTACGCCGCCGGGGACATGGCCTGCGTACCGCACAACTACATGATCGGCGCCTTCGTCTACGGGGACATCGCCGGCGAACACGCCAGCGGCTTCGCCGCCTCCGCCGGTCGGCCCGCGCTGCCCGAGGACCAGATCACGGCGGCGCACGAACTGATCTACCGGCCGCTGTCCCACCCGGACGGACCGCCCCAGCCGCAGGTGGAGTACAAGCTGCGCCGGTTCGTCAACGACTACCTCCAGCCGCCCAAGACCGCGCGCTATCTGACCCTCGGTCTGGAGGCTTTCGGGCGGATGAGCCGCGAGATCGCCGGCATGGGGGCCCGCACTCCGCACGAGCTGATGCGCTGCGCCGAGGTCACCTTCATCCGGGACTGCGCTGAGATGGCGGCGCGCGCCTCCCTGGCCCGTACGGAGAGCCGCTGGGGCCTCTACCACCAGCGCGCCGACTGGCCGGAACAGGACGACGCGAACTGGTTCCGGCACCTGAACCTGCGCAAGCGCCGCGCGGCGGGCGCGGGGGAGACGGGCGAGATGGAGACGCTGACCCGGCCGGTGGCGCCGTACATCGTGCCGGTGCCCGGTTTCACCCGCCCGGACGGGGTGCCGGACGTGCCCGCCCCGACCGGCGCCGACCTGGCGGCGGTGTGGGGATGATCAGCGGTACGCCCACGCAGGGCGGTCCCCAACGCATCCTGGCGCTCCTCGAACTCGCCGAGGAGGTCCCGACCACCGAAGAACTGGCGGAGTTCCTCACCGACGCCGACCCCGCCGTGCGCCGCACCGCGCTGACCGTGCTCAGTGAGGCGGCGGAATCCTGGGAGGAGCCCTCGGCGGTCTTCGCCGCGGCCCTGCTGGACCCGGACCCGACCGTCCGTCGCGCCGCCGTCGAACTGCTCGGCGAGCTGCGCGAAGTGCTGGTGCCCGGCGAACGTTTCACACGGTCGCTGCGCGAGGCGTGCGGACACGCGGACGCCGACGTCCGGGGCTCCGCGGTGGTGGCCCTGTGGCGTCACCGGCTGTGCACGGTCGACGAGTTGACCGCGCTGCTGACCGACCCGGACGAGACGGTGCGCTGCGAGACCGTGCTGGGCCTCGTCTCCCTCGACGCGCTCGACGCCCTGGCGGCCGCCGCGGGCGACCCGGCCGCCGCCGTGCGTCTCGCCGTGGCCCGGGGGCTGGCAGCCGTCGGGGACCCGCGCGGTGCCGCCACCCTGATACGCCTCGCCGAGGACTCCGACGTCCTGGTCCGGGCCGCGGCCCTGGCCGCCATGGCCCACACCGGCTGCACCGAGCAGGCGGCGACCCTGGCCCGTACGGCTCTGACCGACCCCGCCTGGCAGATCCGACAGGGGGCGGCGGCAGCGCTGGCCGTGGCCGACCCCCAGGAGGCGATCGCCCCGCTGATCGCCGCCACCCGGGACACCAACCTCGATGTGCGCAAGGCCGCCGTCCGCGCGCTCGGGGGACTGGCGGCGGGCCGCCCGGAGGCCCGGGCCGCCCTCGAGGCAGCAGTCGCCGACGTGGACGCCGATGTCCGCGCCTTCGCCCGCATGGGCCTGTCCGACGCTCGTACGGACCTCACCGGACCCTCGACCACCGACACCGAGACAGGCTGAAGGAGACCACTGATGGCGCAAGCATCCAACCGGGTCGACGTACCGGTCACCATCGACGAATCCAAGTGCATCGACGGATGCACCCTCTGCGTGGACATGTGCCCGCTGGACTCACTGGCCATCCACCCCGAGACCGGCAAGGCGTACATGCACGTCGACGAGTGCTGGTACTGCGGTCCCTGCGCGGCCCGCTGCCCGGTCGACGCGGTCACGGTCGACATCCCCTTCCTTCTGCGGTGACTGGAGCCTGACATGTATCCGTTTCCGCACCCCGTCCCACGGGCGTCGCTCCCGCAGCGGTCCCGCCGCCGGTCGTTGCTCGCCGTACTCGCCGTACTGGGGCTCGGTGTGAGTGCCTGCGGTACCGACACCTCGGCCGGCGGCTCCTCCACCGTCGTGGTCAACGTCGGCTACCAGTCCAAGACCATCAACACCGTCACCGCGGGCACCCTGCTGCGCGACCGGGGCACCTTCGAGCGCAAGCTGAACGCCATCGGCAAGGCCAAGGGGATCCACTACAAGGTCGTCTGGCAGGACTTCCCCTCGGGGCCGCCGCTGACCGCCCAGATGATCGCCGGCAAGGTGGACATCGGCTCCATGGGCGACTATCCGGTCCTGGTCAACGGTTCCAAGACCGCCGAGTTCCCCGACGCCCGGTCCGAACTGGTCGCGGTCACCGGCTACAACCTGCGCGGATCTCTCAATCAGGTCGTCGTGCCGAAGGACTCCCCGGCACAGAAGCTGTCCGATCTGCGCGGCAAGGTGGTGTCCACCAGTGTCGGGTCGGCCGCACACGGAATGCTCGTGAACGCCCTGCGGAAGAACGGGCTGAGCCCGGACGACGTCAAGCTGCTCAACCAGGAACCGGCGGTGGGCGCCTCCGCACTGGAGGGCGAACAGGTCGCCGCGCTGTCCCAGTTCGTGCCCTGGCCGCAGCTGATGGTGTTCCGCAAGCAGGGCAGGCTACTCTACGACGGCGGGTCCAACGGCGTCCCGACGTTCCACGCCGTCGTCTCCCGCAAGGCGTACGCCGAGAATCACCCCGAAGTGATGCGGGCCTTCCTGGAGTCGGTCCGCGACACGGCCAACTACCTGAACAAGAACCCGCTGGCCGCCGCCGAGCGGGTCGCCAAGGTCACGGGTATCGAACCCGAGGTGGTCTACCTCTACAACGGACCGAGCGGCCTGGTCACCTTCGACCCGACCATCAAACCCGAGCTGGTCGCCGCTCTCTCGAAGGACCTCCCCTTCCTCAAGGACCTGGGCTCGGTCAAGAACCTGGACCTGGACAAGTTCGTCAACGACAGCTATCTCCGCAAGATCTACGGCGCCTCGTACGACGCCGCCGGCAAGAGCACCACATCCCCGAGCAGGCTCAGCGGCCAGGACCCGGTCTGCCACGAGCCCGTCAAGGATCCGCGCACCGCCTCGGAAGTGTGGTTCAGCGGCCAGAATTCGACCGGCGTCGCGGCGACTCCCACCTGCCTGCTGCGGCGGATCGCCGCCCGCGACGGGGATGTACGAGCCGCCTACGTACCGGACGCGAAGCACGGGACCCGGATGTTCGCGTCCGCCGCGACCTGGGTGCTCGACCCAGCCGGCCCGCGAACTCCCGGCTGCTGCCGTTCGCGGTGGCCGCCGACGCGGATTCCTATCTGGCAAACCACTCCGACGCCCGCGGGCTCGGCTACGAGGCGGCGCTTGAGGCCGCTGCCTGAGCCGGCGGCGCTCGCGGGACCCGCGCCACGGCACCACCCCTTGCAGAGCTGAGCAGGTATCGCAGACCTCGCAGGAAAGAGGACGCATGACAACGACTCCCGTCTCCCCGCAGTCCCTGAAACCCACCGCTGATCCCGTCGCAGACACCCCGCGACCACGCCCCGGCCTGCGCCCGCTCACGGCGCTCGGAGCGTGGCCGCGCCGACTGGCAGCCGGGACGCGGGCGGCGCTGCCGCTGGCCGCGGCGCTGCTGATCTGGTACCTGCTCACGGCCAACGACGTCGCCCTGTGGCTGCGCTTCGACAAGGTGCCCGGCCCGGTCGAGGTGTTCCACACGCTCAAGGGGCAGCTGACGTCCGGCAGCTACTACCAGGACCTGCTGGCCAGTCTGCGCCGCATCCTGCTCGGCTTCGGGCTCGCCGCGTTGAGCGGGGTGGCCATCGGCATGGCGGTCGGGCGCTCCCGGGTCGTCCAGGCGCTGGTCCGGCCACTCATCGAGGTGGCCCGGCCGATCCCGGCGATCGCCTTGGTCCCGCTGGCGATCCTCATGTTCCCGACCGGCGAGCAGGGCATCGTCTTCATCACGTTCTTCGCGGCGTTCTTCCCGGTGGCGGTGAGCACCATCCACGCGATGAAAACCCTGCCCAAGGTCTGGGAGGAGGCCGCTCGGACGATGGGCGCCCGCCGGCTGTCCGTACTGGCGCACGTGGTGCTTCCGGGAGCGATGCCCGGCATCTTCTCGGGGCTGTCCGTCTCGATGGGGGTGGCCTGGATCTGCGTCATCAGCGCCGAGATGATCTCCGGTCAGTTCGGCATCGGCTACTACACCTGGCAGTCCTACGGGCTGCTCGACTATTCCGGTGTGATCGTCGGAATGCTGTCCATCGGCGTCCTGGGCTGGGGCACGGCGTGGCTGGTGGAGCGGCTCGGATCCCGTATCAACCGCTGGCTGCCGAGGAACGCCCGATGAGCGCCGGAGCGAGGGTCCGGCTGGAAGGTCTGAAGCTCGCCTTCGGCGACATGCCGGCCGCCGAGGTCGACCTCGAGGTGCGGCCCGGAGAGATCGTCGTCCTGCTCGGCCCGTCCGGGTGCGGGAAGTCGACCATTCTGCGGGCCCTGGCGGGACTTCTCACACCCACCGCCGGGCGGGCGGAGGTCGACGGCAAACCGGTGGGTGGGACCGACACGGTCTGCGCGATGGTCTTCCAGGAGGACGCCCTGCTGCCCTGGCGTTCGGCGGCGCGCAATGTCGAGTACGCCCTGAAACTGCGCGGCGTGCCGCGGGGGCAACGGCGTCATGAAGCCGAGGAACTCCTGGCCCAGGTCGGCCTGGAGGGCTTCTTCGACCACCTGCCGGGCCAGTTGTCCGGCGGCATGCGGCAACGTGTGCAGCTCGCCCGGACCCTGGCCACCCGCCCCCGGGTCATGCTGATGGACGAGCCGTTCGGCGCGCTGGACGCCCAAACCCGCTCGGAGATGCAGCAACTGCTGATCTCCGTCTGGCGGCAGTACGGGACCACGATCCTCTTCGTCACCCATGACGTCGACGAGGCCCTGCTGCTGGGCGACCGGGTCGTCCTGCTCAGCCCCCGCCCCGCCGTCGTACGCGAGATCGTCGACATCCCCGGGCCGCGGCGCCCGGGAGCCCAGTTCGAACCCGAATTCGCCCGGCGCCGCTACGAGATCCTCGCCTCGCTCGGCGACGCCGCGCCCGCCGAACTGTCCGCCGAAGGCGCCTGAAGTCCCTGTCGCCCGAACCACTGCAGGTCGTTCGACCCCATACCAAAGGAGTCACCTCATCATGACTTTCGTCATCGGTGCCGCGTGCGTCGACGTCATGGACCGCGCCTGTGTCGACGAGTGCCCGGTGGACTGCATCTACGTAGGGGAGCGCATGGCCTACATCAACCCCGACGAGTGCATCGACTGCAGCGCCTGCGAACCCGTCTGCCCGGTCGAGGCCATCGCCACGATCGAGGAACTCGCACCCGGGGACGCGCCGTTCGTCACCGAGAACGCGCGCTTCTTCTCCGAACCGCTGCCCGGGCGTGCCGAGCCGCTGGGCTCGCCCGGCGGCGCGGCGGGCCTCGGCCTGATCGGTGTCGACACGCCCTTCGTCCAGAGTTACGTGGCGCCATGAGCGGCACGGACGCCGGCCTCGCAGACACCCGGGCCGGCCTGGCAGGCTCCGAGCGCGAACAGACCGAACGCCTGGAGCGTGTCGTCATCCGGTTCGCCGGCGACTCCGGAGACGGTATTCAGCTCACCGGCGACCGGTTCACCTCGGCGGCCGCGGCCTTCGGCAACGACCTGGCCACGCTCCCCAGCTTCCCCGCCGAGATCCGCGCCCCCCAGGGCAGCATCGCCGGAGTCTCGTCCTTCCAGGTGCACTTCGCCGACTACGACATCCTCACCGCCGGAGACCGGCCCGATGTGCTGGTGGCGATGAACCCGGCCGCGCTGAAGGCCAACCTCGCCGACCTGTCGCCGGGCGGCACGGTGATCGTGAACACCGACGAGTTCACCCCACGCAACTTCGCCAGGGCCGGTTACGGCTCCGGCCCACTGGAGGACGGCACTCTCACCTCCTTCCAGGTCCACCAGGTGGCCATGACCACGTTGACCCGGGGCGCACTGGCGGACACCGCTCTGAGCAAGAAGGACGTGGAGCGGGCGAAGAACATGTTCGCCCTGGGCCTGCTGTCCTGGATGTACCACCGTCCGACTGCAGGGACCGAGCGGTTCCTGCGGCAGAAGTTCGCGCGCAAGCCTGAGATCGCCGAGGCGAACATCCTGGCCTTCCGTGCCGGCTGGAACTACGGCGAGACCACCGAGTCGTTCGCCGTGACGTTCGAGGTCGCCCCCGCGACGGCCCTCACCCCGGGCACGTACCGGCAGATCACCGGCAACACCGCCCTCGCGTACGGCATCGTCGCGGCCGGGGCCAGGTCAGGGCTGCCGGTGCTCCTCGGCAGCTACCCGATCACCCCGGCCAGCGACATCCTCCACGAGCTGTCCCGGCACAAGAACTTCGGCGTGACCACGGTGCAGGCGGAGGACGAGATCGCAGCTGTCGGGGCCGCACTGGGGGCTTCGTACGGCGGGGCCCTGGGCGTGACCACCACGTCCGGTCCCGGCCTCGCCCTCAAGAGCGAGACGATCGGTCTGGCCGTGATGACGGAGTTGCCGCTGCTGGTGGTCGACGTGCAGCGCGGCGGGCCGTCCACCGGCCTGCCCACCAAGACGGAGCAGGCGGACCTGCTGCAGGCCATGTTCGGGCGCAACGGCGAATCCCCGGTGCCGGTCCTCGCACCGGCCACCCCCGCGGACTGCTTCGACACGATGCTCGACGCGGCCCGCATCGCCCTCACCTACCGGACACCGGTGCTGCTGCTGTCCGACGGCCACATCGCCAACGGCTCCGAGCCCTGGCTCGTCCCGGACGCCTCCGAACTGCCCGACCTCAGCGTCGAGTTCGCCACCGAGCCCAACGCCCCCGACGGATCGGGCGCGTTCTGGGGCTATCTGCGCGACCCGCGCACCCTCGCCCGGCCGTGGGCGGTGCCCGGCACTCAGGGACTCGAACACCGCATCGGCGGCCTGGAGAAGGCCGACGGCACGGGTGACATCTCGTACGACGCCGACAACCACGACCGCATGGTGCGGTTGCGGCAGGCCAAGATCGACGGGATCACCGTGCCCGACGCCGTGCCGGACGACCCGTCCGGCCGGGCCGAGGTCCTGGTGGTGGGCTGGGGCTCGTCGTACGGGCCGATCGGCGCCGCGGCACGACGGGTCCGCCGGGCCGGACACCCCGTCGCGCACCTGCATCTGCGCCACCTCAACCCCCTGCCCGCCAACCTCGGCGAGGTGCTCTCCCGCTACGAGCGCGTCGTCGTCCCGGAGCTGAACCTCGGCCAGCTCGCGCTGCTGCTGCGTGCCAAGTACCTGGTCGACGCCGTCTCGTACACGAAGGTCGCCGGTCTGCCGTTCGGGGCGGAAGAACTCCAGGGCGTGTTCACCGATGTGATCGAAGGAGTCCGGACATGACCACCGTCGACCTCGGCCTGCCCGGCATCGGCGGGCAGGCACTGGTTCCCGAGTCCGAGTCGAAGCTGTCGCCGAAGGACTTCAAGTCCGACCAGGAGGTGCGCTGGTGTCCCGGCTGCGGTGACTACGCCGTCCTGGCCGCCGTGCAGGGCTTCATGCCCCGGCTCGGGCTGAAGCGGGAGAACACCGTGTTCATCTCCGGCATCGGCTGCTCCTCCCGCTTCCCGTACTACATGAACACCTACGGGATGCACTCCATCCACGGCCGCGCCCCGGCCATCGCCACCGGCCTGGCCGTCGCCCGTCCCGATCTGTCGGTGTGGGTGGTCACCGGTGACGGGGACGCCCTGTCGATCGGCGGCAACCACCTGATCCACACCCTGCGGCGCAACGTGAACCTCAAGATCCTGCTGTTCAACAACCGCGTCTACGGACTCACCAAGGGCCAGTACTCGCCGACCTCGGAGACCGGCAAGGTCACCAAATCCACCCCCATGGGCTCGGTCGACGCCCCTTTCGACCCGGTGTCGCTGGCACTGGGCGCCGGTGCCACCTTCGTCGCACGCGTCCTCGACTCGGACCGCGCGGGGCTGACCGCAGTGCTCACCGCGGCCGCCGAGCACCGGGGCACCGCGCTCGTGGAGATCTACCAGAACTGCCCGATCTTCAACGACGGTGCCTTCGATGTACTCCGGCAACCCGGCGAGAAGGATCGCCGCCTCATCCCGTTGCGCCACGGTGAACCGCTGCGCTTCGGCGCTGAAGGAGAGTTCGGCGTGGTCCGTACCGGTGCGGGAGGGCTGGAGACGGCGAAGGTCTCGGAAGTGGGGGAGGAGGCTCTGGTGGTGCACGACGTCACCCTGGGGGACCCCTCCTACGCCTTCGCCCTGTCGCGGCTGTGCTCCCAGAACCTCGCCCACACCGTCACCGGCGTCTTCCGCTCCGTCAGCCGCCCGGTCTACGACGACCAGGTCCGCGCCCAGATCGAGCAGGCCAGGAGCACCGCATCCGCCGACCTCCAGTCCCTGCTCGCCGGCAAGGACACCTGGACCGTCGCCGGCTGCCCTCGCCCTCACACCCAGCGCCCCACGGATTCGGAGCCCCGCCTGTGACAGCCGCACCAACTCACGAGCACGCCGCCCTGGCCACGGACACGGTCCGCAAGGCGCTGTCCGCGGTCCTCGATCCGGAGATCCAGCGGCCCATCACCGACCTCGGGATGGTCAAGGAGATCTCGGTGGGCGCCGACGGCGCGGTACTGGTCGGCATCTACCTGACCGTCTCCGGCTGCCCGCTACGCGAGAAGATCACTGCGGACGCCAGCGCTGCGGTGTCCGCGCTGCCAGGTGTGCGCGAGGTGCGCATCGAGCTGGACGTGATGAGCGACGAGCAACGCACCGAACTGCGCAGGAGTCTGCGGGGCGACACGGATGAGCCGGAGATCCCCTTCGCCCGGCCCGGCTCTCTGACCCGCGTCTACTGCGTCGCCTCCGGCAAGGGCGGAGTCGGGAAGTCGAGTGTCACGGTCAACCTGGCCGCCGCGATGGCCTCCCGCGGGCTGTCGGTCGGTGTGCTGGACGCCGACATCTACGGCCACTCGGTTCCCCGGATGCTGGGAGTGACGGCCGGCCCCACCCGCGTAGAAAAGATGATCATGCCGCCCGGGGCGAACGGTGTGAAGGTGATCTCCGTCGGCATGTTCACCTCGGGCAACGCGCCGGTGATGTGGCGCGGCCCGCTGCTGCACCGCGCGCTTCAGCAGTTCCTCGGTGAGGTGTACTGGGGGGATCTCGACGTGCTGCTGCTCGACCTGCCGCCCGGCACCGGCGACATCCCCATCTCCCTGGCCCAGTTGCTTCCCGGCTCCGAGATCCTCGTGGTGACCACACCACAGGCGGCCGCGGCCGAGGTGGCCGAGCGGGCCGGGGCCGTCAGCCTGCAGACCGGTCAGCGTGTGGCCGGGGTGGTCGAGAACATGTCCTGGCTGCGGCTGCCGGACGGTTCGATGACGCGGCTCTTCGGCTCCGGCGGCGGCCGGACGGTCGCCGACTCGCTGTCCCGCGCGCTGGTCACGGAAGTCCCTCTGCTGGGTCAGGTGCCGATGGACCCGCTCCTTGGCGAGGCGGGCGACGCCGGTACGCCCTTGGTGCTGAGCGCCCCGGAGGCTCCCGCGGCGGTGGCGCTCAGCGGAATCGCGGATCGGCTGTCCGTACGCCGACGTGGCCTGGCCGGTTGCCGGCTCCCGGTCAGCCCGTCATGAGCGGGTCTCCGGCACCCGGCCGTCCCTCGCCGATCGCGGAAGTATCCGTTGCCCGAGCCCGCAGGCAGGTCAGGCGCCCTTCTTCGGAGCGGAGCGCTTACTGGCCCTAACAAAGCCTTTGAACGTGTCGGTGAGTGATCAGGCAGACGGCAAGTCCGAGGAAGGCTTCGTGGATGTCGTCGCGTCGTTCCCACCGGATGCGCAAGCGGCGAAAGCCATGCAGCCAGGAGATCGTCCGCTCGACGACCCATCGGAAGGTGCCCAGACCGGTGCCGTGCGGCTGTCCCCGCTCGGCGATCGCGGGCCGGATCCCGCGTCGCCGTAGAAGACGGCGGTATTTGTCGTGGTCGTAGCCGCGGTCCGCGAAGAGCATGTCGGGCCGCCTGCGGGGCCGGCCGACGACTCCCGCCACTGCCGGAATCTTGTCCAGCAGGGGAAGGAGTTGAGTGACGTCGTTGCGGTTTCCGCCGGTCAAAGACACCGCGAGCGGGATCCCTTGGCCGTCGGTGATGATGTGGTGCTTGCTGCCCGGTCGTGCGCGGTCGACCGGGCTGGGACCGCTTTTGGGCCCCTGCGTGCGGCCCGGACGTGGGAGGAGTCGATCACCGCCCGCGACCAGTCCAGCTGGTTCTTCGACCGCAACTTGTTCAGCAGCAGTCGGTGCAGCTGGTCCCAGACGCCGGCCTCGTTCCAGGCCGCCAGGCGCCGCCAGCACGTCATGCCCGAGCCGAAGCCGAGCTCCTGGGGAAGGTACTCCCACTGGATGCCGGTATGCAGGACGAACAGGATCCCGCACAGGGCCTGCCGGTCGGGCACCCGTGGCCGTCCCTCCACCTGCTTCGGCGGTGGCTCGGGCAACAACGGCTCGATGAGCGACCACAGTTCGTCCGACACCATCCACGGCCGCGACTGACGCTTCCCCATGCCCACATCAACGAACGATCAAGCCGACAGTCACATGATCAACCAGCTTTTGTTAGAGCCAGTAAGAGCCCACGTCCCCACGCGACAAGCAGCGCCGGTTGTCTCCGCGCGGACGGGGCACGTGCTGGCCGGGCCTGCTGGTCACTCCGGGAGGCGGGCGCTCACCAACAGCGTGGCGGCGGTGCGGGGCCCCTCGCCGGTGGCAGGCAGCGTGTTGGCAGCGATGGCGGTGAACCCGGCCGAGGGGAGCAGTTGGGACTGCTGCATGATCGGGTGACAGCGGCGGTTTATGCAGCCAGAGCTGCGGGTGGGGTCATGATGGTCTCGTACTCGACGGGGGTCAATCGGCCCAGGCGTCGTTGCCGCCGGCGCCGGTGGTAGGTCCGCTCGATCCAGGTGACGATCGCGATCCGCAGTTCCTGACGGGTGGCCCAGACGCGGCGGTCGAGGACGTTCTTCTGCAGCAGCGCGAAGAAGCTCTCCATTGCGGCGTTGTCGCCGGCGGCCCCGACCCGGCCCATTGAGCCGACCAAGCCGTGCCGGGTGAGGACGGCGGCGACCTTGCGGGACCGGAATTGCGATCCACGGTCGGAGTGCACGATGCATCCCGCAGCGGGGCCACGGCGGGCAACGGCGGACTCCAGCGCGGCCACTGCGAGGCGGGACTTCATCCGGGCGTCGATGGAACAGCCCACGATCCGGCCGGAGTACACATCCTTGATGCCGGGCTCACGGTTGCGCGCGACCCGCACGACGTCCTCGCGGAACTCCTTCGGATACGGCTTGGGCACTGCAACATCCTTCCAGGCCGCTTCTCAGCAAGCCAGGTTCAGGTGTCACCCAACCCTGCAGCAGTCCCGTACGAACGCGGCGTCAATGGTGAACTGTCCGCCGCCATCAGGTTTTTGAAGTACACGGCCACCGGCTCGACTTGTCTCCCGAACTGATCCAGCAGCTGATAGGGCTCCCAGGGGTCCTCGGTTTCCAGTAGTCGGCCGATCTCGGGCAGGACAAAGCTCTTCAAGTCCCTTCCGGGACCTTGCTCACCGGGCATGGAGGGAAGCTAGCAGACACATCAACTGACCTGCGGAAACAAGTGAGTTAGTTCGGTCAACACACCCACATCTGTGTCGGCAGGGGTGGGTCGTCGCGCAGCAGGATCATCTGCTCGCGCGGCGCCACGTCCGTGGACGGACCGCGGCCGTGCAGGTCGGTGTGCAGGAGCGAGAGGATCAAGGGGGCGCCCGGACGCAGGCCGTCGCGCAGTGCCGACAGCGAGCGGTGCGGGTCGATGAAGGCGAGCGTCCCGATCGCGTACGCGGCGTCGAACGGCTCGGCTCGGGCCAGGTACTCGGTCACGTCTGCTTGGACCAACTCCACGCCATCAACGTCGGCGTGGGCGGAGACGGCGCGTTCATGCTGGGTCGGGAACAGCTCGATGCCGGTGACGCGGGCTCCGTGAGCCTGGACGAGGTGGACGGCGTGGTGGCCGGCTCCGGACCCGATGTCCAGGACCCGGCGGCCGGCGATGTCACCGAGGACTTCTGCACCCGGTCCGATCCCTTCCCAGGGCGTCCAGCCGAGCTGGTCGGGGATGGGCGGGGCGTAGGCGCGGGCCAGTTGTCTCTGGCCGTAGATCTGCCAGGCCCGGGTGTTGGTGTCCTCGGCGGGCACGTTTGCCTCCTGGGTGGGGGTGCTGGGGGTCAGGCGTGCGTGATCAGGTAGGTGGGGCCCTCGCCGCGCCGGGCTCGTTCGATGGCGTCGAGGCGGGCGAAGGCGCGCGGCGCCATCAGCTCCTGCCAGGTCGCGAGGTCGTGGACGGCCCACATGTCGTGCTCTGCGGGATCGAGTCGGATCCGGCCGAGCTGGTCGGCGGTCAGCTGACCTCCGTCGAAGATGAGCCCCACCTTGTTCAGCGGCAGGCGCGGCCCGGCGTGCAGGAAGTGCGTCAGGAGCAGCTTCGGCGTGTCCAGACCGAGTTCGAGGCCCGTCTCCTCGACCGCCTCTCGCCGTGCGGTCTGCAGCGGGTCCTCGCCTGGGGCGTCCAGGTTGCCGCCCGGGAACTGCCAGAGTCTCGAGCCGTAGACCGAGCGGAGCTGGACCGGCCGGTCGTGTTCGTCGCGGATGTACAGGCAGCCGTACACCGTGTGGTGGGGGACGGTCTGCGCGTACTGCGTGGGCGTCATCGGCATGGGGCGGCCGGGCCGGGCAGGGCGGTGGTCGAATGCGAGGGCGAGAACGCCGAGGGCTTCCTTGACCGGCGGGTAGATGCTGCGGAGGTTGGCGAGCAGCTCTGCGGGCGGCCCGTCCGGGTCGATGCGCACGGTGTCCTCCGAGCTGAGCAGATCCTCGAAGGAGTGGTACGGGGTGATCCGCTTAACGATGACGTCGAGTTCCCGCCCGGTGTCCCGGTCGTGGAAGACGACCGTGTCACCGACTGCGACGGCGCGCTTCTGCGGGGTGGCCACCCTCACTTCGATCGTCTTGCGTCCTGCTTCCACTTGGCGGTAGTACCGCCCGAGCAGGTGCATGTGGTGCTCTTGTGGTTCACCTCCGGTCGCCGGACTCGGGACGGCTGGGATCGCCTGCTGGGTGTCGTCAGGCACACGTGCCTCCGTTCGATGCGGTCTGTCCCTTGCGGCCTTGGGATCGCAGGCGCGCCAGGGTGCGGTGGCCGCGCTCCTGTGGTTCCGGATCGGCGTGGGTGGCGAGAAAGTGGACGAGGATGCCGGCTGGCTAGGGCAGTTCGATCGGTCCGTAGCGCGCGTGCGGCTCCTGCCGCATCAGCGCGTCGTACCGATCCGCTACCGAGAAGTGCCAGAACTCGGTCGCATAGTTGGTAAAACCTGCGTTCTCCATAGCGTTGAGCAGCAGCGTGCGGTGGTGGCGCGCGCGATCACTGAGGTTCGGGGCGTGAGTGAAGCAGGCGCCGTCGCTCTCCTCGGGGGAGGCATTGACGCGGGTGCCGAGGTCGAGTTCGTGGCCGTCCTGGTCGACGAGGGTTACGTCCACGGCCGCGCCCGCGGAGTGGGGCGCGATCTCCGGCGGCGACACGTACCTGCTGGCGGCCCGGTGCAGCTGCTCAGCTGTCCAGCCGGGGTGAGCGGAGGCCAGCTCGTCCCGGTACTCGGTGAAGTAGTGCTGCTGTAGGGCCAGCGGCCGGTAGCCCTCGATGAACAGCAGGTCGGTGCCAGCGGGCAGGAGCGAGCGGGCGTGCTCCAGCCGGGCGAGGACGCCCTCACGGACGTGGGCGAACGCGCCCAGTGGATCTTGCTTGCGGGGATCGACGCGGAAGCTGTGGTCACGCACGTCGACGAGCGGCTCCCCGCACTCGCGCACCGGGATCGCGACGACCCGCGGATCGGACATCAACACCAGAGGGTTCATCGAGTCTCCCTGCGACGGCTTGCACTGCGGTGGCGGGATGGGGGAGGCAGAGGCCAGGTCGGTGTCGCCCACGATTCGCGCGACGGTGTCCTGCAGCGTGCTGTCGGCCGGGATCACGGTCTCCAGACCGCCGGGCAGCAGATCCAGCTCGCGGTACCAGGAGGCGAGGTGGCTGTCGGTGACTTGCGTCAGGTACGCGGCATCCGCCTTCGACGCGTGTCGGACAAACGTCGATTCCAGCGGCACGTCCAGGTAGTAGCAACAGGAGACGCCGCGGTGGTCCCGCACCAGAGACGTGATCAAGCGGCTGTAGCGGTCGGCGTACAGGATCCCCTCAAGCACCACGTGAAAGCCGGCGTTCAGTGCTTCGCGTGCGATCCTGCCCAGCAGGCCGATGTTGGCGCCACGCGCGGTGTCGTGTTCCCTGAGCACGTTCCGGCGGATCACGTCCTGGCCAACGATCGCGATACCGCGGCCGTAGTGATCTCGCAGGCCCTGGGCCACGCTTGACTTGCCTGACGCCGAGTTGCCGCGGATCACCACTAGACGGGTGTCCTCACGGCCGGCCGCAGTTGCAGTGGACACACGACGGTGTGCGCCGCTCGGAGTGCCGGTCATGTGCGCCAGCCCGTCTCGCTGTACAGGTCCCCGTTCTGGATCTTTGCGATGGCTTGGCGGGTGTAGGAAACGAGGTTGTCGGGTAGCGCGGCGGGGTCCCAGAACTTCCACTGGGTGCACTTGTCCGGCTCGCGTAGTTCCGGCTCGCCGGTCCAGGTGCGAGCGCGGAAGAACAGGCCCACGCGGGGCCGGTCCCCGGCGCGGTCGATGTGGTGGACGACGTGGACGAGTTCGACGTCCTGCCGCTCGATGCGCAGGCCGGCTTCCTCCAGTGCCTCCCTGATCAGGCAGGTGATGGCGCTCTCCTGCTCGCGGTGGCCGGCCAGGACGTGCCAGGTGGACGGCGCGAACGCGGAGTCGGGGTGACGCAGCCCGAGCAACACCGTCCCGTCGGGCCGCTCCAGGTAGAGGTGGACGCCGATGACGTTGAGGACCGTGCCGTGCGGCGAAGCTGGGCGACGCTCCTCGTGCGACGAGAGCCGGTTCTGCGGCGCAGTGCTGGCCGGGAGGCTGGCGGCGTGGCGCCGTACGAGATCGCTGGTGGTGTCTGCGATGCGCAGGCGGTGGAGGTCGTCGGGGGCGAACCAGGCCAGCATCACCCCTTCCGTCAGGCGGAGTTCGCGGGGATCGCCGTTCCAGCGGCCGGCGTAGATGGCGATGGGCACGCCCGCGCCGGCGTCGTCGGAGGCGTACTCGGTGCCGAACGGGGTGAGGTCGGCGATGTGGAGACCGGTTTCCTCGGCCAGTTCTCGCCGGACGGTGTGTTCCAGGGTGGCGTCCTTGGGCTCTCGGCCGCCGCCAAGCAGGGACCACATGCCCGGCTCCCAGATCCGGCCGGGGAAGTAGTCACGCAGGTGGAGCAGGTACTCGCCGCGGTCGTTGTAGATCAGGGCGGAGGCGTTGGCCATCTCCGGTTCGGTCTTGGGCGGGAGCTTGAGCAGCTTGTCGCGCAGGGAGGGGGAGGTCACTCTGTCCACGGGCCGCCACTCGATGCCGCCGACCTCTTCTTCCTGCAGCACCACCGGCGCCTCGGTCGCGGTGTGCAGGCGGAAGAGGAACCGGAGGTCGAAGTGCTGGTGGCCGGGTTCGCCTTTGCCCGGGTGGGCGTCGATGTCGTGGGTGTCGATGTCGAGCGGCACAGTCTCGTAGCCGGGCCACGGTGTCACGGCCTGGGGCGGGATCCCGGTCTCCTCGTGCAGCTCCCGCAGCGCCGCTGCTGCCAGGGACTCGTCCTCGGGCTCGGTGTGTCCACCGGGAGTGAGAACCTTCCCGCTCGCCAGGTGCAGCACGTGCAGGACGCGGCCGAGCGGGTCGACGACGATCGCGCCGCAGGTGACGTGTCCGGTGAAGGTGGAGCGGCTGGCGATGTCGGTGTGACGTTCGAGGGCGTCCAGGAGGCCGCCGAGCTGCTCGCGCTCGTGAGGGTGGCGAGCGAGGTAGGTCTCGACGGTGGTGCGGATGTGGTCGTGCGACAGGGGCATGGGGCTCTACCTCAGAGGGGCGTGGCGCGGGACGTGTTGAGGCGGGGTGCTCGTTCGGGTCAGGTCAGCCGCATCCCCTCCGCCGGGATCTCCTCGATGGCGGCGGGGCGAGCGGTGGGCAGGCCCCACCGCTCTCGTGCCGTCTCCGCCGCGAGCTGGGCTTGCCGCGCGCCGGGCGGGCCCCAGCCCAGCAGGGCGGCTGCCTGGGCGGGGGTGGCGAGCAGGCGGGCGAAGGGGTGGCCGGAGGCGGGGTCGACGGCCGCCGGCCCGATGCCGGTGACCCGGGCGGCCAGGCGGAGCCGGGCGTTGGACCCCACTCCGCCGTAGACCTCGCCGGTCTCGTCCAGCACCCAGCCCAGTCGCACCGGTTCGGCCAGGGTGAGCTGGGCTTCCTCGGCGGCTTCGCGGCGCAGGGTGTCCTCGGGAGTCGCGTCGGTCGTCTCCACGGTGCCGCCGGGCAGCATCGGCAGCGCACCCCGCGGGCCGGGGTTGGCCACCAGGACGACCCGGCCGTCGGGGACGAAGCACCACGCCCAGGCTTGCTGCACGGGCAGCCGCTCGGGGACGGGGCCTCGGTGGAGAGGGCTGTCCCACAAGGGCCGGTAGCGGACGTGGACGTCATGGCGGTCCAGCGCCGGGACGTCGTGGATGTGCCGGCCGTCGGCGAGGTGAGCGGTGGCGGTGTTCCCGAACCGGGCACGGTAGGCGGCGAGCATGATCTGCCCGTCCACGGGCCGCAGCCGCTGCATTGCGTCCCGGGTCTCCAGGAAGGCGTACTCGGACAGCTCCTCGCGCGGCAGGCGGATCGCCACCCCCTGGTCGGGGCGGAGGGTTCCCCCGTCGAAGACGAACCGGATCTCGCCGGGGCATGCCGTGGCGGGCTGGAGGTCGGGGTGGTGCGGGGAGAAGGAGTGGACGGCGAGCACGGCCGACAGGGGTAGATCCAGGCCCAGTTCCTCGGTGATCTCGCGCCTGCACGTGATGTGCGGGTGTTCGCCGGCTTCGACGACGCCTCCGGGCAGCAGCCACGAGTCGTCCTTGCGGTAGGTGGGGTGCACCAGCAGGACCCGCCCGACCTCGTCGGTGATGATCGCGGCGGCGCCGAGCCACGCCGCATGCCGGGATGCGGCGTACTGCGCTGCGGGCAGATCGGCACGCGGTGAGACGTGATCCGAAGGGGAGACGGGAGAGGTCACGTATCTCTGCCTTCCGAGGCGGTGTACGGGCGAGTGGGCAGCGTGGAACGGCTAGGGGTGATCAGGGGGTGTCGCCGCTCATCCGGCGCTGCAGCTCCCACAGGGTCCGGAAGAGACCTGGCTCCTGGGTGAGCTGGGCGTAGGTGCCCTCCTGGACGATCCGCCCTTGGTCCAGGACCACGATCCGGTCGGCGACGGCCACGTTGGTGAGCCGGTGCGTGATCAGCAGGATGGCACGGTCCTTGGCCAGTTCGCGCAGGCCGGCGAAGATCCGGTGCTCCGCGCGGGCGTCGAGGGCGGCCGTGGGTTCATCCATCACCAGCAGCGCCGCCTGCCGGTGGAACGCGCGGGTGAGGACCAGGCGCTGCCACTGCCCGCCGGAGAGCTGCTGTCCGCCGAACCACTCGCTGGTCAGCAGGGTGTTCAGGCCGGAGCGGAGGCCCGGCAGCATCTCCGCGGCGCCGGACGCCTCGCATGCGGCGAGCAGGGCCACGTCGCTGGTGTCGCCCTGCCCGAACGTGATGTTGTCGCGCATCGTCAGCGGCAGGTACGTGAACTTCTGCGGCACCAGCGCGACGTGCTCCCACGACCCCCACGGGTCCAGGTCCGCGGTGGAGGCGTGGTCCCAGGCCACGTCGCCCTCGGTGGGCAGCAGCAGCCCGCACAGCAGGCGCGAGAGGGTTGTCTTGCCGGAGCCGTTCTCCCCGACCAGCGCCACGATCTCCCCGCGCCGCACGTGCAGGGAGACGTTGCTCAGGCTGTCCTTCGGGGCGCCGTCGTAGCGGTAGGTGACGTCGCGGACCTCGAAACGCTCCGGGGCCGCGGTCACGGGCGCGGTGCCGCGGGAGTCGGTCATGGCCTGGCCGTGGGCGTTGTCGAGGAAGTTCTGCCAGTCCTGCACGTACCAGCCGGTGCGCACCAGGCGTGCCCCGCCGTTGATGATGCCGCGCACCGAGCCGATGGCGGTCTGGAGGGCGAAGACGGCGCCGCCTCCGGCCGCCAGGCTAATCCGCCCGGAGGCCAGGAGCCACAGCAGCGCCGCCCACACCGCGGTCGAGGCGATCCCGCCGGCCACTGCTCCGGCAAGTCCCATCCAGGCACCGGTGTTCGCGGCTTTTCGTTCGGCCGCGTTGACCGAGTCGGCCAGCCGCCGGTACCGGCCAATCAGAAAAGGGCCGGCCAGGCAGGCGCGCATCTCCTCACTGGACTCCTGATAGGCCATGTGCCAGCGCAGCTTGCCCAGCATCCTGCGCCGCCCGGAGGTCTCCAGCCCGGCGAGGTAGATGACGCGGGCGGAGCGGACGTAGGCGGCGGCCTGCGGCAGGCAGGCGAGGAAGAGCAGGGGAAGGAGCAGGGGGTGCAGGACGGTCAGGACAGTGGCGCCGGCCGCGAGCGTGGCGGTCGCCGCGAGGACGTCCTGCGCTTCTTCGACGAGGTCGGGGGTGACCTGGGCGCCGCGGTCGGCGATGTCGTAGGCGTCGTTGTAGCCGGGCTTGTTGTTGGCGGCCAGTTCCGCGCCGAGCGCGGCCTCGATCATCGTCAGCTCCGCTGCCCGGCCGAGCACCGGGCGCAGACGGCCGGTCAGCCAGACGACGGTGATGCCCAGCAGCGCGCGCAGGCCGGTGGCGGTGGCGATCACGGCCAGCTGTGGGGCGGCGTCCCACAGCCGCTCGGTGATGTCGCCCGAGGAGATCAGTGCGGTGATCGTGCCCGTGACGGCCAGGAGGCCGAGGGCCGCGAGGACGCCGGTCCCGATCTGGCATACCAACAGGCCGATGGTCGCGCCGCGGTCCACACGCCAGGCCATCTGCACCGAGCGCCGCACGAGCAAGGGCAGGCGCCGCGCCATTGTGCGGGAGGTCAGCAGGGAGCCGGCCTGGAGCCTCGACTCGTCGCGGTAGAGGTATTCCTCCTCTCGAACACCGGCCTGCTGTGGTTCGTCGTCCGGCGCGGTCCCTTTCGGCGGTTGCGGCGGCTGGTCCTGCGTAATGGCCGAGGTCATCGTTCCCCCTAGGACGGTCGCTGCGGCAGAGTCGTGAGGTTTAACGACACGGCCGCGATATCGAACACACGTCATTCGGTCGTGCTGGGGAGCCCGCTATTTCCTGCATCACGGAACCCCGCAGGCGAGGGATCCCTGGTCTGGCTTGGAGCGGCTGCGGGCAGGAAATGGCCGAAACGCCGACACCGCCAAACAGCGTGGGCAGCACGGCGGGCCATCCCGGTCGTCCCCTCCTAGCCGGGATCTGGTTCGGCCTGCAGCAGCCTTTCCAGCTCTGTCTCGGCGTGGCCGACCGCGCCCGTCAGAGCCTCATGGTGGTGGGCGGACAGGGCTCCGGATCCCAGTCCGGCCGCGGCGATCACCGCGTTGAGCGTGTCTGTCGCCCCGTCGTCCAGGGCAGACGCGGCGACGGGGTGGTGCAGTGCGTCTCGTGCGGCGTAGGCGTCGAGTCGGGCGACGCTGACGAGGGAGTCGAGTACGCGGCCGGCATGTGATCCGGTGCGGTCCAGTTCCAGGGCTGACAGGCCCGTCCGGGTCTGGAAGGCGGCGGTCGGCGGATCGGGGTGGGCAAGAAGCTGGACGGCTGCATCCAGGGTGCGGTCGAGGTCGGGTACAGGGACGGGGGCGTCTGCGGGCCGGCAGTGGGCGTGCAGGAGGAGCGCGATGGCTCTCTCCCAGGGCTCCGTGGGCTGGGTGGTGTCGATCAGGTCGCGGGCCTGCTGGTCCAGGCCCTGCTCCATCAGGGCCATGATCTTGATCTGACGGCCGTCGAGGAGCCGGTTGCCAATGCCGCGATGCTGGGCCATGGCGTCGGCCGCGTCGGTCCACCGCCCGATCTGGGCGAGGGCGCGGGCGCCTGCAGCAGGGCTTCCCTCAGGACAACGGAAAGCGCGTCGTACCCGAGCGCGCCAGCTTCGCCCTGCTCCTGGACACGGCCCGAACCCGCGGCTGGATCCAGATGGACGCCCACGACTTCATGGCGATCGTCCGCGAGTACCGGAACTTCGTCCACCTGCGCAAACAACGAGAACGCGGCGTGGTACCCGACCACGACACCGTCGGCATGTGCTGGGGACCCGTTCTCGGCGTTCTCAACGACCTCGAGACCAGCCGCTAAAGGAGAGATCGTTTCAGCGCATGGGGGGACTGTCAGCTGCGTGAGTTGGGGCTACTGACGGGCCGCCGATAGGCGGCAGTCGGAGGTGATGTCGAGGGCAGCGCGGCCTTCCAGCGCATGGTTCAGTGGGCCTGGCCCTTCCCGATAGGATCGAGTGACACGATTGCCATGAATCCGCACTTCAGGGCAGCCCGATCGTTTGGAATCGGTGCTGCTTCGTACGGGTTCAGGCGCTGCTCTCCTCCCTTCGAAAAGGGGCCCATGGCGTTACTGGTGAGTAGCCGGCAACAACTGTGATTGTCGTCGGTAAGTTGAGGGGCATGACGGCAGTCGAGTCTGGGGGGACCCTTGCCGGAAGAATTGAAGCTGCCAGTGCGCCCGGAGATGGACTTCACATTGGTGCGCAACGGCATGGACTACCTCAGCAGTGCCGTGCTGTACCTGACCGGCAGCATGCGAGTCGGGTCAGAGGACCGTCCCCTGTGACCGGAAGCGCCCAGAAGCGCCTACTCCCCGCCGTGGCCGTTCTGGATCAGCGACCGGTCTCTGAAGTACGGGGTCTTGCACCTGCAGGCAGCGGTCGAAGTGCTCCTCAAGGCCCGCCCGGTACGTGAGCACTGAAGCCTGGTGTTCAAGGACCCGGGGAGCGCGAAGCGCACCGCCTATGAGCAGGGCAAGTTCAAGAGCTGCGACACGACCACTGCTCTGAACCGTCTCACCGGTATCGTCGGCCTGCCGATTGCGGCCAAGGAGCGCGAGGCCATCGACGACCTGGCGGAGACCAGGAACGCCCTGACCCACTACGGGCACACCGCCAACGCCTTCGCGGTGGAGGCACGTGCCGCCCGGGTACTCAGGTTCCTCGTCGATTTTGTTCCGCGCCACCTGCACCCGGTCCTGTCGACGGAGGCCGCGGTGGTGGCCACCACGATGCAGGCCGTTCGGGAGAAACTGGCGTACTTCAGGCGCTGGTAACGACACGCATGCAGGACCTGACCGGCGGTCTGGAGCAGGTCGCCGAACGTACGGTGATCTGTGCGTCCTGTCGCCAGATGGCACTGGTGGTGGGCGAAGCCCCTTGAACTGCCGATTCTGCCTCCGGGGCTACGAAACGCCCGCTGAGGCCGCCCTCAGTTACTGGGAGGAGGTCCTGCAAGAGGAGGAATCTATTGGCGTACAGGACTGCCCCGCGTGCAAGGCATTCGACGCGGTGATGTTGGTCAGCACGCGCGCGGACCCGCTCACTGATGTCGCCCTGTGTTTCCAGTGCGGATGTGCCTACGAGGAAAGAGCATGGCGGCCCCCAACCCAGCTGACCCCGGCCCCATCCCAGCCGGTGCGACTGAGGTTCGCAAGATCGTAACGATCCCCCTCCGCGCCCAGCGACCTGACCGTCATCGTGCCGCCCCACTGGGTGCTGGACGTGGACTCCGCCGTCATCCGCCGGTACGAGGATGCGCCCGACCTGCCCGGCCCGGCCCAGGGAGTCGGGCCGATGGATGGGCCGATCACGACGGTGTGGTGTCCGCATTGCCAGGCCGAGGTCAACGACTGGTCGATGGACGCCTTCCTCGCCCACCCAGCGAACGTGATGGTGGCCCCAGGGAGAGATGCGGCGTACCCGCTCTCCCTGCACGCATGCGGGCACGCCTTCCGTGTCCTCTCCAGGCAGACGCTCCTCATCGTCATTTGCAGCACGCTCGGCGTGGGCCCTGGCGGCCGCAATACTGCGGGTGGCCCGGACGTGGGCAGCGGTCGAGGGGCTTGCGCATGCCGAGTTCGAGTGTGCCGGTGCCGGAGCCAGATGTGCCGGCCGGGTAGTTCGGCGCCGCGGTCAGCCGGTGCAGCTGGTCTGGCGGCCGCTGCGCCCACCGCTCCGATCCCACGGATTCGCTGTTCGCCGAACCCGCTGCCGGGTACGCCAGGGCGCCCGGCCGCGCGCTCACTGAGCGGTGGGTGACGCAGTTGTTGAGGTGGCCTGGCAGGTGTGCCCATTTGCCTCCGGCCGGGGTCTTGACGCGTCTTTCCTCCGGTGCCATCGTTACCGGCACATAGACATCAGATGTCTGATGTCTGATGTCGATCACGGACTGAAGAGGTTCCCGCCATGTCGCTCTCCGACGATCTCGCCGAGCAGTTGCTGACCGCGATCATCGACGGCCAGTACCCGCCGGACTCCGCCCTTCCGCCCGAGGGTGAGCTCTCGGAGCAGGGCGGGATCAGCCGTCTGACCGTGCGCGAGGCGGTCAAGCAGCTCCGTGCCCAGAACGTCGTCAGGGTGGTGCGCGGCCGGGGTACCTACGTCAACCCGCCGGACCGGTGGACCGCCCTGGAGCCGGTCGTGCGGGCGGCCTCGCGCACCTCCAGCGGGGCTCTGTCGGAGCGGCTGATCGAGGCGCGCCGGCTGATCGAGAACGGTGCGTGCGAGCTCGCCGCCTCCCGCCGCACCGAGGAGGACCTGGAAGTGCTGCGCCAGCATCTGTCCGCCATGCACGAGGCCGCCGACGCGGGCGACACCGAGCAGTTCGTGCAGGCCGACATCGACTTCCACGACACGGTGATGCGGGCGACGGGCAACTTGTTCGTCCCACTGCTCTTCGAGCCGTTCGGCCCGCTGCTCGTCGAGGGGCGCCGGCAGACCTCGGCCGTCCCCGAGATCCGTACGAACGCCATCGCGCACCACGAGCGGGTGCTCGCCGCGCTGGAGTCCGGCAGCCCCGAGGCCGCCCGGTCCGCCATGGACGGCCACATGAACCAGACGGCCGACGACCTGCGCACCCACGTGATCAAACGCGCCGTCGACTGACGTCTCCCCGCTTCCCCGTCACACCTTTCCTGCCGCAGAGTCCCCGTCACACACCAGGAACCCGCCATGTCCCTACCCCTCCATGCCCACACGCGGCCCGTCCCCGAGGCGGCGGTGCTGGCAGGGCTCCCCCCGGTCCGC